>JBGAMU010000011.1:0-84285 GCA_044222685.1 Burkholderiaceae bacterium
CGGGCGCGTGCGGCGGCTGGTCTACGCGAGCACCACCGGCGTCTATGGCGACTGCGCCGGCGCGCTGGTCGACGAGGGCCGCGCCTTGCGGCCGGCCACCGACCGCGCGCGCCGTCGTGTCGATGCCGAGGCGCGGTTGCGCTGGTTCGCCCGCGCGTCGGGCGTGCGGCTCAGCGTGCTGCGCGTGCCGGGCATCTATGCCTTCGACCGCGACGGCGGCGACCCGCGCGAGCGCGTGCGCCGTGGCGTGCCGGCGCTGGTCGATGCACAGGATGTCTATACGAATCACGTGCATGCCGACGACCTGGCGCGTGCCTGCGTGGCGGCCCTGTTGCGCGGACCGACGCTGCGTGCCATCAACGTCAGCGACGACAGCCACCAGCGTGTGGGCGAGCACCTCGACCATGTGGCCGCGCTGGCCGGGCTGCCGCCGGTGCCGCGGCTGACGCGTGAGCAGGCGGCGCAGCAGATGTCGCCGATGCAGCTGTCGTTCCTGGGTGAGTCGCGCCGGCTTGTCAATACACGCCTGAAGCGCGAGCTGCGCCTGCAGCTGCGCTATCCAAGCATCGACGAGGCGTTCAGACGCCTTGCGCGCGCCTGAGCGTCTTGGCGCGGTCGACGCTGTAGACCTTGAGCGTCTCGGTCTTGTCCTCGCGCTGGATCTCCAGGGTGATCTCGCGCTCGGGCGCGCCGCCGCGCCACAGCGTCTGCCACAGCTGACCGAGCGCGGTGATCGCGGTGCCGTCGATGCGCAGGATGCGGTCGCCTTCCTGCAGGCCGGCCACGTCGGCCGGGCTGTCGTCGTTGACTTTCATGACCTTCACCTGGCCTTCGTCCTCGACGCAGTTGATGCCGATCCAGGCGCGACGGCTGGCGGTGGTGGTGCCGCTGCGCTTGAGCTCGTCGAACACCGGCCGCAGCAGGTCGACCGGCACGAACATATTGCCCGGCAGGCGCGGCTGGTTGTCGCCGCGCGCATAGGTCACGCGCAGCGAACCGACGCCGACCAGCTCGCCACGGCCGTTGAAGAGGCCCGCGCCGCTGTGATCGCCGCGCGGCGGCGACGTGAACAGCGCGCCCTCGATGTGGTACTCCCAATAACCGGCGAAGGCGCGGCGCGACACCAGCCGCGCCACGCTGACGGCGCCGGTCTCGCCACCGCTGGCGATCATCAGCGGCTCGTCCTCGCCGACCCGCGCCGACTGCCCGAGCGGTACCGGTTCGATGCGCAGCGGCGCCAGCGCCTGCACCAGGCCGAATCCGGTGGCCACGTCGTAGCCGACCACGCGGCCGGGGATCACGCGGTCGTCGTCGGTGACCAGCTGTACCTGTTCGGCCTCCAGGATCAGGTAGCCGATCGTCAGCACCAGCCCCTTGTCGTCGACCACCACGCCCGAGCCCTGGCGTTCCCGGCCGAGCGTGTTGTTGGAGCGCGCGTCGTCGACCGCCTGGGTTCGGATGCCGACGACGGCCGCGCTGGCGCGCTGCAGGGCACGCGACCGTGCCTCCAGGTCGTTGCCGGCCTGCGCATGGGCGCCGGCGGTCGCCGCGAGGGCCAGACCGAGAGCGGCGAGCCACTCGGCGAGCGAGAAGGACAGTTGGAAGGGCAGGCGCAGGTGCATGGTGGTGCTCCCGTCGGGGCGTTTCCAGGGCCAAAGCATGGCGCAGTGGCGCCGACTTGTCATCCCCGATCGCCCAGGCGGGCTGCAAGCCGCATGCCCGGCCGGCGGCCTCGCGTCAGCGGCGTCCGCCGAAGGGCAGCCGGCCGCGCCAGTACAGCAGCATCAGCCAGGCGCCGAGCATGCCGCCCAGGTGGGCGAAGTGGGCCACGCCGGTGGGCCCCTGCAGCCCGAGCAGCAGCTCGAGCACGCCGAACACGATGACGAAGGTGCGCGCCTTCATCGGGATCGGCGGGAAAAGCGGCATGATGGTGCGGTTCGGGAACAGCATGCCGAAGCACAGCAGCAGCCCGAACAAGGCGCCCGAGGCGCCCACCGTCGGTGCGCGCGAGCCCGTCACCATGTTGAACAACAGCTGCACCACCGCAGCGGCCAGCACGCTGGCCAGCAGCATGTGCAGATAGCGCTTCTGGCCCCATAGCCGCTCCAGCTCGGCGCCGAACATCCACAGGCCCAGCATGTTGAAGAACAGGTGCAGCGGGTCGGCGTGCAGGAAGGCGTAGGTCACCAGCTGCCAGGGGCCGAAGTGCCCGCTGCCGATCGGGAACAGCGCCAGCCAGACCTCGATCGGCGTCAGCAGGTCGATGCAGAACACCGCCGTGCAGATCAGCATCAACGCCTTGGTGACCGGAGGCAGCTGTGGCATGGGGAATCGGTGGTGCCCGGGGCCGGACTCGAACCGGCACGCCTTGCGGCGGGGGATTTTGAGTCCCCTGCGTCTACCGATTTCGCCACCCGGGCAGGTGTGCAAGCGCTTGGGGCGCGGATTATGGCATGGGGTCTGCGCGCGACCCGCGTGCGCTGCGACAATCCGGCAGTCCGACGAGAACGACAAGCACCGACATGCCACGCTACATGACGATCGAGGACGCCATCGGCGGCACACCGCTGGTGCGCTTGCAGCGTGTGCCCGGTGCGCTGGCGGGCGAGCGCGGCAACGTGATCCTCGGCAAGCTCGAGGGCAACAACCCCGCAGGCTCGGTGAAGGACCGGCCGGCGATCAGCATGATCCGGCGGGCCGAGGAGCGCGGCGACATCAAGCCCGGCGACACGCTGATCGAGGCCACGTCGGGCAACACCGGCATCGCCCTCGCGATGGCCGCGGCGATCCGCGGCTACCGCATGGTGCTGGTGATGCCCGAGGATCTGTCGATCGAACGTGCGCAGACGATGAAGGCGTTCGGCGCCGAGCTGGTGTTGACGCCGCGCTCGGGCGGCATGGAGTACGCACGCGACCTGGCCGAGCAGATGCAGCGCGACGGCAAGGGCCGCGTGCTCGACCAGTTCGCCAACGGCGACAACCCGCGCGTGCACTACGAGACCACCGGGCCCGAGCTGTGGCAGCAGACCGAAGGGCGCATCACGCACTTCGTCAGCGCGATGGGCACCACCGGCACCATCACCGGCGTCAGTCGTTATCTGAAGGAGAAGAACCCGGCGATCCGCATCGTTGGTGCCCAGCCGGCCGAAGGCTCGCGCATCCCCGGCATCCGCAAGTGGCCCGAGGCCTATCTGCCGAAGATCTACGACCCGACGTCGGTCGACGAACTGGTGCTGGTGTCGCAGGCCGACGCGGAGGACATGGCGCGCCGCCTGGCCCGCGAGGAGGGCCTGTTCGGCGGCATCTCGGCGGCTGGTGCCTGCTGGGTCGCATTGCGTGTCGCCGAGCAAGCGCGCGACGCGACGATCGTCTTCGTCGTCTGCGATCGCGGCGACCGTTATCTGTCGACCGGCGTGTTCCCGGCCTGATCGTGCGCGAGGACTTTCGCTTCTGCCCGCGCTGCGCGACGGCGCTGGAGTCACTGCCGGCGCTGGAGGACGGCGGCGAGAAGTTCCGGCTGCGTTGCCCGGCTTGCGCCTGGACCCACTGGAACAACCCGACGCCGGTGCTGGCGGCGGTGGTCGAGTGCGTCGACCGTGATGGCCAGGTGCTGCTGGCGCGCAACGCCGCCTGGAGCGGGCGCATGTTCGCTCTGATCACCGGCTTCATGGAAGCCGGCGAGTCGCCCGAGCAGGGCATCCGGCGCGAGGTGGCCGAGGAGACGGCGCTGCAGATCGATGCGCTGAAGCTGATCGGCGTCTACGAGTTCGAGCGCATGAACCAGGTGATCATCGCCTACCACGCGCAGGCTCGCGGCGAGGTTCGCCTCTCGCCCGAACTGGCGGAGTACAAGCTGTTCGCGCCGGCGGACGTGATGTGCTGGCCGGCCGGCACCGGCTATGCGCTGGCCGACTGGCTGCGCTCGCGCGGGCACGAGCCGCGTTTCATCGACTTCGGGCGCCGCCCGTAGAATCCGCCGTCGTCCGACCCCACGCCCCGATGCAAGCCCACAAAGACCTCGACACGCGCGGACTCAACTGTCCGCTGCCGATCCTGAAGGCCAAGAAGGCGCTGGCCGACATGAAGAGCGGCGACCTGCTGCGCGTGGTATCCACCGACCCCGGCTCGACACGCGACTTCCAGGCCTTTGCCCGCCAGACCGGCAACGAGCTGGTCGAGCAGAGCGCCGCGGCCAACGAGTTCGTGCACGTTCTGCGCCGGCGCTGAGGCGCGCCAGGCGCCGGCGCTACAGCGCCAGGCCCTTGAGGAACTCGCGGAACCCTGCGCCCAGCTCGGCATGCCCGAGCGCCAGCTCCACGTTGGCCTCGAGGAAGCCTTCCTTGCTACCACAGTCGTAACGCTTGCCTTCGTAGCGATAGGCGAAGACCTTCTCGCGGCGCAGCAGCGAGGCGATACCGTCGGTCAGCTGGATCTCGCCGCCCACACCACGCGGCTGGGTCAGGATCTCGTGGAAAACCCCCGGCGTCAGGATGTAGCGTCCGGCCACGCCCAGGCGGGAGGGCGCGGCCTCGGGGGCCGGCTTCTCGACGATGCGTGTCACGTCCATCACACGCTCGTTCACGGGGGTGCCGGCCACGATGCCGTAGCGCCGGGTGTGCGCGGCCGGGACTTCCTGCACGGCGAGGATGGTGGCGCGCCACTCGGCATACTGGTCGACCATTTGTTTCAGCACCGACGGCTTGCCGACCATCAGGTCGTCGGCCAGCAGCACGGCGAACGGCTCGTCGCCGACCAGTCTTTGCCCGCAGAGCACCGCATGTCCAAGACCCAACGCCTGCGCCTGCCGGACATAGATGCACTCCATGTCGTCGGGCTTCACCTGGCGTACCACCTCGAGCAGCTCGGCTTTACCCGCCTGTTCAAGGGCTACCTCGAGCTCGAACGTCATGTCAAAGTGGTCCTCAATGGGCCGCTTATGACGCCCGGTCACGAAGATCATTTCCCTCACGCCGGCCTCGTAGGCCTCCTCGACCGCGTACTGGATCAGCGGTTTATCCACCACGGGCAGCATTTCCTTCGGCTGCGCCTTGGTGGCGGGCAGGAATCGGGTGCCGAGACCGGCGACTGGGAAGATGGCCTTCTTGATCAACATCGCTTACATAAAATCGTTGGGCGTCACATGAGGGATTCTGGCATGCCGATCGGTGCGTCTCGCTCGAAAAGTGAGCTGGAACACGCATGGACGTGCTGATCGTCGAACCGCTCGAACCGGAGGTCATGCATTGGCTCGTCGCGCGCCATGCGGTGCGTTATGCGCCCGACCTCGCGCGTGATCCGCGCGCGTTCCGCCAGGCGCTGTTCAACGTCCGCGCGCTGATCATCCCGCCGTCGGTGGCGCTCGACAGCCAGGCGCTGCACTACGCGCCGGTGCTGCGTGCCGTGGGCCGCCTGAGCTCGGGCGCCGAGAACATCGATACCGACGCGTGCGCCCGTGCCGGCGTCGAGGTGGTGCGGCCGGTGAGCGCCAGCGCCACCGCCGAGGCCGAGTTCATGATCGGCGCGCTGCTGCAGATGTTCCGCCGCGTGCCGGTGCTCAGCGCCGAGGGCCTGCTGGTCGGCCGCGAGCTCGGCGGCGCCACCGTCGGCCTGATCGGCATGACGCCGGCGGCGCGTCCGCTGGCGCAGCTGCTGGGCGCCTTCGGCTCGCGCGTGGTCGGCTACGACCCGGCGGTGCACGTATCCGACACGCTGTGGAACCGCTGGAAGGTCGAGCCGCTGGGCCTGCGCGAGCTGATGGAGCAGGCCGACGGCGTGTGCGTGATGCTGACCTACTTCTCCCGCTACCACGGCCTGCTGGGGGAGCGCTTCCTGCCGTCGTGCAAGCAGAGCCAGGTGCTGGTGAGCATCGCGCACTCGAGCCTGTTCGACGAGATGGCGCTGGCCGAGGTGCTGGGCTCCGGCCGCATGGCCGCGGCCTGGTTCGACAGCCTGGAGCCCGGCGTGCTCGACCCCGGGCGGCCGCTGCACGAGGTCGACACGCTGCAGGTCACGCCGCGCGTGGCCAGCACCACACGCGAGTCGCGCATCCGTAGCGCCTGGGCAGTGGCCCGGCGCATCGACGAGCTGCTGTCGGCAACGCCGGCGCGCGCCGAGTTCAGGCCGACTGCGCCAGACGATCCCGTTGATCTTCAAGCCGGCGAAGCGCCTGCCTGAAGTCGGCCAGCCGCGCACGCTCCTGCTCGACCACGGCCGCCGGCGCGCGCGCCACGAAGCTCTCGTTGCCGAGCTTGGCTTCGGCCTTGCGGATCTCGCCCTGCAGCCGCTCGATCTCCTTCGACTGACGCGCGCGCTCGGCATCGACGTCGATCGGTACCACCAGCGCCAGCCGGATGTCGCCCACCACGGCCACCGGTGATTGCGCCGCCGCGGCGCCGAAGGCGTCTTCGTCGTCGAACGACCGCACGTCGGCCAGCCGCCCGATCGTCGACAGCAGCGCACCCGATTGGCTGATGAAGGCCGCATCGCCCACCGCGTACAGCGGCACCTTCTGCCCGGGTTGCAGACCCATCTCGCTGCGCAGGCTGCGGATGGCGAGCATCAGCGCCTTGAAGCGGGCCATCCACGCGTCGGCCTGCGGGTCGATCCTCTCCAGCTGGGCTTGCGGGTAGGGCGCGGTGACGATGGTGTCGCTCGAGCCGGCCGACCTGCGCCCGGCCACCACCGACACCGTGTCCCACAGCTCGGCGGTGATGAACGGCGCCACCGGGTGCAGCAGGCGCAGCGCGGTCTCCAGCACGCGCAGCAGCGTGCGGCGCGTCGCGCGCTGCTGCGACTCGTCGCCCTGCGCGATCTGCACCTTGGCGATCTCGATGTACCAGTCGCAGTACTCGTCCCAGACGAACTGGTAGATGGCATTGGCCACGTTGTCGAGGCGGTACTCGGCGAAGCCCTGCGCCACCGCGGCCTCCACGCGTTGCAGTTCGCCGGTGAGCCAGCGGTCGGCGGACGAGAAGCGCAGGTAGCCGTGCGCCTTGCCACCGGGACTGCAGTCGGCCTTGCTGTGCTCCAGCAGTCCGTTGTCCTTGCCCTCGCAGTTCATCAGCACGAACTTGGTGGCGTTCCAGAGCTTGTTGCAGAAGTTGCGGTAACCCTCGCAGCGCTTGCTGTCGAAGTTGATGTTGCGGCCCAGGCTCGCCAGCGCGGCGAACGTGAAGCGCAGCGCGTCGGCGCCGTAGCCCGGGATGCCGTCGGGAAACTCCTTCTCGGTCGACTGGCGGATGGCCGGCGCCGTCTCCGGCTTGCGCAGCCCGGTCGTGCGCTTGTCAAGCAGCGGCTTGAGCGCGATGCCGTCGATCAGGTCCACCGGATCGAGCACGTTGCCTTCGCTCTTGCTCATCTTCTTGCCGTGCGAATCGCGCACCAGGCCGTGGATGTAGACGTGGCGGAACGGCACCTGGCCGGTGAAGTGCGTGGTCATCATGATCATCCGGGCGACCCAGAAGAAGATGATGTCGTAGCCGGTCACCAGCACGCTGGAGGGCAGGAACAGGTCCTGCTCGATCGTCTTCGCCGGCCAGCCGAGCGTGGAGAAGGGCACCAGCGCCGACGAGTACCAGGTGTCGAGCACGTCTTCGTCGCGCGTCAGCGTGCCGGTGTAGCCCGCCGCGGCCGCGCGGCTGCGCGCCTCGGCTTCGTCGCGCGCGACGAAGAGCTCGCCGCCCGACCCGTACCAGGCCGGGATCTGATGCCCCCACCACAGTTGACGCGAGATGCACCAGTCCTGGATGTTGTGCATCCACTGGTTGTAGGTGTTGACCCATTGCTCGGGCACGAAGCGCACGGCGCCGGAGTCGACCGCATCGATCGCCTTGGCGGCGATGCTCTTGCCGTCCTTGCCCGGCTTGCTCAACGCGACGAACCACTGGTCGGTAAGCATCGGCTCGACGATCTGGCCGGTACGAGCACAGCGCGGCACCATCAGCCGGTGCTTGCGTGTCTCGGCCAGCAGGCCCTGCGCATCGAGGTCGGCGACGATGCGCTTGCGCGCCTCGAAACGATCGAGCCCGCGATAGGCCGCGGGCGCCAGCTCGTTGAGCGTGGCGTCGAGCGCGAGCACGCCGATCATCGGCAGCTGGTGGCGCTGGCCCACCGCATAGTCGTTGGCGTCGTGCGCCGGCGTGACCTTGACGGCGCCGGTGCCGAACTCGCGGTCGACGTAGGCATCGGCGATCACCGGGATCGAGCGATCGGTGAGCGGCAGGCGCACCTGCTTGCCGACCAGCGCGGCATAGCGATCGTCATCGGGATGCACCATCACTGCGGTGTCGCCCAGCATCGTCTCGGGCCGCGTGGTGGCCACCGTGAGATGGCCCGAACCGTCGGCCAGCGGATAGCGGATGTGCCAGAGGAAGCCGTCCTCCTCCTCGCTCTCCACCTCGAGGTCCGACACCGCCGACTTGAGCACCGGGTCCCAGTTGACCAGCCGCTTGCCGCGGTAGATGAGGCCCTCGTCGTACAGCCGCACGAAGGTTTCGGTGACGATGGTCGACAGCTTCTCGTCCATCGTGAAGTACTCGTGCGACCAGCTCACGCTGTCGCCCATGCGGCGCATCTGTTGCGTGATGGTGGCGCCGGAGGTGTTCTTCCAGTCCCACACCTGGGCGACGAAATTCTTGCGGCCGAGGTCGTGGCGCGACAGGCCGGCTTCCTGCAGCTGGCGTTCGACGACGATCTGCGTCGCGATGCCGGCATGGTCGGTACCCGGCACCCACAGCGTGTTGAAGCCGCGCATCCGGTGGTAGCGCGTCAACGAGTCCATGATGGTCTGGTTGAACGCGTGGCCCATGTGCAGCGTGCCGGTCACGTTCGGCGGCGGCAGCTGGATGCAGAACGACGGTCGGCCCGGGTCGAGCGTCGGCGCGTAGACGCCGCTCTTCTCCCACAGCGGTGCCCAGCGCGCCTCGATGGCGGCGGGTTCGAAGGACTTGGCAAGCGGCTGCGTCATCGCGGGAGTAACTTCGTGTGTCGGCTGATCCGGCACCAGCACTGAGGCGCGATTCTAGGTGGCGTGCCCGTCTGCGCCGGTCGACGCGCGTGGGCGCTGCCTGTCAACGGGGACGGGCGTTCGAGGGTTCAGGGTCAGGCGATGTCGTTCATCGACGCGCCGCAGGCACCCGGCGTGCCGCCACCTGGAGCCGATCATGCCCTCTATCGCCCGTTCGTCACCTCGCCGCGGCGCTCGCGGCCGCGTCCAGTTGTGGTTCGGTGGCCTGCTGTTGGCACTGCTGTCGGCCTGCGGCGGCGGCAGCGACAGCCTGACCTGCGACGTGCCGTCGCGACAGGCCGGGCTGCGTGACTACTTCAACGACTGGTACTTCTGGTACGCGCTGAGCCCCTATCCGGCTCCGGGATCGTTGCCGACGCTCGACGCGTACTTCAACGCCTTGCTCTACACCGGCACCGATCCGAACTTCCCGGCCGACCGCTGGAGCTTCCACCAGAGCACCGAGAGCTTTAACCGCTTCTTCGGTGATGGCCAGTCGCTCGGCTACGGCATCTTCGTGGCCGGGCTCGAGGTCGCCGGCGCTCCTGCACAGCCGCTGTTCGTGCGCTATGTCGAGCCGCTGTCGCCGGCCGCCGCTGCCGGCATCACCCGCGGCGACCGCATCGTCTCGATCAATGGCCGCACCGCGGCCGACCTGATCGCCGCCGACGACTTCTCGATTCTGTCGCCCGATGCCGCCGGCCAGCGCATCGCCGTGGTGCTGCTCAACGGCGCCGCGCAGCGCAGCGTCACCCTCGACGCGGCGATCTTCCCGCTGTCCCCGGTGCCGGCCACGCGCGTGATCACCACCACGGGCGGCCGCAAAATGGGCTACGTGGCCGTCAAGGACATGATCAGCCAGGCCGCGTCGCCGCTGGCGGCGGCGTTCCAGACCTTCGCGGCCCAGGGCGTCACCGAACTCGCGATCGACCTGCGCTACAACGGCGGCGGCCTGGTGTCGACCGGGCGCGACATCGCGTCGTACGTGAATGCAACGCGGACCGCAGGGGCCACCTACGCCAGCCTGCTCTACAACGTGAAGCGCGCGGCCGACAACAACTCGACGTTCCTCTTCAGTGCACCAGCCAATGCGCTGGCGCTGACCCGGGTCTACGTGCTGCAGGGCGCGCGCACCTGCTCCGCGAGCGAGCAGGTGATCAATGCGCTGCGGCCGTTCGTGACGGTTGTGCCGATCGGCGACGTCACCTGCGGCAAGCCGGTCGGCTTCCTGCCCACCGACGACGGCTGCGGCGAGACCTACAACATCGTCAACTTCGAGACGGTGAATGCCAGCAACGAAGGTCGCTACTTCGACGGCTTCGCGCCGGCCTGCACGGTGGCCGAGGACTTCACGCAACCGATGGGCGGCGACGCTGATCCGCTGCTGGCGACCGCTCGCAACCATGCCGACGGCATCACCTGCCCGCAGGCGGCGACGCCACAGCGCGAGCAATCGCTGGCGGCCAAGGTGCGACGTTGGGGCGCAAACCCCGAGGGCGAACGCGGCGCGATGATCCCGCGCTGAATGATGCCCGCGCTGCGGAGTACCGCAGCCACCCCGAGGGGGTCGCGCGGCCGCGTGGGAGCGACCCGGCGCTGTCCGCGCGGCCGCTACATGAAAAGGTGCTCGCCGGCATTCTCGCCGCCGAGCACCACGTAGTTCACCTTGCGCAGGTCAGCCAGGGCGCGGCCGCCGGCGTAGGAGATCGAGCTCTGCACGTCCTCGCGCATCTCGCGCAGCGTGTCGGCCAGGCGCCCCTTGATCGGCTCGAGGATGCGCTTGCCCTCGACGTGCTTGTACTCGCCCTTGTTGAAGTCCGACGCCGAGCCGTAGTACTCCTTGTAGAGCTTGCCGTCGACCTCGACCGTCTGGCCCGGTGACTCCTCATGGCCGGCGAACAGCGAGCCGACCATCACCATGGCCGCGCCGAAACGCACGCTCTTGGCGATGTCGCCGTGGTGGCGGATGCCGCCGTCGGCGACGATCGGCTTGGTGGCGACACGGGCACACCACTTCAATGCGCTCAGTTGCCAGCCGCCGGTGCCGAAGCCGGTCTTCAGCCGCGTGATGCACACCTTGCCGGGCCCGATGCCGACCTTGGTGGCGTCGGCGCCCCAGTTCTCCAGATCGATCACCGCCTCGGGCGTGCCCACGTTGCCGGCAATGACGAAGGCACTGGGCAGCCGCTGCTTGATGTACTCGATGGTCTTGCGCACGCTGTCGGCATGGCCGTGTGCGATGTCGATCGTGATGTAGTCGGCGCCGATGCCCTCGGCCGCCAGCCGGTCGACTACCGCATGGTCCGCCGGCTTGACGCCGGCACTGATCGAGACGAACAGGCCCAGCTCGCGCATGCGGCGAGCGAACACCACGCTGTCGAGATCGAAGCGGTGCATCACGTAGAAGTGGCCGCTGCCGGCCAGCATCTGGGCGATGCTCTCATCGATCACCGTGCGCATGTTGGCCGGCACGACGGGCAGCACGAAGCGGCGACCGCCGAATTCGACCGAGGGGTCGCACTCCGCACGGCTGTCGACGCGGCACTTGCGCGGCAGAAGCAGGATGTTGTCGTAGTCGAAGATTTCCATGTCAGCGGACAAAAAAAAACCGGCCCTGCGAAACGCAGGCCCGGTGGCCGATTCTACGCCGATCAGGCGCTGCCGTACTTGGTCTCGAAGGTGATGCCGATCTTCTTGAGCAGCGGCGTGGGCAGCAGTCCACCCGCGCAGACGATGACGGCATCGTTGCGCAGCTTCTGCGTGCCGGCCTTGGTCTTCAAGGTCACCGTGTCCTGCTCGATCGAGGCCACGGTCGACTCCAGCAGCACCTTGACGCGCCCATCGCGCTGAGCCTGCTCGAGCTGCTGGCGGTTCTTCTGCTTCACGCGCGAGAAGGCCTCGCTGCGGTACGACAGCGTGACCTCGGTGTCGCGTTCCTCGCCGAGGGCGATCGCCGCCTCTAGCGCGCTGTCGCCGCCGCCGACCACCAGCACGGCCTTGCCGCTGTACTGGCTCGCATCGATCAGCCGGTAGACCACCTTGGGCGACTCCTCGCCCGGCACCTCCAGCTTGCGCGGGCTGCCGCGCCGGCCCATCGTCAGCAGCACGCTGCGGGTCCGGTAGGCGCCGGTGTTGGTGCGCACGATGAAGCCGTCGCCGTCTCGCTCGACCGCCTCCATGCACTCGCGAAACGCGATCTGCAGGTTCGTGCGCTTGACCACCTTGAGCCAGAAGTCGAGCAGCTTCTCCTTCTGCACTTCACCGAAGCGCACCTTGCCGATCAGCGCGAGCCGCACCGGCGCCGTCATCGCGACCTTGTTGCGCGGGTAGTGGAACACTGCCCCGCCAAGCGATGCCTCCTGTTCGAGCAGCTTGTAGCGCAGCTTGTGCTCGATCGACGACAGGCCCGCCGACAGCCCTGCCGGCCCGCAACCGACGATGACGACGTCGTAGTCGTGCCGGCCGCCCTTGCGCTTGCGGATGACCTCGATCGCCTGCCGGCCCTGTTCGGCCGCCTTGCGGATCAGCCCCATGCCGCCCAGTTCGCCGGCGATGAAGATGCCGGGCACATTGCTCTCGAACTGCGGCGAGACGTCCGGGATGTCGATGCCGCGCGCCTCGGTGCCGAAGACCAGCTTGATGGCGTCGACCGGGCAGGCGTTGTGGCAGGCGCCGTGGCCGATGCAGGCCGCACCGTTGATCAGCACGGCCTTGCCCTTGACGATGCCGAGCGCGCCCTCCGGGCAGGCGGTGACGCACGAACTGGACCCCAGGCAGCGCAACGGGTCGATCACCGGGTGCAGCGACGGTGGCTCGACGAGGCCGGCCTGCACCGCCTCCTTCAACTGCTGCTCGTGCTCGCGCTGGATGCGCCGCTGGCGGCGCAGGTACAGCGCCCACAGTGCGATCAGGACGGCGGCATAGAGGGCCAGATACCCCATGGGCTCGACGGGCGCGGCGTCGGACCGCTCAGGGGCCGACGACCTCGGAGATCTCGATCTTCAGGCCGCGCGCGCCGGGCGCCACCGGCGCCGACAGGCCCTGCAGGTCGCCAGGCTGGGCGGTCGCGTCGCCGCGCTTGCTGACGCGCGCGCCGACGATGACACGCTGCGCCGACGACAGCTTGGCCGTCGGCGACATGGCCATGCTGTCGTCGAGCTTGAAGGTCAGTGGCAGGTCCTTGACCTGCTTGCGCAGGATGGCCAGCGGCATGCGCGGGCCTTCGGCCGGGCGGGCGAAGACGAACACGGTGTCCTCCGGCGAGGCCTTGCCGGCGATCGAGGCAGCCAGCGTCACCGTGCCGCTGACCGACGGGCCACCGCCGGCGACGGGCCGCTCGGCCGGCGCGGGCGCCGGAGCGGGCGCCGGAGCGGGCGGCGTGGCAGGCGAGGGCTGCGCCGCGGCCGCGCCGCCGGTCTGGTTGGCCGCCATCATCTGCCGGGCCTCATCGATGCCGCCCTGGATCTGCTGCACGAACGGGCTGTTGGGGTCGACCGACTTCATCTTCTCCCAGTGGCGCAGCGCGCCCGCGAAGTCGCGGCGATAGAAGGCGGCCGTGCCGGCGAGCGACAAGGCTTTCAGGTTGTTCGGATCGACCCGCAGCGCCTGGTCGATCAGCCGACTCGGCTCGCCCTCGAGGCTGCGGCCGTTGACGACCGCCAGCGCATCGGCATAGTCGGCAATCAGCACCGCATCGTTCGGGCGCAAGGCCATCGCCTGCTTGAAGGCCGGCACCGCCTTGTCGTGCTTGCCGAGCACGGCATACGAGCGACCGAGCATGCCCCAGCCTTCGGCGTCGTCGGGCTTCTCCTGCAGACGCGCCGCGAGCTTCTCGGTCATGCCCTCGATCTGCTCCATCGTCACCGAGTGGCCGGCGCCGTCACCACCGCCGGCCGGCCGGGCGGCCGCGGCAACCGCGGCCGGATCGAGCGCGATGGGGGTGCCGAGCGTGACGTAGCCGACCGCCGCGACGGTGCACACAAAGACCGCCAGGCCGCCGATGAACGCCTTCGGGGCGCCGGGTCGCGGCGGCGCCGCCGGCGCTGCCGACAACGCGGCGCCGAGCTGTCGCTCGACCTTGGCCCGGGCCTCGGCGTGCTGGCTGTCGTTGAGCGCGCCGCTGGAGTGCAGCGCGTCGAGTTGCTGCAGCTGCTGGCGTGCCTGCGCCGCCGCGTCGGCGGTGGCCGCACCGGCCGCCGATGCGGGTCGCCATAGCGGCCGCGTCAGGATGGCGAGCGCCACCAGCGCCAGCAGCACCGCGCCGATCAGAAAGCCCGTCATCGCGTCACCTCGCTGCCAGCCGCCGGCGGCACCGGCGAACCGTCGCGCGCCTCATCCTCATCGGGCTCGAACAGCTCGGGCGCCATGCGCGTGCGCCGTCGCAACACGATCGCCAGCACCGTCAGGCCGATGAGCAGCAGGACGATCGGGCCGATCCACAGCACGGCGGTCGTGGCATTGAACGGCGGACGGTAACGCACGAAGTCGCCGTAGCGGTCGGTCATGTACTGCACCACTTGGTCGTCGCTGGCACCGCGCTTGAGCTGATCGCGCACCTCGCGGCGCAGGTCTTCCGCCAGCCCCGAATGCGAGTCGGCGATGGTCTGGTTCTGGCACACCAGGCAGCGCAGCTCGGCGGCGATGCGCAGCATGCGCGCCTCGAGCACCGGGTCGGCCGACGCGGGCTCGGCTTCCTTGGCGCAAACCGGCCCGATCGCGATGGCCGCACACAGAAGTAGCGCGCGCGAAGCCGCACGCAGCCAAGTGGCCACCGCGGAGCCGGCTTCGCCGGTCCGCTGGTGGCGCCCCCTCGAGGGGGCGGCGCCGAAGGCGCATCGGGGGTAGGTCAAGACAATTCTTTCAGAAGCGGCTTGATGCGCGTCTCGATGATGGCCGGCGTGACCGGACCGATCTGCTTGAAGCGGATCACGCCTTGCTTGTCGATGATGAAGGTCTCGGGCACACCGTAGACGCCGAAATCGATGCCGACGCGGCCGTCCTGGTCGAACAGCGACATGTCGTACGGGTCGCCGAAGCGCGACAGCCAGCCCAGGCCGTCGGGCCGCGAGTCCTTGTAGTTGAGGCCGACGATCGGCATCGCCTTGGTGCGGGCGAAGGCCACCAGATGCGGGTGCTCGTCGCGGCAGGCGGCGCACCACGAGGCCCACACGTTAAGCATCCACACCTTGCCGAGCATGTCCTCGCGGCGCACGGTCCTGGCGGCATCGTCCAGCCGCGTCAGCGTGAAGCCGGGGGCAGGCTTGCCGATCAGCGGCGAGGGAACCTCGCGCGGGTCGAGCTTCAGGCCCGCCGCCAGGAAACCCACCAAGATGAAGAACACCGCCAGCGGCAGGATGAATTTCAGACTCTTCATGGTGCGGCACCCGCTGTGGTGGCGGGCGCGGCCGCCCGCTCGCGGCTGGTCGCCCGGTAGCGCCGGTCCGACGCGGCGAGCGCGCCACCCAGCGCCATCAGCAGGCAGCCGCCCCAGATCCAGTCGACGAACGGTTTGTAGTACACCCGCACGATCCAGGCGTTGCCGCCCACCGGCTCGCCGAGCGACACATAGAGGTCGCGCGTGAAGCCGGTATTGATGGCGGCTTCGGTCATCGGGTTCTGCTGCACGCGGTAGATGCGCTTCTCGGGGCGCATCGTCGCCACCGCCTTGCCATTGCGGGTGACTTCGATCAGGCCCTGCGCGCCGCCGTAGTTGGGGCCCTGGATCTCGCGCACGCCGCGATAGGTGAACACGTAGCCGGCGAGCTCGGTGGTGTCGCCCACGTCCATCTTGAGATCACGCTCGATCTCGTAGGTCTTGACCATGCTGACGCCGAAGGCGAAGGCGGCGACGCCCAGATGCGCGACCATCATGCCGATCATCGTGCGCGGCAGCAGACGTGCACGCGCCAGTACACCGGCGCCGCCGGCGATGCCGGTGGGCTTGATGCGTTCCCACACGTCGGTGGCGATCGCGAGCACGATCCACCAGCTCATCAGGAAACCGAGCGTGGCTATCGCCGTGATGCGACCCATCACCCAGCCGGTGGCAAAGGCGGCGACCACCGCGACCACGCCGGCCCAGCGCAGACGGCGCGCAAGGTCGGGCAGCGCGGCCTGGCGCCAGCGCGCCAGCGGGGCGATCGCCATCAGGAACACCACCGGCGCCATGATCGGCACGAACACCGATTCGAAGTACGGCGGGCCGACGGAGATCTTGCCCAGGCCGAGCGCGTCGAGCACCAGCGGGTACAGCGTGCCGAGCAGCACGGTGGCCATCGCGACCACCAGCATCACGTTGTTGCCGAGCAGCATCGACTCGCGCGAGACGAGCTCGAAGCGCGCACCGAGACCGACCTTGGGTGCCCGCCAGGCATACAGCGACAGCGAACCGCCGATCACCACCACCAGGAAGGCGAGGATGAACAGGCCGCGCTCGGGGTCGGTGGCGAACGCATGCACCGACGACAGCACGCCCGAGCGGACCAAGAAGGTGCCGAGCAGCGACAGCGAGAAGGCCATGATCGCCAACAGCACCGTCCACGACTTGAACGCACCGCGTTTCTCGGTCACGGCCAGCGAGTGGATCAGCGCGGTGCCGACGAGCCACGGCATGAACGAGGCGTTCTCCACCGGGTCCCAGAACCACCAGCCGCCCCAGCCGAGCTCGTAGTACGCCCACCAGCTGCCGAGCGCGATGCCGATCGTGAGGAAGATCCAGGCCGCGGTGGTCCACGGCCGCGTCCAGCGCGCCCAGGTGGCGTCGAGGTTGCCGCCGATCAGCGCGGCGATGGCGAATGCGAAGGCGACCGAGAAGCCGACATAACCCATGTAGAGCATCGGCGGATGGATCACCATGCCCGGGTCCTGCAGCAGCGGGTTCAGGTCGCGCCCGTCGGGCGCCGCCGGCAGCAGCCGCTCGAACGGATTCGACGTGAGCAGCATGAACAGCAGGAAGCCCACGCTGACGAGTCCCATCACCGCCAGGATGCGCGCGACCACCGGGGCCGGCAGATGGCGGCTGAACTGCGCAACCGCCAGCATCCACAGGTTCAGCATCAGCAGCCACAGCAGCAACGAGCCCTCATGGCCACCCCAGACGCCGGCGATGCGATAGGCCACCGGCAGTGCGGAGTTGGAGTTCGAGGCGACGTACAGCACCGAGAAGTCGTTGTAGATGAACGCATACGTCAGGCAGCCGAAGGCAAAGATCACCAGCAGGCACTGCGTCTGCGCGGCCGGACGGGCGAGCGACATCCAGTCATGGCGGCCCTGTGCGGCGCCGGCGATCGGCAGCGTGCCCTGCACGCAGGCGATCGCGAGCGCCAGCAGCAGCGCGACCTGGCCCAGTTCGGGGATCATGGCTTGCCTCCGGTGGCGGCGTTGGAGGTCATGTTGCCGCCGGACTGCTGCGCGCGCTTGAGCGCCTCGCCGGCTTCGGGCGGCATGTAGTTCTCGTCGTGCTTGGCCAGCACCTCGCGGGCGACGAAGGTACCGTCGTCGCGCAGCTGGCCTTGGGCGACGACGCCTTTGCCTTCCTTGAACAGGTCGGGCAGGATGCCCTGGTACTGCACCGGAATCGTCTGCGCGGTGTCGGTCACGGCGAACTGCACCACGGTGCCGTCGCGTTTGACGCTGCCTTCCTTGACCAGGCCACCCAGGCGGAACGTGCGGCTCACCGGCGCCTCCTTGGCCACGATCTGCGACGGCGAATAGAAGAACACCAGGTTGCTCTGGAACGCGTTCAGCACCAGGCCCACCGCCACGCCGACGGCGCAGACGATGCCGCCGATGATGGCCAGACGCTTGTGACGTGGTTTCATGAAGAAGCCTCCTGAGATGCGGGATCGGCGGCCGCGCGCAAGGCCTGGCGCCGGTGGCGCGCGACGAGCCACGGTTCGGCGAACATCAGCGCGGCGGTGACGACGTAGGAGCCCCACACGTACAGGCCGTAGCCGCGCATCGAGAAGAAGTCGGACCAGCTCGACCAGTTCATCATCGCTCCTTGCGCGCGAGCGCCATGTCGCGCACCCAGTCGGTGTCGCGTTCGCGCTCGAGCGCGAGTGCCTGTGCGCGGGTGAACACCGTCGCGAAGGCATAGGCCCAGAAGGCAAAGGTCATCAGCATCATGGCGATCAGCATCGTATGGGCCATTTTCGGTGCTGCCGTCATGCTGATGGTGGCACCTTGATGCAAGGTGTTCCACCAACGCACCGAGAAGTAAATGATCGGCACGTTGACGGCACCCACGATGGCCAGAACCGCGCCGGCCTTGTCGCCGCGCACCACGTCGTCGATCGACGCCACCAGCGCGATGTAGCCCAGATACAGGAACAGCAGGATGAGTTCCGACGTCAGCCGCGCGTCCCAGACCCACCAGGTGCCCCAGGTCGGCTTGCCCCAGAAGGCGCCGGTCCACAGCGCGAGGAAGGTGAACATCGCGCCGGTCGGTGCGATCGCACGGGCCAGCATCGAGGCCATGCGCGCGTTGAACATCCAGCCGATCGCCGCCCAGAATGCCATCGCGAGGTACAGGATCATCGACATCCACGCCGCCGGCACGTGGATGAAGATGATGCGGTACGACTCGCCCTGCGTGGCGTCGGTCGGCGCGATGAAAAACCCTACATAAAGTCCGGCCAATGCGAGGCCGGCCGCGATGGTCCACAGCCACGGATTCAGCAGGCCGGCAAGCCAGTAGAAGCGCGATGGCGCGGCGAAGGTGAACCAGCGGATCGGGCGGTTCATCGGCTCTTCACTCCAGCGCAATGCTCAACGCGAACGAGGTGGCCAGCGGCGCCGTCAGCGCGGTGAGGATCAGCAGCGCGCCCAGCAGCGAGAAGTGCCCGGCGGTCGACACACCGCTGTCGACCGCGCTGACCGCGCCCGCGCCGAAGATCAGCGCCGGCACCGCCAAGGGCAGGATCAGCAGGATCAGCAGCACGCCGGCGCTGCGCAGCCCGAGCGTCAGCGCGGCACCCATGCCGCCGAGCAGGCTCAGGATCGGCGTGCCGAGCAGCAGCGACGCGACCAGCGTGCCGAGCGCGGCGCTGCTCATGTCGAGCAGCAGGCCGATCAACGGCGCCGCCAGCACCAGCGGCGCACCGGTCACCGTCCAGTGTGCGGCGGCCTTGGCGCTGGCCACGACGAAACCCGATTGTCCTGACAAGATCATTTGTTCGAGTGAACCGTCCGCATGATCGCCTGCATACAGGCTGGTGACCGACAGCATCGACGCCAGCAGTGCGCTCACCCAGACCACGCCGGCCGCGATCTGGCGCAGCGTCTGCGGCTCGGGCCCGACGCCCAGGGGGAACAGGCTGACGGCGACGATGAAGAACACCACCGGCAGCAAGGCCTCGACGCGGCGGCGCAGGGCCAATCGCAGGTCGCGGACGTAGACAGCACTGAAGGCGGCTCCCATGGATGATCGCTCAAGCAAGTATCAGGCAAATGGATCTAGGTCAAATTCGGCGAGGGTCGGCGCCGCGTGGCCTGGCGACAGGTGGCTGGTCAGCAGCACGCTGCCGCCGCGCGCGAGATGATCGTGAAGCAGTTCGTTCACCGCCTGCACGCCGTCGCTATCGAGTGCGTCGTAGGGTTCGTCGAGGATCCAGATCGAGGCGCGTTGCTCGAGCGCCAGGCGGGCCAGCGTGGCGCGGCGCCGCTGGCCCTGCGACAGTGTGCGCACCAGCGCATCGCGGCGCGAACCCATGCCGATGCGTTCGAGCGCGGCGCGTATCGCCGGCGCGTCGCTCGGGCGCCCGTGCATGCGAGCCAGGAAGGTGAGCGACTCCGTCACGCTCAGGTCGTCCTTCAAGGCATTGGCGTGGCCGACATAGACGCGCTGCGCGGCGTAGCCGGCAGCCGCACGCACCGGCTTGTCACCCCAAAGAATTTTCCCGGACTCGGGAACCGCCAATCCGGCAGCCAGGCGCAGCAGGCTGGTCTTGCCGCGGCCGTTGCGCCCGCGCAGCCACGTGGCTTCGCCCGGGCGCACCGCCAGGTTGACGCCGCGGAACAACACGCGATTGCCGCGGCGGCAGGCGAGATCGGAGGCAGTGAGTGTCGGCAGCTCCCCGGCGTCAGAACTCGTAGCGCGCGCCGAGGGAGTAGTTGACACGGTTGGACGATTCCTTCGTGGTGACGGTCAGTGCCGGATCGTTCGGGTCCGGCCCGACCCGCGAGGCCTTGCCCAGCTCGTAGGTGACGCTGGACTCCAGCGCCCAGCGCTGCCAGCCGCGATAGGTCACGCGCAGCCCGGGCGTCCAGCGCTGGCTCGTGCTGCCCTGGGGCGTGCGATCCCGGTAGTACTGCAAGGACGGCTCGAGTTGCCAGACCCCGCCCACCACCGACGAGAGATTGTAAGAGAGCAGCAAACCGTCCAGACTGACGCTCGAGATCGCGGTGGTCGAGAACACGTGGGTGTCGCGGGTCGAGTAGAGGTTCAGGCCGATCAGCTGCGCACTCAGCGAATAGATGTTGCCCGACGCGGCGCGCTCGGTCTCGAATCCGGCGACGCCTGGCACCGGCGGAATGGCGCCGATGCTCGTCAGCTGCAGGCTGGCACCGACCTGCCAGGTCTTGTCCAGCGGCTTGGTCATGCCGATCTGGCCCTGTGTGATGTAGGGCGTGGTCAGCTTGATCTGCTCGCGCAGCGCTTCGACCGTGGTGGCAGGCGGTCCGTTGAGCTTGTCCTGGATGCGCGTGAAGATCTGGCCCGGGTTGGCGATGTCGGCGAAGATGAGGCCGTTGCCGAGTGCGAGCAGGCTCAGCGCACGCTTGTCGTACAGCGCATTGAAGACGGTGGCGTCCTCCATGATCATGGTCGCCTGCACGGTGGCGATGTTCAGGCCCTTGATCGCAATGTCGTAGTCGTACTGCGAGAAGATCGACGCGCCGCCCTTGAAGTAACGCATCTCCAGGCCGACCGCGCGCCGGTCGACCTCGCTGTCGATCTTCTGCTCGATGCCGTACAGCGCCGCGCCGAAGTTCGGCAACAGGCCGTCGGCATCGATCGAGGCGCCGTAGAAATGGCGTTTCGAATCGAAGAACTTGTCGGTCGGCTGGCCGGCCACCGCGCCGAGCTTGATCTTGGGCCGCAGCAGGTAGTTGGCCGAAACCCCGTCGAAGCGGCCCATCACGCCGCCGCCGGTGGGCGACTGCCGGCCGAGGCGCACACCGTAGCCGCCGCTGATCGACTTGTAGTCGAAGTACAGCGCCGACAGGCGGTTCTTGCTCTTGTCGGTGCGCTCGAGGTCGCTGGTGTACGAGTCGCGGAACACGAAACGCATGTCGCGGTCGCCGTCGCGCTGTCGCCAGTTGAGGTCGACGTCGTTGAGCAGCTGGCTGGTCTTGTCGGTGCTGAACAGAGGGTCGCCGGAAATCTGCGGCAGGCCGGCGACCGGCGAGTCCTTGAAGTCCTGACTGCGGATCTGGCCGTTGCCGCCGAAGTAGTACATCGACACCGATCCCGTCACCGTGGTTTCGGTCGCCGGGCGCGGGCGGCCTTCGGTGGCCGCCGCCGGCGTGGCCGGCAGCGCAGCGAGTTCGCGTCGCACGCGATCGGTGCCGTCGCCCTGGGGATACAGCTGCAGGTAGGTTTCGAACTCGATGCGAGCACGAGCGACATCGCCCGAGCGTGCGCGCGCCACGCCGGCCATCTCTTGCGCGGTGCGGGTGTTGCGGTTCGGCGGCAGGTTGAGCAGTTCGTTGAGCGCCTCGAGCGCACCTGGGTAGTTCAGTTGCGTCATGGCCGCCTGCGCGGTCGCCAGCAGCGCATTGGAACGTGTCTCCACTTCGGCCGCACTCAGCACGGGCGGCTCGGCTATTGCGGGCGCAGTGACCGCGGGTGCGGCAGGTGCGACCGGCGGCGGGACAGTCGGCGCAGGGACCACCGGCGCAGGTGTCGTGGACGGCGCTGGCACCGGCACAGGCACCGGCATCGGACTGGGCGCGGGCGCGGGACCCGGTGGTGGTACCGGCGTCGGCGCTGCACGCGGCGCGGGAGCCGGTGGCTGTGCTGGAGCGGGAGCGGGTGCCGGGGCAGGCGCTGTGGCGACAACCGCCGGCGCGGCCGGCGCCGCTGCCACGATGGACGCCTGCGGGAACGCCGACAACTGCTGCAGCACCGCCTCGGCCTGCGTCCGGTTGGTGAAGTGGCCGAGCTGGATCTCGTAGCGGCGTCGACCGTCGACGATGCGCTCTGCGGTGAACACGTCGTAGTTCTGCAGCCCGCGCGGAATCAACGTCGACAACTGAACGTTCGGCTGGCTCGACGACTGCAACACGATCACGAACCGGCGGTCGGTCTCGGGCAGCGTCGCGGGTGTGGACTGCGTCGGCGCGTCGCTGGCCGCCACCGCGGGCGCAGGTGCGCGCCGAACCGGTGCGCCTTGGGCAGCGGTGACCGCGGCGCCGGCGCCTTCGATGACGACTTCGATGCTGCGATTGCCAGAGCCCGCGCGTACCGTCAGACGGGTCTGGTCGGCGGTGCGCAGCACGATCTTGCGGGCCCGCTCGCCGCGCTCGATCTCGTCGGCGATCGCCAGCTCGGGCAGGCCCTGCCGGGCGCCGAGGCGCAGCGTCTGCGTGGCGCGGATGTCGGCGTTCGTCTGCGTGACCAGCGAATAGAAGATCAGCGTCAGGTCGCCCGATCGGGTGGAGACCGCACGCTGGAACTGCACCTCGGTGGCGAAGCGCAGTTGCAGGACGGCGTTGCTGCCTTCGCGGCGGACGTCAAACTGATCGATGGTCTGCGCATGGACTGCGCTGTTGCAGGCGGCCAGGACGGCCATCGTGACGATGCTGGGTCGGAGGAATGGATTCACTGATCTTTTCGTTCGAATGAGTGGATGCGTTCAGAAAGAGGTCCCGACGATCGCGGGGCCGACCGCGCGGGCGATGGCATGGTCACCAGCTGCGATAGGGGGTTCCTCGGCTGCCGAGCGGGCGATGGCAACCGGATTGCGAGCAATCCGTGACGCCGGTGGATCTCTCGTGTGTCAGCGACTTCCTCTCCATGCTGCCGAGGAACGACTGACCGCTCGTGTGGCATCCCTTGCACCAGCCGGCACCGTTGCCCTGGCTGTTGTTGTGGTTCATCGTCATGGAGCTCCACGACGTGGTGTTGCTATGGCAGGCGTTGCAGTCCATCGCCGCGCCGTTGAGCAGTTGCACCTCGGGGATGTGGTTGCTCGGCTTGGCCAGCGCACCCTGCGTGCCCTGTGACACGTAGCTGCCGTTGTGGCACAGCTTGCACTGCGTGGCCGTCACCACCGTGTGGTTCATCGTCACCGCGGTCGAGAAGCTGGCTTGCGAGCGGTGGCATGAATCACACTTCGACACGCCGGTCGTCACCGGGATGTGGGTGCTCGGCTTGCCGCGCGCCGTGGCACCGTTGTGGCAGGTGTCGCAGGTGCCGGTGCCCACCGCATTGGCGGGCGAGTGGGCGAAGGTCACCGTGGCCCAGCTGGTGGTCGACCGGTGGCAGCTCTCGCAGTTGCCGGTGATGGTGGCGTGCGTCGCGTTGTTGGGTTTGCCGACGGCGTTGAGGAAGGCGCCGGTGTGGCAGTTCGCGCAGTTGGTGCTGATCGAATAGTTCGCGTGCAGCCGACCGTTGGCCCAGCTCGTGAAGCTGCCCTTGTGGCACGCGTCGCAATTGGCTGCTGCAGTGATGGCCACCGTCTGGTAAGGGATGTGATTCGTCGGCCTGCCGTCGGCCGGCGGGTAGCTGCCGGTGTGGCAGCTCGCGCACGCCGCGGTGACCACCATCTGCGTGTGGTTCCACTTCGTCGGTGTCCACAGCTGCGGGCTCACGTTGTGGCAGCTGAAGCAGTTGACGGTGGTGGGGAAGTGGTTCGCCGGTTTCGGCGTCGCCGCTCCGCCCGCGCCGTGGCACGACGTGCAGTTGGTCGCCGCGTTGAAGGTGCTGTGGTCGGTGCGGGCGCCGGCCCATGTGGCCGTGCTCTTGTGGCAGCTCTCGCAGTTGCCGGTCACGGTGGCGTGCGTGGCGTTGTTCGGCTTGCCGACGGCATTGAGATAGGCGCCGCTATGGCAGGTGACGCAGCCGGTGGCGACCGAGAAGTTGGTGTGGAAGCGCCCGTTGGCCCAGGTCGCGAAGCTGCCCTTGTGGCAGGCGTCGCAATTGGCGGCGGCCGACACCGCGACGGTCTGGTACGGCACGTGGTTGGTCGGCCGGCCGTCGGCCGGCGGGAAGCCGCCGGGGTGGGAGGTCGCGCAGGCCGCCGGGAAGGTGAACTGGGTGTGGTTCCACTTGGTCGGGGTCCAGCCGGCCGGGCTGACGGTGTGGCAGCCGAAGCAGTTGGCAGTGGTGGGGAAGTGCGCCGCCGGCTTCGGCGTCGCGGTGCCGCCCGCGGTGTGGCAGGTGGTGCAATTGGTTGCGGCGGTGAACGCGCTATGGTCGACCCTGGCCCCGCCCCAGGTGCTGGTGGTCTTGTGGCAGCTCTCGCAGTTTCCTGTCACGGTGGCATGCGTGGCGTTGTTGGGCTTGCCGACCGCGTTGAGGAACGTGCCGCTGTGGCAGGCGGCGCAGCCCGTCGTCACCGCGAAATTTGCGTGGAAGCGCCCGTTGGCCCAGGTGCTGAAGCTTCCCTTGTGGCAGGCGTCGCAGTTGGCGGCCGCCGCGACCGTGACGGTCTGATAGGGGACGTGGTTCGTCGGCCGGCCGTCGGCCGGCGGATACGCGCCGCTGTGACAGGTGGCGCATTGCGCCGTCACCACCATCTGCGTGTGATTCCACGCCGAAGGCCGCCAACTGGTGAACGTCTTGTGGCAGCTGTCGCAGGACTGGCCGGCATTGGTCGGCATGTGCTGCGCCGGCTTGCCGGTGGCGCGGCCTGCGCCGTGGCAGGTGGCGCAGGTGCCGGCGACCACGCCAACGTGGTCGAAGCCGGCCGCCGGCGACCAGGCGCTGGTGCGGTGACACGCATCGCACGACGCGCTGGTCTGGATGTGGTTGGACGACTTGCCGCCAGCCGTGGAACCGTTGTGGCAGCTCTGGCAGCTGCCCGGCAGCACGCCGGCGTGGGTGAACCTGGCGCCGACATAGGTCTTCGTGTTGTGGCACGAATCGCAGGTCAGCTGGGCCGGGAAGGTCACGTGGTTCATCGGCTTCACGACGTTGCCTCGCGAGAACCGCAGGCCCGACACGTGGCACGAGGCACAGTCTCTCGGCGTGCCCTTGAAGATGCCGTTCAGGTGGCAGGACTCGCAGCGCGTCTGCACGTGCATGCCGGTCAGTGCGAAGCCGGTCTTCAGGTGGTCGAAGTCCTTGCCGCCCGACATCTGCGCCATGCTGGGCGGGGCCAGCAGCGCCATGGCGAGCCACAGTGCCGCGCCGAATCGAGCCGAGGCCGTTCGCCACATCCATCCCAGTTGAAACAGCTGCTTCATGGTCCCCACCCTGTTGGCTGGCCGCCTGCCAGGCGGCTCGAATGACCCAGGGCCCATCGACCGTCGTCGGGGCCGGGTTCGTCTCTGATACCGACACGCGTCTTCACGCGCTTCCAGTTCTCGGTCACGTGGCACTGCTCGCACGCCGGGCCGAAGGCACCGTCGTGCGTGTCGTCGCGGCGGTGGCAGGCAATGCAGTTGGTGCCGGTGTCGGCGGCAGCCTTGCCCTTGGGGGCCGGCCGCGTGTGGCAGGCCTCGCAGGCCACCTTGCGGTGCGCGCCGTCGAGCACGTATCTCGCGCGGCGGGTGTGGTCGTAGTCCCAGATGCCCCAGGCGCGCGCGTTGTGGCAGCTCTCGCAGGCGGTGCCGAACTTGAGCTTGTGCTTGTCGTCCTTCTCGTGGCAGCTGAAGCAGTCACGCGGCGCGTCCTTGTAGCGCGCGGTCTTATGGCAGTCGGCGCACTTCACCGGAACGTGTTTGCCCACCAGCGGGAAGCGCGTGGCTGCGTGGTCAAAGCGCGGCACCTTCCAGTCGCGGTCGTTATGGCAGCTCTCGCACTTGGGGCCGAGCTGGCCCTCGTGCTTGTCGTCCTTCTTGTGGCACGACAGGCAGTCCCTGGGCGTATCGCGATAGTGCTTGAGGTCCTTGTGGCAGTCCTTGCACTGCACCTTCTTCGCCGCATGCGCGTTGCGCAGCTGGAACTTGGTCTTGTCGTGGTCGAAGCGCTTCACGTCCTTCCAGTCGCGCTCGCTGTGGCACGACTCGCACTTCGTGCCGAGCGTCGCCTCGTGCTTGTCGTCCTTCTTGTGGCAGCCGATGCAGTCCTTCGGCGCCTCCTTGTAGTTCGTGCTCTTGTGGCAGTCGCCGCACTTGGTGTCGATGTGCTTGCCCAGCAGCGGGAACTTGGTCTTGTCGTGGTCGAACTTGCCTTTTTCCTTCCAGCTGCTCTCGACGTGGCAGGCCGCGCAGTCGCGACCCAGGCTGCCCTTGTGGCCCTTGGCGGAGTCGTCGTCCTTCTTGTGGCAGTCGATGCAGGCGGTGCCGACCTTGTCCTTGTAGAGGTGCCCGGTGTGGCAGTCGGCGCACTTGGTCTGCTTGTGCTTGCCGCGCAGCAGGTACTTGGTGTCGGTGTCGTGGTTGAAGGTGCTCGGCTTCCACGCCTTCACACCGTGGCAGCTGTCGCACTTGTCGCCGTACAAGCCCTTGTGGCCCTTGTTGCCGTCGTCATCCTTCTTGTGGCAGCCGATGCAGGTGCGCGGCGCGGCCTTGTAGTCGTCGCCCTTCTTGTGGCAGTCGACGCACTTGGCGTCGGCGTGCTTGCCCTTCAGCGCGAAGCGCGTCTTGTCATGGTCGAACTTGGCCTTCTCTTTCCAGTCGTTGTCGGTGTGGCAGTCGGCGCACTTGGTGCCGAGCGATCCCTTGTGCACGTCGTCCTTCCTGTGGCACGCGTTGCAGTCCGACGGCGCCTCCCAGTACTTCTTCTTCGGCTCGTGGCACTTCTCGCAGGCCACCTGCTTGTGCTTGCCGCGCAGCGCGTAGTCAGACTCGTCGTGATCGAACTTCTGCTTGTCGAAGACGACGATGCGCGCCGCGCGGCCCTTGTGGTCGGTGTGGCAGCTGCGACAGGTCGCCTGCGGCTTCTGTCGCCCGTGGTAGCCGGTGCGCTCACGCATGTCGACGCCCACTTCCTTGTGGCAGTCCATGCACAGCCGGTCCTGCGCGTTCTTGTCGAAGCGCACGTGGCACTTCGAGCAGTCCTCTTCCCACTTGGCGTGCCCCTGGATCAGCTCGCCGGGGCGCAGCACGGACTCGATGTTCTGCGCGGCCGCAGGAACGACCGCGAAGAGCGCGAGCAGCAACGTCCACAGCCAGCGTAGGCAGGATAGTTGTGGAGTGGCGCGCCACGGTGTCAATCCAATCCTCGGAGTCGTCAGTAGGCGTGCACAGCGAACACGTGGACGACGGCGCTGATGACGAGAAGGTAGATGAACGGCAGATGCGCCATGTGCCAGAGCGCGAAGACACGCTCGTACGCCGTGTACTGCGCGACGCGCACCACGGCATTCAGGTAGTGATCCACCAGGCGCCTGGCGCGCCGCCGGCGGCGCCGAAGATCGTGCGGCGACCACTTGTGGCGCACGGCCATCTGCTCCAGCGGCTTGCGCAGCTCGATCACGCATCGCAGATAGGTGAACCATTGCTGCACCGGCAGCCAGGTCACTTGGCGCAGGTGCGTGACCCAGGTGGAGTCGGCGTGCAGTTCGCGTTGCTCGAAGGCAAGCAGGCGAGCTTCGACCTTGGGCGCGAAGTGAAGGCGCGACCGCGCCGCGTTCTCGACGAAGCCCGCATTCTCGCGCAGTGTGTGCAGCGTCGTGCGTTCACCGTTCAGTCCACGGTGGACACGCACATAGATGAATCGGCCGATCACCCCGCTGGCCACCACGATGCCCATGCTGTACAGCGCGACGCCTGCGTTGAGAGACCCGATCTTGAACGTCGAGTGCACAAGGATCAGCCACGGCCCGGTGATGCCCAGGAAGAGATGGAACCAGAACCACCACTTCACCTTGCCGATGCCGCGCATGAAGCCGACGTACTTGCGAAGCGGGTAGACGAACAGCGCGAGCATCATCGAGCCGCCGGTCACACCGATCCAGTAATTGGTGTCGCCATTCACCTTCACGAGACCAAGCTGCGTGATCTCCCAGGCGGCGAACACCAGGGCGCCGAGCAGCAGGTACAGCAACAGGTCCTCGCGCGCTGGGCTGCTGTCGGCCGACTTGCGTGGGGGAACCGTGGCGTCCAGCTCGGCGTCGGTCTTGTTTGGCTCGAGTTGCGCTACAGCCGGCTTCGCTTGCGGCGCCACGAGTTCAGCTTGCGGCGTCGTGCCTGCCCGGCGGCGACGGCCACGCGGAAACACGGTCTGATCCAGCGGCTCAGCGCTGGCATCGACGTTCGGATCGATCAGGGTGGCGGTGTTCATGCGGGGCGAATCAACGCGCCGGTCGGGGTTCAATCGCCCAGCGTGCTCTCAGGTAGATGTGCGGAATGTACTTTTTGCGAAAGACCATTGTCGGGTCGGCTTCGCGCTTCTTTGGTGTGAAAAGGTTGCGATCCGAAATGGGCCCCACTGCGAATGCGGGGCCGACAGGCTGGTTTCTTAACGGCCGTTAAGTCAGTCGCAGGCGATGGCCTCGATTCAAATCGCAAAGCAGTGCAATGCCGCCCCTCTGCGGCCCGACAGCGCTTTCAGGCGATTGATTCGAGTCAATCACCGTGGGTAGCATCCGGTTGCCAAACCCGTTGTCACGAGAACGCCAATGACCGCGCGGCGCGCTGGGCCATGGCATGACTTAAGCCTGACTTCAGAATGGTTCGCTTACGCGTGACGGCGTTCGATGGTCACCGAACAGGTAGACCAGATCTGCACTGCCGGAGTGGCCGACCGATTTGCCACTCTGCGCCAGCCAGGTTGTCGCGCGTGCTCGTCCGGCGTCGCGCAGTCGCAGCAGCAGTTGGGGATGTGTCAACAACCTGGACTCCGCCGGCAGGTCGGCCAGGTCATCGTGTCCGTCGATCAAATGCCAGCGCAACGCACGAAGACGTCGTTCCAACGGTCCGGGCCACCAGGCCTGCCGCGCCATCGACGTGGCGCTCGCGAGCCAGTGCATTTCGCGCAGGAACGCGGCATTGAACGCGATCTCGACCGCGCGAGCGCGGATCTCGCCCACCGCCTCGGGTGTGTCACCCAGCGTCCAGGGGCTCAGCATCACCACCAGCACATCGCGCACGGCGACATCGTGGACGAGCGGAAACAGCGCGGGGTTGGCGCTGTAGCCGCCGTCCCAGTAGGGTTCGCCATCAATCGTCACCGCACGCTGCAACGTCGGCAGACAGGCCGAGGCCAGCACGACATCGACCGACAGCTCATCGTTGCCAAAGACGCGCAGCCGGCCGCTGTTGGCCTGTGTCGCGGCGATGAACAGGCGCACGTCACGTTGGCGTCGCAGTCTCTCGAAGTCGACCGCCTTCACCAGCAGATCGCGCAACGGATCCATGCGCAACGGATTCATGTGAGTCGGCGAGAACATCGACGCCCACTGCAGCATCATGCGACCCGCCGGCGTGAGCCGATCCCCACTGGCGCCGACCAGGCCCGCGGCCTCCCAGGACACGGACCCACCGAGCGCGTTCCAGAACCCGTCGAGGGCGGCTCGCGCGCCGGCAGGGCCCGAATCGAGCAGGCCATGCGCGAGCACCACGGCATTGACTGCACCGGCGCTGGTGCCGCTGACGGCGGCGATGGGGTGCGAGGATTGTTCGAGGAGCGTGTCGAGCACGCCCCAGGTATAGGCGCCGTGCGCTCCGCCGCCTTGCAGGGCCAGGCTCAAGCGGTGAGGCGCGCGTTCCAGTCCGAGCATCGATGGGCGGAGCATGCCATTGCTTAAGGTCAAGTAAGGCTTGGCGTCATGTGACCGTTTGTTTGCGGGGTTTCGACCGGCGCGGTGGGGTCTCTGCGTACCCGCGTGGACTGAAGCTGACAAGAATGACAGCCGTCAATACAGCGCCCTCCCGATCATGCGGTTGTTAGTGGTTGAAGACGATCCGCTGATGGGCTCGGCGGTCCAGAAGTCCCTGCTGCGCACGGGTCATGCCGTCGACTGGATTCGCCGAGGCGGCGAGCTGATCCACGCGCTGCGCACCTTTGCCTACGACGCGGTGCTGGTCGACCTGGGTCTGCCAGACATCGGCGGCGAGTTGTTGGTGCGCCAGGCCAAGGCCCACAACGCACGCTTGCCAGTCGTGGTGATGACCGCCCGGGGTGCCGTCAGCGATCGGGTGACGCTACTCGACGTCGGGGCGGACGACTATCTGGTCAAGCCGTTCGACTTGAACGAGCTCGGCGCCAGGCTGCGCGCCGTGATGCGGCGAACGCCATCTAACGGCGGCAGGGACTGCGAGGCCGATCTCGAAGTGGGCATGTTGACGTTCAGCCCGTCGCGCCGCTCGGCCACTTGGCACGGGACGCCGGTGCGCCTGACCAACAAGGAATACAGGGTGCTGGAGATGCTGGTGCGCCGCAGGCACCAGGTGCTCACGCGTGCGCAGCTCGAAAGTGCCATGTACGACGACGGCGATGACGTCGACAGCAACTCCGTCGAGGTCTACATCCACTTTCTGCGCCGCAAGTTCAGCGCCTCGCTGATCCAGACCGTGCGCGGCGTGGGCTACCAGCTCGGCGACACGCGCGCGTTGGCATCTCTCTGACGCACATCTCGCGCGGCGCGCAGCAGCGCGACATTGCTCAACCGACATCGATTCGAACGCACGCGCGCCGGGCGTGATCGCCGGCGCGCGGCCCGTTGACGCACGGGGTTCCCCCCTGACTGCGGGGGACGCTGAAGGGGCGCCGAGGCTTCGCTTTCAGGCGCATTTAAGAAAGCACGGAGACCCCGCGGTTTATCGCTCGCTGATTGGGGGATTCCCCTCTTTTTCGCGGCGGGTCCTCCCCCAACGACGTAACGCAATGGCGTCGGTACCTTGACAACCCATGCGAGGCCCGAAAAGGGCGTCGTGTCACAAGCGGACAAGTCCTGTCCGGGGGATGTCATGAAACCAGTCTCGAGCTCTACGACCTGCCAGTTGCGAATCGGCCTTCGGGCGGCGTCGCAATCCGGTGTGGCACGCGCGTTTCCGCGCGAGGACCTCGAGACCAGACCCGGGTCGTGTGTTGTACCTGTCGGGCACCGTGGGAGCGTCACTATGAAGACCCAGAGCAGCGCCAAGCCGTTCCAGATGATCCGACTGTCAGCCGCGCTCGTGATGGCGCTGGCGCTGTGGCTGCTGCTGAGCGTCGCCGCGCAGGCCGCGCCGTTGAGGCTCAAGGTCATCGGCGTCGCCGCCAATGGCACGCAGACGGACATCACCGCTACCGCGGACTATCGCTGGACGGTAGAGCAGGACGCGACCAAGGCATCGGTTCCCGGCAGGGCCGCCGACATCACCAACTACTCGTTCAGCTTCCATACCAGCTACATGCCGGTCGTGGCGGCCGGGCGGGCGGGTACGGCGAGCAAGACAGCGCCTCACCAGGATCCTGACGTCCTGCGCCTGTACAGCCAGGCGCTGCCCGACCTCGATGCAAGCAAGCGCTACTACGTGTCGGTCGCGGCGGTGGGCTACCAGATGGGTGGTGCGCCGGTCGTGTTCAACGGCGGCACGCCGGAGGCCACCGTCTATCTCAATCAGTACGAGCTGCCGACGGCACAGATCTCCGTCTTTGCGTTCAACGACAACAGCCCGATCAACGGTGCACCCGACCTGCCGCAGGAGCAGGGCCTTGCCGGCTTCACCGTGAAACTCATCGAGGCAGGCGGTACCTTCGGGCAATCGGGTGGCGAAGTCACGCAGGACGCGTTCGGCAATCCACTGGGTACGACCTATAACGCAGACGGCACCGTCAGAGTTCGCGGCAGCGGCATCATCCTCACCGACGCCAACGGCGTCGCGGTGATCAAGAACCTGTTCCCCGCCAAGTACACGATCTTCATCAACCCGCCGGTCGGTTCCGACTGGCACCAGACCTCGACGATCGAAGGCACCAAGGGCAGCGACGCCTGGGTCAAGAACAACGAACCCCAGTTCTTCCAGGAGTTCGGTCCGCCCGGCCACCACGTCTTCCTGGGCTTCACCCGGTCGGGGTTCATCGCGCGCAATGCGAACAACACGCCGGTGCTGAATGGCGCCAACGCGATCACGGGCCGGATCGTCAATACGCACTACTCGCGTCCGCCCATCTATACGTTCCACAACGGCGCGCCGGTGAACGACTGCTGGGTCGGCCTGAACGAGACCAAGGCCAACGGCGGCCGCGCGCTTTACGCGGCGGCCTGCAACAAGGACAGCACGTTCCGCATCCCGAACGTGCCGGCAGGGACTTACGAGCTGGTGGTCTGGGACGAGCCGCTCGACATGATCATCGCGGCGACGACGATCACCGTTCCCGCCGGTGGTCTGACGATGGGTGACGTGCCCGTGGCCAGCTGGTTCGGGCGCTACCAGGGCCGCGTGTTCCAGGACATCGACGGCACCGGCTTGCCGTACTTCGTGGCGGACTTCGATCGCCCCTACGTGTACGTCAATCCGATCACCGGCGTGGAAGAGGAGCGCCAGCAATCGTTCAAGGCGGGTGACCTCAAGCCGCCGTTCGGCTCCGGCATCGCCAACAACCTTCGATTCCGCGACGGCAGCATCTACCAATCGACGACGACCAAGGACGACGGCACGTTCGCCTTCACCGAGGTTTTCCCCTTCTTCAACTGGCTGGTCGCCGAGATCGACTACGCGCGCTTCAAGGCGACCAGCGCCAACGTGGTCGTCGACGGCGGCGGGCCGATCGATCCTGCGGCCAACCGGGCAAAGCTGTGGAACGCCGCGCCTGGCAGTTTCGGCAGCAACGACCCAGCGCTCAAGTACGACCCATGGACGCGGCTCAATCCGCAGTTGCAGGCGCCCGGCGAGTGCCCGGAGGGGAGGGCAGCCCCCTGCTACTTCCGCACGGAGAGCGTCGCAGGCGGTCCGGGCGCGATTCTGCTCGAAGGCATGCAGACCTTCCTCGGCCAGACCAACCACGTCGAGTGGGGCAAGGTCCCCTACAAGATCGACGAGAACGGCGGCATTGCCGGCATCGTCTACTACGGCATCACCCGGGCCGAGGACGACCCGCGATATGCCGCAGCGGAAAACTGGGAGCCTGGCATTCCGCGCGTCCAGGTCAACGTATTCCTCGACTGCGATGCCGATGGCGTGCCCGACAAGCCGAAGAACGACGGCACGGGCGAATGCGAGGCCGGTGGCCTGAGTACGCAGGGATACCAGTACGTCAAGCCCGACGTCGACAACTATCCGTTCTGCTGGCGCGATCCGGCTTCCTGCGGACTGACCGCGCCCAGCAAGGGCCCTGAAGACGTGGTACGCGGTGGCAATGGCACTGCCTTCAGCTACGGCGACGTGCTGCGCTGGGGTGCGCCAGGCACCTACGCGACGCGGGCGGACGCCGAGGCTGCGCAACTTCATGTCGGCCTCGGCAAGACCGACTCCTGGGACGATTCGGTCCCGTTCGGTTGCCCCGATCCGACGCCGTACACGATTCCCAACTCGACAACGCAACTCGACTGCTTCGACGGCCTGCGCAACTTCAATCAGGTGCGCCCGTCGGTGTTCGACGGTGGTTTTGCGTTCGGCCGTGTGGCTGGCCAGGCCGAGTTGCCGATGATCATCGGCGCCAACGGTGACGGCAAATACATCCTCGAAGCCGTGGCTCCCCCGGGATATCTGCACCAGGGCAATGGCGACAAGAACGTCGTCTTCGGTGATTCGCTGAAGGCCTCGCCGGCCGCGCTGCCACACGAGTGCGTCGGCATGGAGCTCGACGTTCCGCAGTTCCTCACATTGTTCCCTGGCGAGCCTAACCCGAACTTCGGCAACCCACAGTACCCGAACAACAAGTGGCGCAAGTGCGACATGAAGTCCGTTCCGCTGACACCGGGGCTCAATGCGGCGCCCAACTTCTTCATGTTCACCGAGGCGCCTGTTGCGGGCCACGGCGTGGGCTTCATCCTCGACGACACTGCAGCCGAGTTCAACCGCTTCGCGCCCACATTCGGCGAGAAGTTCTCGCCCCCGCACCTGCCGGTGTCGATCCAGGACTGGACCGGACGCGAAATCTCGCGTGTGTACTCCGACCAGTTCGGTTCATACAACTTCCTGGTCCCCTCGAGCTTCACGATCAATCCGCCGTATCCGTCGGGCGTGATGCCGAGCATGATGGTCGCGTGCATGAATCACGCGGGCCCGATCAAGATCGGCGTCAACGCCGACGGCACCGACAAGATGGGCATCGATCCATTCTTCAACCGGGCCTACTCGCAGTTCTGCTACACGTTCCAGTACCTGCCGGGCAAGACGACGTACCTCGACACGCCGGTACTGCCGGTGGCGGCTTTCGCAGCCGTGGACAAGAACCCGCTGGATTGCGAGTGCGCCGACGGCACACCGGGGATCTACAGCGCCACCAATTCGAGCACGGACAACGGCCCGTGGGTGCCGGCCGCCGGCAGCCGGCAGTTGACCATCGTCTCGATGGGCAAGATGGATGTGATCAACCCGGCGTTCGACCCGGCCGATGCGAGCACCACGAAGACCATTCAACGCGACTACGGCTTTGGTGACGCGGGCGGTAGCGTCACGCTGGGCGGCGTCGCGCTGACGATCAATTCCTGGGCTGACGGCATCATCACGGCCACCGTGCCCTCCGGCGCGAGCACCGGCCAATTGATGGTCAGGCGCGGCGACAACGGCAAGGAGTCGGTGGTCGGCCTGACGGTTCACGTCGGCGGGCCGGCGCCCAAGAAGGTGAATCCGAACGCGGTCGCGGGCAGCGGTGTCTACAAGACGATCCAGGCCGCGATCGACTCGGTGACCGACGCCAACATGTTGCTGAACGGCGGCGCGTTGATCACCGTGGCGCCGGGAACGTACAACGAGTACGTCATCATGGACAAGCGCGTTCGCCTGCAGGGCTGGGGCGCCGGGTCCGTCACCATCAACGCCGCCAAGGCGAGCGCCGCTGGCCTGGCCGACTGGCGCGCGAAGATCAACGCAAAGGCAAGCGGCCCGAACGCCACGTTCACCCTGCTGCCTGGTCAGACGCTGGGCATCGACCCGGCCAACAACGAGCCGCTGCTGTTCGGTGCCGAGGAGGGTCCTGGCATCCTCGTGGTTGGCAGGCAGAGTCCCCTCGGTGGAGTGGGACCGTTCAGCGAATGCCTGTTCGGCAACACCGCGGCACTGCACATCGACGGCTTGACGATCACCGGCGCCGACAGTGGCGGCGGCATCCTCGCCAGTGGCTATGCCTGTGGCTTGACGGTGTCAAACAGCCGCATCCTCAGCAACTACGGCACTTACGGCGGCGGTGTGCGCATCGGCCACACCACGCTGACCGCGGTGGTCAACGGCGCCGACGCCTACACCGACGGCGTCAATCGCAGCCCGACGCTGCATCACAACTGGATCTCGCAGAACGGCGCCACCGAAGCGGGCGGCAGCGGCGGCATCACGCTGGGTACCGGCTCGAACAACTACTCGGTTTCCGACAACTACGTCTGCGGCAACTTCTCGATGGCCGACGGCGGCGGCCTGAGCCACCTCGGTCGGTCCGAGGGCTCGATCACGAGCAACGCCTCGCCGGCGAACACCATTGTTCGCAACAAGTTCATCTTCAACCAGACCTTCAATCAGGCTGCAGACCCGATGGGTGGCGGGCTGTCGATCGCCGGCCATGTCGTGCTCGCCGGCGGCGCGCCGGCAGGGACCGGTGACGTGGTGGTCAACGCCAACCTGATCCAGGGCAACCAGGCCGGCGCCGGCGCCGGTGGTGGCGTGAGCGTCGCCCGCACGTTGGCGGCCGACGACATCGACCTGACCAACAACATGATCGTCAACAACGTGGCGGCCTACACCGGCGGCGGCGTGGCGTTGACGGGCACTTCGACAGGTGTTCGGCTCGTCAACAACACCGTGGCCAGCAACGTCAGTACGGCAACCAACCGGCAGGCAGCCCATCCGCTGGGCTGGACGAATCCTTCGCTGCCGCAAGTCGCCGGACTCGCGGTGCTGAGCGGGAGCAGCCCGACGCTGCTCAACAACATCCTGTGGGCCAACCGTTCATACGTCTACCTGATCAACGGAACCACGAGCGGGCTCTTCAACCCGGGGACGACGGACGTCAACGCGGAAGCGCCGGATGCGGTCTACGCGGATCTGGGTCGCATCGGTGCCGGCGACGCCCTGACGCCGCGGTACAGCGTATTGACTCTCGGCGGCGTGGGCAATGCGACCTATGACACCGGGCTGACCGGATGCTCGAACACGGCGCCGGCGGCTCTGCCCTTCTTCTGCAATCGGCTCGTCGCGGCAAACAGCTTGTCACTGTTCGAGTCGCCGAACGACTTCCTGTCGATCATCGATCCGACCCAGCCGGTGGTGCTGCCTGAAACGACCGTGCTGCTGCAATCGGCGCTGACATTCGACGAGACCGGCAACTTCATCAACGTGATCTTCAGTCCGCTCACGCTGTGGAACCCGGACGGATCGCTGCGCGCCGACTACCACCTCTCCGGCACCTCGGTGGCCAGGGACAACGGCCGCGCGCAGAGCGCCGCAGCCGGCGTCAACGCGACGATCGGAGCCGGGTTCGTGCCTGCCGCGGACTTCGACGCCAACGCGCGCAGCGCGGCGGTAGACATCGGGGCCGACGAGTTCGTCGGCGCGGCGGCGGACCTGTCCATCACCCAGACCGACGACGTGGCCAGCGTCAACGCGGGCGGAACGCTCACCTACACCATCACGGTTCGCAACTTCGGGCCTAACGCAGTGACCGGGGCCACGGTGACCGATATTTTCCCCGCGGCGCTCACGGTCAACAGCTGGACCTGCACGCCAGCCACGGGCTCGAGCTGCACGGTGGTCGGCAGCGGCAACAACAGGACGGGCACGGTGACGTTGACGAACGGCGGCAGCGCGACGTTCACGGCCAACGTGACCGTGGCGGCGACCGCAAGCGGACTGCTGACCAATACCGCCAGCGTCGCGGTGCCGGGCAGCCTGACCGATCCGCAGCCTAGCAACAACGTCGCCACGGATACCGACATGATCGTGATTCCGCGGCCGACGCTTGCTGTTACCGACAACTTCAATCGTGGCAACGCAAACACGCTCGGGCCGAACTGGCAGCAGCTTGTTGCGCTCGGAAATGGCGGTATCCGGGTCAATGGCAATCAGGCGTTCTGCGTGAACTCAGGACTAGCGGCGGCTCTTTGCCTCGCTGGCGCAAATGGCTACTGGAACGGTCCGGGAGCGACATTCGGATCGAAGCAAGCCGCGTCATTCACCTTCGCCAACGCGACGCTGAACAACGCGAGCCTGTACCTGAAGGCGACGGGGACATTGAACGCCGCTGGCGCCTACCCGAACGCGCTGCGCGTGCGCTACTCGACCGGCGGCGGCGGGCAAGTGATCGTCGAAGCAACGACGAACGGTGGCCTCTCCTTCACGACTGCGGGCAGCATGGCAGCTAGCTTCGTCAGTGGTGACACGCTGACTGCGCTGACCGACAGCTCCGGATTCACCTACGTCTGGAAGACCTCCGGCGCTACGACGACGCTGCTCGGTGGCGCGCCCACAGGGGCCACGGGAGCCGGGCGGACCGGCATCTTCTTACCCCCCGGAGGCCGAGTCGACAACTTTTCGGGCGGCACCGTGCCGTGATCGAGATCGCCGACGAGAACTCGATTGACAAGGTAACGAACTCCGCCGGGTGTCTGCCCGGTGGAAGACAGCAGAAGACACCAGGAGTCGCACCATCATGATTGCCAAGACTTTTCGCAAGGCCCTGCTGCCGATGGCCGTGGTGGCAGCGCTTGGGGCCGCTTCGTCGGCAGGCGCGGCAGTGTTCGTGCAGTGCGGGCCCGGAAACAGTGGCGTCGACCCGGCGACGGGAAAGATTCGCCCGGCGTTCGACGCTGATGCGGGCCCGGCCGGCGTGGCGTGCAAGCACCTCAGCGCAGGCGACGGTTTCATCAGCATGGCCGACGGCCGGAGCCTCTACACCTTCGGCTTCGCCGACGTGACCAGCAAGACCTCGGCCGAGATCGCGCTCGACGCTCTGACGGCGAACTTTGCCGCGCCCACCATCAAGCTCAAGCAGAACCAGGACTTCTACCTGACGCTGACCAACGTGGCGATGACGATGCGGCCCGATCTGTTCGACCCGCACACCGTGCACTTCCACGGCTTCCCGCAGGCGGCACCGGTGTTCGATGGCATGCCTGAGGGCTCCTTCGGCGTGAACATGGGTTCGTCGGTCACCTACTACTACAAGCTCAACGACCCGGGCACCTACATGTACCACTGCCACCAGGAGGCCACCGAGCACATGCAGATGGGCATGCTCGGCAACCTGTATGTCGAGCCCGCGCAGGACGGCACGTCGTTCACCTACCCACCCGTCGGTGGACGGCCCTACACGAAGTTCGTCTACAACGACGGCGACGGCTCCACCGGCTACGACATCGCCGTGCCGCTGCAGCTCTCGTCGATGGACCACAACTTCCATGACGCCAGCCTGAGCATCAATCCGCTGCCCTTCAAGAACATGAAGGACACCTACGCGATGATCAACGGGCGCGGATACCCGGACACCGTGAGGCCCACTCCGCTCGATCCGCCCGCCGAGAAGGTCGACTACCTCACCGGCGTCGTCGATCCGGTGCCGTCTTCGCAGCCGCTCAGCGCCCTGATCACCGCCAGCAAGGGCCAGCGCGTGCTGCTGCGCCTGTCGAATCTGAGCGTCACCAACTACTACACCGTCACGGCGCAGGGCCTGCCGATGAAGGTGGTGGGCGCTGGTGCACGCCAGTTGCGCGGGCCCGACGGCAAGAACCTGTACTACGACACCACCTCGGTGACGCTCGGCGGCGGTGAGTCGGCGGAGGTGCTGATCGACACCAGTCAGGTGGAGCCGGGAACCTACTTCCTCTACACCACCAACCTGAACTACCTCAGCAACAACGATCAAGACAGCGGCGGAATGATGACGGAGATCGTCATCGCGGCGGCGCCGTGATCGCAAACGAGACCCACCCGGCAGTTGTCAGGAGAGGCGCAATGAAGAGCATGTCGAAATTCAGGTCGTTGCCAGGGGTCCTCCGGACCGGTCTTGCGGCCCTGCTGCTGGGCATGGTCGGCCAGGCGCAGGCCTACATCAACGGCTGGGAGGGATCGTGCGATGCCGATGCGACCGGGAAGGCATGCCCGCCCGCGACCGTTCGCACGTTCACGCTGACGGCCAAGCACGACTTCATCAGCACGTCCGACGGTGGCAGCCACTACGCATGGGGCTACTCCTTCGGTACCGATCTGCCGATGCAGTACCCCGGGCCGACGCTGATCGCCAGGCAGGGCGACACGGTCAAGATCGTGCTCAACAACACTCTGCCCGCGCCGGTGTCGATCATCTTCCCTGGCGTGCAGGGTGTCACCGCGACCGGTGGCAACCCCGGGCTGCTGACACGCGAGGCGCGCGCGGTGCCGATGTCCGAGAACGCGATCGTGGCCGGTCCGACCTACACCTTCGTTGCCGACAAGCCAGGAACCTACCTGTACCACAGCGGCACGAATCCCGACCTGCAGATCGAGATGGGTCTGGTCGGGGCGCTCATCGTGCGGCCGAACGGTTACGACATGGGCACACCGGCATCCCACGCCGGCCGCAAGGCCTATGAGCAACCCGGCACCCACTACGACCGCGAGAACCTGTTCCTGCTGAGCGAAATCGACCCGGCCATCCACTGGCAGGTGTACACGCAGGTGTTCGGTAATCAGCCGATCGCGGTCGACACGACGGCGATCAGGCCCAGCATCTGGTTCATCAACGGCCGCAACGCGCCCGACACGCTGCTGGACGACCACGTCGACTGGCTGCCGACGCAACCGTACAACGCGCTGCCGCGCATGCATCCCGGCGAACGACTGCTGATGCGCGTGGTGAGCGCGGGGCGTGACCTGCATCCCTTCCACCACCATGGCAATCACGCCACGCCGATCGCGCGCGACGCTCGTGTGCTCGAGAGCGCTCCAGGCGCCGGTCCGGACCTGACTTCGCCGGACTTCACCGTCCGCGCGATTCCGGGACAGACCATGGACCTCATCTTCGAGTGGACAGGCAAGGGGATCGGCTGGGATGTCTACGGCACCGCGGCCGTCAATCCGCATAGCTGCACTCCCGATGGCAGCGGGTTCGATCCCGTCAGCAGGGAATGGTGTGCCGACCACTACAAACCCATCCCGGTGATCATCCCCGGTGCGCTCGATCTCTCCTTCGGCGAGAGCTGGAGTGGCAGTCCGTTTCTGGGCCTGGTCGGTTCGTTGCCGCAAGGACATCCGGGGCTCAACACCACTGGCGGCTACTTCCACATGTGGCACTCCCACAATGAAAAAGAGATCACCACCGACGACATCTTCCCGGGCGGGATGATGACCATGCTCATCGTCGAGCCCTGGTCAGTGCTTCTGTTCGAAGACAAGCCGTAACCGCAAATTGGGGGAGTGCAATCATGCGCACCAGAAAACTCACACTCAAGTTCGGCGTCGCGGCACTGAGTTGTACCTCGTTGTCGCTGGTCGCAGGCCAGGCACTCGCGGCTGAGTACTGGCTGAAGGTCGCAGCGACGACGGTGCAGATGCCCGATCCCGCCGGCACTCCCGCGACGATCGGTGTACCGATGTGGGGCTACGCCAGCTGCACGGCCAGCTTCGCCACCTGCAGCAGTCCCACGGTGCCAGGTCCGGCGCTGACAGTGCCGCCTGGCGACACGACTCTGACAGTGCATCTGCTGAACGGTCTGTCGGTGCCGACGTCTCTCGTGATCAACGGCCTGGTCAAGCCGATGACACCGGTGTGGGACACGGGTGCGTCCGGCAGTCGCCCCAACGCGACCGCGCGCGTGCGCTCGTTCGACACCGAAGCTCAAGCAAACAACGGCACGCAGGCCGACTACGTCTGGGGCAGCGCGGCCAACCCGCTCAAGCCCGGCACCTATCTGTACCAGAGCGGCACGCAGCCCCAGGTGCAGGTGCAGATGGGCTTGTACGGCGCGGTGACCAAGAACGTGACGGACGCAGTCGCCGCCACGGCGACCGACCCAGCGATACCGGGCCAGGCCTACACGGGCGCCGGCTATGCCTTCGACAATGAAACCACGCTCCTGTACAGCGAGATCGACACCGACCTGCATACCGCTGTCGCAACTGGGACCTATGGAACGACCGGTCCGACCAGCACGATCAACTACGCACCGAAGTACTTCCTGATCAACGGCAAACCCTACCAGTTCGGAGCGTCGGTTATCGAACCCAGCGGCAGCCCCGGCACCACGTTGCTGCGCCTGCTCAACGCCGGGCTAACCACGCACGTGCCGATGATCCAGGGCAAGCACTGGGACGTGATCGCCGAGGACGGCAGACCCTACGCCTATCGCCGGACCCAGTACACCGCGCTGCTGCCCGCGGCGAAGACGGTCGACGTACTGCTGACGCCCGAGATCGGCGCAACCTACCCGATCCTGGATCGGCGTCTCAGCCTGTCGAACAGCGGGGCGTCGGACGGCGGCATGTTGGCGTTCCTGCGCTTCGCGGCGCTCGGCTCGATGGGGCTCGGCGGCGGGGCAGGCGGCAATGCAGCGCCCGTGGCTGAAGCCGACCCCTACGAGTCCGTTGTGGGTGTCACGCTCAACGTCGCGGCGCCCGGCGTGTTGAGCAACGACACCGATGCCGATAGCCCGATCATCAAGGCCGTCGCCGCCAGCGGTGCGACCGCGGGCGGCGGAACGTACGCGTTGAACGCCAATGGCTCGTTCACCTATTCGCCGCCAGCTGGGAACCTGTCGACCGATAGCTTCACCTATCAGGCCACCGACGGCAGGGCGTTGAGCGTCGCGGCGACCGTGACCATCACCCTGACCACGCCGCCGGCGCCGAGCCTGCCCACGCTCGACGCTTTCGCGACACCTGGCAATAGTCTCGGTGGCAACTGGAGCCAGCAGGTGGAGACCACGGCCTCGGTGCCGGACGTCGGAGTCAGCGCGGCAGGCGTCGCGGCCGCCAACACGATCGCCCTGGGTGGTTTGGCGGTCTGGAACGCGGCGCCATTCGGAGCGACTCAGGGCGCCAGTTTCACTGGCGGAGGGCCGCCTGCGTCCACGGCCTACCTTGTTCTCAAGGCCAGCGGAGGTAACTCCATCGCAGCGCCGGCCAACTACGTTCGCGTGGGTTGCGAAAGCGGCCAGATCGTCGTTTCGACAATGATGGGCGGCAGCAACGTCTCCGTGTTCACAAAGCAGGCGGCGTTTGGCAGCTGCAGCGGTAGCGGGTCAATGAGCGCCGTGGTCGACGCCAAAGGCTTGGTGACCGTGTTCCAGGGCGCGACCTTCGCCGGCGGCGTACAGCTGCCCGACGTCCCCGTGTGGAAGGGCGGCGGCCGCATCGGCATCCAGCTGACGACGGTGGGAGCCACGGCCGATGACTTCGCCGGTGGTACGTTGCCTTGATCGAAAGCCGCATCCAGGTGAGTCCCGCTCGTGTTCGTCTGACGCGTAGGTCTCGGGCCATGACATCGCGGTTTGGTGTGGCACTCGTCGCGCTGTCGTCGGCGATCTTCGTGACGCAGCTAGTCGGTTGCGCCACGGCTCCCGACTCCGCAGCGCTGCTGGCAGCGATTCAGGCCGAAAGGTCAGTGGTCGAGACGAATTACGGTATCAGGGTCGAAGGGCTACGCCTCACCGCGGCCGGGTCGATGCTCGACTTTCGCTATCGGGTCCTCGATGCGCAGAAGGCTGCTCCATTCCTTAACGGCAAGATCCAGGCGTATCTGCTCGACGACGTGCGCAATGCGAAGCTCGGCGTGCCCAACACGCCCAAGCTCGGGCGCATCCGCCAGACCGCACGGAACAACGTGATCCACGTCGACCGCAGCTACTTCATCATGTTCGGCAATCCGGGCAAGGCTCTGCAAAGCGGCGACAAGGTGGCCTTGCTGCTGGGCGAGGTCAAGATCACCGATCTGACGGTGGAGTAGCGCCGCTGGGCCGAGCATGACGTCACGCCGCCGCAGACGTGAGCTCGGGCAAGATGTGGTCAACATGTCGCGAATCGGCTTTCGAGACTTTGCAGTGCAGTTCCTGGCCATCTTCGGGTGGGCCGCGGCGACATCGGCTGCATCGGCGGCCGTCATCGCTCCCGAGCTCGAACGCGTGATGGCGGCGCGCGGCACTCATGCCGATACGCCGGTGATCCTGCGATTTGCCGAGCCGCTGGACCTGCAGCCGCTGGCCGTGACCGATCGTCTCGCCCGCGACAACAGGTTGCTGTTGGCCCTCAAGGCGCGCGCAGCGCGCAATCGCGCCGTCGTCGAGCCGTTTCTTGCGATGCAGGGTGCCGTCGGTGTCAAGGATCTGTGGATCATCAACGGTCTGGCGGCAACACTGCCTGCGGTGGCGGTGAAGCAATTGGCCGGCCAGGCCGGCGTCGAGCGCATCGACGTTGACTCGTTCGTCCAGGGCGGACGTTCACAACACGCTTCCTCGCCGCGTACGCCAGCGCCGCAGACCAAAACGCAAACGGCAGTGGCACCCCCTGCGATCGCGGTCGACCCAGTCGCGTTGTCGCGTACGACTGTGAGCTGGAACGTCGCCGCGATCCGCGCGCCGCAGCTGTGGGCGCTCGGCCATACCGGCACAGGAGTGGTGGTCGCAGCCATGGATACCGGCGTGGACCTTGCGCATCCGGACCTGCAGCGCCGTTGGCGCGGGGGGACGAACAGCTGGTTCGATCCACACGGTGAGCAAGCGACACCCTACGACGGGTCCGGTCACGGCACGCAGGCGATGGGAGTCATCGTCGGCGGATCGTCGATAGGTGTCGCTCCCGACGCGCGCTGGGTCGCTGTGAAGCTCTACAACGCCGACGGGCGCGCGCGCATGAGCGACATTCACCTGGCCTTTCAATGGCTGATGGATCCCGACGGCGATCCGGCAACGCTCGATGCACCCGATATCGTCAACGCCTCATGGGCGCTGACCGGTCGGGGTGCGGGCGCCTGCATCCTCGAGTTCAGCGACGATGTCCGCGCCCTGCGCAGCGCCGGCATTGCAGTCGTTTTTGCCGCGGGCAACGATGGCCCGGCGCCAGGCACCAGCAACAGCCCGGGCAACAACCCGGGTGTTCTGTCGGTCGGTGCCGTGGATCGCAGGCTGCAAGTGGGGCGGCAAGTGAGCCGCGGTCCATCGGCCTGCGAAGGTACGGTGTTCCCTCGTCTGGTGGCGCCCGGAATGAACGTTCGCACGACCGATGTCTCGCACGGCGGGCTGCCGTCGTACGCCACCGTGTCCGGCAGTTCGCTGGCCGCGCCGCATGTGGCGGGTGTGATGGCGTTGCTGGCCGGTGCATTTCCCAGGGCCTCGGTGACCGAACTGGAGGGCGCGCTTGTCCAGGGCGCGCTCGACCTGGGCGACGATGGCGCCGACAACACGTACGGCAGCGGCCTGGCCGATGCCTTGGCGGCATTCCACATCCTGCAGAAGGCCAGCGGATCGGTCGTGACAGGCCATCGCTGAAACCAGACATCCCGAGGTGCTCTGATGAACGTACGTGCTGAATCCATGGGCCTTGCAGTGGCGCTCGCACTCGCGACAGGTGGCGCGCTGCTCAGCCCGTCCGTCGGTTCGGCGCACGAGGGCAAGCAACATGCAACGCGGTGGCCCGGCTCCAACGACTACCTGCGCTCGGTACGTTCGTACGCGGTGCCGGATGTCGTGCTGACCGACGGCGACGCGCGCCAGGTGCGCCTGCGCGAACTGTTGGCGAGCAACGACCCGGTGATGATGAACTTCATCTTCACCACCTGCGGCACGATCTGCCCAGTGATGGTCAAGGTCTTCGCCGACGTGCCTGATCGGCTCGGTGCTCAGGCAAAGAACCTGCGCTTGATCTCGATCTCGATCGATCCCGACAACGACACACCGGCCCAGCTCAAGGCCTACGCCAGGAGCTTCGGCGCTGGTGAGCGGTGGAAGTTCCTGACCGGCAGCGCGCAGGACATCAAGAGCCTGCAACTCGCCTTCGATGGCTACCGTGGCGACAAGATGAACCACGAGCCGCTCACGCTGATGCGTCATGCCGTGGGCAAACCCTGGATCCGTATCGACGGCTTCGCGAACCCCGACGAGCTGGTTCGCGAGTACCGCAAAGGGGGGCCGCAGTGACGCTGCTCGGCGCGTCCGGTGTTTCCACCCTGCGGCGAGCGGCGTGGCTGCCTTCGGGGCTCGCCGTGCTAATGCATGTCTTCTTGGCGGTTGGTGCCTGGGCGCAGGCCGCTGCGCCCGAGGCAAGTGGCGATGCCGCGCAACTGGCGCTCGGCCAGCGCATCTATCGGGAGGGCATCGGTGCGTCTGGCCAAGCGCTGAGGGCGGTTGGCGCGGCGCAGGCGGCACTCGGTGGCAAGGACGCGGCCTGCGCCACCTGCCACCGCAGGAGCGGGTTTGGCTCCAGTGAGGGCAGGTTCGTCATCCGGCCGATCATCGCACCGGCATTGCTGCAGGAGCAGAGCGTCGCGCTGCACGCACCGCGCGTCAAGGCGCGAGTGGGGACGAGTCAACGCCCGGCCTACAACGAGGCCTTGCTGGCGCGCGCCATTCGAGGCGGCGTCGACGCCGCTGGCAAGCCGCTCGATGCCGTGATGCCGCGCTACGCGCTGAGCGACGACGAGATGAAAGCACTGTCGGCGTATCTGTTCTCGCTCGGCGCCAAACCATCGCCAGGCGTGGACGAGCACGACATCCACTTCGCCACCGTGATCCAACCCGGCGTCGCGCCGGAGCGGCGCCGTGCGATGCTCGACGTGATGCAGGCCTTCGTCAAGGACAAGGGTGCCAACGTGCGTTCGGACGAGCAACGCCGCGAGGCCGGCAACATGCGCATGTACCGCTCCTACCGCAAGTGGGTGCTGCATGTGTGGGAGTTGAATGGGCCGAGCGAAACCTGGTCAGCGCAACTCGAGGCGTTGTACAGCCAGCAGCCAGTGTTCGCCTTCATTGGTGGCCTGGGCAACGCGAGCTGGGGCCCGATCCATGCCTTCAGCGAGCGCCTCGAGATCCCGAGCGTGTTGCCGCAGGTGGATCTGCCGTTGCTGACCAGCATCAACCAATACACCTTCTACTTCTCGCGCGGCATGGTGCTCGAGGCGGAGGTGCTGGCCAAGTTCGTGCGTGAGCAGGGGGACGCGGGCCCGATCGTCCAGGTCTATCGCCGCGAAGAGGCGGGCGCGGCAGCGGCTGCGGCGTTCCGTGCCGCGCTGACGACTGGCGCGACGGTGGAGGACCGCGTGCTCGAAGGGCCGGCGACCGAGGCGTTCTGGCAACAGCTGTACGCCGGCAAGCCCGCCGCGGTGGTGCTGTGGCTCGGCGCATCGGATCTAGTGGGGGCACCTGCGCCGGGCGGCACTGCGCCCAGCGTGTACCTGTCCTCCAATCTGCTGCCGGGTCGGCTTCCCGATGCGCTCGCCAAGGCCAATGCGCGACTCGTGTACCCGTCCGACCTTCCGCCCAAGCGCGAGGCGCGTCTGCTGCGCCACAAGCTGTGGCTGCACAACAAGGGCATTGCGGTCACCGACGAGGTGGTTCAGGTGAACACCCAGTTCACGATGACGGTGGTCAGCGATGTGGTGGGGCACATCATGGACAGCTTCTCGCGCGACTACTTCGTCGAGCGCATCGAGCATGTGGTCGGCCAGACACCGATGGCTTCGGTGTACCAGAACGTCAGCCTCGGTCCCGGCCAGCGTTTCGCGGCCAAGGGCAGCTCGGTGGTGCAGGTGCTCGACGCCGACAAGAAGCAGCTGAAGGCGCTGTCGGGCTGGATCGTGCCCTGATGGCGCTGGCGCCACGGCGCCGCTCAGGCCACGAGACCACCTTCCGCCGAGTCCTTCACCAGGCGGGCGAACGCGAACGGTCGCTCGATCAGGCCCAGCTCGAGTGCAATGAGCGTCAGCTCGGCGGCATTGCGCAGACCCAGCTTGTGCATCAGGTTGGCGCGGTGCTTCTCCACCGTCTTCGGGCTGACGCTCAGAAACTCGGCCGCGGTGCGATTGGTGCGGCCCTCGGCGATGAGCTGCAGAATGCTGCGCTCGCGATGGGTCAGCTTCTCCAGCGGGGACGATTTGGTGCCGTTGCTGCCCGGATGCAGAAAGCTCTGCACGACGTGGCGCGAGACGTCGGGACTGAGGTAGTTCTTGCCGCTGGCCACCGAGCGCATCGCCATCAGCAGCTCGTCGAACGACGCGTCCTTCAGCACATAACCGTCGGCGCCGGCGCGCAGGGCCTCGCGCACGTAGTCTTCGGTCCGCAGTGTCGTCAGCATCACGACCTTCACCTGCGGCTGCCGACGCTTGATCTGCGACACGGTCTCCAGCCCACTGACGCCGGCCAGCACGATGTCCATCAGCACCACGTCGGGGTCGAGGTTGAGCGACGCCTGGACGGCCTCCTTGCCGTTGCTCGAGTGCGCGACCACCGCGAAATCGTCGTGCGCGGATATCAGCGCGCACAGGCCCAGGCGAAAGAGGTTGTTGTCGTCGACAAGCAGCACGCGGATGCTCATGATGGATTCCGGGAGACCGGCCTTGGCGGAGGGAAGGAGGGCACGTCGCCGTTGGCAGGCGTGCCGGGAAGAGCAGGGTTGGCGGTGAGTGGCCGACCGGTGGACGAGATCGCGAACAACCATTCGCGATACGACTTGAGGCCTTCGAAGTGCTGGTATCCGGCGGCGAATCCGGCCTGCTTGACCGGCGCCTTCTCCGACAGGCTGTACACGCCGGCGACGCGGTCACCGATGCGCAACAGGCCCCATTCGTCACCGCCGGTCACCGGGTCGCGATAGGCGCGTCGCAGGTGGCGCACCGGCATCGGGTAGCGGTCGTCCTCGAGCAGATCCTCGATGCCGGTCGGCAACACCCGTGGCGTGCCCGGCGGCGCGCCGAAGTAGTAGCGCTGGATGGCACGGCGGTACTGGTCGCCGACGAACAGCAGCTCCTGCTCCTGGCCGCGCTGGCGCGCCAGCGCCCACACGTCCACCGCCGCCATCAGCGCAATGCCACCCAGCGTCAGTGCGACGAGCAGGGCGAGCAGGACGATCCCACCGGTTCTGCGGGTCCGCGGGCGGTGGGCGAGGGGCGCGCGTGCCGTCATTCGGTGCCCCTCACCGTGACGCCGGGATACGGCCGCGGGGCCGGTTGCACGTCATAGACGGCGCCCTGTGTCGGGTCCGGCGGCGCGACGACGACCCAGTTGGCTGCTTCGGTGACCGGGTCTACCGGCATCTGCCGCAGGTAGCGCTTGGCCACCAGCTCCTCGAGCGACTCCGGGTACTTGCCCTGGTCGCCATAGAACTTGTCGATGGCATCGCGGATGGTGGCCACGTTCTGCCGCTGCACGCTGAAGCGTCCGTTGTCGACGGCGGTGAAGTAGCGCGGGATAGCCAGCGTCAGCAACAGCGCGATGAGGGAGAGCACCACCATCAGTTCGATCAGCGTGAAGCCCGCCGCCGCGCGCAGGCCCGGTCGCTGGTGGGGATGGCGGCCTGTGGTGTATCGCATTTCCGCTACCAGGAGCTGTAGGGCGTGCCATCGAGCGCCACCCTGGATGACTTGGAGGACACGTCGAACACGTCAGCGCCGGCCGATGTGTCGCCCGGACGGCTGGCGTATGCACGAATGTCCCAGGTCTGCGCAGCGGGTACCTGCGCGTCGGCGAAGAATGGGTCTCTCGGCAGTTGACGCAGGATGACGATGCGTTGCGAGGCGTCGGTCTGGCCCAGGCCGAGGTCGCGTTTGTTGGCCATGTCGAGCACCTCGGTCAGCTTGTCCAGCGACGGCGGATAACCCGATTCGCCGGCGGCCTTGGCCAGCACACCGGAGTCGGTGGCTGCCTTGTAGGCATCCAGGCCGTTGCGAATCGTGCGCAACGCCTGGCGCAACTCGGCCTCCTTGAAGCGCGTGGTGGTGACTTCATAGAGCGGCAGCGCCACCATGGCGAGCAGACCTACGATCGCCAAGGTGATCAGCATTTCGACGAGCGTGAACCCGCGCGTCGCCGCTGTGGAGCGGGCCAGCATCCTCACGGCTTGACCTTGGGTTCGCCGGCCGAAGGCGTCGGCTCCGTGGTGGCGGGAGCGCCGGGAATCGGGCTTTGGCCCGACGATGCGGACCCAGCCGGATCGGCCGCAAGCGGCGCTCCGGCGCCGGCCGGCGTCGCTGCCGGCGCGGGCTGCGGCGATGGGGCCGCGCTGCCGCCACGACCGGGCAGAGGTGCCCGGGTCGGGCCGGGCCGCGCACCGGTTGGCGGCGGGGCCGCGCCACCGGTGGACTGGCCCGTCGCCGCGCCGATCGGATCGAGCTGCAGTGCACGCTCGCGCATGCTGCTTTCGGTCCCGGAGAACACATTGCGTACCGACGCGTCGAGCGTGGCGGGCGGCCGCACGATGCGCGGCGTGATGGACAGGACGATCTCCGACTTCTTGTCCGAGCCGCTGTTGTTGCCGAACAGCTTGCCTACGGTGGGCAGGTGGCCAAGGCCGGGCACCCTGGCCGACGTGTTCTTGTCGTCGGCCGAGATCAGGCCGCCCAGGATCTGCGTCTCGCCGTCGCGCAGACGCACCACGGTCTGCGCATTGCGTGTGCCGATCTGGTACGCGAGCGACCCGTTCGGTCCCGGAATCTCCTTGACGATGCTGCTCACCTCCAGGCTGACGCGGATGCCGACCTCCTGGTCGGAGTAGACCTGCGGCTCGAACTCGAGCTTGAGGCCGACGTCCTGGTACTGCACCGAGCCGGTCACGACGCCGCTGCCGGTGTTGGTGGGCGTCACCGTGTTGGTGATGATCGGCACGCGGTCACCGATCAGGATGCGTGCCTTCTCCTTGTTGCGGGCCCGGATGCGCGGGCTGGCCAGCAGCTTGGAGTCGGAGTCCTCCAGCCGCAGGTTGATGCCCAGACTGAGCTGGTTCACCAGCAGGTCGTTGCGGGTCAGCGCCTTCAGGCCGCCGATGGTGTTGGCGCTCTCGGGGGTGGAGATGCTGACTGCGTTGGGAATCTCGACACCCAGGTTGGACAGGCGGTCGTGCGACACCTCGAGCACCTCGACCTCGAGCATCACCTCTGCTTCGGGAACGTCGTGGGCGGCGATGACCTTGCTGGCCACGGCGATCGCGTCGGCGGTGTCACGCATCACCAGCGTACCGCTGCGTTCGTCGACCGAGAGGTCCTTGATCTTCAGCACCGACTTCAGCACGGTCTGCATGTACTTGACGTCGACGTTCGTCACCTGGAACGTGCGCACCTGCAGGTCCTGGTACTCCTTGAACTTGGCTGCGGTGGCCGGGTAGATGAACAAGGTGTTGGCGTTCAGCGCGCGCTTTTCCAGCTGGTTCTGCAGCAGGATCAGATCCACCGTGTCCTCGACGGCCGCGTCCTTCACGAAGATGGTCGTCTTCAGGTCGGCGCGCACGTCGCGATCGAGGATCACGTTCAACCCGGTGGTGCGCGACAACGCCTCGAACACCATGCGCAGGTTGGCGTCGCGAAACTGCAGCGTCACCGGCTTGTTCATGATCGACTGCGCCGCGGCCTGGGCGGCGCGGGTCTGGCGTGTCTTCTCGACGTGTTCGCGGATCGCGGCGTTCTGGCGTTGAGCCGCGGCGTTGGAGGGGTTGTCGGCCAGCACGGCGTCGACCCGCTCCTGGGCCGCGCTGACATTGCCTGCTCGCAGCTGCCTGTCCGCTTCGGCCAGCAGCTTGGCGCCGCGCGCGTCGAGCTCGATCATCTTCAGGCCGCGTCGTGCCCGGTCGTTGCTCACGTCGACCTGCAGTGCCTTGTTGAAGAGCGCGGCCGCTTCGGTGTCGTTGCCGCTGCGTCGAGCCGCCTCGGCCCGCTCCACCAGGTCGCGGCCGTGGGCCTGTGTGGCCTTGAGCAGATCGATGCGGTACTCGGCGTTGGTCGGCTCGAGCCGGCTGGCCTCCTGCAGCTTGGCCAGCGCCGCGTCGCGGTTGCCCTCCGCAAGCAGGCGCATGCCGTCGTTGTGAACCCGGCTGCCTGCGCAGCCCCACAGCAGCAGGGCCACGACCAACGGCAGCCGTCTGGCAGCGCCCTTGACGATGTTCACTTGCTTCTCCCGGTGACGTTGAGCGTCTGCTGAACGTTGGTTGGCAGATAGGTCATTACCACCTCGTTGGCGTTGAGTGCGTCGACCCGGTAGGTGTTGTTGTCCAGCATGTCGCCGGCCGCGACGACCAGCAGCGCGTCGCCCTTGGCGAGAAACGCCTGCGGCTTGGCGGCGCCGCTTTCCAGCAGGCCGACGAAACTGAACGGCAGCGGTGGCGTGACCGGCTGGGGTTTGGGTGGCGGCGGTGGCGGCGGCGCAGGCGGCGGTGGGGCTGGAGGAGGCGGCAGCCAGCTCAGACTGGCGAACGGAGTGCCTTTGCTGCGCGGAATCGTCTTCGTGCGATCGACGGCGACGCCGGCGGCAGCTGCGTCCGCTGGCGGCACCGGCGCCGACGACGGCGTCGCGATGATCGAGGGTGCACTGGCCGGCCTGCTGCCGGGTGCCGACGGGCGCGCGACCTCCTCCACCACGTCGTCGCCGGCCGCGCGGTGGTTGCGCGACAACTGCGCGCTCACGTAGAACGTCGAGATGCCGGCGCAGGCGATGAACAGCAGACGAACGGGCTTGCTGGGTGTGGCCATGTCACGGGCCCCGATACACGAACGTGAACCGAACCAGGGAGTCGAGTGCGCCGCTGCCGGAGTCAGTGCGCGACATGCGCAGTTCGTCGAGCGCCACGTGCGGCATCGCTTCCAGCACGTCGGCCGTGAAGGCCTTGAGCGCTGCGTACTCGTTGCGCACGGGGAAGGTGACGCTGTACGACACCAGCGACGTGTTGGGCTCCGCCTTCAGCTGGTAGTCGCCCTTGGCGAGCAGCACGTGGTGTCGTCCAGCGATGGTGAAGACCGCGGCCAGGTCGCTCGAGCACTGCGTCAGCGGCGGAAAGCGCGACATGAACTCGACCAGCTGTTCGCCGCTGGACGGGCGGCGGGCCGGCGGCCCTTGGCGTGCCAAGGCGCTGGCCTGTGCCGCCAGCGTCGCTTGCAGCGTCTCTGCCTGGCGACTGACCTGCGGCATCCAGGCGACGGTGAACGCTGCGAGTGCGAGCAGCAACAACGACAACAGGCCCGCGTAACCCAGGCGGCGCAACGCGAGCTGCCAGCCGATCAGCAGCAGCCGGTTCATGGCGCCACCCCCCAGCCGGCCTGAACCTGGAAGCGGACCGGTGTGCCCGGTGTCTGCGCCTGCACCTGATGCGAGACCAGCACCACTTGCGACAGGCGTGGGTCCTTCTGCAGGGCGCTCAGGTACGCCAGCATCTCCTGCAGGTTGCGCGCCTCGGCGGTGAGCCGGATGCTCTTCTTGGCGACCGATGGCTCCACCGAGAGCAGCGCAACGGACTGGATCGGCGCCGACTCCAGCGTGTCCAGCAGGTCGGCCCATGGCGTGGTCAGGCCCTGCGACACCTTGCTGACCACCCTGGCGCGGGCGGCCTCGCCGGGCTCCAGTGGCCTTGCACGCGATGCACTGCTGGCGATCGACGTGCGCCGCGCCTCCAGCGCCGCCAGCCGCTCGGCCTGCTCGGCGGTGTCGGCCACCATCAGCCCGAGCCGCACCGCGCCGGCGACGAAGAGCACGCCGCTCACCAGCAGCATGGCGGCGCCGCGCGGCGAGATGCGCCGCGTCTGCGGTGCGAAGTCCAGCTGCAGGCGGGCCGTCTTCATGGCGTCGGTGCCTCGCGATCGAACACGGTCCAGCGCGACGCCACGGCCTTGCCGGGCAGCTGCGGCGCCACCAACACGTAGGCTGCCTGTTTGTCGACGTCGAGGCCGGCGGTGGCCAGCAGCCGGTCGACCCGCGTGTCCAGCAGCGCGGCGCTGGCCGTCGGCGCCAGCCCGAACCCGCACATCAGGCGCTGGGCGCGCTCGTTGTGCAGGCCGGGATCCGGCCGGTCCAGCCACGGGCCACTGCTGATCGCGGCAATGGCGCCGTTGAAGACCTGCGCCACGACGGCCTCGCGCCCACTCGCCACGGCGAACACCGCCGAGCCGGGCTTCAGCGCCTGCGCATGACGATTCCACTGGACGCAGAAGTCGGGCTGCACGCGGCGCAGCGCGAGTCGATGGCGTGTCGCGAGTTCGATCAACGCCTGGATCTGTGCCTTGGACACCGCAGCGATCAGCAGGTGGCGACCGCCGCTCTGCAACTGCCAGCGCACCTCGTGCTGCGCGGCTGCGTCGCCCAGCAGTTCGAGCACGCAGGCAGACGCCACCGCCTGCAGCTGGCGGTCGCTGCTGGCGGCGAAGTCGCCTTCGACCACGTCGAGATGCAGAAACGCGTCGGCCAGCTCGACGTGAAGCCCGGCACCGGTCAGCGGCATGGTTCGGGCCAGCTCGCCGAGCACCGCGGCGATGGCGTCGCTCTGCTCGTCGAGAGACGGGCCGGCCGGCGCACCGTCGGCTTCGCCGGATTCGGCATCCCAGGTGCCGGTCGCGTGGGTCGCACTGGCCATCACCCTCGGCTGCAACCACCCGCACTCCAGCGTGCCGCACACCGAGCCGGGCACGATGCGCAGCCGCACCAGGCTATTCCACCGGGGTGACACGATTGATCTCCTCGATGGTGGTTTCGCCGCTGATCGCGAGCGCCACGGCCGCGTCGCGCAGGCTGGTGAAGCCCGCCTCACGCGCCGACTGCCGGATCTGCGACAGCGGGGCGCGTTGAACCAGTTGGTCGCGCAGTGTGTCGCTCATCGGCAGCGTCTCGGCGATCGCGCGGCGACCCTTGTAGCCGGTGCCGCGGCAGTGCGGGCAGCCCTGGCCGCGCATGAACGTGGCAGCCGCCGTGCGTTCGGGCGACAGGCCGCTGCGGCGGGCCAGCTCGGGCGACACGAGTGTCGGCGCCGCGCAATTCGGGCAGTTCATGCGCAGCAGCCGCTGCGCCACGATGCCATTGAGTGCGGCCACCAGGCTGTAGCTGTCCACACCCATGTTGGCAAACCGGCCGATGACGTCGAAGACATTGTTGGCGTGGACCGTGGTGAAGACCTGATGCCCGGTCAGCGCGGCCTGAACGGCGATCTGCGCGGTCTCGGCGTCACGGATTTCACCAACCATGATCTTGTCCGGGTCGTGGCGCAGGATCGAGCGCAGACCGCGCGCGAAGGTCAGCCCCTTCTTCTCGTTGACCGGGATCTGCAGCACGCCCGGCAGCTGGTATTCGATCGGGTCCTCGATGGTGACGATCTTGTCCAGGCCGGTGTTGATCTCGGAGAGTGCGGCGTACAGCGTGGTCGTCTTGCCGCTGCCGGTGGGGCCGGTCACCAGCAGCAGGCCGTAGGGCATTTGCGCCGCGTCGCGCACGAAGCTGAGTACATGTGAGTGGAAGCCCAAGGTGTCGAGGTTCAGAGCCTTGAACTGACCGGTGAGCTGCTTGCGGTCGAGCACGCGCAGCACCGCGTCCTCGCCGAACAGGTTGGGCATGATCGAGACGCGGAAGTCGATCTCGCGCCCATCCACGACGACCTGGAAGCGGCCGTCCTGGGGAATGCGCCGTTCGGCGATGTCGAGCTCCGACACCACCTTGATGCGTGAGATCGCCTGGTGCGCGATGTCGGTGTTGTCGATCTGCTTCACGACCTCCAGCACGCCGTCGATGCGGTACTTGATGACCATGCCACCGGGCTGCGTCTCGAGATGGATGTCGCTGGCCCCGGTGCGCAAGGCGTCGTGCAGCGTGGAGTCGACCAGGCGGACCACCGGGCTTTCGGTGGCCTCGATGTTCGACAGCGAGATGGCCAGGCTGTTCTCGCCGGCGACGACAGGCCGATCGCCGCTCGTCTTGACCGCGTCCATCGCCCGCACCGACTTCTCCGCGGTCACCAGATAGGCCTGAAGCTCCGCGGCGGTGGTCAGCCCGATGTCGATCTCGCGCTGGCGCAGCCGCACCTCGATCCATTGGCGCAGCCGCATGTCCATCGGATCGGCCAGCACGACGATCAGCTGCGCCGACTTGCCGTCGCGGCCGACCAGGCAGCCGCGGCGCTGACAGTCGGCGAACGACACCAGGTTGAAATCCGGCCGGATCCGGCGCAGCGCATTCATGCTCAGCGCGCGAACGCCGAAATGCCGAGCCGCGATGGGCAGCAGGAACTCCTCGGTGACCTCGAGCTGGTCGGCGATCCAGGCCATGCGCGACCGCGCGCCGGCGCTCTTGAGCGCTTGCTGCACCAGCGCGGCGTCGAGCGTCCGGCCGGCCGGCACCGAGTCGAGCTTAGACATTCCGGAAGACACGCTGATCGACATGGCGCTGCTCGGCGGGTTCACTGGAGGCTGGAGGCGAGATCGAAGATCGGCAGGTACATCAGCACGACGATGGCGCCGATGACCAGACCGATCACCACCATCAGCACGGGCTCGAACAGGCGGCTGGTCAGCTCGACCGAGCGCTGCAGACGCGCCTCATGGAAGGCGGCGATGCGCTCGAGGATTTCCGCCATTGCACCAGTGCGTTCGGCGACGGCCAGCATGCTCGTCGCCACGGGGTCGGCCAGGCGCGCCTGCTGCAGCGCGTCGCTGATGCTGCGACCCTGCTGGATCAGCATGACGGCTCGCTCGAGCCGCCCCCGGTCGTCGCTGCCGAGCAGATTGGCGCCGAGCTGCAGTGCCCGCGGCGCGGCAATACCACCCTTGATGAGCATGCCCGTCGTGCGGTACAGCTGCGCGTGGCGGAACAGCCGGATCGTCGATCCGATCAACGGCACCGCCTCGATCCAGCGCGCGCGGGCGCCGTTGCGCAGCACCTGGCGCAGGCTCACGAAGCCCGCCGCCAGCGCCAGCACGACGCCGCCGCCGACGGCTCCCGCGTGTCCGGCGACCAGGCGTCCCCACGTCATCAGCACCTGCGACGACCACGGCAGTTCGCGCCGCGTGCTCTCGATGAGCACGGCGAACTTCGGCACCACGAAGCCGAGCAGGAAGACGACCACCAGGCTGCCGACCGCCAGCAGCAGCATCGGGTAGACCGCCGCGCCGACCACCTTGTCGCGCAGCGCCTTGATGCTCAGCTGATGCTGGGCGTAGCGCACGAGTGCCGTGCTGAGATCACCCGTCTGCTCGCTGGCACTGACGGTGGCAATCAGCAGCGGTGGAAACTGATGCGGTTGACGTCCGAATGAGGCCGACAGCGGCAGCCCCTCCGAGACGCCCCTGACCACGTCGAGCAGCACGGCTCGTCGGGCCGCCACCGTCTCGTTGTTGGCCAGCGTCCGCAAGGCGTCGACGACGGACAGGCCCGCCGCCAGCAGCGACGCCAGTTCATGCGAGAACGTGGCGATGTCCAAGCCGCCGCGCGGCGAGCCGAGCCAGCGCGTCCTCGAGATAGGCTCCCGCCCGCCACGCATCGAACAGTCGAGAACCTGAAATCCGCTCTGCGTGGCCCTGGCGCGGGCGGTGAGGGCATCGGGCGCGTCGATGCGCAGGCTTTGCACGGAGCCGCCCGGCGTGCGCACGACCAGATCGAAGGGGTTTGCCATCGCGTCGTTGGCTCAGGAGCCCCAGGAGGTCACGTCGGTCGCCTCGCCGCTGCCGCCGACCTGTCGATCGGAGCCGAAGGACGACAGGTCGTAGTCGCCGTGGTCGCCCGGCGACTTGTAGATGTAGCGCACACCCCAGGGATCAGGCGGCACCGCCTTCTTGAGGTACGGGCCGGCCCATTTGTCGACGTTCTGCGGCCGTGTGTTCAGCGCCTCGAGGCCTTGCTCGCTGGTCGGGTAACTGCCCACGTCGAGCCGGTACTGGTCGAGCGCCTTCTCGAGCGAGTCGATCTGTGCCCGGGCGATCTTGGTGTTGGACTTGCCCACCTGGTCGAAGAACCGTGGGCCCACCAGGCCGGCAAGCAGCCCGATGATGACCACCACCACCAGCAGTTCGAGCAATGTGAAGCCGCGGCCGCGGCCGATGCCCTCAGCCACCGGCGTCGGCCGAATGCATCGAAGTGAAGACCGGGTCGTCACAGCTGAGTGCTCCGTCGTTCGATGCCGGTCCCGGGCAGCGAAATGCGCCCTCGTCATCTGACGAACACTGTTGTTCGACGGTCTTAAAGTCGACTTAAGTCAGGTAGGGTCACCCCCCCGGATAGGCGGGCGGGTCTGCAGGGATGCGTACCTGCCGCGGCTCGACGCGGCCGTTCGCGCTAGAGCGCGTCCGCGTGCCTGAAGCGTGCCTGAAGCGAGAGCACCTTGGGCACGTAGGCCCGTGTCTCGGCGATGTCGGGGATGCGCCGCCCGGCGCGCATCACCGCGCCTTCACCCGCGTTGTAGGCCGCCAGCGCGAGCGACACGTCGCCGGCAAAGTAGTCCAGCAGCCAGCGCAGGTAGGCCGTGCCGCCGCGCACGTTGTCGGCGACGGCATAGGCATCACGCACGTTGAAGCGACGCGCCGTGTCGGGCATCAACTGCATCAACCCCATCGCCCCCTTGCGCGAGCGTGCATGGGGATCGAAGTTGGATTCGACTGCGATCAAGGCCTTCAGCAGCGCGGCCTCGACAGCGTACTCGCGTGCCACCTCGCCGATCAGGCCGTGCAGTCCCGCGGGAAGGGGTCGAAGCGCGAACGGGGCGCGTCGCGGTGCGTTCAACGCCGCGTCCGCCTCGGCAGGAGTCGCACCGCCTCGGGCACGCTCGTCGGGAATCAACACCGTTGGCGTCTGCGCCGATGCGAAGTTGGACAGCACGACGGCGCCGCCCGACTCGACGCCAGGGCCTACGTAGATTTGGGCCTGCGCCGCACCGACGACCAGGCAGCCGGTGACAAGCTTCGACAGGAACGCGTGCTTCATCGAATCCGTGGCACTGCGCACGGCGCAGCGTTTGGGGTCATTTGACGCTGGCCGGCCGGTGAGCGCCAGGATGCTGGGACCCGCCACAATAGGTGGGATGTCTCCTACCGAACGGATGGTGATTCACCCGCCATCTCGATTCGGAAGACACCGCCTTGAAAACCATGAGGTCGCATCGACCCTTCCGCCGCCGAGAATCACGCCATGCGCCTGCTCTTTGCTGAGGACGACGGGTTGCTCGGCCGCGCGACCTGCGTCGCGCTGCTCCAGGTCGGCCATGCCGTCGACTGGGTGACGAGTGGCGAGCAGTTGCTGGCCGCGCTGGAGCGCGAGCCCTACGATTGCCTGCTGCTGGATCTCGGCCTGCCAGGGCTGTCGGGTGAGGATTGCCTTCGCGCCATACGTGCGGGGCAGCGTCGACTGCCGGTGATCGTGTTGACGGCGCGCGGCCAGAAGGACGACCGCATAGCGGTTCTCGACCTGGGCGCGGACGACTACATGGTCAAGCCCTACGACCTCGAAGAGATGGCGGCCCGTGTGCGCGCGGTGGTCCGGCGAAACCGCGAGAGCGAATCGTCGGAGTTGGCGCATGGGCCGCTGGTGCTGCGGCCGCTGACGCGAACGGTGTTGTGGCAAGGCCAACCCGTCACGCTGACAGGCAAGGAGTTCATGCTGCTGGAGGCGATGATGCGTGCCACCGATCGAGCGGTGACCCGCGAGCACCTCGAGGCCTCGCTGTACGGCTGGGGCGAGGAGATCGGCAGCAACGCGGTGGAGGTTCATGTGCACCACCTGCGGCGCAAGCTGAGTCGCCGGCTGATCGTCACCGTCCGGGGTGTGGGCTATCGGCTTGGCGCGGCGGACCAGCTCGGCGAAACGGTCCACGACGAGGCCGGCGCGCGCGACGCCGGATAACCCGCCCGCGCACACCTCGGCTAACGCATCAGGTCCTTGACGATCTCTCGGTCGAGCAGCACGAGTTCGGCGGTGTCGCCGTTCGTGTTCAGACCGGCGCTCCGATCGTCACCGGCCGGCATGCGCGGCGATCGCACCACGCAGTCCCCACTGAGCGGGTCGGCCGCAGCGTAGACGACTTGCCTGCCGCTTTCCCAACGCAGCACCATTTCGTTCAATGCCGACAGTCGTTCGTCGGTGTGCGCGTCGATGAGGATGACCGCATCGCCGCGTGCGGCCTCCAGGCCCAGCACGAGTGCCGACGCCCGATCGAGCGGGTCATCGAGCGCAATCAAGCGAAAGCCCGGCAAGTCGCACCACGCGCGCAACACGCGCTCGGTGGCGTCGCCGCTGGCGCGATCGACGACGATGATCTCCCACGGGTATCCGCATTCGGTCAATCGGTCGCTCAACGCGGGCAGCAGCGTGCGCAACGCGTCAAGGTCGTTCTGCGCGGGCACGACGCAGGAGAGGCAACGGCGCACGCCGTTGAGCTGTGCCCAGCCCGACACATGGGCCCATGTGACCTCGGAATCGTCGCGATCCGCGGGGTACCAGCGACAGGGCGGGTGACTGGCGGGATGCGACAGCGGCGTATGCACGGGGCGCCTCGAATGGCCTGGGGTGACTTGATTCTTGTCATGGCCCCTTAAGGACGCATTAAAACGCGTCCGCCGTGTCAACAATGCACGCCTGTCGCCCCGCTCGATCGTGGGGACGACCGGGGGCCTCGCTTGACACGAGGTTCGGGCTACCGGGCAGACGGGTCTTGTGCGTTCTCGTCCGACGCGAAGACCGTCGGTTGCGGAAAGCTGACCTCAACGCGAAGCCCACCCAGGGGTGACTCACCCAGCGAGAGCCTGGCGCGATGCAGTTCCGCGACCGAGTGGACGATCGACAGACCCAGCCCAACCCCACCGGCCTGCGTCATGCCGTCGCGGTGCGTGCTCAGCTCCACGCGGCCGCCGTCGGGCGTGTAGGCGATGGCATTGGCCAGCAAGTTGCGCATCAGCACCTGCACGGCGAAGCGATGACCGACCATCACATGCACCTGCAGCCGCGCCGCGAATTCCAGGTGCTTGCGAGCACCTCGGTATCCCAGGTCCTCCATGATCTGCTGATAGAGGTCGGACAGGTCGATCGCTTCGAACTGCGACTCGGCGTCCTTGGGCATCGTCTCGATGCGGGCCAGGTCGAGCAGCTGGTCGATCAGATGGGCCGCACGATCGGCGCCGACCATCATCGAGTCGAGCGCCTGCCTCAAGTCGTCTGGGGTGCTGGCTTTGGTCGCCAATTGCGCATGTGCGCGCAGGCCGGCCAGCGGCGTGCGCATCTCGTGCGCGGCAACCGCGGTGAACCCGCGCTCGACGGACAGTGCATGCGCGACCCGTTCGAACAGCGCATCAACGGCCTTCAGGATCGGCAGCAGTTCGCGCGGGGGTTGCTCGATGGTGATCGGTGTCATGTCCAGTGGTCTGCGTTCACCCAGCTGGTCGGCGAGGTCATCGATCGATCGCAACGAGCGTCGTAGCCAGATCCACGTGGTGCCGAACACCAGCGACAGCGGGATCAACAGGAACCCGACGTAATACAGCGTGATGCTGGCGGTCTGTGTCCAGCGTTCCTCGATGTTCTCGGCCACCTGGACGACGAATTCGCGGTTGTCGGTAGGAACCGCAAAGGTCCGGTACTGCTCCCCCTGCAACCGGACCGTGTTGAAGCCGAAATGCTCCAGCGGCGTCAGAGGACGATCGGCCGGCGACTCGTGACTGCGCATCAACAGCGAACCGTGTCGGGTCCAGACCTGAAAGCGATAGAGCAGCGCCACCGAGGGTCTGGTCTTCATGTTCAGCGGCATGCTGTGTATGCCCTCGCGAATCTCCTGCAGTTCCTCCTCGATCTCCTCTTCCACGAACGCCAGCACGGTAGCGCCCAGGTGCTCGAGCCGGGCGTCCATCATCTGGTCTTCCTCGATGCTGGAGGCCCAGTACATGGCCATGCCACCGAAGGCCAGCGAGGCCAACAGCGCCACGGCGGCAATCGACAGCAACCGGCTGCGCAGTGACCATGCGGACTGGCGATCTGACATCTCAGGGCAACAGCGCGGCGACCGGCTGATCCGCCGCGTCGAGCCGGCGGGCAGGAATGCCGTCGGGCGATAACAGGACGATGCGGAAGTCGTGCAGCGTGTGCTCGCCGTAGCGCCAGTAGTGGATTCCTAGGCTTCGCGCCAGGCGTCGGGTCGATGCCTCGTCGCCCGAAAGGAATCTCCAGTTGCCTCTGGCAAGGCCGCGCTCGACTCGCAACCGTGCCCAATCGGACGGGCGATCCTGTGTCGGGTCGAGACCGACGACCACGAAGTTGAGGTCCAGCCGCCGATCGTCTGCGAGCTTCTGGATCTGCTCCATCGTGCGCAGGCTGGTCGCGCAGACGCGTCGGCAGGCGCCATAGGCCATCGTCATGACAGTCGTCTGGCCGCGCAAGGCGTTGAGCTCGAAGGGGCGTTGCTGATCGTCCAGCCATCGCCCGGGCTGACGAAGGATGTCCTGCCCGTTGGCCCCCAGCGAGAAGAGCCAGCCGATCAGCAGGACGAACCAGCGGAAGCGTGATGTGGAGCCGGCGCGCATGGAGGAATGGGACGCGACCGGGAAAGCCTAACGCAAATCAAGCCGGCCGATCACGCCAATGCTGGCGAAACTGCACGCCTGCCCTCTAGACTCGGTGCCGCGGGGCCAATTTGGCCGTGAGGGTTCAAGAGGATCGACATGGCAATCCACCTTGCGACGGGCAGGTTGGCAACCACCCTGTGCGCGGCGTTGTGCCTCGCGCTCACCTGCGCGGTCGCGCGCGCGGAGACCGACGCGGAGCGCATCCGTCGGCTCGAACAAAGGCTCGCCGCCAATCAACGTCTGATCGAGCAACTGGCCGCACGGGTGGCCGAACTGGAGCGCGGGGCCGCGTCGGGTGCAGCCGCCAAGACCGTCGCGGCGCCTGTGCCTCAGGCGGCGGCATCCGCCGTTGCGCCGCCCGACCAGGCGAAAGCCATCGCCAGCCTGCAAGACAGCGTCAACCAGATCTCCGAAGGGTTGGGTCGGCGGGACGCCGAGTCGGGGCTGCCGCTGCACGGCTTTGCCGACGTCAGCGCGGGTTGGTCATCAGCGCGGGACCCTCAGCGCCTGCGCGGTTTCAACGCAGGTTCACTCGACATCTATTTGACCCCGCAGATCGGCGATCGCGCCAAGGCGTTGGTCGAGGTGGTGTTCGAGTCGCTGCCGGGTGGTGTGCAGGAGGTCGATCCCGAGCGCTTGCAGATCGGCTACACGGTCAACGACGCGATGACCGTGTGGATGGGCCGCTTCCACACACCGATGGGACAGTGGAACACGTTGTTCCATCACGGGGCGAATCTGCAGACCGGCATTTCGCGTCCGCGGTTCATCGACTTCGAGGACAAGGGCGGCTTGCTGCCCACTCACACCGTCGGGCTGTGGGCCAATGGCAAGGTGCGCCTGGGTGGTTCCCAGCTGACCTACGATGGATACGTCGGCAACGGGCCCAGCATCCGGGATCGAGGCCTCCAGGTCAACACATTCACCGACGACAACGGCAGCAAGCTCTACGGCCTGAACCTGGGCTATCAACCCCAGACGATGTTCGGCGGTCTGACGGTGGGATTGCATGGCATGGCGACGCGGGTGAACACGTACTCAACCAGCGGCGTCCAGCGCGACTCGACGCGCCTACGTATGGCGGGAACGTACCTCGGGTACGACGCAAACGACTGGGACGTCCTTGCAGAGGTGTACCGACTGGCCAATCGTGAAGCCGGCAGCAGCGCAAGCCGATCCAGTTCCCTCTGGTTCGTTCAGGTTGCTCGCGCCTTGGGGCTGTGGACGCCCTTCGCCCGCTTGGAGCGTGTTCATCTCGACCCCCTTGATCCCTATTTCGCGAATCAAGCGGCCGGGCGTTCATATCGAAGAGCCACTGCAGGCCTGCGCTACGAGCTTCACCCGCGAGCGGCACTGAAGGTCGAATTCAGCGACACCCGCGAATCGGCCGCTTCATTGGTTGACGGCGACGGCCTCCAGCAGCCCTTCGAGGCGGCGCGATACAGGCGGACGGCCGTCGAGTACTCGATTGCCTTCTGATCCTCGGCAATGAAGCCCGCCTGGCCCTGCCTCATCGTCGTGGCGTTGCTGTGGTTTGGCGACGCCGGCGCCGGCGAGGTCATTGCCCACCCGACGGTGCACCTCAGCTCGAGCGATGTGCGCAACGTGTTTCTCGGCGAGAAGCAACTGATGGGTAGTCAGCGCCTGTTTCCGGTCGACAACTCGGCTCTTCAGACCGAGTTCCTGGCCAAGGTGCTGCAAACCGACGAGCGCAAATACTCCGCGCGCTGGATACGCAAGACCTTCCGCGAAGGACTGGTTGCGCCGATCGTGAAGGGGAGTGACGCGGAGGTCATCTCCTTCGTCCGATCGACGCCCGGCGCGATCGGCTACGTGACGACAACCCCCGGCGAGGCAAACGGCACCGTGAAGGTGCTCGAGAAATTCTGAGATGCGCTGGCCAGTGGCAGGCCCGCCTATGGAGGGTCGAGCTGCGAAAGCGGCCCCAGCTGATAGCCGACGCCACGCACTGTCTGCACCAGCTTGTTGCCGAACTTGCGACGCAGGAAGTGAACGTAGACCTCGACCGCATTGCTGCCAACGTCCTCGCCCCAGCCGTAGAGCGCCTCCTCGAGCTGGGCACGGGTGACCACCTGACTCTTCTTGCGCACCAGCGTTTCCAGCAGCCAGTATTCCTTGTTCGTCAAGGCGACCGGTTTGCCGTTCCAGGTGGCACTCCGACGTGCGGGGTGCAACTTCAACGGACCGTGTTCTGCATCTTCTGAAAGTTCGGCTACCGACGATGCTCGACGCAGCACCGCCCGCACGCGAGCGCCCAGCTCGTCGAGGTCGACCGGCTTCGTCAGGTAGTCGTCGGCGCCGATATCCAGCAGGTTGATTCGGTCCCGGACACCGCCGCGCGCGGTGACCACGATGATCGGCATGCCTGGCACGCGGCTGCGTATGCTCCTGAGCAGGGTCTCACCCGGGGTGTCTGGCAGGCCCAGGTCGAGCAGGACGCAGTCGTAGTCGTGCAGCAGCATCGCGGCCGCCATCGCCTCGCCGCAGTTCGCCCAGTCGGCGACATAACCCGTGCGCTCCAGCTCGCGCTGGAGCGCGCTCCCCACGAGGTCATCGTCCTCGATCACCAACACACGCATACTGCTTGTCCCGCGGGTGGAGTCCCACCGCCGGATTCTTCGTTTGATTGCCATCCATCATGCGGCAATCCTGTGCATGAAACGACCGGGACCCCGCGATCTGAGGGGCGCCGCGGGTTTGTCGACGTCGCAGATGCAACCCGCGGATGCGGGGGTCGGCGCTACTTCACGACGCAGCGCTCGCCGGCCACGGCGACGATCGCTCCGTCCGGCGCCTCGATCCAGGCACGCGCCCTGAGACGCGCCGGCTGCGCCGTGTCGGGCCAGCGCAGCGCACGCAGCACCTGAACCCGGCCGTTGGACCGCAGCGCATCGAGATCGAGCGGGCCGGCCACCGTGCGCATCAGCTGGCGCGCCACGGGTGTGCCGTCCGTGCCGACCGGCACCACTTCCACCAGAGCCAGCCAGCCGGTGCTTCGCGCCGGCCATCGCCCTCGCGCGTCGATCTGCAGAGCGAAGTAGCCGTTCCAGGCGGGCCCAGAGGTCACACGCAACGCAGGGGCAGGGCGCGGCAGCGCGGTGCGCCGCAGCGACGGCCGGCTCGCGTCGATGGCGAATCCTTCGATGCGTTGGCTGCGCTGCCGGGCCTCGGGCGTTGCGGCGGCAGCCAGCGGTGCGTCGTCGCCTTGCGCTCCGGGAACGATCCAGTCGAACAACCACGCACTGCGCGGAGCAGGCATCGCCGGCGCGGTTGCCCAGCAATCGGCGCAATCGGCGTCGATGAAGCGTTCGATCACGGCGGTGGCGCCACTGGGACATTCCGCTGGTGGCGGCACACCCTGCGGCGCAGCGGCCACGATCGCGGTGAATGTCAACCCGAGCGTGACTCCTAGAATCAGTCGATGCATGAAGCGCATTCTCGCGGCAATCCGTTGCACGATGCCGCAGGCCCTGATGATGGCCTGCTCTCGAAATTGAATGACGAGCAGCGTGCCGCGGTCACGCTGCCGGCGGTGCCCGCGCTGATCCTCGCCGGCGCCGGCTCGGGCAAGACGCGTGTTCTCACCACGCGCATCGCCTGGCTGCTGTCCACCGGCCAGGTGTCGCCGGGTGGCGTGCTGGCCGTGACGTTCACCAACAAGGCGGCCAAGGAGATGCTGACGCGGCTGTCGGCGATGCTGCCGATCAACGTGCGCGGCATGTGGATCGGCACCTTCCACGGCCTGTGCAACCGCTTCCTGCGCGCGCACTGGAAGCTCGCGGGCCTGCCGCAGAGCTTCCAGATCCTCGACAGCGGCGACCAGCTGTCGGCGGTGAAGCGCGTGATCAAGGCGATGAACGTCGACGAGGACCGCTTCGTGCCGAAGCAGGTGAGCTGGTTCATCGCCGGCAGCAAGGACGACGGCCTGCGCCCGAAGGACGTGCCGGTGAACGACCCGCACACGCGCAGGATGGTCGAGATCTTCCAGGCCTACGAAGACCAGTGCCAGCGCGAAGGCGTGGTCGACTTCGCCGAGCTGATGCTGCGCAGCTACGAGCTGCTGCGCGACAACGACGCCGTGCGCGAGCACTACCAGCGGCGTTTCGCCCACGTGCTGGTCGACGAGTTCCAGGACACCAACCGATTGCAGTACCAATGGCTGCAGATGTTCGCGCCGCCGCCCGGTCGGCTCGGACAGGGCGTGTTCGCGGTCGGCGACGACGATCAGAGCATCTACGCGTTCCGCGGCGCGCTGGTCGGCAACATGGCCGACTTCGAGCGCGAGTACCGCGTGCCGCAGGTGATCAAGCTCGAGCGCAACTACCGTTCGTTCGGCAACATCCTCGACACCGCCAACGCGCTGATCTCGCACAACACGCGGCGCCTCGGCAAGAACCTGCGCACCGAGGCCGGCCCCGGCGAGCCGGTGCGTGTGGTCGAGGCCAACAGCGACTATGCCGAGGCGCAGTGGCTGCTCGAGGAGCTGCAGCAGCTGCACCGCGCCGGCACGCCGCGCAGCGAGCTGGCGCTGCTCTACCGCAGCAACGCGCAGAGCCGCGTGCTGGAGAGTGCGCTGTTCAACGCCGGTGTGCCGTACCGGGTGTACGGCGGCCTTCGCTTCTTCGAGCGCGCCGAGGTCAAGCACGCGCTGGCGTACCTGCGGCTGATCGAGAACCCGAGCGACGACACGTCCTACCTGCGGGTGGTGAACTTTCCGGCGCGTGGCATCGGCGCGCGCAGCATCGAGCAGCTGCAGGACGCCGCTCGGGTCAGCGGGCGCAGCCTGTACCAGAGCGCCGGCGCACTGACGGGCAAGGCCGGCAGCAACATCACCGCGTTCAATGCGCTGGTCGATGCGATGCGCGACGCGACGCGCGGCCTCACGCTGCGCGAGATCATCGAGCACGTGCTGCACGCGACCGGACTGATCGACTTCTATCGCACCGAGAAGGAAGGCGCCGACCGTATCGAGAACCTGGAAGAGCTGGTCAACGCCGCCGAAGCCTTCGTCACGCAGGAGGGCTTCGGCAAGGATGCGGTCGCGCTGCCGATCGACGAGACTGCCGGTGCCATCGCCGCCGGTGTGCCCGCCGCCGTGGCGGCGGCCGAGGTGACGCCGGACGCCGAGACCGGCGAGATCGTCTCGCCGCTGGCGGCGTTCCTCACCCACGCCGCGCTCGAGGCGGGCGACAACCAGGCGCAGGCCGGCGCCGACGCGGTGCAGCTGATGACGGTGCACTCGGCCAAGGGCCTGGAGTTCGATTGCGTGTTCATCACCGGCCTCGAGGAGGGCCTGTTCCCGCACGAGAACTCGCTGTCCGACGCCGACGGACTGGAGGAGGAGCGCCGCCTGATGTACGTGGCGATCACGCGGGCCAGGAAGCGCCTGTACCTCACCTTCAGCCAGACGCGGCTGCTGCACGGCCAGACCCGCTACAACGTCAAGAGCCGTTTCCTCGAAGAGCTGCCCGAGGGCGCGCTGAAGTGGCTGACGCCGCGCAACCAGGGCTTCGGCTCGGGCTTCGCCCGCCAGTACCAGGAGGCCTGGTCACGCGGCAGCGGGCTCGGCTCGATGATCGGCGCCGGGCGCGTCGAGGCGCGGCCGTCGGCGATGGAGCTCAACCGCAGCGTGACGGCGGGCGCGTCGGGGCCGTCGCTGCGCGTCGGCCAGAGCGTGTTCCACACCAAGTTCGGCGAGGGCGTGATCCTCACGCTGGAGGGCAGCGGCAACGATGCCCGGGCGCAGGTCAACTTCGGCCGTCATGGCGCCAAGTGGCTCGCACTCGGCGTCGCCAAGCTGACGCCGATCGTTTGAGCGCCCCAGGACCGGGCGAACCCGGCCCGTCCCCCGAGGGGGTTCAAGGCGCCCGGCGAAGCCGGTCACCTTGAGAGGGTCTCGGGCAGCGCCGTGGTGGGAGGCGCCTCGTCGCTGCCGAAGCAGTCGACGAAGGTGAACCACAGCGAGACGTAGAACGCGCCGGAGAACACCAAGCCGGCGGGCAGCCCGATCAGGCCGACGAGCTGGCGCAGGCCAAGCAGGTTGAACAGCAGCGCGGCGACGATGCCGAAGACCGTGACGGCCGCGGTCCAAGCCAGGCTGTACAGCATGAAGGCGCCCTTGGCGCGCCACAACGCCACCGTGCTGGAGAACAGCGACTGGTTCGCCGACTGGCCGCCCCAGACGGCCAGCGCCGGTGCGTGCCAATACGGGATCGACACCAGCACCATCAGCGTGATGCGCATCAGCAGACCGCTCAGCAGCCGTGGATCGGACAGCGCCGCTTCGACCTCGGACGCCGGCACGTCGGGCTTGGCCAACACCACTTGCAGCCTTTCGAAGGCGCCGCCGTCGACCCAGTGGCTCAGCATCAGCACCGCCACCGAGGCAATGCCGTAGCCGACACACAGCTTGATCAGCGCGCCGCGGCCCGGCGCGCCGGCCTTCAGCGGGGCGATGAAGAGCTGCGGGCCGAGGCTCTCGTTGCGCAGCGCGGCGCGCGACGCAGCCATGAAGCCGAGCGTCATCAGCGGCAGCGTGGCCAGGCCGATCACGCCGCCGACAACGGGAATCGACATCAGCAGCATCGCGCCGATCAGGAAGATCATGAACAGACCGGTGAACGCGAGCGGGCGGCGGAAGTACAGGCGCAGCCCATCGCGCATCCAGGTCCAGCCTTGGCGCGGCGCTACGACTTGAAGTTTGAGTCCCATGGGGTGGTGTCGAGATGCCTTCAGCGCGGCGGATGCCACGGGGTGGCGATGCGTTGGCGCAGCAGCCGCTCGAAGTGTGCCGGATCCTTGGGCTGCAGCACCGCGGCCTCGCGCGGCAGGTGCAGATCGGCCAGCCGTGACAGCCAGAAGCGCAGCGCGGCGGCACGCAGCAGGGCGGGCAGCAGGCGATGCTCCAGCGCCGTCAGCGCGCGTTCGCGCTGATAGGCCGTCAGCAGCGCCGCGGCGCGCAGATCGTCGATGCGGCCGCTGTCGAGATCGATGCACCAGTCGTTGATGCACACCGCGATGTCGAACAGCAGCGTGTCGACGCCGGCGAAGTAGAAGTCGATGCAACCGCTCAGGCGATCAGGCCCTTCGTCGTCGCCGTCGAACATCACGTTGTCGCGAAACAGGTCGGCATGCACCGCGGCCCGCGGCAGTTGCGCCTGCGCCGCCGACTGCGCCAGGCGCTGCTGGAACTGCAGTTCGCTGTCGAGCAGCGCGGCCGCTTCGGCGGCCAGGAACGGCCGCACACGCGGCGCCGTCTCGAGCCACCACTCGAGTCCGCGCAGGTTGGGCTGTTGCAGCACGAAGTCGCCGGCGGCCCGGTGCAGCCGGGCGAGTGTGGCGCCGAGCTGGAGGCAATGCGCGGGTGTGGGGTGTTCGACATGGCGTCCGGGCAGCCAGCTGCACAACGCCGCCGGCTTGTCCTTCAGCCGGTGCAGGATCTCGCCGCGGGCGTCGGCACGCGGTTCGGGCACCGGCATGCCGTGGCGCGCCAGGTGCTGCATCAGGCGCAGATAGAACGGCAACTGCTGGGCGTCGAGCCGCTCGAAGATCGTCAGCACCCAGCGGCCGCCGGCAGTGTCGACGAAGTAGTTGGTGTTCTCGATGCCGGCCGGCACGCCGCGCAGGTCACGCAGTTCGCCGACGGCCAGCGGCTCGAGCCAGGAGCGCACCTCGTCGAACGACAGCTCGGTGAAGACCGCCATGCAAGAGCAGCCGGGCAGCAGCTCAGAACGAGAAGAGATTCCACAGCCGCTGACCGGTGAGGCCACGCTGCTGCGAGACATCACGCGCCGGGTCGGCCGGCACGATGTCGAACGGCCGCGCGCCGGCCGCCTTGGGCGTGACGCTGATGCGCTGCACCTGTCCGCGCACGCGCACCTCCTCGATGCGCACCGCGTCGTCCTCGAGCACGATCCGGCGCATCTCGGGTTCGGGTGGTGCGGCCTGTGCCATCGAGGGCAGCGCGAGCGCTGCCAGCAAGGCCAGCAGGGCGGTTGCACGGCGTGGCGTCATGCCGGCGATTCTACGGGGTGGTCGCTCGCGCCGGTCGACGCACAATGCCAACCATGACATCCGTCCGCTCGCTGGATCCGTCGATTCCCTGCTCGCGCGAGGCCCGATGAACGATCACACGCTGATCCTGGTCGACGGCTCGAGCTACCTCTACCGCGCCTATCACGCGCTGCCCGATCTGCGTGCACCCGATGGGTTTCCCACCGGCGCCATCCACGGCATGGTGGCGATGATGAAGAAGCTGCGCGAGCAGTTTGGCGGCGCCCATGCGGCTTGCGTGTTCGACGCCAAGGGGCCGACGTTCCGCGACGCCTGGTACCCCGAGTACAAGGCGCACCGTGCGCCGATGCCCGAAGACCTGGTGCGCCAGATCGAGCCGATCCACGAGGTCGTGCGGCTGCTGGGCTGGCCGGTGCTGGAGGTGCCCGGCATCGAGGCCGACGATGCCATCGGCACGCTGGCGCGCGTGGCGGCCGCGAGCGGCCACAAGGTGATCATCTCCACCGGCGACAAGGACCTCGCGCAGCTCGTCACCGATCGGGTGCACCTGATCAACACGATGAGCAACGAGAGTCTCGACGTCGCCGGCGTGCAGGCCAAGTTCGGCGTGCCGCCCGAGCGCATCATCGACTACCTCACGCTGATCGGCGATGCCGTCGACAACGTGCCGGGTGTCGACAAGGTCGGCCCCAAGACGGCGGCCAAGTGGATCGCCGAGTACGGCTCGCTCGACGGCGTGGTGGCGGCGGCCGACTCGATCAAGGGCGTGGCGGGCGACAACCTGCGCAAGGCGCGCGACTGGCTGCCGCAGGGCCGCCGGCTGATCACCGTGGTGACCGATTGCGATCTCGCCGGTCACGTGCCGCAGTGGCCTGCGCTCGATGCGCTGGCGCTGCGCGAAGTCGACCGGGAACGGCTGCTGGAGTTCTATCGGCGCTTCGGTTTCCGCAACTTCCTCAAGGAGCTGGAAGTCGACCTCGGCGTGGCCCCGGCACCGCCGGCACCCAGCGTCGGCCGGCGCACGGACGAAGCGCCGCCGCCCGATCTGTCACAGCTGCAGCGCCACTACGAGCCGATCCATTCTCACGAGCGTCTGCAGGCCTGGCTCGCGCGGCTGCGCGCCGCGCCGCTGGCCGCGCTGGACACCGAGACCGACTCGCTGGACCCGATGCGTGCGCACATCGTCGGCATCTCGTTCGCCGTGCAGCCCGGCGAGGCCGCCTACGTGCCGGTGGCGCACGACTATCCCGGCGCACCCGAGCAGCTGCCGCGCGACGAGGTGCTGGCCGCGCTGAAGGCCTGGCTCGAGGACGGATCGGCCGCCAAGGTGGGGCAGAACGTCAAGTACGACAGCCACGTATTCGCCAACCACGGCATCACGGTGCGCGGCTGGCAACACGACACGCTGCTCGAGAGCTACGTGTTCGAGGCGCACCGTGCGCACAGCCTGGAGAACCTGGCCGAGCGGCATCTCAACCGCAAGGGCCTGAGCTACGAGGAGCTGTGCGGCAAGGGGGCGAACCAGATCTCGTTCTCGCAGGTCGACGTCGAACGGGCCACGCAGTACTCCGGCGAAGACAGCGAGATGACGCTGCAGGTGCACCAGGTGCTGTACCCGCGCATCGAGCGCGAGGCCGGGCTTCTTCGGGTGTACCGCGACATCGAGATGCCGGTGAGTGCGCTGCTGACGCGCATCGAGCGGCATGGCGTCCTGATCGACGCACAGCGGCTCGCACAGCAGAGCCGCGAGCTGGCCGAGCGCATGGTGGCGCTCGAACAGGAGGCCCATGCGCTGGCCGGTCAGCCGTTCAACCTGGGCTCGCCCAAGCAGATCGGCGACGTGCTGTTCGGCAAGCTCGGCCTGCCGGTCAAGCGCAAGACGGCGAGCGGCACGCCGAGCACCGACGAAGACGTGCTGCAGGAGCTGGCCGCCGACTACCCGCTGCCGGCGCGCATTCTCGAGCACCGGGGCTTGAGCAAGCTGAAGGGCACCTACACCGACAAGCTGCCACTGATGGTGAACCCGGCGACCGGCCGCGTGCACACCAACTACGCGCAGGCAGTCGCCGTGACCGGGCGCCTGTCGAGCAACGACCCGAACCTGCAGAACATCCCGATCCGCACCGCGGAGGGCCGGCGCGTGCGCGAGGCCTTCGTCGCGCCGCCGGGTTGTCGCATCGTCAGTGCCGACTACTCGCAGATCGAGCTGCGCATCATGGCGCACATCAGCGGCGACGAAGGTCTGACCCGTGCCTTCGCACAGGGCATGGACGTGCACCGCGCGACCGCGAGCGAGGTGTTCGCGGTGGCGCCCGAGCAGGTGAGCTCGGAGCAGCGGCGGTATGCCAAGACCATCAACTTCGGCCTCATCTACGGCATGGGCGCGTTCGGCCTGGCGACCAGCCTGGGCATCGAGAAGAGCGCCGCCGCGGCCTACATCGACCGCTACTTCCAGCGTTTCTCGGGCGTCAAGCGCTACATGGACCAGACCAAGGCGCGCGCCGCCGAGCTCGGCTACGTCGAGACGCTGTTCGGCCGCCGCATCGAGCTGCCCGACATCCGCGGCGGCAACGGCCCGCGCCGCGCCGGTGCCGAACGGCAGGCGATCAACGCGCCGATGCAAGGCACGGCGGCCGACCTGATCAAGCTGGCGATGCTGGCCGTGCAGGCCGCGATCGACGCCCAGCAGCGCCGCACGGCGATGGTGATGCAGGTGCATGACGAACTGGTGTTCGAGGTGCCGGAAGACGAACTCGACTGGGCCCGCGCCGAGGTGCCCCGGCTGATGGCCGGCGTGGCGCAACTGTCGGTGCCGCTGCTGGCCGAGGTGGGCGTCGGCGCGAACTGGGACGAAGCCCACTGAGCGCACCGTCGCGCGCGGTCTGCCTAGAATCGCGCGCTTCGTCCACACCCCGGGAGCGCCGCATGCTGCAGCAGGACCTCGACAGCCTCACCCCCACGCGCGATTTCAGCCGGCGCGATTTCGTGCGCACCTCGGTCGGCAGCGGCTTCGCCGCTGCGGTGATGCCGATCTGCGCCCAGACGACGATCAAGACCGACGGCAACGGGCTCGTCGCCGGCGAAGTGACGATTCCGGTTGGCGACTTCAAGATGCCGGCGTATCGCGCGGCACCGGCGGGCAAGGCGAATGCGCCGGTGGTGCTGGTGGTCAGCGAGATCTTCGGCGTGCACGAGTACATCGCCGACGTGGCGCGGCGCTTGGCCAAGGCGGGTTACTTCGCGATCGCGCCCGAGCTCTTCGTGCGCCAGGGCGACGCCGGCTCGTATGGCGAGATCGGCAAGCTGATTGCCGAGGTGGTGTCCAAGGTGCCCGACGCGCAGGTGATGGGCGACCTCGACGCCAGCGTCGCCTGGGCCAGGGGGCAGGGTGCCGATACCGGCAAGCTCGCCATCACCGGCTTCTGCTGGGGCGGGCGCATCACCTGGCTCTACGCGGCGCACAGCCCGACGGTGAAGGCGGGTGTCGCCTGGTACGGTCGGCTGGTGGGTGCGGCCAATCCGCTGACGCCGACGAATCCGATCGACCTGACCGGCAAGCTGAACGGCCCGGTGCTGGGCCTGTACGGCGCGGCCGACAGCGGCATTCCGCTCGACACGGTCGACAGGATGAAGGCCGCGCTCGCCGCCGGCAGCGCGGCGGCGAAGAAGAGCGAGTTCGTCGTCTATCCCGACGCGCCGCACGCCTTCCATGCCGACTATCGCCCGTCGTATCGCAAGGAGGCGGCTGAGGACGGCTGGAAGCGCTGCATTGCCTGGATGCGCGCCCAGGGCGTGTCTTGACCGCGCGTGCATTGGCTGACAATCGGCCCTGCCGCCCACCGCGCCGCCCGGCGCGGTTGTTGTTTCCGGATCCGCCACAACAACAACGAAACGCTGTTGCATGACGCTGCTGTACATCGTGCTGGCCACCCTGGCCGGCGGCGTGCTTTCGGTGCTGATCGCCGCGCTGGTCACCGTGCAGCTGCTCGGCCGGCTGGTCAAGCACATGGTCAGCCTGTCGGTGGGCATCCTGCTCGGCACCGCGCTGCTGCACGTGCTGCCCGAGGCCTTCGAGAGCAAGACCGCCGGCGCGCATGCGCTGTTCGCCACGCTGCTGGCCGGGCTGCTGTTCTTTTTTCTGCTCGAGAAGGCGGAGCTGTACCGCCACGGCCATCACCACGAGGGCGACGGCCACGGGCACCATCACCACTACGACGAGCAGCAGGCCGGTCGCGGCGGCTGGTCGGTGCTGGTCGGTGACAGCATCCACAACTTCTGTGACGGCGTGATCATCGCGGCCGCTTTCCTCGCCGACCCCTGGCTCGGCGTGATCACGGCGCTGGCCATCGTGGCGCACGAGATCCCGCAGGAGGTGGGCGACTTCATCGTGCTGCTCAATGCCGGCTTCTCACGCGCCAAGGCGCTGCTGTTCAACGCGCTGTCGGGACTGGCGGCGGTGGCCGGCGGCGTGCTGGGCTACTTCGTCGTCGGTCCCTGGCAGGACCTGTTTCCCTACCTGCTGGTGGTCGCGGCGAGCAGTTTCGTCTACATCGCGGTGGCCGACCTGCTGCCCCAACTGCAGCGGCCGCTGCCGTGGCGCGACACGCTGGCGCAGGTGGCGTGGATCGCGGGCGGCCTCGGGCTGGTGACCGCCGTCGGCGCGGTGCACGCACATTGACGAGTGCGGCCCGCGGGCCGCACGTCGTGCGTGGTCAGCCAGTGTCGCCCGGCCGGCGGCTCAGCGAACGACCAGCACCGGCAGCGGGCTGTGGGTCAGCACCCGTGAGGTCTCGCTGCCGAGCAGCAAGGCCGATACGCCGCGCCGGCCGTGCGAGGCCATCACGATCAGGTCGCACGACTGCTGCTTGGCATGATCGAGGATCGCCTCCCACGCATGCAGCGCCTCGACGGTGTGCGCGCTGCAACCCACGCCGGCGGCAGTCGCCGCGTCCTGCACGGACTTGACGCGCGCCGTCGCGATGCGGTCCTGCGCGTCGTAGAACTCCTGCGGCGGCACCGGCTGCATCTCGGAGATGGCGCTGTACGGGAACGGCTCCTTCACGCTGATCGTGAAGAGGGCAGCACCGGTCAGCTTGGCCAAGCCAACCGCCGTCTGCACGGCCTTGGCGGTGATGTCGGAACCGTCGGTCGGTACGAGGATTCGCTTGTACATGCTGCACTCCTGCTCAGTGGGACCCGCTTGTCGGATCGGAGGGACTCGGCCGCAGTTTGTTCCATCCTGGCCGTCGGGCGAATTGACGCCTGTCAATCGTAGGGGATTCTGGCGTCGCGCCGTCCGTCAGCCGCGCGCCACCGGCCGCGACGGATCGGCGCACCATTCGCTCCAGGACCCCGGGTACAGCGCCGAGCCGGCGAGCCCGGCGTGCTCCATCGCCAGCAGGTTGTGGCAGGCGGTGACGCCCGAGCCGCATTGGTGAACCGTGTTCGCCGGGTCGCCGCCGAAGGCCGCGAACGCGGCGCGCAGCGTGGTCGCCGGCAGAAAGCGGCCATCGGCGCCCAGGTTGTCCTTGAAGAAGCGATTGCGCGCCCCCGGAATGTGCCCGGCCACCGGATCCAGCGGCTCGACGTCGCCGCGGTATCGCTCGGCGGCGCGCGCGTCGATCACCTGTTGGCGCCCCAGGCCCTCCAGCACGCGCTGTGTGTCCACCGCCGGCATCGCGGGGCGCTCGCTCAGCGGGTAGGCCGGCGCATCCATCGCCCGTGCCGGCGTCTCGGTCGTCAGCCGGCCCCCGGCGGCCAGCCAGGCAGCGCGGCCACCGTCGAGCACGGCCACGGCCTCGACGCCGATCCAGCGCAGCATCCACCAGCCCCGCGCCGCGTACGGGCTGCCCTGGTCGTCGTAGCAGACGACCGGCACACCCGGGCGCACCCCCCATGGCGCCGCCGTCTGCGCGAAGACCTCGCGCGTGGGCAGAGGGTGGCGGCCGTTGCGGCCGGTCTTGGCCGTCGACAGATCATGGTCGAGGTGCACGTAGTGGGCACCGGGCAGGTGACCCTTCGCGTACGCCCGTGCCCCCGCCTGCGGATCGGCCAGGTCGAATCCGCAATCGAGCACGACGCAGGGCTGCCCGCGCGCCTGCAGATCGAGCAGGCGCGCGGCGTCGATCAGCGTGCGTGCGTCCATGTCAGCGCTGCAGTGACGGCGCGGCCGGCACGCTGCCTCGCAGCGCCTGCCGGTACCACTCGTGGAAGTGCTGCATGCCGTCTTCCATCGGGCTCTGGTACGGGCCGACCTCGTCGTCCCCGCGATCGAGCAACGCCTTGCGTCCGGCGTCCATGCGCAGCGCGATCTCGTCGTCCTCGTCGCAGGTTTCCATGTAGGCAGCCTGCTCGGCCTCGATGAACTCGCGTTCGAAGGCGGCGATCTCTTCCGGATAGAAGAACTCGACCACATTGAGCGTCTTCTGCGGTCCCCTGGGGTACACGGTGGACACCACCAGCACGTGCGGATACCACTCGAGCATGACGTTGGGATACAGCGTGAGCCAGATCGCCCCGTGCGGCGGCGGCTCGCCGCCGCGAAAGCGCAGCACCGCCTCGTGCCAGCGCTGGTAGGCCGGCGAGCCGGCGCGCGACAGTGCGTCGCGCACGCCCACCGTCTGCACCGAGTGGTTGGCCGCGAACTCCCAGCGCAGGTCGTCGCAGGTGATGAAGCGGCCGAGCCCGGGGTGGAACGGGCCGACATGGTAGTCCTCGAGGTAGACCTCGATGAAGGTCTTCCAGTTGTAGTCGCATTCGTGCATCACCGCGCGATCGAACACGAAGCCACTGAAGTCGAACTCGGGGCGCGACGACAACGCGCCGAGGTCGGCCGACACGTCGTAGCCGTTGGCCTCGAACAGCAGGCCGTTCCAGCGCTGCAGTGGATAGTTGCGCAGGTTCAGGCAAGGATCCTGCTCGAAATGCGGTGCACCGATCAGCTGGCCGTGCAGGTCGTAGGTCCAGCGGTGCAGCGGGCAAACGATGTTCGATCCGGTGCGGCCACGGCCGCGCAGGATCACCGCTTGCCGATGGCGGCATACGTTGGAGACGAGCTCAACGCCCTGCGCAGTACGCACCAGCGCACGACCTTCGCCCTCCTGGGCCAGCGCGAAATGGTCGCCGATCTCGGGCACCGCGAGCTCGTGCCCCAGGTAGCGCGGACCGGACTGGAAGATCAGCTCCATCTCGCGCCCGAACAGTGTCGGGTCGAAATAGCTGTTGACGGGAAGCTGCGTGCGACTGCGCGCAAGAGCTGCGAGACTAATGCTCAGGTCAGACATGATCCCCAGGATCTCCGGAAAACCGATCTCGACCCCCACCCGGTGGCCCCGCGGATGGGTCTTACATGACGGAGCCCGGCGGGCTCGATTTGTTCCCTGCGCGATACGCGGAAGTGGAACCCGAAATTCTATCCGGCCCCCGCAGCTAGAATTTGGATGTGCCAGTGATACCGCTCAAATGACAGCACAAACCCTTAAGCCGGCCGAGCCGACCAGCTATGAAGAGGCGCTCGCAGAACTGGAGCAACTGGTGCAGGCCATGGAGGGCGCGCAGTTGCCGTTGGATTCGCTGCTCGACAGCTACCGGCGCGGTGCCCAGTTGCTCGACTTCTGTCGTGCGCGGCTGCAAGCCGTGGAGCAGCAGGTGAAGGTGTTCGAACAAGGCCAGCTCAAGCCGCTGGGCGGCAGCTAGCGTGGGACGCGTCGGTGAAGCCGCTGCGCTGGGCCGGCCGATGAAGGCGGCCGATTTCGATGCGTGGGTGCGTGACCAGCTGGCCGTGGTGGAAGACGCACTCGAACGCTGGGTGCCGGCTGCTGCGCCCGCCGGCCTGGGCGAGGCCATGCGCTATGGTGTGCTCGACGGCGGCAAGCGGCTGCGGCCGCTGCTGGTGATGGCGGCGTGCGACGCGGCGGCCGGCGAGCCCGCGTCGGCCCTGCGCGCGGCGGTCGCGGTGGAGCTGATCCACGCGTACTCGTTGATCCACGACGATATGCCGTGCATGGACAACGACGTGTTGCGCCGGGGCAAGCCGACGGTGCATATACGCTTCGGCGAGGCACAGGCCATGCTGGCCGGTGATGCGATGCAGGCACTGGCGTTCGAGGTGCTCACGCCCGCGAGTGGCGATGCCGATTCGATCGCGCCGCTGTTGCAGGCACGTCTGTGCGGGCTGCTTGCTCGCGCGGCCGGCTCCGAGGGCATGGCCGGCGGGCAGGCGATCGACCTGGCCAGCATCGGCCAGCCGCTCAGTGAATCACGCCTGCGCGACATGCACCGACGCAAGACCGGCGCACTGCTGCAGGCCAGCGTGCTGATGGGCGCGGCCTGCGGCGAGCTGCCGGCGATGGCGTGGACGGCGCTGTCGGCCTACGGTGCGGCGCTAGGCCTCGCGTTCCAGGTGGTCGACGACATCCTCGACGTGACGCAGGCCTCGGAGACGCTCGGCAAGACCGCCGGCAAGGACCTGCACCACAACAAGCCCACCTACGTGTCGGTGCTCGGCCTGGACGGCGCACGCGCCCAGGCCGAAGATCTGCGCCGCCGCGCCCACGCGGCCCTGTCGGGCAGCGGATTGGCGCAACATGCCTACCTGAGCCAACTGGCCGATCTGGTCGTCGACCGGACCAGCTGAGAATCCATGACCCATCCGCTGCTGCAGACCATCAACTCGCCGGCCGACCTGCGGCGGCTTTCGCGAGGCCAGCTGCAGACGCTGTCGCACGAGCTGCGTGACTACCTGCTGCACAGTGTCAGCAAGACCGGTGGCCACCTGTCGTCGAACCTCGGCACGGTCGAGCTGACGGTGGCGCTGCACTACGTGTTCAACACGCCCTACGACCGCATCGTGTGGGACGTCGGCCACCAGACCTATCCGCACAAGATCCTCACCGGCCGGCGCGAGCGCATGTCGGGGCTGCGCCAGCTCGGCGGCATCAGCGGATTTCCGCGCCGCGACGAGAGCGAGTACGACACCTTCGGCACCGCGCATTCGTCGACCTCGATCTCGGCCGCGCTCGGCATGGCGCTGGCGGCCAAGCTGAAGGGCGAGGACCGCAAGGCCGTCGCGGTGATCGGTGACGGCGCGCTGTCGGGCGGCATGGCCTTCGAGGCGCTCAACAACGCCGGCTCCGGCCACGGTGTCGGTCATGCCGACATGCTGGTGATCCTGAACGACAACGACATGTCGATCAGCCCGCCGGTCGGCGCGATGAACAAATACCTCGCGCGGCTGATGAGCGGCAAGTTCTACACCGCGGCGCGCGAGGGCGCGAAGTCGGTGCTGAAGAACACGCCGCTGTACGAGCTGGCCAAGCGTTTCGAGGAGCACACCAAGGGCATGGTCGTGCCCGGCACGATCTTCGAGGAGCTCGGCTTCACCTACGTCGGCCCGATCGACGGTCATGACCTCGACTCGCTGATCCCGACGCTGGAGAACCTGCGCGACCGCAAGGGCCCGCAGTTCCTGCACGTGGTGACCAAGAAGGGCATGGGCTACAAGCTCGCCGAGGCCGACCCGGTGAACTACCACGGCCCGGGCAAGTTCGACCCCGCGGTGGGCCTGGTCAAACCCGCCACGCCGCCCAAGCCGACGTTCACGCAGGTGTTCGGCCAGTGGCTGTGCGACCAGGCCGAGGCCGATACGCGGCTGGTCGGCATCACGCCGGCGATGCGCGAGGGCTCGGGCATGGTCGAGTTCGAGAAGCGCTTCCCGAAGCGTTACCACGACGTCGGCATCGCCGAGCAGCACGCGGTGACGTTCGCGGCGGGTCTGGCCTGCGAGGGGCTGAAGCCGGTGCTCGCGATCTACTCGACCTTTTTGCAGCGCGGCTACGACCAGTTGATCCACGACGTCGCGATCCAGAAGTTGCCGGTGGTATTCGCGCTCGACCGCGCCGGCATCGTCGGCGCCGACGGTGCGACGCACTGCGGTGCCTACGACATCGCCTACCTGCGGTGCATACCCAACATGGCGGTGCTGACGCCAGCCGACGAGGCCGAATGCCGCAAGGCCCTGTCCACCGCGTTCACGCGCGACCATCCGGTGGCCGTGCGTTACCCGCGCGGTGCCGGTGCTGGCGTGGCCACCGAACCTGGCCTGGCCACGCTGCCCTGGGGCCGCGGCGAAGTGCGCCGCGAGTCGTCGGTCGTGCGCGGGCAGGGCCGGCGCATCGCGATCCTCGCCTTCGGCACCTTGCTGTACCCGGCGCTGCAGGCCGCCGAGGCGCTCGACGCCACGGTCGCCAACATGCGCTACGCCAAGCCGCTCGACGACGCGCTGGTGCTCGAGCTCGCCCGCCAGCACGACGCATTGGTGACGCTGGAAGAGGGCGCGATCATCGGCGGCGCCGGCAGCGGCGTGCTCGAGTGCCTGGCCGCGGCCGGCGTGCAGCTGCCGGTGCTGCAACTCGGTTTTCCCGATGTCTTCACCGAGCATGGTGACCCGGCCAAGCTGCTGGCGATGCTGGGGCTCGACGCCGCCGGCATCGAGCAGGCCGTCCAGCGCCGCTTCGGGGCCAAGCTGGCCGTGGTGCGTCCGGCCGTCAACCACTGAGGCTCGCGGCGCCGGGCTGACGCGCGCGCGACAAGGCCCCGCACGCGCAAGCGGCGACAATCCATGCCATGCTCGCGGCCGCTCGCGAGCGCTGCCACGATGACCAACCTGACCGACGCCCTGCACATCCCGGACACCCAGAGTGCCCGCGACGAGCGCCACCTGCCGATCCAGCGCGTCGGCATCAAGGACGTGCGTTATCCGCTGACGCTGCGTGTGGCCGGCAGCGCGCAGCAGAGCGCGGCGTCGTGGGACCTCGACGTTGCATTGCCGGCCGAGGCCAAGGGCACGCACATGTCGCGTTTCGTCGCCTGGCTCGATGCGCTCGACGTGCCGCTCGATGCAGCCACGCTGCGCGCGCAGCTGGCACGCATGCTGCAGCAGCTCGGCGCACAGGAGGGCCGGATCGAGGCGCGCTTCAGCTTCTTCCTGCGCAAGCGTGCGCCGGTGTCGGGCGTGCAGAGCCTGCTCGACTACCAGGGCCGCTGGATCGCCGAGACACGCGGCGGCGCCACCGTGTTGTGGTCGGAGGTCGGCGTGCCGGTGAAGAGCCTGTGCCCCTGCTCGAAGGAGATCTCCGACTACGGCGCCCACAACCAGCGCTCGCTGGTGACGATCCGCGTCGAGCAGCTGCAGCCACTCGAGTGGCACGAGCTGGTGCGCTTTGCCGAGGATGCCGCCTCGAGCGAGATCTGGCCGCTGCTCAAGCGTCCCGACGAGAAGTGGATCACCGAGCACGCCTACGAGAACCCCAAGTTCGTCGAGGACCTCGTGCGCGACGTGGCGCTGCGCCTGAATGCCGATGCGCGGGTCGGACGCTACAGCGTCGATGTCGAGAACTTCGAGTCGATCCACAACCACAGCGCCTATGCGCGCATCGAGCGCACCTGAGCGCCTTGGCTAGCGGCGTCGGGCGTCATGGTCCCGGCGCGCAAGACATGAGTGAAGCCGCCTCGACGATTCTGAACGCCGACCGCATGCGCCACGCCGGGCGCGAGCTGCTGTCGCTGGCGTTGATCGACGCGCGCAACCGCACGCTGCGCTGGCTGTCGGCCTTTGCCGGCTTCGATGCGTCGGCCGTGCGCGAGGAGTTCGATCCGCCGTTGTGGCTGGTCGGCCATGTGGCCTGGTTCCAGGAGTTCAGCATCGGCCGCAACATGCGCCGAGCCCGCGGCGACGTCGCCACCTCCGACGCGACCCATCTGGCCTCGATCGAGCCGAGGTCGGACGCCTGGTTCGACCCGCGGATGAGTGATCGCGCGCAGCGCTGGCGCGACACCGACGTCGGCGACGCGCACCTGCGCGACTACCTGGCCGCCACGCTGGACGCGACGCTCGAAGTGCTCGAACGCTGCGAGGAGACCGACGACGGCCTGTTCGTCTTTCGCCAGGCGCTGGCGGCCGAGGACCAATGCGCCGAACTGCTGGCCGAGCTGGCGCAGGCCGCGGGCGTGCCGGCCGCGCGCACCGAAGGCCTGTGGCCGGTATGGCCGGCGCGGGTGCGGCGCGACGCGGTGTGGTTCGCCGCGCAACGCTTCGCGCTCGGCTCGCCGCGTGGTGGCTTCGTGCCGGCCAACGAGCGCTGGGCGCACGACGAGTCCGTGCCCGAGTTCGAGATCGACGCGCAGCCTGTGCAATGGGCGCAGTACGCCGAATTCGTCGACGACGGCGGCTACGACGACCCGCAGTGGTGGACGCCGGCCGGCTGGCGCTGGGCCGAGTCGCTGCAGCGGCGCGCGCCGCGCTACGTGGAGCAACTCAGCCGCGGCGTGCTGGTGCAGCGGCAGGGCCAGGTGCAGCGCGCCGCCGCCGCGCAGGCGGTCATGCACGTCAGCTGGCACGAGGCCGCGGCCTGGTGCCGCTGGGCCGGGCGACGCCTGCCGACCGAGATCGAATGGGAGATCGCCGCCTGCGGCGGCGTGTCGCGCGGCTTCGTCTGGGGCGACGTGTTCGAGTGGACGGCCGCGCGCGCCGGCTACTGGGACGATGGCGACCGGGGCGGCGCAGGCGACGATGCCGTACGAGGTTTCGTTGCCGATGCGAATGGTGATGGCGAGGCCCGCGTCGTGCGCGGCGGGTCGCGTGTGACGGTGGCGCGTTGCCGCCACCCGAAGGCGAGGCGTTTCAGCCGGCCCGAGCGCGACAGCGCCTTCGTCGGCTTTCGCAGCTGCGCCCTGTGATGACACTGACCCGATCGACGGTCGTCCGTGCCGTGGTATGCGCCGTCGTGCTCGCCACCCTGTATGCGGTCGGTTCAGTCCATGCGCAGCCGCAAGACCCGGCCACCCAGACGGTGGTGGTGACCGGCTCGGTGCGTGATCTGCGTGCGCTCGACGCGCCGTTCGCCATCGGCGTGGTCGACGCGCAGTCGCTGCGTGATGCCGGGCCGATGGTCAACCTGTCGGAGGCGCTCGTGCAGGTGCCGGGGCTGACGGTCGCCAACCGGAACAACTACGCGCAGGACCTGCAGGTCAGCTCACGCGGCTTCGGCGCGCGCGCCGGCTTCGGCGTGCGCGGCCTGCGTCTCTACACCGACGGCATTCCCGCCACGATGCCCGACGGGCAGGGCCAGGTGGCGCACTTCGACCTTGCGAGCGCCGAGCGCGTCGAGGTGCTGCGCGGGCCGTTCTCGGTGCTGTACGGCAACAGCTCGGGCGGTGTGATCGCACTGTTCACCGCGCCGACGCGCCAGCGCAGCGCCGAGCTGTCGTTCGACGCCGGCAGCTTCGGGCTGCGCCAGGAGCGTCTGGCGCTGGCGCTGCCGCTGGAGCAGGGTCTGGACGTGCGCGCCAGCGTGTCGCGGCTCGACATTGATGGTTTTCGCCCGCAGAGCGCGGCCGACCGCATGCTCGGCCACGTGCGGTTGGGCTGGCGCGGCACCGCCGATACGTTGACGGTGCTGGTGTCGGACCACCAGCAATCTGCGCTCGACCCGCTCGGCCTCACGCGCGGTCAGTTCGATGCCGATCCTCGGCAGACCACGCCGCAGGCCACGCAATTCGACACGCGCAAGACCATCCGCCAGTCGCAGGCCGGTGCCAACTGGCGCCACCGCTTCGGCGACGAGGGCGTGTTGCGCGAGACCTCGCTCACCGCCTACAGCGGCTCGCGCGGCGTCAACCAGGTGCTGGCGATCCCGCCGCTGACGCAGAACAACCCGGCCGTGCCGTCGTCGCAACGCCACGGCGGCGGCGTGGTCGATTTCGATCGCCTGTACGACGGCGTCGAGGGGCGCATCCGCTTCGGCTGGCCCGGCCTCGACGTGGTCGCCGGCCTCGTGCAGGAGCGCCAGCGCGACGAGCGCCGCGGCTTCGAGAACTTCACCGGTCCGCCGGCCGCGCCGACCGAAATCGGCGTCACCGGCGCGCTGCGCCGCAACGAGTCGAACCAGGCGTGGACGCGCGACGCCTACGTGCAGGCCGAGTTCGCGCTGTCGCGGGATCTGACCGCGATGGCCGGCGTGCGCAGCGGCCGCGTCGACATGTCGGTCGACGACCGCTATGTGAACGGGCTGAACGGCAACGACTCGGGCTCGCTGCGCTTCTCGTACACCAATCCGGTCGCCGGGATGGTCTGGAAGGCGAGGCCCGACTGGTCGCTGCACGCCAGTGTGGCGCAGGGCTTCGAGTCGCCCACGCTCGGCGAGCTTGCCTACACGGCCGACAACAGCGGCTTCAACTTCGCATTGAAGGGGCAGCGCAGCCGCCAGTTCGAACTCGGCAGCAAGTGGCGCGGCGCTGCTTTCGATCTCGACGGCGCGTTGTTCCTGGTCGACACCGACGACGAGATCGGCGTGCGCAGCAACGCCGGCGGCCGCTCGGCGTTCCAGAACGTCGGCCGCACGCGGCGCTATGGCGGCGAGCTGTCGTCGGCCTGGCGCATCACGCCGAGCCTGCGCGCGCGCACGGCGCTGACGCTGCTGCACGCGCGTTATCTCGACAGCTTCGACACCTGCACCGCGGCACCGTGCCCGAGCGCCGCCAATCCGGCCGTCACGGTGGCCGCCGGCAACCGCATTGCCGGCACGCAGGCCGCACTCGGCTGGGCCGACAT
>JBGAMU010000097.1:0-15232 GCA_044222685.1 Burkholderiaceae bacterium
ACGGTGGACAAGGCCACCGGCGCCAAGGTGATCAACGAGACCACCTGCGTGGGCTGCAAGGTCTGCACCATCAGCTGCCCCTTCGGCACCATCAACTACGTGCAGGAGACCGGCAAGGTGCAGAAGTGCGACCTGTGCGGCGGCGACCCCGCCTGCGCCACGGCCTGCCCCACCGGGGCCATCACCTACGTCGATGCCAACTGGACCGGCCTGGACAAGATGCAGGCCTGGGCCGACAAGTTGGGCAATCAACCTGCTGCTGCTTGAGGAGTTCACAACATGTCTTGGGCAGGAAAGATCCTCCGCGTCAACCTCACCGCCGGCACCGTCAAGAGCGAGCCGCTCAACATGGACTGGGCGCGCGCCTACATCGGCTCGCGCGGCCTGGCCTCCAAGTACCTCGTCGAGGAGATCGACCCCAAGGTCGACCCCTTGTCGCCGGCCAACAAGCTGATCTGGGCCACCGGGCCGCTGACCGGCACCATGGCCTCCACCGGCGGCCGCTACACCGTCGTCACCAAGGGGCCGCTCACCGGCGCCATCGCCTGCAGCAACTCGGGCGGGTACTGGGGCGCCGAGCTCAAGATGGCCGGCTGGGACATGATCATCTTCGAGGGGGCATCCCCGAAGCCGGTGTACCTCTACGTCAACGACGACGTCGCCGAGCTGCGTGACGCCGGCCACCTGTGGGGCCAGAGCGTCTGGAAGACCGAGGAGGCGCTGAAGAAGGCGCACCAGGACCCGCTGCTGCGCATCTCCAGCATCGGCAAGTCCGGCGAGAACCGGGTGCTCTTCGCCGCCGTCGTCAACGACCTGCACCGCGCGGCCGGGCGCTCGGGCGTCGGTGCCGTGGCCGGGTCGAAGAACCTCAAGGCCATCGCGGTGCGCGGCACCAAGGGCGTCGGCAACCTGAAGGATCCCAAGGCCTTCATGAAGGTCACCGCCGACAAGAAGAAGATCCTCGCCGACAACGCCGTCACCGGCCAGGGGCTGCCGACCTACGGCACCCAGGTGCTGATGAACGTCATCAACGAGGTCGGCGCGCTGCCCACCCGCAACCACCGCGACAGCCAGTTCGAAGGCGCCAAGGACATCTCGGCCGAAGCGATGGCCACGCCGCGCGCCACCGACGGCAAGAAGCAGCTGGTCACCAACCAGGCCTGCTTCGGCTGCACCATCGCCTGCGGCCGCATCAGCAAGATGGACCAGGGCCACTTCACGGTGCAGAACAAGCCCGAGTACTGGGGCGCCAGCGGTGGCCTCGAGTACGAAGCGGCCTGGGCGCTGGGCGCGGCCAACGGGGTCAACGACCTCGAGGCCCTGCAGTACGCCAACCTCATCTGCAACGAGGAGGGCATGGACCCCATCTCCTTCGGCGCCACCGTGGGCGCGGTGATGGAGCTCTACGAGATGGGCGTGCTGACCAAGGAGCAGATCGGCATCGAGGCCCCGTTCGGCAGCGCCCGGGCGCTGGCCTTCCTGGCCGATGCCACCGCCAAGGGCGAGGGCTTCGGCAAGGAGGTCGGGCAGGGCAGCAAGCGGCTGTGCACCAAGTACGGCCACCCCGAGCTGAGCATGAGCGTCAAGGGCCAGGAGTTCCCGGCCTACGACAGCCGCGGCATCCAGGGCATGGGCCTGACCTACGCCACCAGCAACCGCGGCGCCTGCCACCTGCGAAGCTACACCGTGGCCTCCGAGGTGATGGGCATCCCCGTGAAGACCGACCCCCTGGTCGCCGAAGGCAAGCCCGAGCTGGTGATGGCCTTCCAGGACGCCACGGCCGCGTTCGACTCCGCCGGCGTGTGCGTGTTCACCACCTTCGCCTGGGGCCTGCCCGACCTGGCCGACCAGCTGATGCCGGCCTGCGGCGAGGAGTTCACGCTCGAGAACGTGCAGAAGATCGGCGAGCGGGTGTGGAACATGGAGCGCGACTTCAACAACCGCGCCGGTTTCACGGCCAAGGACGACACGCTGCCGCCGCGCCTGCTCAACGAGCCGGCCAAGACCGGGCCCGCCAAGGGACTGGTGAGCAAGCTGCCGGAGATGCTGCCCAAGTACTACGCCGCGCGCGGCTGGGACGAAGGCGGCCAGCTCAAGCCCGAAACGCGGGCGCGACTGGGCCTGTAAGCCACGCCCGCTTCGCGGGTTGACGATGCTGCTCGGGCCGATCCGGCGTCGCCGGTCGGCCCGAGCCCTTTCAGGGTCCCGGCCCGCCGCGGTCCCATCGGGCCCGGGACCCGGACACGCGCAGAATCGACACGCGTGCCTCCCCAGAGCAAGGAACGACGATGAAACACGTGATCCTCGGCGCCGGCCCGGCCGGCGTCATTGCCGCGGAGACGCTGCGCAAGCACGCGCCCGGCGACGACATCGTGCTGGTGGGCGACGAGCCGGAGCCGCCGTATTCGCGGATGGCGATTCCTTATCTGCTGAGCGGCCAGATCGGCGAGGCCGGCACGCATCTGCGCCACGGTGCCGATCACTTCGCCCTCCAGCGCATCGAGCTGCGGCGCGGCCGCGCCCGCCAGGTCGATGCCGCCAAGCGCCAGGTGCTGCTCGACGACGGGCATGCCCTCGCCTTCGACCGCCTGCTGATCGCCACCGGGTCGTCACCGGCGACGCCGCCGATCCCCGGCATCCAGGGCCCCGGCGTGCATGCCTGCTGGACGCTGGCCGATGCGCGCGCGATCCTCGAGCTCGCCAAGCCGGCCGCGCGCGTGGTGCTGATGGGCGCCGGCTTCATCGGCTGCATCATCCTCGACCCGCTGGTGGCGCGCGGTGTGCAGCTCAGCGTGGTGGAGATGGGTGACCGCATGGTGCCGCGCATGATGGGCCCGACCGCCGGCGGCATGATCAAGGACTGGTGCCAGAAGAAGGGGGTCACCGTGCACACCGGCGCCCGCGTCGAGGCGATCGAGCGCGGCGCCAACGCCGAGCCGGGGCTGCTCGGCAAGATCGCGAGCGCGGTCGGCATCGGCTCCTCCGCGATGCCCTCGGGCGCGCTGACGGTGCGTCTGTCCGACGGACAGAAGATCGACGCCGACCTGGTGATCAGCGCCACCGGCGTCAAGCCCAACATCGGCTTCCTGGAGAACTCGGGCGTGCGTTGCCTGGTCGGGGTGCTGACCGACGAGCACCTGCAGACCAACGTGTCCGGCATCTACGCCGCCGGCGACTGCGCCGAGGCGTTCGACAAGGTCAGCGGCAAGACCATCGTCAGCGCGATCCAGCCCAACGCCGCCGAGCAGGCACGGGTGGCCGCGCTCAACATGGCCGGCCGCCGCACCGAGCTGCGCGGCGTCACGCAGATCAACGTGCTCGACACGCTGGGTCTGGTGTCGACCAGTTTCGGCAACTGGCAGGGCGTCAGCGGCGGTCAGCACGTCGAGCTGACGGACCGTGCCAGCGGCAACGGCATGGGCCGCCACCTGAGCCTGCAGTTCGACGGCGACCGGCTGGTCGGCTGCAACTCGATCGGCTGGACCGACCATGTCGGCGTGATGCGGGGCCTGGTCGAGGGCGCCGTCCGGCTCGGCCCGTGGAAGGACCAGCTGCTGCACGACCCCACGCGGCTGATGGAGGCCTACCTCGCCCGTGCGCAGGCGCAAGCGGTGCCGGGCCACCTGCACGCGTGACCCGCGCCTGCGCGCGACCAGACTGCGATGCAGATCACCTTCAAGCTCTATGCGACGCTCGGCGACTATCTGCCCGCCGAGCGACGCCGCGACAACGCCATGCCGCTCGAGCTGGCTGCCGGCACCACGGTGAACGAGGCGATCACGCCGTTCGGCCTGCCGCCCAAGCTCGTGCACCTGGTGCTGATCAACGGTCACTTCGTGCCACCCGAGCAGCGCGCGACCCGGGCGCTGCTCGACGGCGACGTGCTCGCCATCTGGCCGCCGATCGCCGGCGGCTGACCGCGCCGCCGCGCCGGGCGGCGATGATCCCCGCATGCACGATCCCGCGGTCTACGGCGAATCCTTCGAGCGCGAGCACGGCTGCACGCCGGCCGAATGGCTGGGCTGGCTCCCCGGCGCGATCGGCCGTCACGAGTGGCGAGCGGCCGGCACCGACGGCGCGCGCGTGGTGATCGGTGCCGGCACGCTGCAGCTGCTGTGGCGGGTGCTGTCACCGCGCCAGATCGCGTTGATCCGCCTGCCCCGCCTGTGCGTGCAGTACCGGTTCGCCGGCGTGCCGGCCGACGAGCGGGTGCGCTTCATGCAGCACTTCGATCTCTACATGCAGCGGGGCGGCGGATGAGCGATGCGCACGGCGACCGTGACGCCGCGCGCCCGGCCGCATGGCGCCGCTGGCTCGGCATCGGACTGCGCACGGCGCACCTGGCCAGCGTGACGCTGCTGGGTGCGGCCTTGCTCGGCGCGCCGCTGTCGCTGTTCGGCACGGCGGCGGCAGGCGCCGCCAGTGGTGCAGCCTTGCTGGCGGTCGAATGCGCCGACGGGCGCATTCGCCTGCTCGAGCTGGCCGGCCTGGTGGCGCTGGCCAAGCTGGCGCTGGTGGCCTGGATGGCGCTGGCGCCGCCGCATGCCAGCGCGCTGTACTGGGTCGTGCTGGTCGTCTCCGGCGTCAGCTCGCACGCGCCGCGCACGCTGCGGCACTGGCGGCCTCGGTCGCGTCGATCCCGCCGCGGGCGACCGCCCGGCTAGCGCGCCGCGCGCGCCACCAGCGCGTCCCAGCCGGGGTACTGAGCCGGCGTCAGTGCCGACTTGCGCGCCATCGCCGAGGTGGGTGCGCCGCTCAGCAGGGCGTCGACATAGGCCGCCGGATCGATGATCCAGCTGCCGCCCAGCAGCGTGACGCCGCGCGCGAACAGCGGGTCCGGCGGACAGCCGACGCTGGGGCCGACCAGCGCGACGCGGCGTGCGCGGCGCGTGTGCATCAGCATACCGTCGAGCGTGTCGTTGAGCAGCAGCGTGCCGGTGGCGAGCACCTTGTCGCAGGCGTCGAGTTCGTTCGCATCGAGCGTCACGCGCACGCCGTCGCGTTCGCCGACCAGATCGGCGCGCAGCTCGACCACGACGACACGCGCCCCGCGCGCCGTGATGCGGGGAATCAGCGGCGCGAACAGGCCGATCATGCCGACCGTCTCGCCCGGCTGCGGATCGAGGTTGCCGATCGAGTCACCGCTGCTGCCGGGCGCGAACCCCGCGCGCTGGAACAGGCAGCGCGTCAGTGCATTGACCGCGGCGAACCCGATGGTGCGCTGCAGGACATCGCCGCTCGCGTAACCGCGTGCGACGGCTAGCGCCTCGCGCCCGGCGACCGCCAAGCGATCGCGCTGGCGTGTCAGCTCGGCCCAGGTGTCGCCGAGCAGCACGTAGCTCAAGCCCAGCGACTCGTCCTCGAGCTCCAGCGCGCCGAACTCGCCGCGCAGATCACCCGGCGTCGGACGCGGCGGCAGGTGCAGCGCCCGCACGCGGGGCCAGGGCCGTTGCGCGGCGGCGCGCTCCAGCATGGCGATCACCTCGGTGGCGACGTTCATGTGTCGGTTGACGCGAGACGAACACCGCGGCCGGCCAGCGCGTTGGGGAAATACAGCGCCGTCAGGCTCTTGCTGTGCACCGGCGAGAAGCCGCGCCCGTCGCCGCCCTCGGCCGCATCGGCATAGCGGCGCCAGTCGCGCACCCAGTGGATCGCGTCGCAGACGTCGAGCAGCCCCATCGTCTCGCGGTCGCCGATCAGCACGCCCTGCACCCGCAGGCCGAACCGCCGGCGCGCCTCGTCCAGGCGCACCAGCGTCTGCGGCACGCAGCCGAACTCGCCGTCGCTGACGAGCAGGATGTCGGCGCCGGCCCAGCGCTCGTCGTGCACCGTCGCGATCGCGCGCTCGATCGGCGTCTGGATGTCGGTGCCGCCGTCGAAGGCCTGCGCCATCAGGCTCATCAGCGCCTGCAGGCCGTCGGCGCCGCGACCGAGATCACGCTCGACCAGCTCCTCGGGCCCGCCGAAAGCGATCAGCCGGCAGCCGCGCCGCGTGTCGTGCGCCGCGCGCAGCGCCGCGATCACGACGGCCTTGGCAATGTGCTCGGGTGCACCGCGCATCGAGCCCGACGTGTCCAGGCACACGATGATCGGGCCGCGCTCGAGCCGCTCGGGCTCGGACGGGCGGCTCGCCTGTCGCGTCGAGGCCTGCGGATCGACCCGCCAGTCGGTCAGCACGGCCTCGGTGTCCCATGACAGCAGACGGGCCTCGGCATGGTGCGCGCGCCACAGCTTCTTCAGCACCGGATGGCGCAGCATCACCGCTTCGCTGGCCAGCATGCGCTCGGGTCGCGACGAGAAGCGCACGCCGGTGATCTCGCCCGGTGCGCCGGGCAGGCGGGTCTCCACCGCACGCAAGCGTTGTGGTGGCGCCGCCGCCTCGTTGGCACGGGGCTGCGGCGCGCGCGGCGGTTCGACACCGCGCTCGGCCCGGCCGAGGCGGCGTATCAGTTCGCTCAGTTCCGGCAGGTGCTGCAGCAAGTCGGCGGCGCGGCGCGCCAGCGCGAGCGGGCGCGTGTTCAGGTGGCCGTGCAGTTCGTCCCAGCGCAGCTGCGCCAGATCGCCGAGACCGCGCAGCAGCGCCAGCGCCTCGTCGAGGCCCTGCGTCTGCGGTTGCCACTCGGCGCGGAACTCTTCGGTCGTCTCGGCAATGGCCCGGTCGCGCGACAGGCGCGGCTGCTTGTCGACGATGCGGTCCAGGTGCCACAGCAGCGTGCGCAGCACCTGCTCGGCGAGCGCGGGCACACCACGCGCCAGCGCCGGCAGCCGCAGCTCGCCCACCGCAGTGCGCAGCGGTGCCGCGGCCTCGCGGTCGCCGAAGTCGGCTTCGGCCGCCGGCAACGAGCCGGCCTCAAGCGCCTGCAACCAATGCTGCGTGTCGCGCAGGCGCGCCGCCCGCTCGCCGGCACTGGCCACCAGGGCGGGCAGCCAGACCGGCCGCGGCAGCGCCTGCAGCTGGTGATACGGCGCGTCGAGCGGAAACGGCGCAGCGCTCATCGACCGCTCAGGCGGTGGCCGCTGCCTCGTCGAGCGCCACCGGCGGCGGCGCGGCGTCGCCCTCTTGCGGCGGCTGCTGGGGCAATGCGGCGAAGCCCGTGCGCGTGTGCCCCAGGCGGCTCAGCCGGTCGGCCAGCATGGCCAGCGTGTGGCGATGCGCGCCGAGCAGGCGCTGCGCCAGCTCGGGCGGCAGCCAGACGCGCCCGGCCAGCCGCTGCGCCAGCTGCGCGCGCTGCGCCTCGATGTCGATCTGCAGCGAACGCACCTGCGCCACCACCTCGTCGACCTGCGCCACGCGCGCGTCGACATGGACGCGGCTGTAACGCCGGCGCAGCCGCTCCTCGAGTGCCTGCGACACCAGGCGCGGCATGCCGGCACCGTCATCACCGCCGTCGCCGCGGCCGATCGAGCGGGCCAGTGCCAGCTTGCCGGCGGCGGAGGCGCCGCCGCCTTCGTCGTCGGCCGTCGCCGACTGTTCGATCTGCAACTGCCGCTCGAAGGCCTCGACGGCGTGCGTGAGCCAGGGTGCGTCGTGCGCCTGGGCGGCCAGCAGATCGACCGCGAACCAATGCGCCAACGCCGGCACCTCCTGCGGCGTGGCGGCGGCGACCAACGGCGCCGACCACAGGTCGAGCTCGTCGACCTCGCCGCGGCCTTCGCTGGCCGCGGCCACGCGCATCAGCGCCACCCACTGACGCCAGCGCCGATCGGACAGCGGCTGGCCGCGCGCGGCCAGCCATCGGCGCAGCGCGGAGCAGGCGGCCAGCGCGCGCTCGCCGAGCCGCACCGAGTCGGCGGCCCGCCAGACGGCCTGCCGTTCCGCGGCCGACAGCGGCGCGACACCCGACGGACGCTGCGCGCTGTCGAGTGCCAGCAGCGCGGCGAACGAGGCATCGCCGACCGGCGCCACCGGCACGCGCAGCAGGAAGCGGTCGAAGAACGCGAGCAGCGCCTCGTCGGCCGGCACTTCGTTGCTGGCACCGACCACGCTGAGCAGCGGCGTGCGCTGGCGGCCACTGCCGTTGTCGAACTCGCGTTCGTTCAGCAACGTGAGCAGGGCATTGAGGATCGCCGAGTTGGCCTTGAACACCTCGTCGAGAAAGGCGATGCCGGCAGTCGGCAGGAAGCCGGTGGTCAGCCGCTCGTAGCGGTCGTCCTCCAGCGCCTTCAGCGACAACGGGCCGAACAGCTCCTCCGGTGTCGAAAAACGCGTCAGCAACCGTTCGAAGTAGCCGGCCCCCTCGACGGCGCGGTGCAGGCGGCGGGCGAGCTCGCTCTTCGCGGTGCCCGGCGGGCCGATCAGCAGCACATGCTCGCCGGCGAGTGCGGCCAGCAGCAGCGCGCGCACGGCGGTCTGCCGCTCGAGCAGGCCCTGCTCGAGCGCGCCGAGCAGCGCACTCCAGCGCCTGGCGTCGGGTCGGTCCATGGGGCATTGTCCCGGTGCCTCGCGGCCGCGGGCAAGCGCGCCGGTCAAGGATCTCCGCGGCACCGGATCAAAACGGTACTTTGCGGTATCGTCACCCTCCGCACGGCCCCCTGAAGGGCGGCGCGGCTGGCACACCACACGATGAAGAACCGCGGCGTCCACCTGCAGTACAGCTTCCAGCACGGCGGCCAGCAAGGCGCCGAAGTGCAGAACCCGTTGTTCGACCTGCTGTCGGCGGTACGCGATCGCGGCTCGATCCAGCATGCCGCCCGCGCGCTCGGCGCCTCGTATCGCCACGTCTGGGGCGCGTTGAAGCACTGGCAGGAGGTGCTGGGCGAGCCGCTGGTCAGCTGGTCGCAGGGCCAGCCGGCGCAGCTGACGCCCTTCGCCGAGCGCTTGCTGTGGGCCGAGGCACGGGCCCGCGCGCGGCTGACGCCGCACATCGAGGCGCTGCGCGCCGAACTCGAACGCGTATTGGCCGAGGCGCTCGACGGCTCGCAACAGCTGCTCACGCTGTACGCCAGCCACGACATGGCGCTGCCGTTGCTGCGCGAACGCGCCAGTGCCGAGCGCCGCCTGCACATCGAGCTCAAGTTCGCCGGCAGCCTGGACGCGCTGCGCGCACTGGCCGAAGGGCACTGCACCGTCGCGGGCTTCCACGTACCGCCGTTGACACACGGGGCGCAGGTCTTCGCGCGCGGGCTCAAGCCGCTGCTCAAGCCCGGCCGCCACAAGCTGATCGGCTGCACGCGCCGCATGCAGGGCCTGATGGTCGCGCGCGGCAACCCGCTGCGCTTGCGCGATCTGGCCGGCCTGGCGGACGGCCGCGCCCGCTTCGTGCAACGCCAGCCCGGCTCCGGCACCCGGCTGCTGACCGACCATCTGTTCGCGCTGCACGGCGTCGACCCGCATCGCGGGCAGGACGGCAGCGCGCTGATCGAGGACAGCCACGTGGCCGTCGCCGCCGCGATCGCCAGCGGCGTGGCCGATGCCGGCGTCGGCATCGAAGCCGCGGCGCGGGCCTTCGGGCTCGACTTCGTGCCGCTGATCGAGGAAGACTACTTCCTCGTCTGCCTGGCCGACCGGCTCGAACACCCGGCGGTGCAGCAGCTGCTGCGCGTGCTGCGCGAACCGTCGCTCGCGATGGCGGTCAACGAACTGCCCGGCTACACCAGCGTGCGCAGCGGCGACATCCTGTCCTTGACGCGCGCGCTGCCGTGGTGGAATTTCCGCCGGCGCAAGCAGACCGCCCGGGCCGAGCCGTCGACAACGGAGGACCGCTGACATGGACAACGTCGATCTCCAGGTGCTCAAGCAGATCGCGGCCTGGGAGGCCGAGGGTCGCCGCGTCGTGCTGGCCACGACCACCCGCACCTGGGGCTCGGCCCCGCGCCCGCCGGGCTCGGTGGTGGCGATCGCCGACGACGGCCGCGTCGTCGGCTCGGTGTCGGGCGGCTGCATCGAGGACGACCTGATCGACAAGGCGCGCGAGGGCGTGCTGGTGTCGGGCCGGCCGCAGGTGGTGCGTTACGGCATCGACGCCGATGCAGCGCATCGTTTCGGGCTGCCCTGCGGCGGCCTGATCGAGCTGGTGCTCGAGCCGGTGCTGGCGCGCACGCGCATCGGCGAGCTGCTGGAGCGGCTGGCACGCGGCGAGCGCGTGCGGCGTGTGCTCGCACTGGCCAGCGGCGAGGTGGCGCTCGAACGGGCCGGCGACACCGACGAGCTGGCACTCACCGAGTCCACGCTGACCACGCACCACGGCCCACGCTGGCGGCTGGTGATCATCGGCGCCGGGCAGATGACGCTGTATCTGGCGCAGATGGCACGCACGCTCGACTACGAGGTGATCGTCTGCGACCCGCGCGACGAATACGCGAGCGGCTTCGCGGTCGAGGGCACGACGCTGTCGCGCGTGATGCCCGACGACCTGCTGGTCGAGCTGAGGCCCGACGGCCACACCGCGGTGATCGCACTGACCCACGACCCCAAGCTCGACGACCTGGCGCTGATGGAGGCGCTGGCGAGCCCGGCCTTCTACATCGGCGCGATCGGCTCGCGCGCCAACCAGGCCAAGCGCAAGGCCCGGCTGACCGAACACTTCGGCCTCACCGAGGCGCAGCTCGCGCGGCTGCACGGACCGGTCGGCCTGAAGAACGGCGCGCGCACGCCGCCGGAGATCGCGATCAGCATCCTGGCCGAGCTGACCGCCGTGCGTTACGGCTACCGGATCCCGGAGCCGATCGCACTCGCGGGCACGACGCGCATCGAGGCCGGCTGCTCGACCTGACCGCGGGGCAACCCTGCGCAGCACCGCGGCCCGCGTCGCCTACGATGGCGGCATGAAGAGCCGCATCCACATCTCTCGTCGCACCGCCGCGCGGCTGGCTGTCGCCGTCGTGGCGTTGCAGGCCCTGTGCAGCGTGCCGGCGGCGGCGCAGGACTGGCCGACACGCCCGGTCAAGGTGATCGTGCCCTTCCCGCCCGGCGGCGGCACTGACACGGTGGCGCGGCCGCTGACGGCCAAGCTGTCGCAGCTGGCCGGCCAGCAATTCGTCATCGACAACCGCGGCGGCGCCGGCGGCACCATCGGCGCCGCGATGGCGGCCAAGTCGCCGGCCGACGGCTACACCGTGCTGCTGGCACCGGTGCACGTGGCGGTGGCCGTGACGGCCTACAAGCAGCTGCCGTACGACCTGGAGAAGGACCTCGTCGCCGTCAGCAGCGTCGCGGTCTTCCCCGACGTGCTCGTCGCGGCCACACGTGTGCCGGCCAAGACGCTGCCCGAGCTGATCGCGTTCGCCAAGGCCAACGAAGGCAAGGTCAACTGCGGATCGGCCGGCAACGGCACCACGCGGCACCTGTCGTGCGAGCTGTTCAACACGCAGGCCGGCGTCAAGGCGCAGCACGTGCCGTACAAGGGCACCGGCCCCGCCACCACCGCGCTGCTGAGCGGCGAGATCGACTACATCTTCGAGGCACTCGGCAGCGCGGCCGGCCACATCCGCAGCGGCAAGCTGCGTGCGATCGCCGTCACGTCGGCCAAGCGCTCGCCGTCGTTCCCGGAGATCCCGACCGCCGCCGAGTCGGGGCTGCCCGGTTTCGACGTCACCTCGTGGTACGGGCTGTGGCTGCCGGCCGGCACGCCACGCCCGCTGGTGCAGCGTCTGCACGCGCTGGTCGTCAAGGCCTTCGAGGACCCCGAGATCCGCGACCTCTGGTTCAAGCTCGGCGCCGAGCCGGGTGGTACGCCGCCCGAGCAGTTCGCCGACTTCGTGCATCGCGAAGTGATCAAGTGGGGCAAGGTCGTGCGCGATGCCGGCGTGACGATCGAATAGTTCACGGACGCAGCGGCGCCGGTTCGCATCGTGCGCCGCGGCGAGCGGTTGTGCAGCGCTCGGGCGGTAGACTCGTTGCAGTCCGCGACAGCACCGGCGCAATGCCGGATCCGCCCATGACACTGGCCCCGACGATAATGCACATCGGCTCCTGCAGCGGTGTCCGAATGATTGCCTCGGGGCTGGCGGCGGCGGCGCTGATCGGCTGTGCCACGCCACCGAAGTCGCCCCCCTACGCAGTGCCGACCGGCGTGCCGACGGCCAAGCTGGTGATGCGCGGCGCGGTGCCGAGCGGCGACATCTTCGGCGTGTTCGTGCACGACGACGCCGAGAACTGCAAGGGCCCGCGCCTGGCCGGTGCCGGCAACAGCACGCGCAACCCGACCACCGTGCCGCTGGCTGCCGGCGCGCTGACGACGGTCGACTTCATGCTGGTCCGTTCGAACAAGGAGTCCTGCCTGCTGCGCTGGTCGTTCACGCCGGTGGCGGGCAAGTCGTACCTCGTCAACGGCGGCGCGTTCGGCGCCGGCTGCCGTGGCAGCCTGCTCGACGCGAGCAATCCCGACGCGATGAAGGCCCCCGAAGGCGTCGTGCGTCGCGACGCCAAGGGCAATGCCTGCGTGGCGATGGCGCAGGCACGCGGCACGTCCGCCGGCAACACGCAGGGCGGGCAGGACCAGGGCGCCGCGGTGCTGCGCCCGAGCGCCAACGCGGACGACCTGCAGGGCCTGATCGGGCAATGAGGTCCACCGCCGCGCTGCGATGGGCCGGCGCGGCGGCTGCGGTCGTGTTGGCCGGTGCCGACGCGCAGGCGCTCAGCGCCGAGCAGGTCTACGCCAAGGTGGCGCCCAGCGTCTGGCGCGTGCTGACCTACGACGCCGACAACCTGCCGCTCGGCCAGGGCAGCGGCGTCGTGGTCGGCGACGAGTCGGTCGTCACCAACTGCCACGTGCTGGCCAAGGCCAAGCGGCTCGCGGTCAAGCGCGAGGCCGTGTCGCACGACGCAAAGCTCGCGCTGTGGGACGTCAAGCGCGACGTCTGCCAGCTCAAGGTGGCCGGCCTGAAGGCACCGGCCGTGGCGGTAGCCGACTCCAGCCGGATCGCCGTCGGCCAGAACGTGTTCGCGATCGGCAATCCCAAGGGGCTGGAGCTGACGATGAGCGCCGGCCTGGTGTCGTCGCTGCGTCGCAACGAGGCGGGGCAGCTGGTGCTGATCCAGACCTCGGCGGCGATCTCCAGCGGTTCGAGCGGTGGCGGCCTGTTCAACGACGAGGGCCTGCTGATCGGCCTGACGACGATCGGCTCGATCACCGGCGACGCGCAGAACCTGAACTTCGCGATTCCGTCGGACTGGGTGCGCGAACTGCCGGTGCGGCATGCGGCCGCCGCGGCGTCGGCGGCGGCGCCGGCGGCCGCCGGTCGGGACAGCGCGGGCGCCGGCACGGGTAGCCGGCCGCTCAAGCGCGGCGACCAGATCGTCTACCGCGTGACCGACCGGCTGACCGGCCTTGCACGCGAGGCGGTCTACACGGTGGACCGCCTCGACAAGGACCAGGTGTCGTTCAACCAGGGTGGCCGAATCGAGCGTCCGGACGGCTCTCTCGTCAGCGCGAGCGCGCCGGTGGCCGGCGAGATGGACAACTGCGCGCCGCCCGGCGGCTGGATGCGTCCCGGCATGGCGGTCGGCCAAGCCTGGTCGATCGAGTCGACGCGGCCCGCCAGCGCCCCTTGCTCCGGTACGCTGTCGCTGCGCGCGACGGTCGCCGCCCAAGAACAGATGAGCACGCCGCTGGGCAATCTCGGCGTTCAGCGGGTCGAGTTCCAGGGCTCGCTGGTCAGCACCGCGCGCAATGTGATCACGCACCACACCGTTCAGGCTCGCGCCTGGTACGCCCCGACACTCGGCCGCACCGTGCGATTCGAATTCGACGCCATGCCCAATTCATCGGGCCTGCCACGCTGGCACGAACTGGCCGAGCTGACGGCCATCCGCCGCGACTGAAATCCGCTGGCGCGCGCCGTATCATGCGGCGGTGATCGCGCTGCACTATTTCCCGGGCAACGCCAGCCTGATCGTGCACATCGTGCTGCGCGAGCTGGGCGTGCCGTTCGAGCTGCGGCTGGTCGATCGCGAGCGCGGCGAGCACCGGTCCGCCGCCTACCTGTCGCTCAATCCGAACGGGCTGATCCCGGTGCTCGAGGACGGCCCGCTGGTGCTCTACGAAACCGGGGCGATCTGCCTGCACCTGTCGGACACCCATGCGCAGGCGCGGCTGGCGCCGCCGCTGGCCACCCCCGAACGGGCGCAGCTGTACAAGTGGCTGTTCTGGCTGGCCGACACCCTGCAGCCGGTGATGACCGCCTACTTCTACCCCGACCGACTGGTGGCCCCGGGCAACGCGGCCAGTGCCGCCGAGGTGCGCGCGCAGGCGCAGTCGCGTGCCGGCGTGCTGCTCGACCAGCTCGACGCACAGCTCGCGGCGCACGGCCAGCCGTGGCTGCTCGGTGCCGACTACAGCCTGCTCGACCCGTATGCCTTCGTGCTGTGCCGCTGGACGCGCGGTTTCACCGGGCCGGCCTCGACGCCGGCGCGCGAGCGGCCGCACCTGAAGCCGTACCTCGAGCGTCTGCTGGCCCGGCCCGCCGTGCGGCAGACGCTGGTCGCCGAAGCGCTGCCCGAGCCCTGGGTCTGAGTGCAACGGGGCGCGGCGGCTACAGCGAGCCGCCGCGCAGCCGCTCGAGCCGCAGGCGGATCAGCTGCTCGAGCTCGCTCGCCTGCTGCGACAGCACCTTCGCCTGCTGCGGATCGGCCGCAGCCGCGGCGTCGCGCCGCAGGGCCGCCAGCCGATGGAACAGCTCGACCTCCGGCGGCACGACGTTCGCGTCCTTGAGCACCTTCATCGCCATGCGCAGCTCGGCCGGCGTCTCGTCGTAGCCGTCGCCGAAATCGAGCGGGCGGCCGAAACTGGGCGCGCGCTGCAGTTCGCCCGAGCGCTCGGCCTCGCGCAGATGCTCGCCGATGTGGTCTTCCAGCACCTTCAGCGGGTTGGGCGGGTTCGGCACCGGCGACGTCATGCCCGCTCCTGCTTCAGGCGGTCGGCCCAGTGCCGCGTCAGCGGCGACACCGGCTTGGCCAGCCGCCGCTCGTTGAGCACCGCGCGGCCGATCGCCCGGGCTCCGGGCGGTGCCGCCGCGGCCGCGGCCAACAGCGTCTGGTCGATCAGGTCGCGCTGGGCATGGCTGCCGCCGAAGCGCTGCGCCTTGCCGCGCACGGCATACAACGCCTGCGCCGCCGTGTCGGCCTCGCCGCGCGCGAAGGCGAGCAACGCGCGCATCAGCGGCGCGCCGACTTCGCGCGCCATCGTGTGGTTGCTGCGCCTGGCCTCGTCGGCAGCCAGTGCATGCTCGGCACAGCGCGCGATCCAGTGCTCGGCACGCGCCTGCTCGCCGGCGCCCAGCAGGGCGAGCAGCG
>JBGAMU010000098.1:0-14888 GCA_044222685.1 Burkholderiaceae bacterium
GGGACGGCCGCGGCCGTCCCTTCGTCCCTGCGTGAAAAGCTCACATCACAGCGAGTAGTACATGTCGAACTCGACCGGGTGGGTCGTCATGCGGAAGCGCGTGACCTCCTGCATCTTCAGCTCGATGTAGGCGTCCAGGTAGGAGTCGGTGAAGACGCCACCCTTGGTCAGGAAGGCGCGGTCCTTGTCGAGGTAGCCGAGGGCCTGGTCGAGGCTGTCGCAGACGGTCGGGATCTTCGCGTCCTCTTCCGGCGGCAGGTGGTACAGGTCCTTGGTGGCGGCCTCGCCCGGGTGGATCTTGTTCTCCACGCCGTCCAGGCCGGCCATCAGCATGGCCGAGAAGCCGAGGTACGGGTTGCAGGTGGGATCCGGGAAGCGCACCTCGATGCGCCGGCCCTTCGGGTTCGGCACGTACGGGATGCGGATCGACGCCGAGCGGTTGCGCGAGCTGTACGCCAGCTTCACCGGGGCCTCGAAGCCGGGTACCAGGCGCTTGTAGCTGTTGGTGCCGGGGTTGGTGATGGCGTTCAGCGCGCGCGCGTGCTTGATGATGCCGCCGATGTAGAACAGCGCGAACTCCGACAGCCCCGCATAGCCGTCGCCGGCGAACAGGTTCTTGCCGCCCTTCCAGACGCTCTGGTGCACGTGCATGCCCGATCCGTTGTCGCCGACCACGGGCTTGGGCATGAAGGTCGCCGTCTTGCCGTAGGCATGCGCGACGTTGTGGATGATGTACTTCTGCAGCATCAGCCAGTCGGCGCGCTGCACCAGCGTGCTGAAGCGGGTGCCGATCTCGCACTGGCCGGGCGCCGCCACCTCGTGGTGATGCACCTCGACCGGAATGCCCATCTGCTCGAGCAGCAGGCACATCTCGGAGCGCATGTCCTGGAAGCTGTCGACCGGGGGCACCGGGAAGTAGCCGCCCTTGACCGCCGGGCGGTGGCCCATGTTGCCGCCTTCGAAGCTGGCGCCGGTGGACCAGGGCGCCTCCTCGGAGCTGATCTTGTACGAGGCGCCGGACATGTCGATGTTCCACTGCACCTGGTCGAAGATGAAGAACTCGGGCTCGGGGCCGAAGAAGGCCTGGTCGCCGATGCCGCTGGCCTTCAGGTAGGCCTCCGCGCGCTTGGCCAGCGAGCGCGGATCACGCTCGTAGGGCTTGCCGTCGCCGGGCTCGAGCACGTCACACGACAGGAACAGCGTCGGCTCTTCGTAGAACGGGTCGATGTTGGCGGTCGCCGGATCGGGCATCAGCAGCATGTCGGATGCCTCGATGCCCTTCCAGCCGGCGATCGATGACCCGTCGAAGGCGTGGCCGGAAGCGAACTTGTCTTCGTCGAAGTGAGAGACAGGCACCGTGACGTGCTGCTCCTTGCCGCGGGTGTCGGTGAAGCGGAAGTCGACGAACTTGACTTCGTTGTCCTTCACCATCTTCATCACGTCGGCGACGGTCTTTGCCATCAGGAATCTCCTAGCGCTTTTCGCTTGTGTTTCGGGGTTGTGGGGGGTGGATCTCTCAAGCCTGCGGCGACATCGGGCAAATCCGCGTGACGCGAAGCACCCGGCAATCTAGCAGAAACCATGCCATTGACCGGGGTTGGGCCGGTGCGGCCGGCTGTCGCTTCGGGCCGTCCCTTCCGGCACTGTCATGGTGCGATACACGCACCGATCCGGTTCGTCAACCGGGGTGGTCAACGCACCATCTCAGGGCCGAGTTTCGCACCCAGCTCGACCAGGCCGGCTCGCAAGTGCTGATAGGCGGCGTCGAGCGCGGCCTCGCCGCCCTTGACGCCGAGCTCGATGTGGCGCCCGTATTGCGGATGGTCCACGCTCGGCAGGCTGAACACCCTGACGGCCGGAAAGCGGGCCTCGACCTCCTCCATCAGCGGCGTCAGCGCCGCCTCCATCGCGCCCATCACGATGACCGAACGCTCGCGCTGGAAGTGCCCTCCGTGCAGCGCGGCATAACGCGTGTCGAGCAACCACTCGATCATCGGATGCGCCATCACCGGGAAGCCGGGCACGAAGTGCACGTCGCCGATGCTGAAGCCCGGGATCTTGTTGTACGGGTTGGGCACGATCGCCGCGCCCTGCGGGAACATGCCCATGTTGAGGCGGTGCACGTTGTCGGGCCGATCCGGCTCGTACGGCTTGCCCTGCTCGGCGGCCACGTCGCGCATGCGCTCGCGGATCAGCGCCTCGGCCTGCGGATGCAACGCCAGCGGCACGCCGAGCGCCGCCGCCGCGCACTGGCGGGTATGGTCGTCGGGCGTGGCGCCGATGCCGCCGCAGCTGAAGACGACGTCGCCGCAGGCGAACGCGTCGCGCAGCGCCGGCGTGATGTGCTCGCGTTTGTCGCCCAGGTAGCGGGCCCAGGCCAGCGCCATGCCGCGCGCCGCCAGCAGCTCGATCACGCGCGCCATGTGCTTGTCCTGCCGCTTGCCCGACAGGATCTCGTCGCCGATGACGATGAGTCCGATGTTCATGGTGCCGGCAGTATCGGCGGCGGCGCGGGTGCAGCGCCAATCGCGGGCGCCGTCGCCACGGGGGGCACCGCGACGACGGCTTCGCGGCGCAGCCGCTCGAGCGCCGCCAGCGCGAAGTGGGTGAACCACAGCGAGCTGAAGGCGAACACCAGCGTGTACAGCCACACCGACAGCGGGATCAGCAGCGGCGCCAGCACCAGCGTGACCGCGCCGAAGGCCCACAGCAGCGACGGTGCCGCCCCCAAATAGCCGGTGACGACGCCCATCGCCAGCAACGGCAGGCGGTGACGCCGGATCAGCGTGCGCCGCTCGGCCGCGTCGGCGTGGTCGGCGAGCGCGTCGTGGCTCATCACGCGGTAGGTCAGCCAGCCCCAGATCAGCGGCGGCAGCACCAGCATCATCGGCGGAATGAGCCACAGCGGCAGCGTGATCGCGAGCGCCGCCAGCGCGACCAGCGTGCTGCCGATCGACACCCAGGCGCTGCCCAGCAAGCCCGCGCCGTGGCGCTGTTCGAGCGCGGCGAACCGCCGCGACGCGACCAGCCGCACGATGGCCGGCGTCATCAGGAGCGCGACCAGCAGCACCGACAACACCACGACCACGGGCACCGCGAGCATGACGACGATCACGGGCGCCACCACGCCGCGAAACGTGGCGCCGCTGACGCGCTCGAGCCACTGCAGCGCGGCGTCCACCGGCGACCAGCTTTCGAGCAGGCCGCGCACGCCGTCCACCGCGGGCGCCCAGTACAGCCAGCCCAGGCCGAAGGCGATACCGGCGCCGATGACCAGCGGCAGCAACGACAGCGCGATCACGCGCGGGTGCACGCAATAGGCCAGCGCACGCCAGAACGCATCGACGAGTTCCCTCATGGCCGGCCCATCATCGCAGGTCAGCGCGCGGCCGCGCCGGCGCAGGGCGATCCGCTCAGCGCAGGTTGCCGGTGTGGCCGAGCGAATAGCGCCCAGGCTGCGGCCAGACCGTCAGACCGTGCGGCTCGACACCGACCTTGACCTGCGCGACTGCGCCGCTGGTCGTGTCGAAGCGGTAGACCACGTGGTCGTAGCGGCCGCCGAGCCACAGGTACTTGCCGTCGGCCGTCAGGTTGCCCATGTCGGGGCTGCCGCCGCCCGGGATGCCCCAGCGCGCGACGATCTTCTCGGTCGCGAAATCGAGCACCGCCACGCCACCGGCGCCGTTCTTGCCGCCGTGGATCTGGTGCGAACCGCGGTTGATCACGTAGAGCTGCTTGCCGTCGCGGCTCGGGTACAGCCCATGCGCGCCGATGCCAGTCGCGATGAATCCGACCTGCTGGAACGACTCGGGCTCGATCAGGTGGATGCCGTCGGCGGCCATGTCGGCCACGTAGAAGCGCTTGCCGTCGGGCGAGATGCGGATGTCCTGCGGCATGCCCTTGGTCACCGTGCAGACCTCGGTCGCCCCGGGCTCCCAGACCTTGCCGGCCGGCGTCGGCCCGGCGCTCTTGTAGCGCGTGGCCGGCATCTTGAGGCGCAGGTAGCCGAGCACCTTGCGATTGACGAGGTCGATCTTCGTCAGCGTGCCCGAGAACTCGCAGGTGAAGATCGCGTAGCGTCCGTCGGCCGAGAAGTCGGCGTGGTTGATGCCGGGACAGCCGGGCACGTCGATCGAGTACTGCAGCGCCATCGTCTGCGGCTCGCGGAAGTCCAGGCGCTTGCGCGCCTCGGCGACGACGATCGCCGACTTGCCGTCGGGCGTGAAGTACATGTTGTACGGGTCGTCGACCATGATCGACTTGCCCGGCTTGCCGGTGCGCGGGTCGATCGGCGTCAGGCTGCCGTCGGTGCGGCGCTCGGCATTGTTGGTGACCCACAGCGTGCGCAGGTCCCACGAAGGCACGATGTGCTGCGGCCCGATGCCGACCTTGAAACGGTCGACCACCTTCATCGTCGCCGGATCGATCACCGTCACGTCGTTCGACTGCAGGTTGGGCACGTAGATGCGTTCGAGGTCGCCGCGCAGCGCGGGCAGTACCTTGTCGGCACCGGTCTCGCTGTACAGATTGCGCGCGTCGACGACCGGCGGCATGCCGGGCACCGTATTCACCGGCGCGGCCGCCGCCGGCGTGCTGGCGGCGGCACCGGTCGGCGCAGCGGCCGGCGGGTTGCCTGCCGCGCTCGCCGGCGCGGTCTGCGCCTCGGCGCCGGCGGCCACCGCGAGCGCCAGGATCGTCATTGCCGTGGGCGCCCAGTGCGCCGTCGTGCCCGTCTTGTTCACCGTGTCCCTCTCATGGCTTGTTGCTGCTCGTTGATCCACCCGTTGGGCCGCCGCGTCGGCGGATCGCCTCGACCGCGACCGCGACGATGTGCTCGACGCCTTCACGGCCGAGTTCGACGCTGGCCCGGCGCGGATCGCCGTTGACGCCGCTGCCGGCAGCCGGCGCCGCGGCCATCGCGTCGCGGCGCACCAGCGCCGGCTCGACCGCCAGCGCCAGCGCGGTGTCGGCCAGACCGGCATGCTGCCCGATCTCGTCGGCGCCGAATCCCTTGGCTTTCAGCATAGCGGCATAGTCGGCCTGCGCCGCGCGGTAGTACTCGCTCAATGCAACCACTCGATACGCGGCTGGCCGCCCCGCCTCGCGGTTGAGCTTGTCGGCCACGCGCGCCATCGCGCCCTGATAGCCCCCGTGGTCGCCGAGCAGCACGATCTGGCGAAAGCCGTGGCGGCGCAGGCTGCGCGCCGTGCCCTCGAGCACGGCCTCGAACGCCGCATCGGAGATCGAGATCGTGCCGGCCCAGCGCATATGCTGCGTCGGCGGCTCGACCGTGCCCTCTGGCACGTAGGCCATCACCGGTGCGACGATCGCCTGGCCGAGCTGCTGCGCGATGCGCCCGGCCAGCGCGCGCACCCGCACGTTGTGCTTGCCCAGCACCATGTGCGCACCGTTCTGCTCGGTGCCGCCGATCGGCACCAGCGCGGTGGTGGCGCCGCCGGCGATGCGCTGGCGCAGTTCGGTGGAGGTCAGCTCCTCGAGAAAGACGCTGTCGGGTGCCGCGTGCAGCGGCGATGCCAGCGCGCACGCCAGCGCCATGCCGAGGCCCGCAAGCGCCCGGCGGGCGCGTTCACTCATCGTCGCCGCCGAGGAGGCCCCCGAGCAAGCCACCGGCCGCCATGCCCGGCAGGATCGAGCCCTCCTCGCGGCCCCGGCCGCCCGCCTGCGGGGCCGCCGCGAACACCCGGCTGGCCAGCCGCGAGAACGGCAGGCTCTGCAGCCAGATCGTGCCGGGTCCGGTCAGCTTGGCGAAGAACAGGCCCTCGCCGCCGAAGAGGGCTGTCTTGATCTTGCCGACGTACTGGATCTCGAAGTTCACGTTGGGCGAGTAGGCCACCACGCAGCCGGTGTCGACGAACAGGGTCTGACCCGGCGCGAGCTCGCGCTTCAGCACCGTGGCGCCGGCGTGCACGAAGGCCAGCCCGTCGCCCTCGAGCTTCTGCATGATGAAGCCCTCACCGCCGAAGAAGCCGACGCCAAGCTTCTGCTGGAACGCGATGCCGAGCGACACGCCCTTGGCGGCACACAGGAACGCGTCCTTCTGGCACAGCAGCGTGCCACCGAGCTGCTTGAGGTCCATCGGCAGGATCTTGCCGGGATACGGCGCGCCGAAGGCGACCCGCGCCTTGGCGCTGCCCTGGTTGGTGTAGACGGTGGTGAACAGCGACTCGCCGGTCAGCAGCCGCTTGCCGGCGCCCAGCAGCTTGCCGAACAGGCCGCCCTGGTTCTTCGAGCCGTCGCCGAAGATGGTGTCCATGCCGATGCCGGCGTCCATGAAGAACATGCTGCCGGCCTCGCCGATGGCCGCCTCGCCGGGGTCGAGCTCGACCTCGACGAACTGCATCTCCGAGCCCTTGATCTCATAGTCCACCACGTCCATCGCCATCGTCAACTCCTTGCTGCTCGCCGCCGGTCGGTTCCGGGTCCAACGCGGACCGCGCGCGATGGTATCGAAAATCCGTGACGCGGCCTTGCGTCGGCACAGCGCAAGCTCGCGCGGCGTTCGACCGCTCGTTCAAGCGCGGTCGGCGTCGCCGCCGAGCAGGCGCGGCAGTTCGACGGCGGCGGTGCCGCGCACCACGTCGTGGGCCTGCGCGTCGATCTCGCTCGCATGCGGGTTGACGATCACCATGTGGGCGCCCGCCCGGCGCGCGGTGTGTGCCAACCCGGCGGCCGGCCACACCGCACCCGACGTGCCGACGACGAGCATCACGTCGCAAGACGACGCGGCACGTTCGGCCGTTTCGATCGCATCAGCCGGCAGCATTTCGCCGAACCACACGACGGCGGGGCGCACGAGGTTGCCGCAGGTCGCGCAGCGCGGCGGGCGCCCGGCACCGGCCTCACCCGTCGCGCACGCCGGCTGGCGCGCACAGCGGTCGAGCCAGCGATCGGCCAGCATGTCGCCGTGCAGGCGGATCGTGTCGACGTTGCCGGCGCGCTGGTGCAGGTCGTCGACGTTCTGCGTCACCACCGTCAACACACCGGGCCGACGGCGCGCAAACTCGGCCAGCGCGTGATGGCCGGCATTGGGCAACGCGGTGCGCACGCCGTCGCGCCGCTCGGCGTACCAGTCCCACACCGTCTGCGGGTCGGCGCGGAAGCCCTCCTCGCTGGCCAGCTGCGCGGGATCGAAGCGCGACCACAGGCCGATCAACGCGTCGCGAAAGGTCGGGATGCCGCTCTCGGCACTCATGCCGGCGCCGGTCAACACGCAGACCGCTCGGGCGCGCGCCAGCCGCGCACGCAGCGCGGCGCGATCAGCCGGCATCACGCTGGCGGCGCGCCTCGAACAGGCACACGCCGGCAGCCACCGAGACGTTGAGACTTTCCACCGCGCCGGCCATCGGGATGCGCACCAGCGCATCGCAGCTGCGCCGCGTGAGCTGGCGCAGGCCCTCGCCCTCGGCGCCGAGCACCAGCGCGAGCGGGCCGGTCAGGTCGGTCTCGTACAGCGTGGCCGGTGCATCGTCGGCGGTGCCGATCACCCGGATGTGCTGCGACTTCAACGCGGTGATCGTGCGCGACAGGTTCGTCACCATCAGGTACGGCACCGTCTCGGCCGCTCCGCTGGCCACCTTGGCCACGGTGGCGTTGAGCCCGACGGCATGGTCCTTCGGCGCGATCACCGCCTGCACGCCGGCGCCGTCGGCCACGCGCAGGCAGGCACCCAGGTTGTGCGGGTCGGTCACCCCGTCGAGCAGCAGCAGCAGCGGCGCGCCTGGCACGCCCTCGAGCACCTCGTCGATCGTGCGCGGCTGGAAGGTCTTCTCGACGCGCGCCACCACGCCCTGGTGACGGTGCGTGCCGCACAGCTTGTGCAGGGCGGCGTCGTCGCTGTCGACCAGCCGCACGCCGGCCGCCTGCGCGCGTTCGACGAACTGGCGCATGCGCGCATCGCGCCGCGACGCGTCGACATGGACCTCGATCACCGACTCCGGCGCGGTCTTCAGCCGCACGGTGACGGCATGGAAGCCGAACAGGACACGTTGAGCGCTCACGCGCCCATCGTAGCCTGCCGCGGTGGGCGTTCAGGCCGCGGGCTGCGACGCGTCAGGCGGCGACGCTCAACAGCGCGCCCGGCTGGGTGGCGGCCTCGGCGGTGGACGGGTCCTCGCCGCGCAGGCGCTGCGCCAGCGCCTGCAGGAAGGCGGCGAGCTCGCTCTTCAGCGAGTCGCCCTCGCGTGCCGCGGGCTTGCCCATCGCCTGCTGCAGCGACGAGAACGCCTCGAGCAGGCCGGCAAACGGCGACTTCGGCGCCGCGGCGGCCGAGTTCACCTGAATGGCCGCGACGAAGATCATCGTGCTCGAGCTGCCGGTCGGAGGCGCCGTGGTGCCAGTCGTGGTGGTCGTCTGGCTGGCGACGACCGGCTCGCTGCTCGCGTCACCGACGGTCGAAGCCTGCGGCTGCGCGCCGGCTGGCGATGTCGTGACCGCGCCGTCGCTCGTTGCCGGCACGACGGCCGCTGCCGCGGCGCTGCCGCCGCTCACCTGCCGTGCCAGCGTATCGACACGTTGCGCCGGGTCGCCCCAACGGCCGTGGCCGTGGTGGTGACCGTGATGGCTGCGGCGCTGTTCGCCGTCGCCGTCGTGGCCCTGCCGCGCGTCCTGGCGCAGCGCCTGCATCAGCGCGCGAGCGAAGTTCATCATGGCTTCCTCGAGGTCGACCGCAGCAGGCGCGGCCGGCGTGGCCGGCTCGGCTGCCGCCGTTACGGCGGTCGCGGGCTCGGCCGTCGCGGTCGTCGACGTGGTGGCCGGGGCCGACGCCGGGCCGGCGGCGGCCGGTGCCGTCGTTGTCGCCGTGGCCGGCATCATCTGCGACAGCGCATCCTCGATCGCGCGGTACAGCGGCGAGCGGCGCGGGCTGTCGCAGCCGGCGCGGTGGCGGCAGTCCTGCATGGCCGGAGCCGGCGTTGGCGCGGGCGCCGCGGCGGCCGGCTTCGGCGTGCTGGTGGTCGCGGCGGTGGCGCTGTACTGCACGAAGGCGAACGAGAGCGAGGTGATCGTCATGGCGGATCTCTCCAATCAAGCGGGGGAGCGCCGCGCACGAGGGCCCTCCACGAGAGGGCCACGCACCAACGCCTGCAGCCGAGGCTTTCGGCAGACCCGTCGGGCAGGCTGAGGGCCAGATTGGCGCCAAACGTAACCGTCACGCGGCCGGCGTGTCGTACGAGCGGCCCGCTCGCCGGCGTTCAGCGCCGCAGCGCCACCCAGGCCATCAACGCGCCGATCAGGATCGGCTGGTGCAGCATGTAGAAGCTGAGCGACCAGCGCCCCAGCACGGCCAGCGGTCGCGCGGCGCCCGGCAGCCCGCCTTGCAGCAGGCCCGGTGCACGGGCCAGCACCTCGCGGCCGGCCGCCACGCCCCACAGCAGCACGCCGAGCCACGGCAGCACCGGCACGTAGTCCTCGGTCACCGGCTTCTTCGTGACCAGGCCGATCCAGCGCAGCCACGGGCCGTTGAAGACCTCGTGCCGCCACAGCAGCGGCAGCACGATCGCCGCCAGTCCGAACAGCCACAGCCCGCGCCCGAGCGGCGACAGCAGGCGCGCCAGCACCAGCATCACCGCGATGCCGTGCAGCACGCCGAAGCTGATCCAGCTCTTGGGGAACATCCACGCCGAGCCGATCGACACCAGCACCGCGCAGCCGGTGATTTGCGCCCAGCGCCGCCAGAACCGGGGCCAGCTCTGCTGCTGCTGCAGCGCCACCGCCTGCGACAGCCCGGCGCAGAACAGAAACAGCGTGACGATGGCCGTGCGCTGCGTCGTCCACAGCGGATCGACGGTGAACTGGTACTTCGGCGTGAAGAAGCCGAAGTAGTTGAGGTCGAAACAGAAGTGGAAGACCGCCATCCACACGATGGCCACGCCGCGCAGCGCGTCGAGGCGCTCGTAGCGGTCGCGATCAGCCATCGGCGGCAGCGTCAGTCGGCCTTCGGTGGCGACAGCAGAGGAATACCCGAGTCCGCACCCAGCAGCCCGGTGCGCGAGTAGATGCCGAGCTTGTCGCGGGTGTCGGCGATGTCGAGGTTGCGCATCGTCAGCTGGCCGATGCGGTCGGCCGGCGTGAAGGCGCCCTCGACCTTCTCCATGCTCAGGCGCTCGGGCTTGTAGGTCAGGTTCGGGCTGCGCGTATCGAGGATCGTGTAGTCATTTCCGCGGCGCAGCTCGAAGGCCACCTCGCCGGTCACGGCGCTGGCCACCCAGCGCTGCGCCGTCTCGCGCAGCATCATCGCCTGCGGGTCGAACCAGCGGCCGTGATAGAGCAGCTTGCCCAAGCGCCGGCCGTTGCCGCGGTACTGTTCGATGGTGTCCTCGTTGTGAATGCCGGTCACCAGGCGCTCGTAGGCGGTGTGCAGCAGCGCCATGCCCGGCGCCTCGTAGATGCCGCGGCTCTTGGCCTCGATGATGCGGTTCTCGATCTGGTCGCACATGCCCAGGCCGTGGCGGCCGCCGATGCGGTTGGCCTCCTCGAACAGCGCCACCGCCGAGGCGAAGGTGCGGCCGTTCAGCGCCACCGGCTGGCCCTCCTCGAAGCGCACGGTCACCTCCTCGGCCTTCACCATCACGTCGTCGCGCCAGAAGGCCACGCCCATGATCGGGTTGACGATGCGCAGACCGTTGTTCAGGAACTCCAGGTCCTTGGCCTCGTGGGTGGCGCCCAGCATGTTGCTGTCGGTGCTGTACGCCTTCTCGACGCTCATCTTGTAGTCGAAGCCGTTGGCGATGAGGTACTCGCTCATCTCCTTGCGGCCGCCGAGCTCGTCGATGAAGCGCTGGTCCAGCCACGGCTTGTAGATCTTCAGTGCCGGATTGGCGAGCAGACCGTAGCGGTAGAAGCGCTCGATGTCGTTGCCCTTGTAGGTGCTGCCGTCGCCCCAGATGTTGACGCCGTCCTCGCGCATCGCCACCACCAACGCGGTGCCGGTCACGGCGCGGCCGAGCGGCGTGGTGTTGAAGTAGGTGGCGCCGCCGGTGGTGATGTGGAAGGCGCCGCACTGGATCGCGGCGATGCCCTCGGCCACCAGCTGCGGCCGGCAATCGATCAACCGCGCCAACTCGGCGCCATACGCTTTGGCCTTGCGCGGAATGTCGTCGTAGTCGCTCTCGTCGGGCTGGCCCAGGTGGGCCGTGTAGGCGCAAGGGATCGCGCCCTTGGCGCGCATCCAGTGCACCGCGGCACTGGTGTCCAGGCCGCCGGAGAAGGCGATGCCCACGCGCTGGCCGGCGGGCAGTGATTGCAGGATCGTGGCGGTCATGACGGCTCCAAAACCCCCAGATGCTAAGGGATCGAGCGAGCCGCTCGGCCGGCGCCGCTACCATCGTGAATCCGATCGCGAGAACCGACCATGACGACCACGCTCGACGCCTTGGCCCCGCTGCATGCCGACATGCGGGCCTGGCGGCGCGACATCCATGCCCATCCGGAGCTCGGCTTCCAGGAGTCGCGCACCGCGGCGCTGGTGGCCGACAAGCTGCAGGCGCTCGGCCTGCAGGTCACGCGCGGTGTCGGCAAGACCGGCGTCGTCGGCACGCTGCGCGTCGGTGAGAGCCAGCGCGCGATTGGCTTTCGTGCCGACATGGACGCGCTGCCGATCGCCGAGGCCAACACCTTCGAGCACCGCTCGCGCCATGCCGGCGTCATGCACGCCTGCGGCCACGACGGCCATACCGCGATGCTGCTCGGCGCCGCGCACCACCTGGCGCGCCGCAAGCGTATCGACGGCGTCGTGCATTTCATCTTCCAGCCGGCCGAAGAGGGCCTCGGCGGCGCCAAGGCGATGGTCGACGACGGCCTGTTCGAGCGTTTTCCGTGCGAGGCGATCTTCGGCATGCACAACCGGCCGAGCCTGGCGGTCGGCCGCTTCGCCGTGAAGAGCGGCCCGATGATGGCCGGCGGCGCGTTCTTCGACATCGCCGTCACCGGAAAGGGCGCGCACGGCGCGCGGCCCGAAACCGGCGTCGACGCGGCGCTCGCTGCCGCGCAGATCGCGGTGGCGCTGCAGACCGTCGTCGCGCGCAATGTCGCGCCGGTCGACACCGCCGTGCTGTCGGTGACGCAGATCCACGCCGGCGACGCCTACAACGTGATCCCGCAGACCGCGCGCCTGGGCGGCACCGTGCGCGGATTCTCGCGCGACGTGATGGCGCTGGTGGAGGCGTCGATGCGCCGTGTCGCCGAACACACGGCGGCTGCGCTCGGTGCGATGGCGACGCTCGACTTCCGCGCCCTCTTCGCACCGACGGTCAACGACCCGAAGGAAGCCGAGTACGCCGCGCAGATCTGCACCGAGCTGGTCGGCGCCGACAAGGTGGAGCGCAACCCGCCGCTGATCATGGCCTCGGAGGACTTCTCGTTCATGCTCGAGCGTGTGCCCGGCTGCTACATCAACATCGGCAACGGTTCGAGCGAGAGCGGCTGCGAGGTGCACAACCCGGCCTACGACTTCAACGACGACGCACTGCCGCTGGGCGCCGCGTTCTTCGCGCGGCTCGCCGAGCGCCGGCTGGCGCCGGCCTGAGCGCGGGAGCGAACGATGAGCGAGCCCACTGATGCAAGCCCGACGGCTGCCTTCACTGCGCTCGACGCGCATCGCGCGACTGCGAGCGCGCTGACCCGCGGCCCCTGGCATCCCGATCACCAGCACGCGGGCCCGCCGATCGCGCTGGTCTGCCGCGCCGTCGAACGCGCCGCGCACGTGCACGGCCTGACGCATCTGTCGCGCATGACGGCCAATCTGTTGCGCCCGGTGCCGATCGGCGAGCTGGTGGTCGAGGTGGCGACCGACTACGCCGGCCGCAACGCCGGCCACTTCTCGGCGCGGCTGCACGCGGCCAACAAGGAGGTCGCGCGGTTCACCGCACTGATGCAGCGCGAGAACGACGTGCCGCTGCCCGCGGTGCTGCCCGAGCATCCGCTGCCGCAGGCGCCGCGCCCGCCCGAAGGCTCACCGCCGGCGGTCTTTCCGTTCGCCGGCCGACGTGTCGGCTACGCCGACCTGGTGGAGACGCGCCTCGCGCAAGGCCGCTTCTTCGACGGCCCGTGCGCGGCCTGGTTCCGCCTGCGCCACGCCCTGGTCGACGGCGAGACGCCGAGCGTCTACCAGCGCGTGGCCGTCGCGGCCGATTCGGGCAATGGCATCAGCGCGATCCTCGACTTCTCCAAGTACCTGTTCCTCAACAGCGACCTGACGATCAACCTGCTGCGCCGGCCGCACGGCGAGTGGATCTGCCTCGACGCACACACCCATCTGGGGCCGGAGGGCTGCGGACTCACCGCGTCTCGGCTCTTCGACACGCAGGGTCTGATCGGCACCGCCACGCAGAGCCTGTCGCTGCGGCAACGCGACGCTGCGCCCTGATCGGCAAAGCCGCGCAGGCGGCGCGCCGAGCCGGCGGTTCAACGCGCCGACACCGCCGCTGCGCGCTGCTGCAGAAAGCGGCGCACCGCCGGGTCGCGCTCCAGACCGATCGCCTGCGCGTACGCGTCGTGCGCCGCGCGCTCGTCGCCGCTGCGCGCCAGCAGATCGGCGCGCGCCGCCCAGTACGGCTGGTACAAGGCCAGCCGCTCGTCGCCGGCCAGCGCGTCGAGCGCCGTCAACCCGGCCGCCGGACCCCGCACCTCGGCCACCGCGATCGCGCGGTTGACGCCCACCACCGGCGAGCCGGTCAGCGCACACAGCGCCTCGTACAACTGCTCGATCGCGGCCCAGTCGGCGCGGCCCGCGTGGCGGCGCACGGCGTGCGCCGATTGCACCGCCGCCTCGAGCTGGAAGCGTCCGACGTCGCCGGCGGCGCCGGCGCGCGCGAGCAGCGCCTCGGCTTCGTCGATCATCGGCGCATCCCAGCGCGCCGGGTCCTGCTCGGCCAGCGGCACGTAGGCGCCCGCTGCGTCGCGGCGAGCCTCGCGTCGGGCATGGGCGTGCAGCATCAGCGCGAGCAGGCCGAGCGCCTCGCCTTCGTCAGGCAGCAACGACGCCAGCAGGCGGCCGAGCCAGATCGCCTCGTCGGCGAGATTGCGCCGTCGTGCGTCGGCGCCCTGCGGGTCCGACCAGCCCTCGGCATAGGCCGCGTAGATCGCGTCGAGCACGGTGGCGAGGCGCTCGCGCAACGCGTCGCGTTCGGGCACCGCGAAGGCGATGCCGGCCTGGCGGATCTTGGCCTTCGCGCGCGACAGGCGCTGCCCCATCGTGGCCGGCGCGACGAGAAAGGCCGACCCGATGGTGGCGGCATCGAAGCCGAGCACCACCTGCAGCATCAGCGGCGCGCGCACGCCAGCGTCGATGCCCGGATGCGCGCAGGCGAACAGCAGGCCGAGTCGCTGGTCGGGAATCGCCGTCGCGGCGTCATCGTCGCCGGTGGCCAGCTCGGCGAGCAGGCTCAGGTGCTCGGCCGCGCCGTCCTGCAGCCGATGCCAGCGGACGGCATCGACCAGCCGGCGCCGCGCCACCGTCAGCAGCCACGCGTCGGGCGTGTGCGGCACGCCGCGCACGGGCCATTCGGCGAGCGCGGTGGCGAAGGCCTCGGAAAGCGCATCCTCGGCGCCGGCGACGTCGCGCGTGCGCGCCGCCAGGAACGCCACCAGCTTGCCGTAGCTGCGGCGTGCGGCGGCCTCGGCCGCGCGTGCAGCTGGCAGCGCCTGCACCGCATCGCTCGATACCGCCACGGCCTTCAGGCCGCGCCCATCGGCCACACCGGCCGCACCTCGACCACGCCGTGCGCCGCGCCGGGGCAGCGCGCCGCCCAGGCGATGGCGGCGTCGAGGTCGGGCACGTCGACGAGAAAGTAGCCACCGAGCTGCTCGCGCGTCTCGGCATACGGGCCGTGGAGCACCTCGGTCTTGCCGGATTTCAGCCGCACCGTCGTTGC
>JBGAMU010000098.1:14924-17360 GCA_044222685.1 Burkholderiaceae bacterium
GTTGCCGCCTGCGCCGGGCGCAGCCGGTTGCTGTTGCGCAGCACACCCGACTTCTCGAGCGCCTGGTGATAGGCGCCGTAGGCGGCCAGGCCTTCCTGCTGCTGCGCTGGGCTCATCGACTCGAAGCCCGCCGGATCCGAATAGATCATCAACATGTATTCCATCGTCACGCTCCACCAAGGGTTGTCGGCGCCGCACCGTGCGGCGCCTGACAATGTCGCGCGGGTCGCGCCGATTTCGACAGCGGCGACGACTGTTTCGTCATGCAGCGGCATCCGCATCGGCGGAGGCTGCGGGGCCGGCGCAATCGTCCGCCTCAGCGCGACAGGACGCCGTGCACCGCCTCGGACGCCGCGCCGACGATGCGGTCGATCACCGCCTCGCTGCTCACCAGCGGCGGCCCGAAGTACAGGTGGTCGCCACGGCCTCGCGTGATCACGCCGCGCTCGCGCATCGCGGCCAGCACCTGCGGGCCGATCTTGCGGTTGACGTCGAAGTTCTTCTTGGTCGCGCGGTCCTCCACCAGCTCCACGGTGGCCATCAGGCCGAGGCCGCGGATGTCGCCGACGCTCGGGTGCGAACCCAGCGCCTCGCGCAGCCCCTTGTGCAGCCGCTCGCCGAGCACGGCCGCGCGCGCCACCAGGCCCTCACGCTCGAGCACGTCGATCGCCGCCAGCGCCACCGCGCACGACACCGGGTGGCCGCTGTAGGTGTGGGCATGCATCCACGGGTCGGCCCCGGGCCGCTCCAGCACCGCGGCCACCTTGTCGGACAGGCCCACGCCGCCGAGCGGCACGTAGCCGCTGGTGATGCCCTTGGCGAACTGCATCAGGTCGGGCAGCACGCCCCAGTGGTCGAGCGCGAAGCGTTTGCCGGTGCGGCCGAACCCGGTGATCACTTCGTCGGCAGCGAGCAGCACGTCGTGCTTGTCGCAGATCTCGCGCACGCGCTTGAAGTAGCCCTTCGGCGGCACGTAGGAGCCGGCGCCGCACACCGGCTCGATGATGAAGAGCGCCACCGTGTCCGGCCCCTCGGCGAGGATCGCGCGCTCCAGTTCGTCGGCCGCCGCGGTCTCGGGGTCGGCGCCGGGCGGCACCACGTAACGGTAGCGGTCGTGGTTGGGGATGTGCACGAAGCCGGGCATGCGCGGCTCGAACGACGTCCAGTACGCCGGCATGCCGGTGGCGCACATCGCCGCCAGCGTGGCGCCGTGGTAGCCGCCGGTGAGGCTGATGGTCTTGAACTTGGTGGGTTTGCCGATCGCCTTGAAGTAGTAGCGCGCGAGCTTGATCGTGCTGTCGGTCGACTCGCCGCCGCCGCAGGTGAAGAAGAAGCGGTGGATGTTCGGATACACCAGTCCCGCCAGCCGCTCGCCGAGCTCCAGCGCGCGCAGGTTGGTATTGCCGCTGTAGCCCGAGGCGTAGGCCAGCTCGCCCATCTGGCGCGCGGCGGCGTCGGCCAGCTCGCGCCGACCGTGGCCCAGCGTCACGTTCCACAGGCCCGACATCGCGTCGAGGTAGCGCTTGCCGTCGGCGTCGATCAGCTCGCAGCCCTCGCCGCGCACCCACACGTTGCCGGCCAGGTGCGCCGCCGGGTTGTGGAGCGAATGCACGAGCGCCTTGTGGTCGCGCTGCAGCAGTTCGGCATTGCTTGTCATCGGGGGTCTCCTTCGTCGTTCAGCCCAGTTGCGGGTGCTCGGCCACGAGCAGCCGCTCGCGCCTGGCCACGTGCGCCATCGAGTCGGCCGCGACCCGTTTGCCGATGTCGCTGGCATAGGCCGCCTCGAACGCGGCGGGCGTGTCGAACCACAGCTCCGACACGCCATCGACGGTGCTGTCGTTGGCCACCAGGTTGAAGGTCAATCGACGCAGGCCCGGCAGCTGGCGCGCCAGCGGTCCGTGCTCGTGCAGCCACCATTGCGCAAAGGCCTCGCGCGTCATGTCGTCGCGCCGCGTCAGCAGAATGATCGCCTTGAACATCGCGGCCTCTCACTTCACCGGCGCAATGCGGTGCAACGGCCGGCCGCCGACCGCGAGCACCAGTGCCACCACCACCTCGTCGGCGTGCGGCGCGTCGGGGATGGTGATCTCCGCGGCGTCCATGTCGTCGAAATTCCAGATGCGGTTCTTGTTCGTCACCGGCATCACGATCACCGAGCCGGGCCCGCCGAGCCTCTTGGTCGACGGGATGATGTCGTCGCCCTTGCCCACCGCCTTGCGCACCGGCGCGCCGAACTTGGGGTGCAGCAGTGCCGCGGCATGCTCGATCTCGCCGGCGGTGCCGACGATCGCGCCCTTGCCGTAGGCGGTCACGTCGTCGGGCGCCACGCCGAGCGCCGCCACGCCACGCGCCGCGAGCAGCGCCGCCACCTCGGCGCCGAGGTCGTACAGCGGCGCCAGATCATCGACGTACTGGCCGGCATACGGGTTGGTGATC
>JBGAMU010000099.1:0-29148 GCA_044222685.1 Burkholderiaceae bacterium
CTCCTGGCCGACCGCGACCAGCACTTCGTCGCAGGCGAAGTCGACGTCGGGCTCGCCGGTGGGCACCAGGCTGCGCTTGCCCTTTGCGTCGTAGACCGACTTGACGATCTGGAAACGCATGCCGGTCAGCTTGCCGGCCTCGTGCAGGAAGGCCACCGGCACGTGGCACGGCAGGATCGGGATGCCTTCGTGCATCGCGTCCTCCTTCTCCCACGGCGAGGCCTTCATGTCCTCGAAGGTCGAGCGCACGATCACCTTCACGTCGTCGGCGCCGAGACGGCGCGCCGAGCGGCAGCAGTCCATCGCGGTGTTGCCGCCGCCGAGCACGATGACGCGCGGCTTCACCTTGGTCACGTGGCCGAAGTACACCGACGCCAGCCAGTCGATGCCGATGTGGATGTTGGCCTTGGCTTCCTGGCGGCCGGGCACGTCGAGCTCGCGGCCGCGCGGTGCGCCGCAGCCGACGAACACGGCATCGAAGCCTTCGGCCAGCAAGGCCTTCATCGAGCCGATGTACTGGCCGCCGCGAAACTCGACGCCCAGGCCGAGGATGTAGCCGACCTCCTCGTCGATCACTTCCTCGGGCAGACGAAAGCGCGGCACCTGCGTGCGCATGAAGCCGCCGGCCTTGGCGTCGCCGTCGAACACGGTGACCGCATAACCTTGCGTGGCCAGGTCGCGCGCCACCGTCAGCGACGCAGGGCCACCGCCGACGCAGGCGACACGTTTGCCGTTCTTCGGTTGCGGGCGCGGGATCATCGCGCGGATCTCGTCGCCCTTGAAGTCGGCGGCGACGCGCTTCAAGCGGCAGATCGCCACCGCTTCGGGTTTGGTGCCGGGCTGGTTGCCCTCCTCGACGCGGCCGCGCCGGCACGCCGGCTCGCAGGGGCGGTCGCAGGTGCGGCCCAGCACGCCAGGGAAGACGTTGCTGACCCAGTTGACCATGTAGGCGTCGTCGTAACGCCCTTGCGCGATCAAGCGGATGTATTCGGGAACAGGGGTGTGGGCCGGACAGGCCAACTGGCAATCGACGACCTTGTGAAAGTACGCCGGATCGGACACGTTCGTCGGCAACACGGGGCTTTGTCTCCTGCAGCCTTGTCGGCGGTGCGCGCGGCAGTCTACCGCCTGCCGTTGCAGCGCCGAGGCACGTCTTACCCGGGACAACCCGGGACAAGCGTGATCGATGTGGGATTGTGCGGTTCGCGCAATGAGACTGCCCGCTACCGGGCCATCACCCGCACGACGGTCTTCATGCCCTCGACTTTGCGCCCCTTGCGAGCCCGCTTGCCTTGATGCACCGCAAGCGAAGCGCCTTGAAGCACCTCCTCGCGCGGTTTGTTGCCACGTCCGCCAGCGCCCGAGACGGTGAGCGCGTCGGCAAAGGTGGCCACCGACAGCATGGGGTCATTCGCGTCGACGTCCATCAGCGTCAGGCCGCGGCCGCCGTTGGCCTGCAGTTTCACCTCGTCGAGCGCGAACACCAGCAACCGGCCCGCCAGCGACAGGCAGGCCACCGATTTGTGGTCGGGCAGCACCGTCACCGGCGGCAGCAGATGATCGCCCTCTTCCAGCGACAGGAACGACTTGCCGCCGCGCTGGCGGCTCTGCATGTCCTGCGCACGGGCCATCAAGCCGAAGCCGCCGGTGTTGGCGAGCAACAGCGTGTGTTCGCCCGATCCCGCGAAGTAATGCGCGGGCTGCGTGCCGGCCTCCAGCTCGACCAGCGAGGTGATCGGCTGCCCGTCGCCACGGCCGCCCGGCAGCGAGGCGATCGCCACGCTGTAGACACGGCCATTGCTGCCGAACACCAGCAGCGTGTCGACGCTGCGGCAGGCAAAGGTGCCGTACAGCGCGTCGCCGGCCTTGAAGGTGAGCCCGGCCGCATCGACCTCGTGGCCTGTCATGCGGCGGATCCAGCCCTTCAGGCTGACCACCACCGTGACCGGCTCGTCGACGATGCGGATCTCGGCCACCGCCTTCTTCTCGGCCTGGATCAGCGTGCGGCGGTCGTCGCCATGCTGCTTGGCGTCGGCCTCGATCTCGCGGATGAGCAGGCGCTTCAGCGCCGCCGGGCTGCCGAGGATCTCGTCGAGCTTCTTCTGCTCGTCGCGCAGCTCCTTCAGCTCCTGCTCGATCTTGATCGCCTCCAGCCGCGCCAGCTGGCGCAGCCGGATGTCGAGGATGTCGTCGGCCTGCCGCTCGCTCAGCTTGAAGCGGTTGATCAGTGCCGGCTTCGGCTCGTCGGACTGACGGATGATGCGGATCACCTCGTCGATGTTCAGCAGCACCAGCTGCCGGCCCTCGAGCACATGGATGCGCTCGAGCACCTTCTGCAGGCGGAACTGCGAGCGCCGCTGCACGGTGGCCTGGCGGAACGCGATCCACTCCGTCAGCACCTGGCGCAGGCCCTTCTGCGTCGGCCGGCCATCGCTGCCAACCATCGTCAGGTTGATCGGCGCACTGGTCTCGAGACTCGTGTGCGCCAGCAACGTGGCCGCCAGATCGGCCGGATCGATGGTGCGCGTCTTCGGCTCGAACACCAGCCGCACCGGCGCGTCGCGGCCGGATTCGTCGCGCACGGCGTCGAGCACGCCGAGCACCGTCTGCTTGAGCTGCGTCTGCTCCTGCGTCAGCGCCTTCTTGCCGGGCTTCACCTTGGGATTGGTGAGCTCCTCGATCTCTTCCAGCACCTTCTGCGCGCTGGTGAAGGGCGGCAGTTCGGTCACCACCAGCTGCCACTGGCCGCGTGCCAGGTCCTCGATCTTCCACTGCGCCCGCACCCGCAGCGTGCCCCGGCCGCCGGCATAGGCGGCGCGGATCTCGTCGCTGCTGCTGATGATCTGGCCACCGCCGGGATAGTCGGGCCCGGGCAGCAGGTCGAGCAACTCGTCGTCGGGCAGCTTGTCGTTGCGGATCAGCGCCACCACGGCCGCCGCCACCTCGCGCAGGTTGTGACTCGGCACCTCGGTGGCCAGGCCGACCGCGATGCCCGAGGCGCCGTTGAGCAGCAGGAACGGCAGCCGCGCCGGCAGGCGACTCGGCTCCTCGGTGGAGCCGTCGTAGTTGGGCACGAAGTCGACCGTGCCCTCGTCGATCTCGTCGAGCAGCAGCCGCGCGATCGGACTCAGCCGCGCCTCGGTGTAGCGCATCGCCGCTGCGCCGTCGCCGTCGCGGCTGCCGAAGTTGCCCTGGCCGTCGATCAGCGGATATCGCTGCGAGAAATCCTGCGCCATGCGCACCAATGCGTCGTAGGCGGCCTGGTCGCCGTGCGGGTGGAAGCGGCCGAGCACGTCGCCGACGACACGCGCGCTCTTGACCGGCTTGGCGCCGGTGGTGCCCGCGAAGCTCAGGCCCATGCGCTGCATCGAATAGAGGATGCGGCGCTGCACCGGCTTGTTGCCGTCGCACACGTCGGGCAGCGCGCGGCCCTTGACGACCGACAGCGCGTACTCGAGATAGGCGCGCTCGGCGTATTGCGCCAGGCCGACCGCATCGTCGTCGAGCGGCGGCATCAGGGTGAGTTGTTCTGACATGGCAATCGGGACGTTGACGAAAGGGTTCAGCGGTGCAGCCGCATGCCCTGGGTGGCGCGCGACTGCGCGCGCTGCAGCAGCACCCAGTACAGCTCCAGCACCTGGTGGACATGGGCGCGCGTCTCGTCGATCGGCGGCAGCTGGCCGCCGCTGCGGCGCACGGCGCCTTCGCCGGCGCTCCAGGCGGCCAGCGCGAGATCGATGCGGCCGTGGCGCTTGATCAGGTCGGCCATCAATCGAGCGCCGACGAAGATGTTGGTGCGCGGCTCGGCCAGCCGCTCGGCAACCTCGGGCCCGCCGTCGACCGGCTTGAGATAACGCTCGGCCGTGGCGGGCATCAGCTGCATCAGCCCGACGGCGCCCTTGGCCGACACCGCCTTCGGATTGAAGCCCGATTCCACCGCGATCAGCGCGGTCAGCAGTTCGGCATCGACGCCGTGGCGATGGGCCGCCTCGCGCAGCCAGGGCTGCAGCCGCTTGACCTCGGGGGCGATCTCCAGCCAGGTGAGCAGGCTGCTCGACGGCGTGGTCTTGCCCGGCACCTTGGCCGCCGGAGCGGCAGGTGTGCCGTCGTCGCCCAGTACCAGGCTGTAGCGTGAATCGATCTGCTGCGGCGCGAAGTGCGCAACGCCGTTGCCGTCGACATAACCCCACAACGCAGCCTGGGCCAGGCCGGCCATGCCGCACAGCGCCGAGGCGAGCGTCGCGGCGCGCGGGTTCACGAGGCCTCCACGCCGAGCGCCACGCGGGCGTGGAACTCGCGATCGAGCATGCTCATCACGACCAGCGAGTCGTAGCCGGCCGCGCGCGCGGGGCCGTTGCCTGCCGGATCGGCGATCCAGACGCGCACGCTCTCGCGCAGCCGTCCCTCCTCGACGAATCCCTCGCTGGCGTAGAGCGCCAGCGCGCGCTGGTTGAGCAGCTTCACGTCGAGCCAGAAACGGTGCGCACCCAGATCGCGGAAAGCCATACGCTTGAGCTGGCGCACGCAGGTTCGGCCCAGGCCCTGGCCCTTGGGTTGCAGCACGATGCGCTTCAGCTCCACGCTGCCGTGCGGGTTGCGGCAGCCCTGCAGGATGACGAAGCCGACCCGGTCGGTGCCCTCACCCATCTCGACGATGAAGTGGCGAAAGTCAGGGAAGCGGATGGCGCCTTCGTGCTGCGTGCGCTCCCACGGCGTGATGAACGGCAGGTTGTGCGAATCGGTCTCGACCGAGATCACGAAGTCCAGGTCGCTCAGCATCGTCGGGCGCAGGTGCACCCGATGGGGCATGTCAGACATCGATCTCGACCGAATCGCCGTGCAGTTCCATCAGGTCGCGCCGGGCCTGCGCCTCGCCCTTGCCCATCAGCCGCGTCAGCAGCTGCGTGGTGCCGTCGAAGCCCGCTTCGCCGAAGGCCACGCGCAGCAGCCGGCGCGTATCGGGATTCAGCGTGGTCTCCCACAGCTGCTCGGCACTCATCTCGCCCAGGCCCTTGAAACGGCTGATGCTCCAGCTCGCCTCGCGGGCGCCTTCCTTGCGCAGCTTGTCGAGCGTGGCCTCGAGCTCGCCGTCATCGAGCGCGTAGATCTTGGCGGCCGGCTTCTTGCCGCGCGCACTGGCGTCCACGCGATACAGCGGCGGCTTGGCCACGTAGACGTGGCCACGCTCGATCAGCTTGGGAAAGTGGCGGAAGAACAGTGTCAGCAGCAACACCTGGATGTGCGAGCCGTCGACGTCGGCATCACTCAGGATGCAGACCTTGCCGTAGCGCAGCCCGGACAGATCGGGTTCGTCGGCCGGCCCGTGCGGGTCGACACCGACCGCGACCGCGATGTCGTGGATCTCGGTATTGGCGAACAGCCGGTCGCGCTCGACCTCCCACGCGTTCAGCACCTTGCCGCGCAGCGGCAGGATGGCCTGCGTCTCCTTGTCGCGGCCCATCTTGGCCGAGCCGCCGGCCGAGTCGCCCTCGACCAGGAACAGCTCGTTGAGCGAGAGGTCGCGGCTTTCGCAGTCGGTCAGCTTGCCGGGCAGCACGGCGACGCCGGAACCCTTGCGCTTCTCGACCTTCTGGCTGGCGCGCTGGCGCGTCTGCGCCTGGCGGATCACCAGCTCGGCCAGCTTGCGGCCCAGGTCCACGTGCTGGTTCAGCCACAGCTCGAGCGCCGGCTTGACGTAGCCGGCCACCAGCCGCAGCGCATCGCGGCTGTTCAGCCGCTCCTTGATCTGGCCCTGGAACTGCGGATCGAGCACCTTGGCGCTGAGCACGAAGCTGGCGCGCGAGAACACGTCCTCGGGCATCAGCTTGACACCCTTGGGCAGCAACGCGTGCACCTCGATGAAACCGCGCACGGCGCCGAACAGCCCGTCCTTCAGCCCGGCCTCGTGCGTGCCGCCGGCCACCGTGGGGATCAGGTTGACGTAGCTCTCGCGCAGCGGATTGCCCTCCTCGGTGAAGGCCACGCACCAGGCCGCGCCCTCGCCTTCGGCCACGTTCTCGGCCTCGCTGCCGGAGGCGTACTGTTCGCCCTCGAAGAGGGGGATCAACGGCTCGGCCGGCAGCGACTGCGTCAGATAGTCGCGCAGGCCGCCCTTGAATTCCCAGGTCTGCGTGTCGCCCGATTTCTCGTGCGTGAGGCTCACGGTCACGCCGGGCATCAGCACTGCCTTGCTGCGCAGCAGATGGGTCAGGTCCTGGCGCGGCAGCTCGGCCGAGTCGAAGTACTTGGGATCGGGCCAGACACGCACCGTGGTGCCATGCGGACGGTCGCCGGCCTTGGCCTTGCGCGTGGCCAGCTTGTCGGCCACCTCACCGCCGGCAAATGCCATCGTGGCCACCTGGCCGTCGCGATAGACGGTGGCCTCCAGGCGCCGCGCCAACGCGTTGGTCACGCTGACGCCCACACCGTGCAGCCCGCCGGAGAAACTGTAGGCGCCGCCCGCGCCCTTGTCGAACTTGCCGCCGGCGTGCAGCCGCGTGTAGACGATCTCGATCACCGGCACCCGCTCCTCGGGGTGCAGGCCGATCGGGATGCCGCGGCCGTCGTCCTCGACGGTGATCGAGCCGTCGGCATGCAGCGTCACCGCGATGCGCTGGCCGTGACCGGCGAGCGCCTCGTCGGCGGCGTTGTCGATCACCTCCTGCACGACGTGCAGCGGGTTGTCGGTCCGGGTGTACATGCCGGGGCGCTGGCGCACCGGCTCCAATCCCTTGAGCACGCGGATCGATTCTTCCGCGTAGCGTGCCTGCTTGGTAGCCATGGCGCGCGATTGTAGGGATGCATGCCGGGCCGACATTCGTCCCTCTTCCGCCGGGCTCGGCTCCGGCGTCGCGCCAGCCGCTGTATCGCCAGACCGTGTACCGGCCGGGGCGGCCGAAACGCGCTAGATTGCAGTCATGCGCAACGGCACGACCACAAAGACCTTGTCGATGACGCAAGTGCTCATCTGCGGCGCCGCGATCGTCACGCTGTCGATGGGAATCCGCCACGGCTTCGGGTTGTGGCTGCAGCCGATCACGATGGACCGCGGTTGGACGCGCGAGACGTTTGCGTTCGCGATGGCCATCCAGAACCTGGCCTGGGGCCTGGCCGGCCCGGTGGCCGGGGGCCTGGCCGACCGCTTTGGCGCGCTGCGGGTGCTGATCGTCGGCTCGCTTCTCTACGCCACGGGACTCGTGTTGATGGCGCTGGCGACATCTGGCGCCGCCTTCACCGGCAGCGCCGGCCTGCTGCTCGGTCTGGCGCAATCCGGCACCACCTATGCCGTGGTCTACGGTGTCATTGCCCGCAACGTCGATCCCGCCAAGCGCTCATGGGCCATGGGCATCACGGCGGCGGCGGGTTCGTTCGGACAGTTCCTGATGGTGCCGGTGGAAAACTGGCTGATCGCCGGCTTCGGCTGGGACAACGCGCTGATCATCCTGGGCTGCCTGGCACTGGCCATCGCACCGCTGGCCTTCGGCCTGAAGGAGCCGCCGCGCGCGGCACCGACCGGCGTGCAGCAGGGCGTACGCGCCGCACTGCGCGAGGCGTTCGGCTACCGCAGCTTCCAGTTGCTCACCGCCGGTTACTTCGTCTGCGGCTTCCAGGTGGTCTTCATCGGCGTGCACATGCCGAGCTACCTGAAGGACAAGGGCCTCGGCCCCGAGGTCGCGACGATGGCGCTGGCGTTGATCGGGTTGTTCAACGTGATCGGCACTTATGTGGCCGGCGAGATCGGCCAGCGCTGGCCCAAGCGATACCTGCTGTCGGCGATCTACTTCCTGCGCGCGCTGGCGATCGCCGTCTTCCTGGTGCTGCCGTTGACGCCGTGGAGCGTCTATGTGTTCGCGTCGGTGATGGGCTTGCTGTGGTTGTCGACCGTGCCGCCGACCAACGCCACCGTGGCACAGATCTTCGGCGTGCAGTACATGTCGATGCTGAGCGGCTTTGTCTTCCTCAGCCATCAACTCGGTTCGTTCATGGGCGTCTGGCTCGGCGGCAAGCTGTACGACGCCACCGGCAGCTACGACGTCGTCTGGTGGATCGCCATCGCGCTGGGCGTGTTCGCCGGGCTGGTCAACCTGCCGGTGCGCGAGTCGCCGATCGTGCGCCACGCGCCGGTTGCGGCGTAGAGGCGCCGGCGATGGGCACGCGCCGACCCGGCCGCTGGCGACGCCTGGCATTCGGCGCCGGCGCTGCCGCGGTGCTCGGTGCGGTGTTCATGGCCTACCGCAGCCCGCATCTCGTGGTCGACCTTGCCAATCGGCTGTGGGCCTGCTTCTGACATGCACGGCGGCGACACCCCATCCGGCTGGGTCACGCGCTGGCACCACCTGATCGCGCCGGGCGGCGGCGTGCTCGACCTCGCCTGTGGGAGCGGCCGCCACCTGCGCTGGCTGGCTGCGAAGGGATTGCGCGTCACCGGAGTCGACCGCGACGCGGCGGCCCTGGCGCTATGCCAAGGCCTGGGCGAATTGATCCAAGCCGACCTCGAGGGCGGCGACTGGCCGCTGCAAGGGCGGCGCTTCGATGCCGTCGTCGTGACGAACTATCTCTGGCGACCCTTGCTGCCGGCCGTGGTGTCGGCGGTCGGCGTCGGCGGCGTGCTCATCTACGAGACCTTCGCCATCGGCAACGCCCGCTTCGGCCGGCCGTCGAATCCGGACTTCCTGCTGCGCAGCGGTGAGCTGCTCGAGGTAGTGTCGCCGCTGCGCGTGGTGGCGTTCGAGGACGGCTTCGTCGATGCCCCACCGCGACAGGTGCAGCGCATCGTGGCCGTGCGCGAATCGCCGGCGACCACCCCGGGTGACGGGCGCTACCCGCTGGTGGCCTAAAATTGCGCCAGATTGCAGGAACAGCCATGAAACCCATCGTAGGCAGCATCGTCGCGCTGGTCACGCCGATGCTCGACAACGGCGACGTCGACTATCCCGCGCTGCGCCGCCTGATCGACTGGCACATCGCCGAAGGAACCGACTGCGTCTGCGTGGTCGGCACGACGGGTGAATCGCCGACCGTCAACGTCGACGAGCACTGCGAGGTCATCCGCGTCGCGGTCGAACACGCCGCCGGCCGCGTGCCGATCATGGCCGGCGCCGGAGCCAACTCGACGCACGAGGCGATCGAGCTGTCGCGCTTCGCCAAGAAGGTGGGCGCCGTTTGCACGCTGCAGGTCGTGCCGTACTACAACCGGCCGTCGCAGGAAGGCATCTACCAGCACTTCCGCGCCATCGCCGAGGCGGTGGACATTCCGATGGTGCTGTACAACGTGCCCGGCCGCACGGTGGCCGACATGGCGCACGACACGGTGATGCGGCTGGCGCAGATCGATCGCATCGTCGGCATCAAGGAAGCCACCGGCAACATCGAGCGCGCGGCCTGGCTGATCAAGCATGCGCCGAATGGCTTCTCGATCTACTCGGGCGACGACGGCACCGCGATCGCGCTGATGCTGCTCGGCGGCCACGGCAACGTGAGCGTCACGGCGAACGTGGCACCGAAGCTGATGCACCAGCTGTGCATGGCGGCCATCGAGGGCCAGGCCAAGCGCGCCAGCGAGATTCATCTACGCCTGCTGCCGCTGCATCGGCAGCTGTTCTGCGAGCCGAGCCCGGCGCCGACCAAGTGGGCCATGTCGCGCCTCGGTCTTTGCGGCGCCGCGGTGCGGCTGCCGATCGTGGCGCTGACGGCCGCCGGACAGGCGCTGGTCGGGCAGGCGCTGCACGAGAGCGGCCTGCTTTGACCGACCCGACGAACCGCGCACGCCAGCCGCGTGCGCGCAACCTGCGCGCAGACCCCACGGTCTGTGCCGCCCAGCCGAAAGAATCGCCCGTGATCGAGAAGTCTGTCCACCGTCTGCCGCTGGTGATCGTCTGCGCGGCTTTGCTGCCGCTGGCCGGCTGCTCGAGCGTCGAGAGCCTGCTCGGTGGCGACAAGGTGGACTACCGCAGCCGCGCGGCCAAGGTCACGCCGCTCGACGTGCCCCCCGACCTGACGCAGCTGGCACGCGACAGCCGCTACCAGCCGCAGTCGGGTGTCGTCAGCGCCAGCGGCTTGCAGGCCGCCCCGGCCGCCGGTACGGCCGCCGCGCAACCCGTGGTGGCGCAGAACGCCGCGAACAACGTACGCATCGAGCGCCAGGGTTCGCAGCGCTGGCTGGTGACGAGTCAGCCACCCGAGCAGGTCTTCCCGCTGCTGCGCACGTTCTGGACCGAGCGCGGCTTCAATCTCGTCGTCGACGATGCGCCCACCGGCGTGATGGAAACCGAGTGGGCCGAGAACCGCGCCAAGATCCCGATGGATTTCGTGCGGCGCGCGCTCGGCACCATCATCGATTCGGCGTTCTCCACCGGCGAGCGCGACAAATTCAGGACACGCGTCGAGCGCACACCGGAGGGCAGCGAGATCTACGTCAGCCACCGCGGACTCGAGGAATTCCTGCAGGGCCAGTTTCGCGATGTGCCCAACTGGCGCTACCGACCCACCGATCCGCAACTGGAGGCCGAGATGCTGGCGCGCATCATGGCTCGGCTGAGCGGCACCAAGGACGAGGCGGCCGTGCGCACACAGGTCGCCAACGCGCCGTCGGCGCCGGCGCGCGCACGTGCCCTGAGCGGACAGCCGGCGGCGATGCTCGAATTCGACGAAGCATTCGACAGGGCGTGGCGCCGCGTCGGCCTGGCGCTCGACCGCAGCGGCTTCACCGTGGAGGACCGCGATCGTGCCAGCGGCCTGTACTTCGTTCGCTACGTCGATCCCAAGCTGGCCGGCAAGGAAGAACCCGGCTTCTTCTCGAAGCTGTTCGGTGGCGGCGACGGCGCGGCCACGCTGCAGCGTTACCGCATCGCCGTGAAGACGGCCGGCGACAAGACGCAGATCAGCGTGCAGACCTCGCAGGGTGCGCCGGAGGCCGGCGAGGCCGGCCAGCGCATCGTGGCGCTGCTCGTCGACGAGCTGAAGTAGCGGCGAGCCACCCGACGCACCGCGACTCTGACCGCGCGGTGCCGAACGCCCACGAAAAAGCCGCCCATCGGGCGGCTTTGTTCTTGTGCTCCGGCGAAGGGAGCTTACTTATTCATCGCCGAGGCGGCAGCGGCGGCGGCCTTGGCGGCGGCATCGGCCGCGCCGGCGGCAGCGCCAGCGGCAGCCGAGGCGGCGGCATCAGCGGCCGAGGTGGCAGCGCCAGTGGCGGCGGTGGCGGCGCCAGAAGCGGCCGACATCACCGCCGACGCGGCAGCAGCCACCGGGGCCGGTGCCGGCGCGGGCGCCGGGGCGGGAGCGGCCGCGGGGGCCGGGGCCTCGGTCTTGCCGCAAGCGGTGAGCGCAGCGACGGCAACCATGGAAGCGAGCAGGAGCGACTTGTTCATGAGAATCCTCAGTGCATAGGTAGAGTGAGAAACCGGGGTGGAGAGGAGCGTCGCGGTCGAGTGACGCGGACCGCCCTGTCCGAGACGATGCCGCCACACTTGAGCGGACTTTCGTCCAGCCTCTGATTATAGCCGTCGAGGCCTTCTCGCTCAGAGACCGAGCGCCGTGATGGGCCAGGCGGGCTCGCTGCGTTGCGAAATCGCGTCACAGCGCTCGCGCTGCTCGACCAGCCATCGACGCTCGTCCGAGCGACGGGCCTGCCAGCGCTCACGGTCGAGCAGCTCGATGCAGGACGCGTCGGTCAGCAGCAACGACGGCATGTCGGTCGGCTCGAGTTCGCTCGGCAGCAGACACTCCAGCGCATGGGCGAAGGAGCGTCGCCACAACGCGAAGCGCGATTGATCACGCTCAATCACGTCGAAGCGGCTGCCCAGCAGGCGCAGGCGCCGGCCCGGCAGCCGCGCCCAGCGTGTCAGGGCATCGACCACATCGGCGTCACCGAGCGGCCACGGCGAGAAGTCGGCGTCGGCGATCAGGAGCTCGCGCGGCTTGACGTCGGGCAAGCCGAGCAGAACCTGGCGCACGGCGTCGATGAATTCGCTGCGCGACTGCAGCAGCGCGCGAGCGCCTTGGTCAGTCGCCACGCAACCACCCATTGGTCATCCACTGGTCAATCAGCGCGCGCCCGGCGCGTCCCAGACGGCGGAGCTGCTTCGAATCCAGTCTGCGTCGGTCGGCCAGCATGCGCAGAATTCTGGCATCGGCTGGCGAAACGGCGGTCACGCATTCGCCGTTGAGATAGAGCCGTTGTGCGTCATACATCATGCGGCTGCGTCGATCGAGGCGAACACCCTGCCCGGGCGGCAGGTCCGCCGAGCCCGCCTCGAACCACACCTCGGCCTTCGGCTCGGTGAGCCACTGGCCGAGCGCGCGCGGCAAGGACTGCGGATCACGCAGCAGCTGCCGCCAGGCCGTCCGGGCGAACTGCTGCAGGCCAACCGGAATGCGTGCCGGCGATGCGCCGACTGCCGCCGCGCCGGCATCGCGGTACCAGACCTCTCGATCCGCCTCGTCGAGCGACTCGCCCACGCGTTCCATCAGCTCGCGCACCACCGCCACCTGCGTCGGCGCGCGAAAGCCGATCGAGGCGGTCATGCACTCGCCCACTGCGACGCCGTCATGGCCCCACATCGGCGGCAGGTACAGCATGTCGCCCGGCTCGAGCAGCCACTGCTCGGTCGGTTCGAACCGACGCAGCAGTTTCAGCGGCACGCCTTCGACGAATCGACGGTCGCGTACAGGGCCGACACGCCAGAGTCGCCGACCGTGCACTTGCAGCAGGAACACGTCGTAGGCGTCGACATGGGCGCCCACGCCGCCCCCGTCGGTGGCGTACGACACCATCAGGTCGTCCAAGCGCGCGTCGGCAATGAAGCGAAACGGCGCCAGCATCGCGTGCGCCGCGTCATCGTGCAGATCGACACCCTGTACCAGCAGCGTCCAGCGCGGCTGCGTCAGCGGGGGCAGCGCGCGGCGCGGCAGCGGGCCGCGGCGCAGGGTCCACTGGTCGCCCACGTGCGCGACCAGCCGCGACTCCACGTCGTCGTGACCGGCGAGCGCGAACAGCGCGGCACGGGTCAGCGGCGGCTTGACACCGGGCCAGGCCTGCCGCACCAGCAGCGGCTTGCGCTGCCAATGGCGGCGCATGAACTGCGGCGCCGACAGGCCACCGAGCAATGCAGAAGGGGTCGTCGACACCATGCGGCGCATTGTCGCTGCCGGGTCGGCCCGGGCCTGCCGGCACGGGGCAGATGTGCGATCATCATTCGATGCAGATCAACAGCCCCTGCGTCGTCAGCCTGACCTGGACCTTGAAGGATGCCCAGGGCGAGGCGATCGACGAGCTGGCCGAGCCGATGGAGTTCTTCTTCGGCGGCGACGACCTGCTGGCCAAGGTCGAGGAGGCGCTCGACGGACAGACCGCCGGCTTCGAGACGACGCTGCACCTCGAGCCCGAACACGCCTTCGGCGAGTACGACGCCACCAAGGTGTGCTTCGAGGACCGTGCGTTGTTCCCCGAGCAGCTCGAAGTCGGCATGCAGTTCGACGGCCTGCCCGAAGGCGCCCGGACCACCGGCATGCCTCGCGACGCGATCTACGTCGTGACCGAGATCTACCCGTCGCACGTGGTGCTCGACGGCAACCACCCGCTGGCCGGCGTCGCGCTCCGCTTGCAGGTGCAGGTGATCGACGTGCGCGCGGCGACTGCCGAGGAGATCGATCAGGGCAGCGTCGACGGCACTCCGGTCAGCGTGCTCGACGCAGGCTCCGACAAGCCGAGCCTGCACTGACAGGCGCGTCAGCGCCGACCGGTCGAGCCGAAGCCGCCCTCGCCGCGATCGGACGCGGCGAACTCGTCGACGCGTCGAAAGCTCGCCTGCACCACCGGCACGATCACCATCTGCGCGATGCGCTCCATCGGCTGCACGGTGAACGCGGCATCGCCGCGGTTCCAGCAGCTGACCATCAACGGACCCTGGTAGTCGCTGTCGATCAGGCCGACCAGGTTGCCGAGCACGATGCCGTGCTTGTGGCCGAGCCCCGAGCGCGGCAGCAGCATGGCCGCGAGGCCGGCGTCGCCGATATGGATCGCCAGACCGGTCGGGATGAGCGTCGACTGTCCCGGCTGCAGCGTCACCGGCTGCTCCAGGCAGGCGCGCAGGTCGAGGCCCGCGCTGCCCGGCGTGGCGTAGGCCGGCAGATGCTCGGCCATGCGCGGGTCGAGCACCTTGACGTCGACCGTCGTCATGGCGCCGCCTGCAGCCGCTCGGCGATCTCGCGCACCAGTTCGCGTGCCAGCGTCAGCTTGTCGGCGCTGGCGAGCTGCCGCTCGCCGCGCGCATCGACCAGCAGCAGCGCGTTGTCGTCGCGGCCGAAGGTGGCCGGCCCCAGGTTGCCGACGATGAGCGGCACCTTCTTGCGGTCCAGCTTGTCGCGTGCGTTGCGCGCCAGGTCGTCGGTTTCGGCGGCGAAGCCCACGCAATACGGGCGATCGGGCAGGCGCGCGACGGCCGCCAGGATGTCGGGGTTGTCGGTCAGCTCGAAGGTCGGGGCACTGCGGGCGCCGTCCTTCTTGATCTTGCGCTGGGCAAACGTGGCCGGCCGCCAGTCGGCCACCGCCGCGGTGGCGACGAACACGTCGTGGGCAGCGGCCAGCGGCAGCACCGCGTCGTGCATCTGCTGCGCGCTGTGCACGTCGATGCGCTGCACGTGCCGCGGCGTCGGCAGGCTCACCGGTCCGGCCACCAGCGTGACCTGCGCGCCGGCTTCCTGCGCGGCGCGTGCGATCGCGAAGCCCATCTTGCCGCTCGACAGATTGGTGATGCCCCGCACCGGATCGATCGCCTCGAAGGTCGGGCCGGCGGTCACCAGCACGCGCTTGCCGGCCAGCAGCTTGGCCTGCAGGTGGGCGATCAGCTCGCGCAGCTGGGCCAGGTTGCGCTGCGTCGCCGGATGCGACCACATCTCGCGGTTCATCGCCGGCGCCACGAGCAGCGCACAGCTTTCGCGCGGCCGCGCCAGGCACAGCAGACTGAGCAGGTCGTCGGCACCGCCATGCGCCAGCTTGGCCAGGAAATCGGCCGACGCGGGCGCGACCAGCACGGCGTCGGCGTCGCGCGTCAGGTTGATGTGCGCCATGTTGTTGGCCTCGCGCGCATCCCATTGGCTCGAGTACACGCGACGGCCGCTCAACGCCTGCATCGTGACCGGCGTGATGAAGGCCTCGGCCGCTTCGGTCATGACCACCTGCACCGTGGCGCCGGCCTTGACCAGCTCACGCGCCAGTTCGGCGGCCTTGTAGCAGGCAATGCCGCCGGTCAGGCCGAGGACGATGCGGCGGTCTTGCAGGGAAGGCACGGTCGACATGGCGCGCAATGTAGCAGCGCCGTATCAGGCGCCGTGGCACTTCTTGAACTTGCGCCCGCTGCCGCACGGACAGGGATCGTTGCGGCCCGGCTGGTCGGCCACACGACGCGTCTGCGGCCGCGGCGCATGCTCGACCCAGAAGCAGCGCAGGTCCTGGGCGGCGAGGCAGGCTTCGTCGATCAGTTCGTCGCGGCTCGGGCGGCCCTGCGGATAGTGTGTGTCGAGGTACGGCTCGAGCGTCGACTTCGGCCACTGCAGTGCGTCGATGCGCGCCAGCGCCGCCTGGTAGCTGCGGCCGGCCTCGCTGGCCGGATCGGGTGCCGCCCAGTCGGTCGCAAAGTCGGCCAGTGCGCGCCGAAAGCCACGCGCCCACGCCACCCCGGGCTGCAGCTCGTCGAGCGCCTGCGCCTCGTCGCCGAGGCCCTGGGCCACGAAGTCGGCGCGATCGGCCTCGTCGAAGGCCAGCACCCAGGGCGACAGACGGATCAGATCGGGCTCGGCGAGCAACACCTCGGCGTCGAGCAGACCCGCCAGCTCGCGCCAGCGCGAGGTGAGCGCACGACGCGCCAGGCGCGCGTCCATCGGATCGGCGAACACGCGGTCGAAGGCGTCGCCTAGCATCGCCGGCAACCACTCCTCCACCGCCAGCGCACGCGGACCCGCCAGCACGGCGGCCAGATAACCGTCGACCCACTCCGGCGAGACCCGGGCATCGAAGCCGCCGAGGCGCCAGCAGACCTGCTCGAAGTCGCTGGCGGTGGCCTCGGCAGCGACGGGCTCGCCGGTCAAGCCTTGATCTCGCGTGCGGTGATGGTGTACTTGAAGTTGTCCGGGTCCAGCGAGTCGTAGCGCCCGGCCGCGTTCTCGGCCTGCGGGTACATCAGGAAGCCGAGCTTCGGACCGCTGCTGCCCGGCAGCGCGACGTCGTGCGCGGTGTTGTAGGCCAGCCAGTTGCCCTCCCAGCCACCGAACAACGCCGTCTTGACCGGCCGCACGACCGGGTGCGTCGGATCCTTCAGCCACTCGGGGGTCTCCAGCCGCATCACCTTGCCGACGTCGGCCGGGTCCATCGCCACCCAGCCGTACTCCTTGAGGAAGACTTCAGCGCGGCAGTGCTGCGCACCCTTCAGGTTGGCCGGATTGCCGCCGAGTTCGCGGTAGCCGAAGGCAGACGGCACCAGCCGGATGCCGTAGACGTCACGCGCCGGCACACCGGACGACCGCATCAGGCCGACGAACAGCGCGTTGATGTCGCCGCACTTGCCGCTCAGGTTGCCGGTCTCGAGCATCGACTTGATGTCGCCGACGCCGCAGCCGCGCACCTTGGGCTCGCGATGGGTGTTGTTGACCACCCAGTCGTAGACGCGCTGCGTCTTTTCCAGATCGGTGCGGGCACCCTTGGTGATCTCGAGCGCGGTCTGGCGCACGATGCCGTCGGTGGGCATCAGGTCGGTCGGCTGCACCCAGGCCTTCATCGCGGCCGGGTCGATGGCGACCGCGGCCTTGCGGTTCCAGTCGACCGCGCGGTTCTGCGTGCGGATGCGGCTGGTGACCTCGACCACGGGCGACGGATTCTCGGCCGCGAACTCGGCCAGCAGCATGCGCGCGCCGTAGGCCTGGTCGGACACGACACGTGCCGACATCGCGTTGCCGCTCCACGTGTCGTCGAGCGACTTCTGATAGTCGCTGTCGATCGACGGCAGCGGTACCCAGACGCGCGTAGCGCCCTTGGGCTGCTTGACTTCGATGCGCGTGGTCATCTCGAACTCACGCCAGTCGCCCGGTTGCGGCGCGAACCGGCGTTCCTGCGCCTTCAGCGGCAGGCTCGCCGTCACCGCGGCGGCGCCGCCTGCCAGTACGAGCGAGCGTCGTTTCATCAGCATGGGTCGTCCTTTCGTTGTTGCAGGGTCAGCCATCGAACCGATGTGTACGGCCCGACCTCGGATTTCATCCGCCACCGGCGGGTTTCAGCAGCTCGGCCAGCCAGGGCCGCGCGTCGGTACCGTCCCAATCGACCTCGCCGACCACCACGCGGCGCGGCTTGCCGTTGCGGTCGATCATCACCGTGCTCGGAAACACGCGCGGCGTCCACGCCTTCGACGCGGCGCCATCGCGGTCCAGCAGCACGGGCAGCGCGATCGGCGTCTGCTCGAGAAAACGCCGGATCGTCGGCTCGGCTTCCTGGTGGTTGATCGTCAGCACGACCAGCCCGTCGCCCTGATGACGGCGCGCCACCGACTGCAACGACGGCATCTCGGCGCGGCAGGGTTCGCACCAGGTGGCCCAGAAGTTGAGCAGCACGGCGCGTCCGCGCAGATCGGCCAGGCTCCAGGACTTGCCCTCCAGGTCGTTCAGCTTCAGCGCGGGAACCGGCTGGCCGGCGGGCCAGTCGCGTACCTGGTAGGCGGCCGTCGACACGAGCGGCCAGCCGGCAGCCAGCGCGATCCATTCTCGGCGGGTCAGCGAGACAGGGAGTTTCGACACGGCGGACGTCTGGTGAGGGGCCGGGAACGGGCGATGGGTCAGGGCAATCAGGCGCACTGTACGTCAGGCTCAATGCCGTTGCAGGCCCGGGGCCGCCCCTCAGCTGCCCTGAGGGCGCGGCGGGTTCGGATGCAGCCGCGCCATCGCGTGCACGTCGGCATAGACGCCATCGCGCAAGGCATAGGCGCGGTGCGTGCCCTCGACCTCGAAGCCGAACTTGCGGTACAGCGCGATCGCCGGTCCGTTGTCGGCGAAGACGGTCAGCTCGATGCGCAGGCAGCCCAGCCAGCGGTCGGCCGCATCGATCAGCGCGGCCATCAGCGCCGAGCCCACGCCCTGCCGCTGGTGATCGTGCGCGACCGCGATGCCCAGGCCCATCGCATGGCGGCGCCGGTGCGCCGCGCCGGCGGCATGCAGGCCGGCGTTGCCGACCACGGCTCCAGCCACCTCGGCCACCAGCAACAGGTCGGCCCGCCCGAGCGTGTCGTACTCGGCCAGCCGCGTGCGCCAGCCTTCGACGCTCGGGAACGGCAGCTGCAGCAGGCCGGCCAAGACCTGCGGGTCGCCCATCAGGCGCGCAAACGCCTCGGCATCGCCGGTGTGTGCGCGACGGACGGTGACGGGCCTCACATCCGCTCGGCGACCCAGCCCTGCACCGAGGCGAGCGCCTTGGGCAGCGCAGACGAATCGGTGCCGCCGGCCATCGCGAGGTCGGGCTTGCCGCCGCCCTTGCCGCCGACCTGGCCGGCGACGAAGTTGACCAGCTCGCCGGCCTTCACCCGCGCCATCGCATCGGCGGTCACGCCGGCGGCGAGCTGCACCTTGCCGCCGTCGACGGTGGCCAGCACGATGGCCGCGCTCTTCAGCTTGTCCTTCAGCTTGTCCATCGTGTCACGCAGCGTCTTCGCGTCGGCGCCGGGCAGCATCGCGGCGAGCACCTTCAGCCCCTTCACGTCGACCGCCTGGGCCAGCAACTCGTCGCCCTGCGAACTGGCGACCTTGCCCTTCAGTGCCGCGACTTCCTTTTCCAGTGCACGCACCTGCTCGAGCACGGCATGGACCCGCTCGCCCACCTCGGCCGGCGTGACCTTCAGCGCGCCGGCCACGCTGTCGACCGTGCCTTCCAGCTGCTGCAGATAAGCCAGCGCGTTGTCGCCGGTGACGGCCTCGACACGTCGGATGCCGGCCGCGACGCCGCCCTCGGCGACGATCTTGAACAAGCCGATGTCGCCGGTGCGCTGCACGTGCGTGCCGCCGCACAACTCACGGCTGGAGCCGATGTCGAGCACACGCACCTCGTCGCCGTACTTCTCGCCGAACAGCATCACGGCGCCCAGCTTCTGCGCCTCGTCCATGCTCAGCACCCGTGCCTGCGTCGCCGCATTGGCCAGGACCTCGGCGTTGACGATCGCCTCGACCTTGGCGATCTCGGCCGCGCTGACCGGCGCGTTGTGCGCGAAATCGAAGCGCGTGCGCTCGGCGTTGACGAGCGAGCCCTTCTGCTGCACATGTGCGCCGAGCACCTCGCGCAGCGCCTTGTGCATCAGATGGGTGACGCTGTGGTTGCGCATCGTCCTGGCGCGCTTGTCGGCGTCGACCCGCGCGGTGAAGACGTCGCCCACCTCGACCTCGCCTTCGACCACGCGGCCCTGGTGGCCGAACACCGCCGCCTGGACCTTGATGGTGTCCTCCACCAGCACGCGGCTGCGCAGGTTGCGCAGCTCGCCGGTGTCGCCGGCCTGGCCGCCACTCTCGGCGTAGAACGGCGTGTGGTCGAGCACGATCACGACGTCGTCGCCCGCTTTCGCCCGGCTGACCGGCGTGCCGTCGAGGTAGATCGCCGTCACGCGGCTGTGCTCGCACACCAGGTGCTCGTAGCCGTGGAAGGTGGTCGCGGCACCGTCGTAGGCCAGGCCCTGTGCCATCTTGAACTTGGCCTTGCTGCGCGCCTGCTCGCGCTGGCGCTGCATGGCGGTGTTGAAACCCGCTTCGTCGACCGCGACACCGCGCTCGCGGCAGACATCGGCGGTGAGGTCAAGTGGAAAGCCGAAGGTGTCGTGCAGCTTGAAGGCGGTTTCGCCATCGACCGTCTTCGTGCCGCCGGCCAACGCGGCCTCCAGGATCTCCATGCCGTTGGAGATGGTCTGGAAGAAGCGCTCCTCCTCGGCCTTCAGCACCTCGGTCACCCGCACCATGTCGCGGCGCAGTTCCGGGTAGGCGTCGCCCATCTCCACCGCCAGCGGCGCCACCAGGGTGTGGAAGAACGGCTTGCGCGCGCCGAGCTTGTAGCCGTGGCGGATCGCGCGCCGGGCGATCCGCCGCAGCACGTAGCCACGACCTTCGTTGCCCGGGATCACGCCGTCGGCGACCGTGAACGCGCAGGCGCGGATGTGATCGGCGATCACCTTCAATGACGGCGAGTCCTTGTCGCAGCCGGCACCACTGCCGACGCCGGCGGCGAAGTCGACCGCGTTCTTCGCCGCCGCCAGCAGGCGCACGAACATGTCGATCTGGTAGTTGCTGTGCACGTGCTGCAGCACCGCGGCCAGCCGCTCCAGGCCCATGCCGGTGTCGACACTGGGCTTGGGCAGTGGGTGCATCACACCGTCTTCAGTGCGGTTGAACTGCATGAAGACGTTGTTCCAGATCTCGATGTAGCGGTCTCCGTCCTGCTCGGCACTGCCGGGCGGGCCGCCGGCGACGTCTGGGCCGTGGTCGTAGAAGATCTCCGAGCACGGGCCGCACGGGCCGGTGTCGCCCATCATCCAGAAGTTGTCCGATGCGAAGCGCGCGCCCTTGTTGTCGCCGATGCGCACGATGCGCTCGGCCGGCAGGCCGATTTCCTTAAGCCAGATGTCGTAGGCCTCGTCGTCGTCGGCATAGACCGTGGCCCAGAGCTTGTCCTTCGGCAGGCCGAAGTTCACCGTGAGCAGCTCCCAGGCGTACTTCAGCGCGTCGCGCTTGAAGTAGTCGCCGAAGCTGAAGTTGCCCAGCATCTCGAAGAAGGTGTGGTGGCGCGCCGTGTAGCCCACGTTTTCCAGGTCGTTGTGCTTGCCGCCGGCGCGGATGCACTTCTGGCTGGTCGCGGCGCGGCTGTAGGGCCGCTTGTCGAAGCCGAGGAACACGTCCTTGAACTGGTTCATCCCGGCGTTGGTGAACAGCAGCGTCGGGTCGTCGCCGGGCACGACCGGGGACGAGGCCACGACCTGGTGGCCCTTGGACTCGAAGAACTTCAGGAACGTGGAACGGATCTCGGCGGCTTTCATCGGGGGCCCTGGCGCATCCGCCGCGCGGCGCCGGCGGGAGCCGGCGTGGCTGCTGGATGACAAAAAGCAAGCCGACAATTCTATCGTCGCGCTTCTCGCCAACCCGTACACGGATTTGCCGCGCCATTGCCCTTGCACGGGCTTAAGCTGCGGTCCGTCGTCCTCAGCTCATCCCGTTGCCGGGTAGCAGTCCCATGAGCCAGCACCACGTCTATCTCGCCCCCGACTCACCGGTTCGCCGCGGCCGCCGGATGCGGCCCATCAACCGAATCAAGCGCACGCTGGCCGCCACGAGCTTGGCGCTGCTGACGTTGCCGGCCTGGGCCGCCTGGGAACCGACCGCGCCCGTGGAGCTGGTCGTGCCGGCCGGCACGGGCGGCGGCGCCGACCAGATGGCCCGCTTCGTGGCCCAGATGGTGACCAAGCACCAGCTGATGAAGCAGCCGCTCACGGTGGTCAACAAGGCCGGCAACTCGGGCGCCGAGGGCCTGCTCGACGTGAAGAATGCGCGCGGCAACCCGCACAAGCTGATCATCACGCTGTCGAACCTGTTCACCACGCCGCTGGCCACCGGCACCGACTTCTCCTGGCGCGACATCACGCCGGTGCAGATGATGGCCCTCGACCAGTTCGTGCTCTGGGTGAACGCGGAGTCGCCGCACAAGTCGGCGAAGGACCTGCTCGACGCCATGCGCACCGGCGCGCCCAACAGCGTCAAGCTCGGCGGCACCGGCAGCAAGCAGGAAGACCAGATCATCAGCGTGATGCTGGAAACCGCTGCCAGCACGCGGATCTCCTACCAGGCGCTCAAGGGCGGCGGCGACGTGGCCCGCTCGCTGGCCGAGAAGCAGGTCGACATCACGGTCAACAACCCGATCGAGGCCGAGAAGCTCTGGCGCGACGGCAAGGTGCGGCCGCTCTGCGTGTTCGACGGCAACAAGCTCGACTACCCCGCCAAGGTGACTGCGACGCAGAGCTGGAACGACCTGCCGACCTGCATGTCGTTCGGCATCCCGGTGCAGTACCTGATGATGCGCGGCATCTTCATGACGCCCGGTGCCACGCCGGACCAGGTGGCCTACTACTCGCAGCTGCTCGACAAGGTGCGTGCGCTGCCGGAGTGGAAGGCCTTCATGGCCCAGGGCGCCTTCAAGCAGACGGTGATGACCGGCGAGCCGTTCGTCGCCTGGCTCGACCGCGCCGAGAGCTTCCACAAGGTGCTGATGCGCGAGGCCAAGCTGAACTACAGCGCCAGCGTGGCGGCGGCGCCTGCGCCGGCGCCCGCACCACACGGCAAGAAATAGCCACCGGCGCCCGGGCTCGGCGCCGCGCCACCCTCGCCTGCGCCCGGACAAGCCACCGGGCCGCGGCCTGGCGCTAGGATCGCTCCTTCGGGCCGCGTTGTCGCGTCCCTCGCTCGAAAGGACCGACCCGCCATGGCCCAAGCCGCCCGCTTCAGCTGGGACGACCCGCTGCACCTGTCCGACCAACTCGACGCCGACGAACGCGCCGTGCGCGACGCCGCGGCCGACTACTGCCGCGACAAGCTGGCACCCCGCGTGCTCGAGGCCTTTCGCCACGAGAAGACCGATCCCTCGATCTTTCGCGAGATGGGCGAGCTGGGGCTGCTGGGGCCGACCATCCCCGAGGCCTATGGCGGTGCGGGCCTCAACTATGTCTGCTACGGGCTGATCGCGCGCGAGGTCGAGCGCATCGACTCGGGCTACCGCTCGATGATGAGCGTGCAGAGTTCGCTGGTGATGGTGCCGATCAACGAGTTCGGCACCGAGGCGCAGAAGCAAAAGTACCTGCCCAAGCTCGCGAGCGGACAGTGGATCGGCTGCTTCGGCCTGACCGAGCCCAACCACGGCTCCGACCCCGGCAGCATGATCACCCGTGCCCGCAAGGTCGCCGGCGGCTACAGCCTGTCGGGCGCCAAGATGTGGATCACCAATTCGCCAATGGCCGATGTGTTCGTCGTCTGGGCCAAGGATGACGAAGGCGCGATCCGCGGCTTTATCCTCGACAAGGGCGCCAAGGGCCTGTCGGCGCCGGCGGTGCACGGCAAGATCGGCCTGCGCGCCAGCCTGACCGGCGAGATCGTGATGGACGAGGTGTTCTGCCCCGAGGAGAACGCGTTCCCCGAGGTGCGCGGCCTGAAGGGCCCGTTCACCTGCCTGAACAGCGCCCGCTACGGCATTGCGTGGGGCGCGCTCGGCGCCGCCGAGGACTGCTGGCACCGCGCCCGGCAGTACACGCTCGACCGCAAGCAGTTCGGCCGGCCGCTGGCCGCCAACCAGCTGATCCAGAAGAAGCTGGCCGACATGCAGACCGAAATCACGCTGGGCCTGCAGGGCTGCCTGCGCCTGGGCCGCATGAAGGACGATGGCACCGCCGCGGTGGAGATCACCTCGATCATGAAGCGCAACAGCTGCGGCAAGGCGCTCGACATCGCGCGCTTGGCGCGCGACATGATGGGCGGCAACGGCATCAGCGACGAGTTCGGCGTCGCCCGCCACCTGGTGAACCTGGAAGTCGTCAACACCTACGAGGGCACGCACGACATCCATGCGCTGATCCTCGGCCGCGCGATCACCGGCATCCAGGCCTTCACGGCCTGAACCGTGAGCGCCGAACGGCCGCCCGAAGGCGCTCGCTCCCCCCTGGGGGGACCGGCCGAAGGCCGTAGGGGGCAAGGATGAGCGGCCCTCGCATGCTGGAGGGCGTGCGCGTCCTCGACCTGTCGCGTGTGCTCGCCGGGCCCTGGTGCGGGCAACTGCTGGCCGACTACGGCGCCGACGTGATCAAGGTCGAGCGCCCCGGCAGCGGGGACGACACACGCGCCTGGGGCCCGCCGTGGTGGGGCGAAGGACCGCGCCGCGTGGCGGCCTACTTTCTGAGCGCCAACCGCGGCAAGCGCTCGATCGCGATCGACATCGCGTCGGCCGACGGCGCGCAACTCGTGCGCGAGATCGCCGAGCATGCCGACGTGCTGCTGGAGAACTACAAGGTCGGTCAGCTGGCCAAGTACGGCCTGGATGCCGCCAGTCTCTCGGCATTGAATCCGCAGCTGATCTACTGCTCGATCACCGGCTTCGGCCAGGACGGCCCGATGGCGGCGGCCGCCGGCTACGACTTCGCGATCCAGGCCACCGGCGGCCTGATGAGCATCACCGGCGAGAAGGACGGCACGCCGGGCAGCGAGCCGCAGAAGGTGGGCGTCGCGGTGGCGGACCTGTTCACCGGCGTCTATGCCACCACCGCGATCCTGGCCGCCCTGCATGAACGCACACGCAGCGGTCGCGGTCGCCACATCGACGCGGCGTTGCTCGACACGCAGGTCGCGATGCTGGCCAATCAGGCGAGCAACTATCTCGTCGGCGGCCGGACGCCCAAGCGCATGGGCAACGCCCACGTCAACCTGGTGCCCTACCAGGTGTTCGCCACGCGCGACAGCCACATCGTGCTCGCCACCGGCAACGACGCGCAGTTCCAGCGCTTCTGCGCGCTCGCCGGGCGGCCAGAGGTCGGCGTCGACGCGCGCTACGCGCATAACGAGGACCGCATCGCCCGCCGCGACGAGCTGGTCGGCCAGATCGCCCTGTGGATGCGCGAACGCACCACGGCGCAGTGGTGCGCGCTGCTCGAGCCGGAGTCGGTGCCTTGCGCGCCGATCCTCGACATTCCGGACGTGCTGCGCCACCCGCAGGTACGCCACCGCGGCCTGCAGCTCGGCACCGGCGGCGTGCCGATGGTGGCCACGCCGATGCGACTGGACGGCGAGCGACCGGTGGCCGACCTGCCGCCGCCGTCGCTCGACGAACATGGTGATGTCATTCGCGCCGCGCTGGCCCAGCGCAAGGGCTGGCCGGAACGATGACTTCGAACGCTGCGCTAGAGTGGCTGCAGACCTGCTGGAGAAACCCATCATGGACATGAAGACTTCGCCACTGGCGACACTGAACGACGCGACGCTGCTGAAGACCGACGCGCTGGTCGGCGGTCAATGGCTGCGCGGCCCGTCGCGCTTCGACGTGGTCGACCCGGCCACCGGCGGCAAGCTGGCTGACGTGGCGAACCTGGGGGCAGCCGAGACCGAGGCCGCCATCGCCGCCGCCGACAAGGCGTGGCCACTGTGGCGCGGCAAGACCGCCAAGGAACGCTCGGTGATCCTGATGAAGTGGTTCGCGCTGCTGCACCAGCACGCCGACGACCTGGCCCGCATCATGACGGCCGAGCAAGGCAAGCCGCTGGCCGAGGCCAAGGGCGAGGTCGGCTACGGTGCCAGCTTCATCGAGTGGTTCGCCGAAGAGGCCAAGCGCGTCTACGGCGAGACGATCCCGACCACCGACAACAACAAGCGCTACCTCGTCATCAAGCAGCCGGTGGGCGTCTGCGCGGCGATCACGCCGTGGAACTTTCCGATCGCGATGATCACGCGCAAGGTGGCGCCGGCGCTGGCCGCCGGCTGCCCGGTGGTGATCAAGCCGGCCGAAGCCACGCCGCTGTCGGCGCTGGCCTGCGCCGAGCTGGCCCAGCGCGCCGGCATGCCGGCCGGCGTGCTGAATGTCGTCACTGCCGATGCGCAGCGCTCGATCGAGGTCGGCCAGGTGCTGTGCGCCAGCGACGTGGTGCGCCACCTGTCGTTCACCGGCTCCACCGAGGTCGGCCGCATCCTGATGCAGCAATGCGCGCCGACGATCAAGAAGATCTCGCTCGAGCTCGGCGGCAATGCGCCGTTCATCGTGTTCGACGACGCCGACCTCGACAGCGCCGTCGAAGGCGCGATGGTCAGCAAGTACCGCAACGCAGGCCAGACCTGCGTCTGCGCCAATCGCCTGTATGCGCAGGACGGCATCTACGACGCCTTCGTCGCCCGGCTGGCCGAGAAAAGCAGGAGCATCAAGGTCGGCAACGGCTTCGAGGCCGGCGTCAGCCAGGGGCCGCTGATCGACGATCAGGCGATCGCAAAGGTCGAGCGCCACGTGGCCGACGCACTGGCCAAGGGCGCCAAGGTGGTGGTCGGCGGCAGCCGCATCGGCACGCGTTTCTACACGCCCACCGTGTTGTCCGACGTGACCGCCGACATGCTGTGCGCCAAGGAGGAGACCTTCGGCCCGGTGGCGCCGGTGTTCCGCTTCAAGACCGAGGCCGAGGCCATCACGATGGCCAATGCCACCGAGTTCGGCCTGGCCAGCTACTTCTACAGCCGCGACGTCGGGCGCATCTTCCGCGTCGCCGAGGCGCTGGAGTACGGCATGGTCGGCATCAACACCGGGCTGATCTCGACCGCCGAAGTGCCTTTCGGCGGCGTCAAGCAATCGGGCCTGGGCCGCGAAGGGTCGCACCACGGCATCGATGACTACGTCGAGATCAAATATCTCTGCCTGGGCGACGTGCTGAAGTAGCGGGCGGCTTGCGGGACGGCAACGGTTCAGCTGCCGCTGTCGTCGTTGGCCGCCGGCCGGTCGCCTCGCTCGAGCCGATTGGCGAAGCCGGCGCGCCCTTGCGCCTCGCGCTGCGTCGCCTCGCCGGTGGCGGTGCGCAGCAGCGACTCGGCATCACGCCCCTGCGCCGGGAAACGCGCGACGCCGACGCTGACCGCCAGCGCGACCTCCTGCCCTGCCACGCTGACCGGCCGCTGCAGGCTCAGCGACAGCTTGCCCGCCACGCGTTCGCCATCGGCCTCGTCGTCGATCCAGGCGAGCAGCACCGCAAATCGATCGGCGCCGAGCGAGGCGACCACGTCACTGGCCCGCAGGCCCGAGCGCAGCCGCACCGCCACCTTGCGGCGCAGCACGTTGGCCGACTCCGGGCCCAAGCGCGCCTCGGCGGTAGCCAGGCCGTCCAGCCGCAGCACCAGCAGCGCCATCGATGCCGGCTCGCGCTCGCGTAGCGCGAGCAGATGCGTCATGTGCTCCATCAGCTGCGCGTGGTTGGGCAGCCCGGTCGACAGGTCGGTGGCGTAGGCGCGGCGTGCGGCCTGGTCGAGCTGCTTGCGCGCCACGCCCTGCAGCACTGCCAAGGCGAGGCGCTCGGCCGAGCAATCGCGCGCCGGCACGACATCCTGCGCGCCGAGCTGCAGCCACATTGCAACCTGCTGCGCCGTCGGCTCGCGCTCGATGACCAGCAGCGCCATGTCGAGCACCGCGCTCGACAGTCCGGGCCAATGCCGCAGCGTGGATTGCGCGTGGGCGTCACGCAGTTCGACCACGAGGGCGTCGTAGCGCTGCATGCGCAATTGCGCACTCACCTGCTCGAGGTCAACGCACGGCTGCAGCACGAACGGGCCGTAGGCCGACGTCGCCAGGTCGGGCGGGTTCTGCGCGACGCAGAGCAGTTGCAGCGGGTTGGCCATCAGGCAATCGTAGTGCCCTGCGACGACGCTGGAGCGGGCGATGGGAATCGAACCCACGTCTTGAGCTTGGGAAGCTCAGGTCCTGCCATTGAACGACGCCCGCAAACGACGATTGATTCTAGCGGCACCGAACGGCAGCGAGGCAGGACGGACGAAGAGCCGGCAGCGCATCTACTCGCTGTCGCACGCGGAGGCGTTACAAGAATCAGACGATCGACCCCGAGCCGCGGGATAGGCCGCACGGTGGTCGCCGCGTAAGCTGCCGCTCGATTCGGAGTGAACCATGCACGCATCGCATACACGCATCACGCTCTTCGCACTGACATGCGCGGCCGCGGCCGCATTGGTTGCCTGTGGCGGCGGAGGTGGCGGCGGTTCGACGACGCCCTCGCCGGTGGTGCCTGCTACGGCACCGCTGCCGACCGACATCACCGGTGTCTCAACTTCGATGGCCTGCGTCGACGGCGCAGGCTGGCAGTGCAGCGGAACGCAGTTGCGCACCGACAACGGCGTCACCGTCACCAACTCGGGCGTGCAGGCCTATGGCCGCTCGACGAGCGACCTGGCGCCCGGCAACTTGAACCCGACCATCGCAACCGGCCTCGAACCCACAAGCGGCGGCACTGTCGAGATGCGCTTCAAGCGCAACATCCCGGGCAACTTCGCGGTTACCCGCACCGGCATGATCATGACCAACCTTGGCATCTCGTGGGACGGCACGAACCCGCGTCCACCAGCCATCGAGGTATTCGAGCCGACCGCGGGTGTGACCAAGCGGAACAACGATGGCACGCTGTCCTGGCTGAACGCCCTGCCGGATCCGACTCTGATGTCGTACTACGACTGGCAAGGCCTCGGCGCGAATGCGACTCAAGCCAACTACGCCAACAATCGGTATTTCCCACGCGCAGCGCCGGTCAGTTGCCCGCCTGGCGTCACGCCTTGCGCCAGCACCGAGACGACCGGCATCACGTATCTTGCCGGCGCCTTTCGCGCCGGCGGCACTGACCCGGACCGCACGACCGCCACCCGATGGCACAGCGATGGGGACGTCAGAGCAGGCACGCCGCCTGGACCGCCCGGTGGCGTTCCTTACGCCAACAACAAGGGCATTCGAGATCTGACCGCCTTCAGCTTCGACTATTCCAGCATCGGCACCTGGGCCACCTCGGAAACGGTGTTGGTCGACGAATGGGCGAATGCCGGCCTCGAGCACACGACCAACCGCCGTGGCGTCGTCGCATTCGGTGATACGACGCCGTCGGCCCAGATGCCGGAAGCAGCCGGCATCGTCTACTCAGGCGTGGTCTACGGGTGGTACTTCGCCGGCACCGGCACTGACCTCACCTACTACCGCGCGACGGCCACCTTGACGGTGGACTTCGACTCGCGGCAGGTCAAGATCGACATCACCAATGCCGCGCAGGACGGCGCCCCGGCGATCACCGTGCCCTTGGCTGTCTCGGTCACCACAGGGATGGGCGCCAAGAACAGCAACGTGGCGAACTACTTCACCGGGGCGGCTTCGAGCTCCGGAACGAACGCGATGACAGGCGGCATCGGTGGGCGCTTCTTCGGCCCGGTGGCGGCCGGTCGGAGCGGCAATATCGGCCCTGCCGAGATCGCCGGCAGCTTCTCACTGCTCAACGCCACCAGCAAGGCGTCCACTGTGGGCGGCTTCATCGGCCGAAGGCAGTAGTCGGTCGAATCAGGCGCGAGCCTAGAATAGCAGCCAGTCGCACT
>JBGAMU010000100.1:0-14562 GCA_044222685.1 Burkholderiaceae bacterium
CGGCCGCAGCGACGACATGCTCAAGGTCAGCGGCCAGTACGTGTCGCCGTTCGAGGTCGAGGCCACGCTGGTGCAGCACCAGGCGGTGCTGGAGGCCGCGGTGATCGGCGTGCCCGATGCCGAGGGGCTCACACGCACCAAGGCCTACGTGGTGCTCAAGCCCGGGCAGGTCGCCAGCGATGCACTCGAGGCCGAGCTGAAGTCGTTCGTCAAGGAGCGCCTCGCCCCGCACAAGTATCCGCGCCAGCTCACGTTCATCGCCGAGTTGCCGAAGACGGCGACCGGCAAGATCCAGCGCTTTCGCCTGCGCGAAGCCGAAGCCGTGGATCGATGAATGCGGGCGTCGAGTTCGTCGAGCTGTCCTGGGCCGGCCGCCCGGTGCGCATCGAGCACCAGTGGCTCGCGCGCGAGCGCGCCGGTGCGCCGCTCGTCGTGTTCCTGCACGAGGGCCTCGGCTCGCTGGCGATGTGGCGCGACTTCCCGGCACGGCTGTGCGACGCCGTCGGCGCGCGCGGCCTCGTCTACTCGCGCCCCGGTTATGGCCGCTCCACGCCGCGGGGCGCCGACGAACGCTGGAACCTCGACTTCATGCACCGCCAGGCGCACGAGCTGCTGCCCGCGCTGCTGGCCGCGCTGCACGTGGCCGAGCCGCCCTGGCTGTTCGGCCACAGCGACGGCGGCTCGATCGCGCTGCTCTACGCGGCGCGTTTTCCTGCCGCGGTGGCCGGGCTGGTCGTGCTGGCGCCGCATCTCTTCGTCGAGCCGATCAGCGTGGCCAGCATCCAGCAGGCCCGGCAGGCCTATCGCGAGACCGACCTGCGCGAGCGCCTCGGCCGCTACCACGACGACCCCGACTCGGCCTTCTGGGGCTGGAACGACATCTGGCTCGACCCGGGGTTTACCCGGTGGAACATCGAGAGCGAGCTGTCGTCCATCGCCTGCCCCTTGATGGCGGTCCAAGGCATCGACGATGAGTACGGCACACTGGACCAGATTCGTGGCATCGCGCGGCAATTGCCGCAGACCCGACTGCTCGAATTGCCCGACTGCGGGCACAGCCCGCATCGTGACCAACCCGTGCGCCTGATCGACGAGGTGTCGCGCTTCATCACCACTTCTCAACAAGCACTCGCAGGAGACTGACCCATGGCCCTTCATCGCAAGCAATTCATCCTCGGCAGCATCGCGGCCGCGTGCATGGCCGTGGCCGCGCCGGCGTTCGCGCAGGCCGGCAAGCTCAAGGTCGGCCTGATGCTGCCCTACACCGGCACCTTCGCCGCGCTGGGCAATGCCATCGAGAACGGCTTCCGTCTCTACGTGGCCGAACAGGGCGGCAAGCTGGCCGGCCGCGAGATCGAGTTCGTCAAGGTCGACGACGAATCCGACCCCGCCAAGGCCACCGACAACGTGAACAAGCTGATCAAGCGCGACAACGTCGACGTGCTGGTCGGCACCGTGCACTCCGGCGTCGCGATGGCGATGGCCAAGGCCGCCAAGGACTCGGGCACGATGCTGATCGTGCCGAACGCCGGCGCCGACGCGGTGACCGGCCCGATGTGCGCGCCGCATATCTTCCGCAGCTCGTTCTCCAACTGGCAGCCCGGCTACGCGATGGGCGAGGTGGTGGCCAAGCGGGGCCACAAGAAGGTCGTGACGATCACCTGGAAGTACGCTGCCGGCGACGAGAGCGTGGGCGGCTTCAAGGAGAGCTTCACCAAGGCCGGCGGCACCATCGTGAAGGAGCTGAGCCTGCCCTTCCCCGGTGTGGAGTTCCAGGCGCTGCTCACCGAGATCGCCTCGCTCAAGCCCGACGCGGTGTACACCTTCTTCGCCGGCGGCGGCGCCGTCAAGTTCGTCAAGGACTACGCCGCTGCGGGTCTGAAGAAGAGCATCCCGCTGTACGGCGCCGGCTTCCTGACCGACGGCACGCTGGAGGCCCAAGGGGCCGACGCCGACGGCCTGATGACGACGCTGCACTACGGCGACAGCCTCGACGTGCCGAAGGACAAGACCTTCCGCCTCAACTACGCCAAGGCCTACAAGCTGCAGCCCGACGTGTATGGGGTGCAAGGCTACGACGCGGCGCAGATCCTCGCGATCGGCCTGGCGGCCACCAAGGGCGACGTGACCAAGAAAGCCGACTTCGCCGCCGCGGTGGAGAAGGCCAAGATCGACAGCCCGCGCGGCACCTACACGCTCGGCAAGACGCACAACCCGGTGCAGGACATCTACCTGCGCCAGGTGAGCGGCAAGGAGAACAAGGTGGTCGGCGTGGCCTCGAAGTCGCTTGCCGATCCCGGCCGCGGTTGCAGGATGTGACTCCCCCCCTACGCGCTTCGCGCGCCCCCTCGAGGGGGCACCGCCAGTGGGCCGGCAAAGCCGGACCCACGGCGGTCGCTTGAAACGTCTGTCCACCTGACCGCGGGTTCCATAGGGCATGGATCTGGCGACCTTTCTTGTCCAGTGCCTCAACAGCCTGCAGTACGGGCTGTTGTTGTTTCTGGTCGCGTCGGGGCTGACGCTGATCTTCGGCATCATGGGCGTGATCAACCTCGCCCACGGCAGCTTCTACATGATCGGCGCGTACATGGCGTACGCGCTGGCGCCGCTGGTGGGCGGCGGTTTCTTCACCACGCTGCTGCTCGGCCTGGTGCTGGCGGTGCTGCTCGGCTACGTGCTCGAGTGGGCGTTCTTCAGCTTCCTCTACCAGCGCGAGCACCTGCAGCAGGTGTTGATGACCTACGGCCTGATCCTGGTGTTCGAGGAGCTGCGCTCGATCCTGGTCGGTGACGACGTGCACGGCGTCAAACCGCCGGACTGGCTCGGTGGCTCGATCGCGCTCGGCGATCTGATGACCTACCCGGTGTACCGCCTGTTCATCAGCGCGGTGTGCCTGGCGCTCGCCGCGTTCATGTGGTTCGTGCTGTCGCGCACGCGCCTGGGCATGACCATCCGCGCCGGCGCCAGCAACCGCGAGATGGTGCAGTCGCTGGGCATCGACATCCAGTTCCTCTACCGCGTGGTGTTCGCCGCCGGCGTGGCGATCGCGGTGCTGGCCGGCATGGTGGCGGCGCCGGTGTCGAGCGTCTATCCCGGCATGGGCAACCAGGTGCTGATCATCTGCTTCGTGGTGGTCGTCATCGGCGGCATCGGCTCGATCCGCGGCGCGCTGCTGGCGGCGCTGTTGATCGGCTTCGTCGACACCTTCGGCAAGGTGGTGTTCCCGCAGGCGGCCGGCGTGCTGGTGTACGTGTTGATGGCGCTGATCCTCCTCTGGAAGCCCGACGGCCTGTTCCGCGCCGGATCGTGATGAACAGTCGCGCCCTGTCCACACTGATCGGCGTGCTGGCGCTCGCGCTGTGGCCGCTGGTCACCGGCAGCTTCGGTGTCGACCTCGTCACCAAGACGATGATCTACGCGATCGTCGCATTGAGCCTCGAGTTGCTGGTCGGCACCACGGGCCTGGTGTGCTTCGGCCAGGCCGCCTTCTTCGGCCTCGCGGGCTACGCCGCGGTGAAACTCTCGCCCGACAAGGACGCCGCGTCGCTGTGGTGGCTGCTGCCGGCGTGCATGGCGGTGGGCGCGGCCTACGCGCTCTTCATGGGCGCGCTGTCGCTGCGCACCAAGGGCGTGTACTTCATCATGGTCACGCTCGCGTTCGCGCAGATGGCCTACTACCTGGTGCACGACACGCCGCTGGGCGGCGGCACCGACGGCATCTACCTCTACGTGAAACCGGTGGCCGAGATCGGCTCGACGTTGCTGCTCGACCTCGACAAGCCGATGACGCTGTATTACTTCGTGCTCGGCAGCCTGGTCGTGACCTTCGTCTTCCTCGCGCTGCTGCTGCGCTCCCGCTTCGGCCGCGCGCTGGCCGGCATCCGCGTCAACGAGCAGCGCATGCGCGCCACCGGCTTCTCGACCTACCCCTACAAGCTGGCCGCGTTCACCATCTCCGGCGCGATCGCGGGGCTCGGCGGCTTCCTGTTCGCGGTGAAGGACGGCTTCGTCAACCCCGAGTTGCTGAGCTGGCACTTCAGCGGCGCGGTGCTGATCATGATCATCCTCGGTGGCCTCGGCCACCTGCGCGGCGCCGTGATCGGCGCCTTTGCCTTCGCGCTGCTGCAGGAGCTGTTCAAGAGCGAGGCGGTGTTCGGCGCTTTCGCCAAGCACTGGCTGCTCGGCCTGGGCCTGGCCATCATCGCCAGCGTGGCGCTGCTGCCGCGCGGGCTGATCGGTGTGGGCGAGCTGGTGACGCACCGACTGCGTCGCACGCCGAGGGTGCGCTGACATGAACACAGTCTGGAGCGCATCGCGCCAGGCGGTACCCGCCCGGGGCTCATACTGGGTCGGTGCTCGCCTGCAGCGAGCACTCCGCTGCGATGCTCGCGCCGAGGTCGCGCCGCCGAACTCGCTACGCGACCTGCGGTCGCTGCGCTCAACCATCGTCGGCGAGTCAGAAGTTGAAGCGCACTGCGCGCGTCGACCTCGACGCTGCGCTTCTCGCCGACCCACAAATTGCCCCGGGCGGGTACCGCCTGCCGCGATGCAGGTGCGTTGGCCTGCGTCGAATGAAACCAACGCCGCGAGGCCCGCCTTCGCCTCGTTACGACGCAGGCAGGGGAGCGGTCTGTCATGACCGACGTGCTGCTGCGTGCCACCGACGTCACGCGCCGCTTCGGCGGGCTGGTGGCGGTGGACCGTGTGTCGCTCGAGTTGACGCGCGGGACGGTGCACGCAGTGATCGGGACCAACGGCGCGGGCAAGAGCACGTTGATCAACATCCTGTCGGGCGAGCTGCCGGCCAGCGCTGGGCGCGTCGAGCTGCGCGGCACCGACATCACGCGCTGGAGCCAGGCGCGCCGCGCGCGCGCCGGTGTCGGCCGCAGCTACCAGCGCACGACCATCTACCCGATCTTCACCGTGCTCGAGAACTGCCGCCTCGCCGCGCAGGCGCGCCATCCCCAGCCGTGGGCGTGGTGGGCCGACGCCTCGGCGTGCCCGGTCAGCGTGCCGGCGGCGCGCGATGCGGCGGCACGTGCCGGCCTGGCCGACGTGATCGACCGCCCGGCCGGTGCGCTGTCGCACGGCCAGCGCCGCCAGCTCGAGATCGCCATGTGCCTGGCCACCGCGCCTGAGGTGCTGCTGCTCGACGAGCCGCTGGCCGGCATGGGCGCCGAGGAGACCGACCGCATGCTCACACTGCTGGCCGGGCTGAAGGCCGGCCATGCGATCGCGCTGGTCGAGCACGACATGGACGCGGTGTTCCGCATCGCCGACCGCATCACGGTGATGGTCAACGGCGCGGTGCTGGCGAGCGACACGCCCGAAGCCGTGCGCGCCAATCCCGCCGTGCAGGCGGCGTACCTCGGAGCGCACGAGTGAGCGCGCAGCCGTTCATCGACGCGCAGGGCGTGCACGCCTGGTACGGCAGCAGCCACGTGCTGCACGGCGTGGACCTCACGATGGCGCGCGGCGAGACGCTGGGCCTGCTCGGCCGCAACGGCATGGGCAAGAGCACGCTGATCCGCACGCTGCTCGGCCACGTGACGCAGCGCGAGGGCCGCATCACGATCGGCGGACGCGACTGCTCCAGCGCGCGGCCGCACCAGGTGGCGCGCTGCGGCGTGGCCTACGTGCCCGAGGGCCGCGGCGTGTTCCCCAACCTGTCGGTGCGCGAGAACCTGGTGATGGCCTCGCGCCCGGGCCGCGACGGTGCCGGCCCGTGGACGCTGGAGGCAGTGCTGAAGACCTTTCCGCGCCTGGCCGAACGCATGGGCCATCTCGGCGGACAACTCTCGGGCGGCGAGCAGCAGATGCTGTCGATCGGCCGCGCGCTGATGACGCACCCCGAGCTGATCATTCTCGACGAGGCCACCGAAGGGCTGGCACCACAGATCGTGGCCGACATCTGGCGCGTGATCGCGCAGATCCGCGCCAGCGGCATCGGCACGCTGATCGTCGACCGCGACTATCGCAAGGTGGCCGCCAACACCGATCGGCTGCTGGTGCTGCAGAAGGGCCTGGTGGTGCTGGCCGGGCCCTCGGCCGACTTGCGCGACAGCGCCGAGCTCGCGTCCTTCCTCGGTGTGTGAAGTCGACAGCAACACCAATCAACGACAAGGGAGATCCGCGATGACGATGCCTCTGTTCGGCGATGCCGGCTCGCTAGCCGTGCCGCGCGTACAACGCGAGAGCCTGCCCGGCGGCGGCTTCATCCTGCGCTCGGCCGATGCGCTGCAGCCGCACGCGCGCTGCATCGGCGACTGGCTCGAGCACTGGGCCGCCACCACGCCCGACGCGCTCTTTCTCGCCGAGCGTGACGCCGTCGGCGGCTGGCGGCGACTCAGTTATGCGCAAGTGCGCGAGCAGGTCGGTCGCCTCGCGCAGTCGCTGCTGGAGCTGCGCCTGCCCGCGGCCGACCCGGTGGTGGTGCTGTCGGACAACGCGGTCGACCATGCGTTGCTGATGCTGGCGGCGATGCACGTCGGCCGCCCGGCCTGCACGGTGTCGAGCGCGTATTGCCGGCTGACGAAAGACTACTCGAAGATCACCAGCATCCTGGCGGCGTTGCGCCCCGCGCTCGTCTACGCCTCCGACCCCGCGGTGTACGGCCCCGCCATCAAGGCCTGGGGCGGCAAGGCGCCGATCGTGTTCAGCCGCGACGCCGGCGCCTTCCCCGGCGCGATGTCGTTCGCCGAGCTGAGCGCGACCACCGAGACGCCCGCCGTCGCGCAGGCCTTCCAGGCCGTGCGCCCCGACACACACGCCAAGTACCTGCTGACGAGCGGCTCCACCGGCACGCCCAAGGTGGTGATCAACACCCATCGCATGCTCACCGCCAACCAGCAGCAGATGGCCCAGGCCTGGCCGTTCCTGAACCGGCAGCGCCTCAACCTGCTGGAGTGGCTGCCGTGGAGCCACACCTTCGGCGGCAACCATAACTTCAACATGGCACTCGCCCACGGCGGCGCGATCCACGTCGACGAGGGTCGCCCCGCGCCCGGTCTGATCGAGAAGACGGTGAAGAACCTGCGCGAGGTGAAACCCAACTTCTACTTCAACGTGCCACGCGGTTTCGACATGCTGCTGCCCTACCTGGAGGGCGACGAAGCCACCGCACGCGACGTGTTCGAGCGCCTCGAGGGTGTGTTCTATGCCGGCGCGGCGCTGCCGCAGAGCGTATGGGAGCGGCTGGAGGGCGTGGCGCGCCGCGTGCGCACGGGGCCCGACGCACGCCGCGTGTGGTTCACCTCGTCGTGGGGCGCCACCGAGACGTCGCCGGCCATCACCAGCGTGCACTGGACGATCGACCGCGCCGGCTGCATCGGCGCGCCGCTGCCCGGCATCGAGCTGAAGCTGGTGCCCAACGCCGGCAAGCTGGAGATGCGCGTCAAGGGCCCCACCGTCTTCCCCGGTTATCGCGACGCGCCCGAACTCACCGCCAAGGCCTTCGACGAGGACGGCTTCTACCTGATCGGCGACGCCGGCAAGCTGGTCGACGAGGCCGACCCGTCGGCCGGCGTCAGCTTCGACGGCCGTGTCGCCGAGGACTTCAAATTGATGAGCGGCACCTGGGTCTCGGTGGGCACGCTGCGGCTGCGCGCGATCAGCGCGTTGAACCCGATCGCCGCCGACGTGGTCGTCACCGGGCATGATCGCGAAGAGGTCGGCCTGCTGGTGTTTCCGACCCCGCAGGCCAGGCAACTGCCGACCGACGTACTGGCACAGCGCATCCGCGAGGGGCTGCTCGCGTTGCGCGCCGAAGGCGGCGGTTCGTCGCAGGCGCCCACACGCGCGCTGGTGCTCACCGAGCCACCCAACGCCGATGCTGGCGAGATCACCGACAAGGGTTACTTGAATCAGCGCGCGGTGTTGACGCGGCGCGCGAACGACGTGTTAGCGTTGTATGCACCGGTGGCGCAGCAAGGTGTACTGCGGATCTGACAAACCCTCATGAGAAGCAAAGGGGCGACCTCACGGTCGCCCCCACGCGCACGGCTGCGATCCGGCTTCACCAGCCGATGTCGGTGAACAGATTGCGCGTCAGATCATCGGGGTTCTTGACTTTGCTCGTCAGATTGCCGTTGATGGCAGGTTCCATCAACAGATTCGGCGTCGCCGTCACGTCCCAGTGTGAGACCGACGATCCGCTCTGGAACGGGTTCGGTGCGAACAGTCGCGGGAGGTTTGCAACGGCGCCCGCCCGCAGCGGCGGGTTGCGTTGAATCTCGACGTAGGCACCCGTCGAGCTGCCAGCTGCCGCGCGCAATGCCGCACCGAAGGCCTGGGTCACGCCAAACGATGGAATCACAATGGTCGGATCAGCGCCCCCCATGCCGGGTAGACCGGTCGGGAGGTTGTTGGCGATGATTACCGCCGCCGCGCCAGCATTCTGCGCGTTCAGCACCTTAGCCGCGAACGTGCAGGTGCCGCGGTCGACCAGCACGATCTTGCCGCCCAGGTTGGCACCGGCCGAATACGCTGCGCAGCCCTGCGGCGATCCGGCGCCATCCAGCGGTGCCACCACGGTGCCGGCGGCGGCCTGCATCTTCAGCAAGGGGCCGAACGAAGCCGTCTGTGCCTCGGCCGTGCCCAGTGACTGAGGCCGGATGCCGCGCACTTCGGTGCGAATGTCCAGGACGCTCGGCACGACGTTGCTGCCGTGCTGGCCGACCCAGACCAGGTTGCCGTCGTTGCGAGCAGAAGCCGCGCGTTCGGCGTTCGTCATGTCGAACCAGCGCTTGCCAGTCGTCATGTCGGCCATGAACCGCTCCCACACCGATGGCAAGCCCTCCGCGCGTGCCCCGGTATTGCCGCTGGTCGGCCCGACCGAGAAGCCCAGCCCGTGTCCGTACTCGTGCAACACGACGGCAAGCAGATCGATCCGGTTACCCGGCTCGTTGTTGTCGAGGCCGTAGTACCAACCGTTGCCGGTCAGACAGCCGGGCTTGCCGAGCTCGCTGTTGAAGAACGAGAAGATCTCGAACGGGTCGGTGGGATCCGGCGGGGTCGATACGGCGACGATCTCGGTGCGGGTCAGCTTTTCAGCCAGGGCCGCGGGGTACCAGGTACCCGGTGTCATGCCCTTGCCGCCATTGGCTGCAGGAACATCGCGAAAGAACCAGTTGGCCCCGGCCGCACCGAGCACGCCCGATGTCGGCGTGCAACTCAACGGCAGAAAGAACGAGATGATCTGGATCGGTTGGGTGCTCTGCAAGCGCTGGCCCCAGATGTCAGCGGCGCGCTGGAACACATTGAGCGCCTGCTGTCCCACCGTGGTGCCCGTGTTGCCGCCGATCGGCGTTGCCGGTGTCGGATCGTTGAAGCCGACGCCCGGCGGGTCGCCGTTGACAACGATGACCTGAGCCGACAGCGCCGACAGCGGGGCCAGCAGTGCAAGCGTCAGCGTGCAGACGTGTTTAGCGAACATGGGAACCTCCCGGCGCGGCAGGAGCCTTGGACTTCGACGCATCGTGCCGGATCGCCGTCTTGCCATCGGCATTGATCTCCACGACGAGGAACGACAGGCTTTCGCTATCGGCCCGCAAGGCCATGCCGCCGCCCGGCAATGCGACCATTCGGGCCGCGCGTGCCATCGTGGTCGCCGGGCTCGCCAGTGCCGCAGCCTCTGCGGCGGACGGTGCGCGCATCGCGCCCTCGCCAGCGTCGTATACAGCGACCTGCGACAACATGGCCTGGCGCATCTTGGCGAAACGCTCGGCCGAGGCCGTCGTTGTCGGTGCAGCGACGCTTGTGGCGCCTTTCTGCTCGGCACGCGGCGGTTCGGCCGCCGCCGTCAACGCTGTGGCAGCCAGCAGTACGGCCGCCATCGAAGAACGGATCATGACGCTTCTCCTCTCAGTTGGAAGACGGATTCGTGGTTGAGCCCGCAAGCGCGATGTTTCATCTGATTGACAGCGTTGACAGCCCCTAGGAACCCGAGTCATGCCGACCCGTCGTGGCCCCGATCTGCGGGGCCTGTACGGGATTGCCCGCTTGCGCATCCGTCAACCATCCAGCGCCGGGTAGTGCCGGAACACATCGTCGCAGTTGAAGCGTAGACGACGGCTCGAGGTGAGATAACGCGTGAGCCGCTTGCGCGCGAACATGCGCTCGTGCAACTCGACCACGCGCGGGCAGGCATCCAGCGCCGGGCGGCTGCCCTTGGGAAACGCGTAGCGCAGGCCGGCCACCACCTGCGCCAGCGACAGGTCGGCGTAGGTCACCTGCCGGCCGACGAGCTGTGGGCCGTTCTCGGCGTTGCGTTCGAGCACACGCTCGAAGTAGTTCAGGAACTTCGGCAAGCGCGTCTTCAGGAAGCCCTTGCTGCGGCGGCGCGCCGCCGGCTTCTGCTGCTCGTAGTACAGGTCCGGCCCGAGCGGATGATGCGTGTCGTGCGCCTCGAGCACCAGATCGGCCAGCGTCAGCTGCAGCTGGTGCGTCCACAGCTTGCTGGCCGCGTCGCGCGGCGCGAGGCCGAGGCGTCCGCCGAGGAACAGCAGGATGTTCGCCGTCTGGCCGATCAGCTGCCGGCCGGCCTTCAGGAACGGCGGCGCGAACGGCGGCCGCGCCACGTCGTCGCCTTCCAGGTAGCGTTGGATGGCCGGCACGCCGCCGCCGCGCGCCTCGGGCAGCAGCGCGATGTCCAGGTAGTCGGCGCCGGCGTCCTCGAGCGCCAGCCGCACGAATTCGCCGCGGCCCTGGATGCCGGGCCAGTAGTAGAGCTCGTAGCGCATCGTCGAGGTCCTTTCTTCGTGGCCGCTCGGCCGACGATACGCCGGCCGGCAGGGCCGACCGGCACTTGTGGCCTAATCTCGCACCACGAAATTTCAAAGCACCGGAGCCATTCCATGGGCCGCAAGATCAGAACCGAAGCCGACCGCCAAGCCACGCCGCCCGTCAAGGCACCCGGCGGCGTCACCTTTACCGCCGGCAAGGGCCAGAAGGTGAGCAAGGAACGCGGCTCGCACACCCGCAGCAAGAAGAACCCCGGCAAGCGCGCCGGCAAGGGCGGCAGCTGAGCCCTGCGCGCGCGGCCTGACGCCGGCCGCGCGCGCCGTCGACCGCTGCTGCGCATCACCGAGCTGCGCCGGCCGCTCGACCATCCGCCGGACGCGCTGCGCCCGGCAGTCGTCGCGCGCCTGGGCATCGCCGACGCGCAGCTGCAGTCGTTGACCGTCTTCCGGCGTGCCTACGACGCACGCAAGAAGTCGGCGATCCAGCTGGTCTACACCGTCGACTGCGAGATCGCGGGCGACGAGGCCGCGCTGCTGGCGCGTCACGCCGACGACAAGCATGTGCGCGTCAGCCCCGACACGCGTTATCGGCTGGTCGCCCAGGCGCCGGCCGACTACGCGGCACGCCAGCGGCCGCGGCCGGTGGTGATCGGCTTCGGCCCCTGCGGCATCTTCGCCGCGCTGGTGCTGGCGCAGATGGGCCTCAGGCCGATCGTGCTCGAGCGCGGCAAGGCGGTGCGCGAGCGCACGCAGGACACCTGGGGTCTGTGGCGGCGCGGCGTGCTCGACCCGGAGTCGAACGTGCAGTTCGGCGAGGGCGGCGCCGGCACCTTCAGCGACGGCAAGCTGTGGAGCCAGATCAGCGACCCGCGCCACCTGACGCGCAAGGTGCTCACCGAGTTCGTCGCGGCCGGCGCGCCGGAGGAGATCCTCTACGTCGCCAAGCCGCACATCGGCACCTTCCGGTTGGTCGGCATGGTCGAGAAGCTGCGCGCCGACATCGTGGCGCTCGGCGGCGAGATCCGCTTTGGCCAGCGCGTGACCGACCTGCATATCGAGGAGCGGCCTGCGACCGCCGGCCGGCCGGCGAGCCGCCAGCTGCGCGGCCTGGTGTTGGCCGACGGCGCACAGCTGGCCGCCGATCACGTGGTGCTGGCGGTGGGCCACAGCGCGCGCGACACCTTCGAGATGCTGCACGCCCGCGGCGTGGCGATGCAGGCCAAGCCGTTCTCGGTGGGCTTTCGGATCGAGCATCCGCAGAGCCTGATCGACCGCGCGCGCTTCGGGCCGAGCGCGGGCCATCCGATGCTCGGCGCGGCCGACTACAAGCTGGTGCACCACGCGCGCAACGGCCGCTCGGTGTACAGCTTCTGCATGTGCCCGGGCGGCACGGTCGTGGCGGCCACGTCGGCGGTGGGCCACGTGGTGACCAACGGCATGAGCCAGTACTCGCGCAACGAGCGCAACGCCAACGCCGGCATCGTGGTCGGCATCACGCCCGACGACTACCGGCAGAACCGCGCCGCCACCGGCCCGGTGCCGCCGCTCGACGGCATCGCCTACCAGCGCCGCTGGGAGCAGCGCGCCTACCAGCTCGGCGGCGAGAACTACCACGCGCCCGGCCAGCTGGTCGGTGACTTCGTCGCCGGCCGGCACGGCAGCGCGCTGGCACGCGAGTTCTGCCGCGTGCTGCCGTCGTACACGCCGGGCGTGCGGCTCACCGACCTGGCCGAGCCGGGCCGCGAAAGCCTGCCGCCGGACCTGCTGGCTGCGATCCGCGAGGCGATCCCCGCCTTCGAGCGGCAGATCCCCGGCTTCGCGATGGCCGACGCAGTGTTCACCGGCGTCGAGACACGCACCTCGTCGCCGCTGCGCATTCCGCGCGGCCCCGACCTGCAGTGCACCAACGTCCAAGGGCTCTACCCGGCCGGCGAAGGCGCGGGTTATGCCGGCGGCATCATGTCGGCCGGCGTCGACGGCATCGAGGTGGCCGAGGCGGTCGGCCGGAGCCTGCTGGCCGAGGAGCGTTCGGCCGCCTCGACGGGCGCGCCGTAGGAGTCTGGGCGGCAGAGAGCGTGGCCCGCTACGGGCAACGCGTCGTCATCTCCGACGCGATCCAGGGCCGGCGTTCGCCCTCGCGATCGGTCAGCGTGACGAGAAACGCGACCAGGTCGTCCACCTCGCGGGCGGACAGGTCACCACCGCCGCGATGCCGTACCGCGTCGCTCAGGCGCTCCACGCGACCATCGTGCAGATAGGGCGCGGTGACCGCCACGTTGCGCAGGCTGGCCGTTCGATACTGCCCGCGCAAGCCTTCGTGCACCTGCAGCCGGCGCGTCGCCTCGGCGTTGCCGCGGCCCGCCTGATCGTTGTGCCGGCCGAGCAGGTTGAGTGGGCTCGCCTGCAGGCTGCGCGCGTCGTCGAAGCGACCGGCGTCGCGGACGAATCGAAGATCGCTCTGCGTCATCACGCGGCTGCCGGCATGAAACGCGCCGTCGGAGAAGTTGGGGCCCTGGTGGCATTCGACACAACCGGCGCGGCCGACAAACAGCTTGAGGCCCCTTCTTGCCGCCACCGGATAGTCGGTGCTCGCGGCGCCATCGTCCCCGCGCGCCAGCGCATCGCGGTATTCGTCGAACGGGGTGCGGCCGGTGGTCAGCGTTTCCACATACGCCGCCAGCGCCTTGCCGACGTTGACCAGCGTCCGCTCGGGCCGGCTCAACGGCGACGTGCCGAACACGCGCCGATAACACGCCGCCAGCTCGGCGTCGCGCGCGAACAGCCGCGTCACGCTGGCGGCACTGCCGCCGAACTCGCGCGCGTCGAGGATCGGCCGGATGCTGGCCATCCACAGGCTGTCGCTCGAGCCGCCCCAGCCGAACCAGCGCTGCTGGGTCAGGTTGGCCAGCGCCGGCGTGTTGCGCGGCAGATCCGCCAGACCATGTGCGCGCGCCAAGGTGTCGGTGAACGAGCGGTCCGGCTGATGGCAGGTCACGCAGGCGATGTAGCCTACGGGCGACATGCGTGGGTCGCGAAACAGGTGCCGCCCGAGCTCGATCGCCGACGGCTGGCCGGACACGCGGTTGCCCGGGTCGACGCGCGGCGCCGGCGGCCACGGCCCGAGCGAGAGCACCCGTTGCAGTTCGTCGCCGGCCAGCGGCGGCGCGACCTGCGCCGGCTCGGCGGGCGCACCGGCCAGCAGCATCGCGCACAACACAACGACGAGTCGGGCCATGTCCGCCTCCGCAACAACGGCGCCACGCGGTTTCAGCACGCCTGTTCTACACCCGCCGCGTCGCGCCGTCGAGAGCGGCATCGCCCGATCGCAACCGATAGGATGCGCGGGTCGACCACGAACCCGAAAGACGCGCATGGCAGCCACACCCTTCGACCTGAGCGGCCGCGGTGCCGTGGTCACCGGCGGCAACGGCGGCATCGGCCTGGGCATGGCGCGCGCGCTGCTGGCTGCCGGCGCCCGGGTATCGATCTGGGGCTCCAACGCCGACAAGACGGCAAAGGCAAAAGCCGAACTCGCCGCCGGGTGCGCCGATGCCGCGCTTGTGCACGCCGCCGTCTGCGACGTCGGCGACGAGGCGCAGGTCGAGCGTGCCTTCGCCGAGTCGGTGGCCGCGCTCGGCACGGTGCACGCCTGCTTCGCCAACGCGGGCGTGTCGAGCAAGGGCACGCCGATGATGGAGATGACGCTCGACGTGGGCCGCCGCGTCCCGCGCGTCAACGTCGTGGGCGTGGTCCTCACCGGCCGCGCCGCGGCGCGCCACATGGCGGCGCACGGCCAGGGCGGCTCGCTGGTGGCCACCGCGAG
>JBGAMU010000101.1:0-14562 GCA_044222685.1 Burkholderiaceae bacterium
GCCGCGCTGAACGACCGAGTGGTTGGTCCCTTCGTTGCCTGGCTCGGTCGCACTCGCTGCGCCGCGTGTCCTCCGGCACCGACTACGAGTCCAAACGCAGTCGGGCCAACGTCTGGGATCAGGCACACATTGGTCATTGGTATCACGCGCGGCGACGCAGCGCCGCCGCGGCCAGCAGCAGGCCGAGCAGCCAGGTGAGCGACATAGCGCCGCCACCTCCCCCACTGCTCGGCGCGGTCGCTGCGGCGACGGTGACGCTGATGTCGGTACTGGCTTGTGCGCCGCTGCTGTCGGTGACCTTCAGTCGCATCGTGAAGGTACCCCCTCCGCTGGTAGCCACGTTCACCGTGGCAGCGTTTGTCGGTTGCTGCAGTGTGGCGATGCCTCCTGACGACACCGTCGACCATTCGTAGCTCGCAATCGTGCGACTGGGCGCCGCCACCGAAGTGGACCCGTCCAGAACCACCAACGCACCAGGCTCTGGTGCAATCGGTGTGGCGAAGGCCAGCGCCGTTGTCGCACGCGTGGCGGCAGCCTGTTGTACTGCTGCCGCCGCGTTGAGCATTCCAGCGCCACAGGTGGTGCTGGTGCAGTAGCACTCATCCTGCTCGGTATTGTCCGGAGCACGACAGGTCAGTGTCCCCGGGGTGCCCCCAGTCGTAGGAAACGGTCGTGCCGTCGATCGAAGCAGCGCGCGAACCTGCGCCGGCGTCAGCGACGGGTTTGTCGACACCATCAGCGCGACGGCACCCGCCACCAGCGGCGCCGAGAAGCTCGTGCCGAACGTGATGTCAAACCCATCGGTGTATGCACTCGCCGCAGGCGTCGTCGTACCGACATTCGTGGTCGTCAACATCGGATAGAGACATTGCCCGATGGTTAGATCGACGCAGTTGCCTGCGGGAGCGGCGATCGTCAATTCGGGGCCAATCGACGAAAAGAGGCTCTTGGTACCGGAGTGCCGCAACCCCGCCACGCCGATGGCTCCGCTGCAATTGGCCGGCTTGCTGGCGGCGAGTCCGGCATCGTTGCCCGCTGAAACAACCACATGAACCCCTGCGGCAACCAGCTCGTTGATTGCCGACTCGTACGGCTGTCCCGCGCAAGGTCCCGGTGAGCCGAGACTCAAGTTGATGACGCGGGCAGGGTATGGATTGGGCACCGGGTCATTGCTCAGTCCACCCGCCCAGCGCATTGCGGCGACGACATCCGACTGGAAGCCACCACACTTCCCGAGTGCGCGCACGGGAACGATTCGCACGTTCCTCCCGGCGCCTGCCATGCCGATGGCATTGTTCGTTGCCGCGCCAACGAGGCCCGATGTTTGTGTCCCATGCCAGCTGCTCGGGGACTCGCCGCAACCGGCCAGCGGTCCGCTGGCGTTCTCAGCGGCAGAAATCCAATCACCAGGATCACTGGGATCGTTGTCCCGCCCGTTGCCGTCGTTCGCCGACGTAAAGTCGCCCGGGCTGTCCTCCGAAACGAAGTCGTACCCCGGCAGCAGCTTGCCCACCAGATCCGGATGGTCGGGCCGCACGCCGGTGTCGATCACCGCGACCACGATGGCCGCCGAACCCGGTGTGACATCCCACGCGGCCTCGGCGTTGATGGCCGAGACGATGGTGCTGTCGGGCGCCCGCAGATACCACTGCCCTGAAGTCGGGGTGATCGTGGTCTGGCCGCCGGCGTAACGCGGATCGTTCGGCGCGGCGGCGATGCGCACGCGTTCGTCGACCCAGGCGCCTTCCACGTCGGGGTCGGCGCGCAGGCGCTCGACCAGCGCGCTCGAGCTGAGCCCACGCGCGTGCAGCACCTGCGTGCGCGGGGCCACGGCGTGGCCGTCGCTCATCGGCAGGCCGTGCCGTTGGCTCAGGCGCGCGGCCTGCGCCAGGCGTGGCTCGCCACGGCCGGCGGCCAGCGCCGCCTCGCGCATCAGCGCACCCTCGGCGCGATACCTCACGATCACGCGGGCCTGGTCGGTCTGCTCGACCGGCACGCCGGCGCGGCGCGGCGCGTTCGTGCGCTCGCCCACCTGTGCCGGCGCCAGCGCCGACAGCGCCAGCAGGCCCAGCAGGCTCAGCACGCGGATCCAGGGTGTTGTGATCATTCTCTGGCGTCGCTCCGGTGGGGCAGGGGTTTCGGTCTTCGGCTCGTGCGCTCAGCGCGCCGCGTCGCGCTCGGGCTTGCGTGGAACACGCTGCCGCGCATCGGGCACGATGGACTGCACGAACGATCGATCCGCAGCGATGCGCTTGATCGCCTCGCTGCAGCTGGCCTCGTCGGGGCAATCGAGCGTCATCACGTAGTTGCGCGGCGTGTCGTTCAGCGCGTCGCGCACCGGCATGTTCGCCAGCCTCGCGATGCGGCTCGACACCTCGGCCGTCGACGGCCATTCGATGAAGGTGGTGACGATCACCCGCTGCGCGCCGGGCGCGGACGGCGGGCCCGTGCGTGGGCCGCCCTGGGCGCACGCGCTCAGGGCCAGCGCCGCCAGGGCGGGCGCGGCCAGCTCGGTCCATCGACGACACACGCTCATCGAACGTTCAGGCATGCCGCCTAGCCTACCGAACGCGCGCATGAAGCAACGTGTCGCCCGGTAAGCAGCGGTGAAACACGAAGAGCCGCGGCTGCGGCTCCTGGGCGCGGGCACGGCGCGGGCCGTGGTGCATCACTTGGCGTTCATCAGCGCGACGGTGGTGTCGAGCATGCGGTTGGAGAAGCCCCACTCGTTGTCGTACCAGGACAGCACCTTCACCAGGTTGCCGTTGGTCACGCGTGTCTGCGGCGCGTCGAACACCGAGCTGTGGCTGTCGTGGTTGAAGTCGCTCGACACCAGCGGCTCGGTGCTGTAACCGAGGATGCCCTTCAGGGCGCCTTCGGACGCCGCCTTGACGAGGGCATTGACCTCGTCCTTGGTGGTGTTGCGCGCGGCCACGAACGTGAGGTCGACCACCGAGACGTTGATCGTCGGCACACGCATCGCAAAGCCGTCGAGCTTGCCGTTCAGCTCGGGCAGCACCAGGCCCACCGCGGCGGCAGCACCGGTCTTGGTGGGGATCATGTTCATCGCGGCGGCGCGCGCGCGGTGCAGGTCCTTGTGGAACACGTCGGTCAGCACCTGGTCGTTGGTGTAGCTGTGGATCGTGGTCATCAGGCCGCTCGTGATGCCGAGCTTGTCGTGCAGCACCTTGGCCACCGGGGCCAGGCAGTTGGTGGTGCAGCTGGCGTTGCTGATCACCGTGTGGGCGGCCTTCAGCACGCCGTGGTTGACGCCGTAGACGATGGTGGCGTCGACGTCCTTCTCGCCCGGCGCGCTGATGATCACCTTCTTCGCGCCGGCTTCCAGGTGCGCGCCGGCCTTGGCCTTGCTGGTGAACAGGCCCGTGCACTCGAGCACCACGTCGACGCCGAGCGCCTTCCACGGCAGCTCGGCCGGATTGCGCATCGCCAGCACTTTGATGCGGTCGCCGTTGACGACGAGGAACTCGCCGTCGGCCGTCACCGTGCCCGGGAACTTGCCGTGCGCGGTGTCGTACTTGGTCAGGTGGGCGTTGGTGGCCACGTCGCCGAGGTCGTTGATGGCGACGATCGACAGATCCTTGTTGGCGCGGCCCGATTCGTACAGCGCACGCAGGATGTTGCGGCCGATGCGGCCGTAGCCGTTGATGGCGACTTTGAGAGTCATCGTGGTTCTCCGAGGGTTGATTCGATGTTCAGCGCCGGCAACCGGGTTGCCTGCACTCTGGATTGGGGCGAGGATCTGCCAGGCATTGTGAGCGGCGCCCGCTCAGCGCGCGAGGACCGAGCGCACGGTGTCGGCCAGGTTGCCGGCGGTGAAGCCGAATAGCTTGAACAGCGCGCCGGCCGGCGCGCTCTCGCCAAAGCGGTCGATGCCGACCACCGCGGCGCAGCCGTACTTCCACCAGAAGTCGGTGACGCCCGCCTCGACCGCGATGCGCGGCACCTTGGGCGGCAGCACCGCGCTCTTGTAGGCCACGGTCTGCCGGTCGAACACGGTGGTCGACGGCATCGACACCACGCGCACCGCGATGCCGCTCTTGGCCAGCTCGGCCTGCGCGTGCAGCGCGAGCTGCACCTCGGAGCCGGTGGCGACGATCACCGCCTGCGCCTTCTTCTTCAGGCCCACCTCGCTCGGCTCGGCCAGCACGTAGGCGCCGCGCGCGATGTCGTCCAGGCCGGCCTTCGGCGCATAGGCCAGGTTCTGCCGGCTCAGCAGCAGCGCACTCGGCCGGTCGCGGGTCTGCAGCGCCATCGTCCAGGCCACCACCGTCTCGGCGGTGTCGGCCGGGCGCCAGACCTCGAGCCCGGGGATCAGGCGCAGCGCGGCGGCATGCTCGACGCTCTGGTGCGTCGGGCCGTCCTCGCCGAGGCCGATCGAGTCGTGCGTGAAGACATGGATCACGCGCCGCTTCATCAGCGCCGCCATGCGGATCGCGTTGCGGCTGTAGTCGCTGAAGGTCAGGAAGGTGCCGCCGTACGGGATGTAGCCGCCGTGCAGCGCGACGCCATTCATCACGGCGGCCATGCCGAACTCGCGCACGCCGTAGTTGATGTGGCGTCCGCCGTTGGGCTGGCCGCTCTCGTCGAAGCGCAGCGCCGGCGTGTGGCTGGTCTGCGTCAGGTTCGATCCGGTCAGGTCGGCCGAGCCGCCGAGCAACTCGGGCAGCAGCCGGGTGAACGCCTCCAGCGCCAGCTGGCTCGCCTTGCGCGACGCCACGGTCTCGGCCTTGGTGTGAGCGGCGACGGCGGCATCGACCGCGGCCTGTGCGAAGCCCTTGGGCAGATCACCCTTCATGCGCCGCGCCAGCTCGTCGGCCAGCGCGGGGTGCGCCGCCCGGTAGGCGTGGAAGCGTGCATGCCACTCGGTCTGCCATTGCTCGCCGCGTTCGCGCGCATCCCAGGCCTCGTAAGCGGCCTCCGGCACGACGAACGGCTCGGCCGTCCAGCCGAGCGCGGCACGCGTGAGCTGGACCTCGTCGGCACCGAGCGCCTCGCCGTGCGCCTTGGCGCTGCCGGCGCGGTTGGGCGAGCCCTTGCCGATGGTGGTGCGGCAGACGATCAGCGTCGGCTGCGCGGCGCTGTCGCGCGCCTGCGTCAGTGCGGCATCGACCGCGGCCACGTCGTGGCCGTCGACCGGGCCGAGCACGCGCCAGCCGTAGGCCTGGAAACGCTGGCGCACGTCGTCGACGTACCAGGGCTTGACGGCGCCGTCGATCGAGATGCCGTTGTCGTCGTACAAGGCGACCAGCTTGTCGAGCTTCCACGCGCCGGCCAGCGCGCAGGCCTCGTGGCTGATGCCCTCCATCAGGCAGCCGTCGCCGACGATGGCATAGGTGCGGTGGTTCACCACCTCGTGGCCGGGCCGGTTGAACTCGTGCGCGAGCAGCTTCTCGGCCAGCGCCATGCCGACCGCGTTGCTGATGCCCTGGCCGAGCGGACCGGTCGTCGTCTCGACACCCGGCGTCACGTCGACCTCGGGGTGGCCGGGCGTCTTGCTGTGCAGCTGGCGAAAGCCGCGCAGTTCGCTCATCGGCAACGCGTAGCCCGACAGGTGCAGCAGCGCGTACAGCAGCATCGAGCCGTGGCCGTTGCTGAGCACGAAGCGGTCACGGTCGATCCAGTGCGGATCGGCCGGGTTGTGGCGCAGGTGGCGCGACCACAGCGCCACCGCCACCTCGGCCAGCCCCATCGGCGCACCGGGATGGCCCGAGTTGGCCTGCTGCACGGCGTCCATCGCCAGCGCGCGGATCGCGTTGGCCATCAGGGAGGATTCGTTGTCGTGGGTCGATGGCATGGCGCGGGGACAGACGCGTGGGGCGACCGGCGGAACGTCGGCCGAGGAGAAGGGAATTCTAGCGACGCCACCTCGCGCGCCGCCGTTCGCGGGGGTGGGCCGGCCTCGCCAACCTTGAGCGGGCTCAAGCCGGCGACGCGCGGAACCTGTCAGGCTGAGATGCGTATCTGCAGGAAGAACGGCCCGCCCATGCGACACACCGCGATGACCGTGATGAACGATGAGCACCAGGCCATCGCGGCCATGCTGCGTTCGCTGTCGATGCTGGTGGCGCAATCGCGCCGGGTGCGCAGCGCACCCGACTTCGGCCTGATGCGCGCGATGCTGTTCTACCTCGACGAATTTCCCGAGCGGCTGCACCACGCCAAGGAAAGCCAGCTGCTGTTCCCGCGCATCCGCTTGCGCTGCCCGGAGCTGGTGTCGGTGCTCGATCGGCTCGATGCCGACCACACACGCGGCGAGGCCGCCATCCGCAGCGTCGAGCGCGCGCTGCTGGCGTTCGAGATCCTCGGCGAGTCGCGCCGCGAGGCCTTCGACGATGCGGTGCAACGCTACGTCGGCGCCTATCTGCACCACATGGCGATCGAGGAAAGCCAGGTGCTGCCGATGGCACGCGACCGGCTGCAGGACGACGACTGGGCCGAGCTCGACGCCGCCTTCGCGGCCAACCGCGACCCGCTCACCGGCCACGCGGCGCCCGACGAGTACCGCACACTGTTCAGCCGCATCGTCGCGCAGGCACCGGCGCCGATCGGTCTCGGCTAGGCCGCGCGGCCCGGCGTGGCCGATGGCCGCGCCCCTACACTGCCCGTCCGATGGCGACGAGCAACCTGAAGGCCCTCATCCTGGCGGCCGGCCGCGGCGAACGCATGCGCCCGCTGACCGACCGCACGCCGAAACCGCTGCTGCCGGCGCGTGGCAAGCCGCTGATCGTCTGGCACCTCGAGGCACTGGCGCGCGCCGGCGTGCGCGACGTGGTGGTCAACACCGCGTGGCTCGAGGAGCAGTTCGCCGCCGCGCTCGGCGACGGCGCCCGCTGGGGCCTGCGCATCACCTACTCGATGGAGGGCCGCGACCATGGCGGCGCGCTCGAGACGGCGGGCGGCATCGCGAAAGCACTGCCGCTGCTCGGCGAGTGCTTCTGGGTCGTCTCGGGCGACGTCTTCGCGCCCGACTTCGCCTTCGACGCCGGCGCCGCGCGGGCATTCGCGCAAACGCGCGACGACGATGCGCACCTGTGGCTGGTGCCCAACCCGTCGTTCAACGCCGAGGGCGACTTCGCGCTCGATGCGTCGGGCCGGTTGTCGCGTCCCGAGCGACCGGCCGAGCGCGGCTGGACCTACGCCAACCTGGCGCTGATGCGTGCGCGCCAGGTCGACGGCGTGGCCGTCGGCGTACCGGCCAAGCTCGGGCCGCTGCTGTTCGCCAGCGCGCAGCGCGGCCGGCTCGGCGGCGAGGCCTGGGGCGGTGCCTGGCACAACCTGGGCACGCCCGAGCAACTGGCGGCGCTGAACGCCACGCCCTGAGCGCGGGCTACAGCAGGCGCAGCGACGCGCCGGCGCGGGTGCCGTGCGTGTAGGCCTCCTCGAACACCGAATACCCTGCCAGGTCGGCGTGCGCGAAGGCCAGCGGGCCGTTCAGCTGCGCCAGCGCCGCCAGCGCCGGGTGCGAGCGCACGCCGGGTTGCGGGATGCTCATCGCGTGGCCGTAGCGCATCAGGTCGATCCGCGCCACCTTGGCCGGCAAGTCCGGGTGCGCGACGGCCAGATCGTCGACGACGCGCCGGCTCCACGCGGCGGCCGAGCCGTCGGCGAGCAGCGAGCCGCGCTCGCCGACCGGCAGCGCCCAGTAGGCGGTGATCAGCGCACGATCGGGCGTCGCGCGCAGGCTCTGGTGCGCCGCATCGACGTAGCCGAGCGACGCACTGCCGAAGCGCACGTTGTCCCAGGCCGGCGGCGCGCCGGGCACACGGTCGAGCAGCGGCGCACGCAGGGCCAGGTTGGCGACCAGCCAGGGCGCGTGGCGCTGCAGCGCCGCGGCCTCGACCAGCGCGGGCGGGGGCGCCGCCAGCACGCGGGTGGCGACGAAGAGCGGCACCGCCAGCACGACCGCGCGCGCCGTCCAGCGCTCGGCGCGTGCGCTGCTCTCATCCCAGCACCAGGCGGTGACGGAGCGACGCTGCACGTCGACGCGCGACACCGTGCGCCCGAGCTGCAGGCGCCCGTCGGCGAACGGACGCGCCAGCCGCTCGACCAGCCACGCGTTGCCCTCGGGCCAGGTGAAGACGGCGTCGCGCTCGCCGCCGTCGCTGCCCGGCGCATGAAAGCCGTGGCGGCTGGCGAAGTAGTGCAAGCCGGCCCACGCCGACACGGTGTCGAGGCCGGCGCCATAGTCGTCGCGGCAGGCGTAGTCGAGGTACCAGCGCAGCCGCGCGTCGTGCAGGCCTTCGGCGTCGAGCCAGTCGACGAAGCGCAGGCGGTCGAGCCGCTCGTGGGCGGACGTCCAGCGCGCGCGCTGCGTCGGCATCGCGAAGCCGAGCTCGCGTTGCGCACGCGCGGCGGCCACCTCGAAGCGGTGGTACTGCGCCAGCGTGACCGAGCCGTCTGCCGCCGGCGGCAGCAAGCCGTCGTGCCAGCTGCCGTCGATGAACAGCCGCTCCTGCGGGCTGTGGCACAGATGCCGCTCGTCGGCCACAGTGCGGCCGAGTTCGCTGCGCAGCAGGCCAAGGTCGTGCAACAGCTCGGCCACCTCGACCGCGTCGGGCCCGGGCAGCGGCAGGTAGTGCGCACCGAGCGGACAACGCTGGCCGTCGATGGCATGCGCGCGGCTGTTGCCGCCGGGCGCATCCTCGAGTTCAAGCAGCTGCACGTCGTGGATGCCGCGGCGCGCGAGCGCACGCGCCGCCGCCAGGCCGGCGACACCGGCACCGATCACCAGCACATCGGCCCGTCGCGGCGCCGCGTCGGCGAGCGGCGCACGAGCCGCCGGGTCGCGCAACCGGTGTCCGCGTGGCGGCGAGCCGCCGCCGACCCACTGCGCGGGCGGCGGCGTCGTCGGGGTCGGACCGCAACCGAGCAGCGACCCGGCGGCCGCACCCGCCGCACCCGCCAGCCAGCCGCGTCGCCTCAAGGATGCACCTTGCCCCATTCTTCCTCGAAGACCTGCACCAGCAGCTGGTTCGACAGCCGGTTGGGCTGCGCCTCGACACGCGCCATGTCGGGCGGGAACTGCAGCAGCGCGGGCACGCCCTCGACTGTCAGGAAGCGCAGGCCCGGCGGCAGCGCAGTCGGCGCGCGCCACGGGCGTCGGCCCAGCAGCACGAAGCCCCACTCGCCGAAGCTCGGCACGTGCGCGTGGTACGGCGTCGCGGTCAGGCCGACCGCCTCGATGGTGGCCACCACGGTCCAGAAGCTGCGCCGCGCCAGCAGCGGCGACGTGGTCTGCACCACCGCGAAGCCACCGGCGGCGAGATGCTGGTCGATGCGCTGGTAGAAGCTCGTCGTGTAGAGCTTGCCGAGCGAGAAGTTGGTCGGGTCGGGAAAGTCGATGACGATCGCATCGAACTGCTCGTCGGTCGACTCGAGCCAGGAGAACGCATCGGCATGCACGATGCGTAGCTTGGGCGAGCGCAGCGCGCCCTGGTTCAGCGGCACCAGCAGCTCGGACGTGCTGAACAGCCGCGTCATGTGCGGATCGAGCTCGACCAGCACGACCTGCTCGACGCTCGGATGCTTGAGCACCTCGCGCACGGCCATGCCATCGCCGCCGCCGAGCACCAGCACCTTGCGCGGCGCGCCCTGTGCCGCCAGCGCCGGGTGCACCAGCGCCTCGTGGTAGCGGTACTCGTCGCGCGAGTGGAACTGCAGGTTGCCGTTGAGGTACAGCCGCACCCCGGTGGCCCCTGCGGTGACGACCACGCGCTGATAGTCGCTCGACTCGCGGATCACGACGGAGTCGCCATAGAAGTGGTCCTCGGCCCAGGTGGTCATCGCATCGGCGCCGAGCATCGCCGCCACCAGGCCGGCGATCACCGCGGCGCAGGCGAGGGCATGCGCCTTCGCACGGCGCAGCTCGGCGCGGAACAACCACAGCGCCCAGGCGGCGACGGCGGCGTTGAGGAGGCCGAAGAACACACCCGTTCTCACGAGGCCCAGCTGCGGCACCAGCAGCAGCGGAAACGCCACCGCGACGACCAGCGCACCGAGATAGTCGAAGGTCAGCACCTGCGACACCAGATCCTTCAGCGCGTAGCGCGAACTGAAGTGCCGCTTCAGGATGCGCATGACGAGCGGGATCTCCAGGCCGACCAGGGCGCCGATCAGCAGCACCAGACCGTACAGCAGCACGCGAAACGCACCCGAATGACCTGCCGGCAGCACGCTGTGGGCGGCGAACAGCGCCGCCGGCATCAGCCCGCCGAACCAGGCGATCAGCAGCTCGATGCGCAGGAACTGCGCCACCAGCTCGCGTTCGAGATAACGTGACAGCCACGAGCCCAGCCCCATGGCGAACAGGTAGGTGCCGATGACGGTGGAGAACTGCAGCACCGAGTCGCCGAGCAGGTAGCTGGCCAACGCGCCCGCGGCGAGTTCGTAGACCAGGCCGCAGGCCGCGACGACGAACACCGATGCCAGCAGTGCGATCTCGGCCGGGCGCGGCCAGGCCCGGCCGGCCGCCGCGTCACCCGCCACGTCGCCCGCCTTCACGGAACGCCTAGCCGTGGATCGCCGCGGCCACGATCTGCCCGATGGCGATGAACATCGCACCGACCACGATGGCCAGCGCCACGTTCTTCTTCTCGCACAGCTCTTCCCACAGCTTGTAGGGCGTGAGCTTGTCGATCGCGACGAAGCTGAGCCACAACACCACGACGCCGATCACGGCGTAGAGGATCGATCCCAGCACCACGCCGGGCTTGAGCCACTCGTATCCCATCATCGTCAGCACCTCCTGGGGTGTATTGAAACTCGGAACGCGGCGCTACTTGTGGCCGCCGCCGGAGCTGTAGCCACCGAACGAGCCGCCGCCCGTGCGAAAGCCGGATCCGGTACGCGCGTTGCGCACGCACTGCTGGTATTCGGTGCTGGCTTCGCCGAAGGTGGCGCGCACGTCGGCGCAGTCGTTCTCGCGGCTGCTGCAAAAGCCCATCATCAGCACGACCAGCACGACGGCGATGATCAGCAGCGCCTTGGCCAGGCCGCTGTCGACGGTGATCGACGGCGCGGCGCTGCGCTGCATCGCCAGCGCCGACGTGGGCGCCAGGCCGAAGGCGCGCGCGAGCTGCGCGGGCTCGAGCGTGGCGCCCTCCGACCAGGTGACCTCCTGGCCCGACTGCTCGCGCGACAGCCGGCGCGCCGCGGCGCTGCCCTGGCCGACGTAGTCGGTGACCAGGGCGCGCTCGTCGCGGCGCACGCGCCAGTAGAACTCGCCGAGCACCCAGGTGACCTTGGCGCTGTAGCTGTAGGTCTTGCGATAGGGGCGGTTCTGCCAGGTGGCGGTGTCGCCGCGTACCTGGGGCGCACCGGTCAGCGGCCGGGCCCAGCTCCAGCCGTCCTCGCTGTCGACCAGGAAGACGAAGCCTTCCTGAAGATTGAACAGCAGGTACTCGCGCCAGAAGGTCTGTTCGTCGTCGCTGCCGTCGTCCGGGATGTCGCAGCGTTCGAGGTAACCGACGACCTGCCACTCGAGGTCGCGCCCATCGAGCGTGAGATGGCCGCTCGATCCGAGCGGAATCTGCGGTTCGGCGCCGTCGTGGCCGGCGTTGGTCTGCGCGTAGTGCGACAGGTCGGCACCGACGCCCTGCGAGACGTCGACCACCGCCTTGCACTGGTGACAGGCGATCGACTGAGTCGTCGACAGCTTGAGTTCGAGCGCCGCGCCGCAGCTCGGGCAGGCGAAGCCCTTGCCGCCGAGCGTCTTCTCGCTGGCTTCGCGCAGGCCGGTCAGGCCCAGGTCGGCCAGCCGCACGGAACGGCCGACCGACCAGCTGACGGCGCCGCCGGGGTCGCTGTAGTCGAGCGTGCCGACCTCGTCGCGCTCGTTGCGCAGGTCGGCGACGATGAATTCGGCGCCATCCTGGCGCGGTGGCCGCGGCAGTTCGCCCTGCGCCGCCAGCAGCCGGGCTGAGGTGACCGAGGCGACGTTCCACGCCGTGCCCTGCAGCAGCCGCCGCTCGCCGGCGCTCAGCTCATCGGCACGCGGCGCCGCCGCGTCGAGCGGCGCATCGAACGCGACGACGTAGGCGCCGTTGTCGTCGGACAGCCAGCCGCTCTTGCCGCTGTCGAACAGCGCGTGCCATTCGTTCCAGGTGCCGTCGGCGTAGGCGTACTGAAGCCGACCGACCAGCGTGAAGGCCGAGCCCTGCCAGCGGCCGGCGACACCGAGCTGCAGCGGCGAATGGTCGTCGAACAGCTCGGCGCTCTGGCCGATGCGGCGCAGCGCCTCGCCGTCGCGCAGCAACGTGCTGCGGCAGAAGCTGCAGACGGCGCTGGCCGAGGCCGCCGAGCGGAACTCGACCGGCGCGCCGCAATTCGGGCACGCGGCGCGATAGGCGCGTTGCGGAGAGGTCGCCACGCGTCAGGCGGGCGCTGGAAGCAGCATCGGCTGAAAGGGGCCGCTAACTCAGCTTCTTCAGCAGCTCGGCCTTCTTGGCCGCGAACTCCTCTTCGGTCAGCACACCCTTGGCCTTGAGCTCGCCGAGTTTCTCCAGCGTGGCCATCACGTCGTCGGGCTTCACGGCGGCCACGCCACCTTGCAGCCCCTGCTGCAGCTGCTGCGCCATCACCTGGCCGAGTGCGACGCCGGCACCCAGCCCCATCGCATCGCCGGCGATGCCACCACCGCCGCCGCTGCCGGATCCTTCGGCGAACTTGGGAATCGACTGCGCGGTCTGGTACTGCATGAACTTGCCCATGTCGCCGCCGACCATGCCCATGCCGATCTTCTGGTCGAGGATCTTCTGCAGCTCCTCGGGCAGGCTGACGTTCTGCACCGTCACCGACTCGAGCGCCAGGCCGAGCTTGGCGAAGTCCTCGGTCGTCGCCGCCTTCAGCTGGTTGGCGAACTCCACCTGGTTGGCCGCCAGGTCGAGGAACGGGATGCCGCTGGAGGCCACCGCATCGCTGATGTGCTGCAGCATCAGCGCGCGCAGCTGGCCGTCGAGGTCGTCGATCGTGTAGCGGTCGCGCGTGCCCGACACCGTGGTGTGGAACTGCTTGGCATCGGCGATGCGGTAGGCGTAGTTGCCGAAGGCGCGCAGCCGCACGGCGCCGAAGTCCTTGTCGCGGATCGTCACCGGCTGGGTCGTGCCCCAGCGGCGGTCGAGCTGCTGGCGCGTGCTGAAGAAGTACACGTCGCTCTTGAACGGGCTCTGGAACAGCTTGTCCCAGTTCTTCAGGTAGGTCAGCACCGGCAGCGTCTGCGTCGTCAGCTTGTACATGCCGGGGCCGAAGACGTCGGCCACCTTGCCCTCGTTGACGAAGACCGCGGCCTGGCTCTCGCGCACGGTCAGCGAGCCGCCGTACTGGATCTCGTTGCCGGCCATCGGGTAGCGGAAGGCCAGCGTGCCGTCGCCGCTCTCGGTCCATTCGAGGATGTCGATGAACTGTTTCTTGATGAAGTCCATCAAGGCCATGGCAGCGTCCTCCTCATCGACCCGGACCACCCGGGAGCGCCGAATAATACGCGTCGACATGTCTGCGACACCCACCCAAGTACCGCCGGCGCGTACGGCCATGGCCGAGGCGCCGCTGCGCATCGCCGTCGTCGGCGCCGGCCCGGCCGGCCTGGCCCTGGCCCTGCATGCGGCGCGCGTGCTGCCGCGCGCGTGCATCGCGGTGTTCGATGCGCGCGGCGCCGAGCACGACGTGTCCGCCGACCCGCGCACCCTGGCGCTGTCGATCGGCAGCGTGCAGCTGCTGCGGCGCCTGGGCGCGTGGCCCGGCGACGCGGCCGAACCCATCGTCGAGGTGCAGGTCTCGCAGGCCCCGCCCGCGCCGCCGGCTGCCACGGTGCATCTGCGCGCCGGCGAGATGGCCGTGCCGATGCTCGGTGCGGTGGTGGCCTACGGCCCGCTGGTGGCGGCGCTGCAGGCCGCCTGGCAGGCGACGGTCGCCGAAGACCCTCGGCGTCACTCGCTGCGCCTGGGTGCCGCGGTCCAGGCCCTGAAGCCGCTGCCGTCGGGTGTCGAGGTCGATGCCGGCATCGCCGAGGCCTTCGACCTGGCGGTGGTGGCCGAGGGCGGCGTGTTCGCCGACCAGGCGCGCAAAGCCGTCGCGCACGACTACCGGCAGACCGCGTGGATCGGCAGCGTCACGCTCGCTGAGGCACCGGCGGGCACGGCGTTCGAGCACTTCACGCGCCAGGGTCCGCTGGCGCTGCTGCCGCTGCGCGGGCCGAACGCGAACGGTCGCCGAGCCCGCGTGGTGCCCGAGGGCGCACCGGGCGACGCCTCCAGCGGTGGACCGCGCGGGGGACCGATGGGCGCGCCGCCCGCGCCTGCCAGCACGCTGCGGCGCGCGGCCCTGGTGTGGTGCGTCGATGCCACGCAGGACCCCGTGGCTCCCTTGGCCGAGGCGCAGCGGCTGGCCCTGCTCAACGCGCTGCTCCCTGCGGCCGCCGGGCGCATCGTGGAGATGTCGGCGCTGAAGTCCTTCGCGCTGGGCCTCAACGCCGAGCGCACCCTGGTCGACCGGCGTACCGTGCGCATCGGCAATGCCGCCCAGACGCTGCACCCGGTGGCAGGCCAG
>JBGAMU010000102.1:0-14549 GCA_044222685.1 Burkholderiaceae bacterium
CGACTGATGGCCGGCGACATCCCGCCGGTGCTGTTCAACGCGCTGCGCTGGGTCGGTGCCGCCGTGCTGCTGGCGCCGCTGGGCTGGCGCGTGTTCGCCAGTGCCGCATCGCGCGTGCAGATCGCCGCGCGCTGGCGGCACCTGGCGTTGCTGGGCCTGCTCGGCGTGGGCATCTACAACGCGCTGCAGTACATGGCCTTGCGCACGTCGACGCCGCTCAACGTGACGCTGATCGCCTCGAGCATCCCGCTGTTCATGATGGCGGTCGGTGCGCTGGCCTTCCAGGTGCGGCCGTCCCGCCGCGAGTTGGTGGCCGCCGCGCTGTCGCTGCTGGGCGTGGCGGTGGTGCTCACGCGCGGCGAGCTGCAGGCGCTGGCGCGGGTACAGCTCGTCGCGGGCGATCTGCTGATGCTGGCCGCCACCGCCTGCTGGGCCACCTACAGCTGGCTGCTCGCACGGCCGCCGGCGTCGATGCGCGACAGCGAGCGGCCGCCGTGGGACTGGTCGGCCTTCCTGCTGGTGCAGGTCGGCTTCGGCCTGGTCTGGACCGGCGGTGCAGCGGCGATCGAGCATGCCGTGCTGGCCGGCAGCCAGCCGGTCAAGTGGTCGTGGGCACTGGCCGCGGCGCTGCTCTATGTGGCACTGTGCCCGTCGGTGCTGGCCTATCGCGCCTGGGGCGTCGGCGTGGCCGGCGCCGGCCCGGCGATGGCGGCGTTGTTTTCCAACCTGACACCGCTGTTCGCCGCGCTGATCTCCGGCGCCGTGCTCGGCCTGTGGCCGCAGCCCTATCACCTGGCCGCGTTCGCGCTGATCGTCGGCGGCATCGCGGTGTCGATGCGGCGCGCACCGGGTCCGTCGCGATGAAGCGGTTGATCCAGGCGCCCAACCTCGCGCTCGCCACGCTGTGGGCCGACATGCTGAGCCAGGGCGGCTTCGACGTCAGCGTGCAGCGCGCCTACACCAGCAGCATCGCCGGCGAGATTCCGCCCGACCAGGCGCTGCCCGAGGTGTGGGTGGCCGACGATGCGCAGCTCGACGCGGCGCGCGCGCTGCTGCAGCAGCTGCGCCACCCGCCGTTCCGGCGCTGGGTATGCACCGGCTGCGGCGAGCTGATCGAAGGGGCCTTCGACCAGTGCTGGCAGTGCGGCGCGGCGATGCCCGAACCGCCCGGCGGCCGCTAGCGCCGCCCGCCAGGCGCCGGGGCGGCGGCCCCCGACGGCCACCGCCGCCACACCTCGCGCCGCGCATCGACATTTCGCGACGCCGGCCGCCGCTTCGTCGCAAGCCGGCTGCGCCGCGCCGCGCGGATCCCGAGGATGCCCACACCGACATCCTTTCAGGAGCCCACCATGAACCACCGCACCACCCGCCGCCACCTGACTGCGGTGCTGGCGACCATGCTGCTGGCCACCGGCGGCAGCGCACTGCTCACGCTGTCCGCGCCGGCACACGCGCAGGCCCCGGCCGCCGACCCCGCTGGCTTCGACGCCGCGTTCGCGCGCTTCCAGCAGGCCTCGCCCGGCCAGTCCGACGCGATCGAGGACTCGGTCGACCACTTCGGCAAGCTGCTCGCCGCCAGCCCCACCGACCCGGTGCTGCGCGCCTACCTGGGCGCCGCGACGACGCTGCGCGCGACGACCACGATGCTGCCGTGGCGCAAGATGCAGCACGCCGAGGAAGGACTGGCGCTGATCGACAAGGCGCTGGCCCAGCTGACACCGGCGCACGACGCGGTGGCGCACCACGGCGTGCCGGCGGTGCTGGAGACGCGCTTCGTCGCCGCCAACACCTTTCTCGGTCTGCCCGGCATGTTCAACCGCGGCGAGCGCGGCCGCAAGCTGCTGACCGACGTGCTGACCAGCACGCACCTTGCCGCTGCACCAGCAGCGTTTCGCGCCACCGTGTGGATGCGCGCCGGCCGGCTGGCCGAGGCCGACCAGCAGACAACGCAGGCGCGCGAGTGGTACGAGCGCGTCGCCTCGAGCAACGCGCCGCAGGCCGCCGCCGCGCGCAGCCGCCTGAAGGAGCTCTGAGATGGCGGCCGAACGCGTCGCACCCGTGCTGCCGATCCTGCAGATGGCCGGCGTGCACAAGACCTATCGCCTCGGCGTCCACGTGGTGCCGGCGCTGCAGGGCATCGACCTCACGCTGCGCCCCGGCGAGATGCTCGCGCTGACCGGCCCGTCGGGCAGCGGCAAGAGCACGATCCTCAACCTCGCCGGGCTGATCGATCGCGCCGACTTCGGCACGATCACGCTGCGCGGCGAGGCCGTGGGGGCCCTGAGCGAGCGGCAGGCCACGCTGCTGCGGCGCGACGCGATCGGCTTCGTCTTCCAGGGCTTCAACCTGGTGCCGGTGATGACGGTGCACGAGAACGTCGACTTCCCGCTCTTCATCGCCGGCACGCCGGCGCGCGAGCGGCACGATCGCGTGGCGGCGATGCTGCGCGCGGTCGGCCTGGCCGAACACGCCGCGCACCGGCCCGACCAGCTGTCGGGCGGCCAGCGCCAGCGCGTGGCGGTGGCGCGCGCGCTGGTCAAGCGGCCGGCGCTGGTGATCGCCGACGAGCCGACCGCCAACCTCGACTCGCATACCGCCGAGCAGGTGCTCGACCTGATGCGCGAGCAGGGGCACGCGCACGGCGCCGCCTTCCTGATCGCCACCCACGACGAGCGGCTGCTGTCGCGCTGCGACCGCCAGCTGCGCCTGCTCGACGGCCGCATCGAGCCGGAGCGCCATCCCACCCCGATCGCGAGGGCCGCCTGATGCTGAACGCTTTCTTCCGCTGGCTGCGTTTTGCGGGCGCCAACACGCTGCGCAACCGCCGCCGCTCCGCCGTCACGGTGGCGATCGCCGCGCTCGGCACCGCGGCCATCCTGCTGGCCGGCGGCTTTGCGCTCTACACCTATCAGTCGCTGGCCGAATCGTCAGCGCGCACCACCGGCCACCTGATCGTCGCCCAGCCCGCGCAGTTCACGCAGGACGAAGACGTGCCGCTGCAGCACGGCCTCGTCGATGCCGCCGCGCTGAAGGCGCAGCTGCTCGCCGACGATGCGGTGCGCCAGGTGCTGCCGCGGGTGGAGTTCAGCGGCCTGATCAGCAACGGCGACAAGAGCACGGTGATGATGGCCGCCGGCATCGACGCCGACGCCGAGTTCGCCGTCAAGGGCCCATTCCTGACGATGAAGTCGGGCCAGGTGCTGGCCAGCGACATGCGCGCCCGGGTGATGCTCGGCGAGGGCCTGGCCCGCAGCCTGAAGGCCGAGCCGGGCAGCGGCCTCACGCTGATGGCCAGCACCACCGAAGGCGCGCTCAACGCGCTGGACGTCACCGTTGCGGGCACCTTCTCGATCGGCGTGCCGGAGATCGACAAGCGCCTGGTCTACATCGACCTGACGAGCGCGCAGCGGCTGCTGGCCACCGACCGCGTGTCGAGCCTCGGCGTGTTCCTGAACGGCATGGCCGCCACGCCGGCGGCGCAGCAGCGCGTGCGTGCGGCACTGCCACAGCTGGCGGTGCAGAGCTGGGTCGACCAGGCGCCGTTCTATCGCAGCGTGAAGGATCTCTACAACCGCATCTTCGGCGCGCTCGGCCTGATCATCGGCGTGATCGTGGTCTTCGTCGTCACCAACGCGATGGCGATGGCGATCATCGAGCGCACCCGCGAGGTCGGCACGCTGCGCGCGCTGGGCACGCTGCCGCAGCAGCTGGTGCGCAGCTTCGCGCTCGAGGGGCTGCTGCTCGGCAGCGTCGGCGCCGCGTTCGGCGCGCTGATCGCGCTGGCCATCAGCGCCGCACTGCTGTGGTTCCCGATGCAAATGCCGCCGCCGCCCGGCCGCAGCGTCGGCTACCCGCTGCAGATCGCCTTCGACGGCACGCTGTACGCCGGCACGTTGGCCGCGATGCTGCTGCTGGCGACGATCGCCTCCGCTGCCGTGGCGCGCCGCACGGTGCAGCGGCCGATCGTCGATGCGCTGGCCCATGCATGACGCCGTTTCCAGTTCGATGAGGAGTTGCACATGAAGTCACTCTTGCTCGCCCTGGCCTGCGCGCTGCCGCTGGCCACCCATGCCGCCGATGACGTGACCGCGTTGCTCAAGGCCGCCGACCGCTACCGCACCGGCGACGAACACCAGCAGGTCGAGACCGAGGTCACCGTGCTCAAGCGCGACGGCAGCGTCGACAAGGAGCGCCGCTACACGGTGTTCCTGCAGCCGCAGCGTCGCTCGCTGGTGCTGATGCGCTCACCGGCCGAGGCAGGGCAGAAGGTGCTGATGCTGGGCGACGACTTCTGGCTGCTGATGCCCGGCAGCCAGCGGCCGATGCGCATCACGCCGACGCAGAAGTTGCTCGGCGACGCGTCCACCGGCGACATCGCCACCATGAGCTGGGCCGACGACTACACCGGCACGCTGGCCGGCGAGGAGCCCTGCCCCGGCGCCGAGTCCACGCGCTGCCAGCACCTGAGCCTGCAGGCCATGCGCAAGGGCGCGAGCTACCAGCGCATCGAGCTGTGGCTCGGCCAGGCGCGCCACGAGCCGGTGGCGGCCGACCTGTACGTGCAGTCCGACAAGCTGGCCAAGCAGGCGCGCTTCGTCGTCGACAAGCCGGGCGCGCCGACCCGCGTCGACGAGATGCTGCTGCTCGACCAGCTGAGCACGCACAAGACGACGCGTGTGCGCTACGTGTCGCGCACGCCGAAGCAGGTGCCCGAGAGCTGGCTGAATCCGATGTTCCTGGCACGCAATCCATCCCTCGACTGATGACCCCCTCCCGAAGCACCTTCGGCGCCTCTTGGTTGCCGGCCCTGCTGGTCGGCTTGGCGATGACATCGGTACAGGCCGCCGGCGACAGCAGCGCCGAGTTCACGCTACTGTGGAACGAACGGCGCACCAACACCGAAGGGCCGCTCGCCGCCGCCGAGGCGCTGTCACCCGGCATCGCCCCGCCCACACCGAGCGGCCTGCGGGCGATGGCCGAGCTGCGCCATGTGATCCGCGCGCCGGCCGGCGTGTCGCTGCACGGCAATGCGCTGCTGGCGCACGAGCGGTTCGAGGGCGGGACGAGCCGAGACGACAGCCGCGTCAACGAGTTGCATGCTGCGCTCGACCTCGGCCGCTGGCAGCTGAGCGCCGGCAAGCGGGTGCTCGGCTGGGACGTCGGTTATGCGTTCCGCCCCAACGACGTGGTGCAGCAGGAGGAACGGCGCACCTTGTTCGCGCAGACACCCGAGGGCCGCCCGCTCGTGATGCTGGAACACTTCTCGAACGACGCCGCCTGGTCGCTGGTGTGGGCGCAGCCGCAGCGCTGGAACGACCCGATCGACGCGACGCGTGGCGCCCGCGAGAGCGCGCTGGCTGCGCGCGGCTACTGGCGCGACGGCGCACTCGACCTGCATCTGTTCGGCCGCCACGGCCGCCACACCGGCGCCAGCGTCGGCGCCGCCGCGGCCTGGGTCGCCACCGACGAACTGGAGCTGCACGGCTCGCTGCGGGCGCTGGAGCGGCGCGACGGCTGGTCGTTCGATGGCGCATCGCCGCTGGTCGCGGCCACCAACCCGTGGCGACAGACGACGCTCGGCCGCACCGGCCAGGCGCTGATCGGTGCGCAGTGGACCGGCGCGCAGCGCATCAGCCTGCTGGCCGAGCTGTGGTACGACGGCACAGCGCTCGCCGATGGCGCCTGGCAGCAGTGGAACGATCGCAACGCCGCGCTCATCGCGGCGGCCGCGCACGGCGCGCCCGCGCGGCCGGTGGCCGGCAACCTGGCCTGGCAGGCCGAGGCGCTGGCGACGCCCAGCCTGCAGCGGCGCAACGTGTTCCTGCGCAGCGCCTGGCAGGACGGGCCGTGGCAGCTGTCGCTCGACGCGCTGCTGATGCCGGCCGACAGCGGCCGCTTGGTCACCGCGGCGGTGCAGTGGCAGGGCGACCGCGTGCGGCTGAACGCCAGCTGGCGCCACCATGGCGGACCGGCGGGCGCGCTGGCCGCGCAGCTGCCGTGGCGCCACAGTGCGGTGGTCGCCGCCAGCATCGCCTTCTGAGCCCGCATGCGCCCGTGGCCAGCACTCGCCGACAATCACGTGATGGCCGACCTGCCGCTGCCTCGCACCGCCTCGCCGCTGCGCTCGATGCTCGTGCGTGCGGCGATCAACCAGGTGGCCTGTGCGCTGATCGCTCTGCTGCTGTGGTCGATCAGCCCACACAAGGGGCCGGCGATCACGCTCGGCTATTCGTTTCTGATCGGCAATCTCTGCTGGCTGTTCATCGACGGCTCGCGCGCGCTGGTCGGCCGCTGGCGCTGGCGGCTGCGCGGCGGCAACCCCGAATGGCCCGGCATGCTGTGGATGACGCCGGTGGTGGTGTTCGGCACCGCGCTGGGCTATTCGATCGGCAGCGCGATCGCCGACCGCTTGTTCACGCAGCGCTCGCCCTCCCTCGGCGACAGTGCGCCCACGCTGCTGATCAGCGTGATCGCCGCATCGATCATCGTGTACGTCTACTACGCTCGCGAACGCCTGCACTCGCAGCAACTCGCCGCCGAGGCCGCCGAGCGGCAGGCCGCCGAGATGCAGCTGAAGCTGCTGCAATCGCAGCTGGAGCCGCACATGCTGTTCAACACGCTGGCCAACCTGCGGGTGCTGATCGGCGTGGAGCCGCAGCGCGCGCAGGCCATGCTCGACCAGTTGATCGCCTTCCTGCGCACCACGCTGGCCGCCACGCGCGTCGATCGCCACCCGTTGCGCACGGAGTTCGACTGCGTGCGCGACTACCTCGCGCTGATGGGCGTGCGCATGGGTCCGCGGCTGCAGGTGCAGCTCGACCTGCCTGCCGACGTGGGCGAGCTGCCGGTGCCGCCGATGCTGCTGCAGCCGCTGGTGGAAAACGCCGTCAAGCACGGCCTCGAGCCGCAGGTGGCGGGCGGGCGCATCGTGGTCAGCGCCGAGCGGCGCGGCGACACGCTGCGCCTGGCCGTGCGCGACGACGGCGCCGGCCTGGCGGCCACGCCGGCCGACGGCGGCACGCACTTCGGCCTCGAGCAGGTGCGGCGGCGGCTGGCCACGCTGTTCGGCGCGCGCGCGACGCTCGACGTGCGCGCCGCGACGAACGGCGGCACCGAAGCCGTGCTGACGCTGCCGCTGGCGGCCGCGTCGTCGTGACGGAGCCCGCGATGCCGAGCGCACTGATCGCCGAAGACGAGCCGCTGCTGGCCCGTGGCCTGCACGACGACGTGGCGGCGCTGTGGCCCGAGCTGCGGTGGCTGCCGAGCGTGGGCGACGGCCATGGCGCGCTCGATGCGGCGCTGGCGCGACGGCCGGACCTGTGCTTCCTCGACATCCGCATGCCGGGCCTCAGCGGCCTGGAGGTCGCGCAGGCGCTGGCCGAGGACTGGCCCGACGACGGCACGCCGTTCCCGCTGCTGGTGTTCGTGACCGCCTACGACCAGTACGCGGTGCAGGCGTTCGACGCGCAGGCGGTCGACTATCTCGTCAAGCCGGTGCAGCCCGAGCGGCTGGCCGCCTGCGTGGCGCGGCTGCAGGCTCGGCTGGCGGCGCGGCCCTCCAGCAACCCCGCGGCGCAGGCCGGCATGGCGCAGGCGGTGGAGCAGCTGCGTGCGCTGCTCGGTGCCGCCGCACCGGCGGCCGCGCCGCGCCTGCAGGTGCTGCAGGCGCAGGTCGGCGCAGTCGTGCACATGGTGCCGATCGAGGATGTCGTTTACTTCGAGGCGGCCGACAAGTACCTGCGCGTGATCACCGCCGAGCGCGAGCATCTGATCCGCCTGTCGCTGCGCGAGCTGCTGCCGCAGCTGGACCCGAATGTCTTCTGGCAGGTGCATCGCGGCACCGTGGTGCAGGCGCGCTGCATCGCCACCGCCAAACGCGAAGAGACGGGCAAGGTGACGTTGACGCTGAAGGGCCGGCCCGAGAAGGTCGTGGCGAGCCGCCTGTACGCCCATCTGTTCAAGGGCCTGTAGTGGCGACGCCGATCGTGAACCACCCCCGCTTCGACATCGTCTCGCTCGGCGAGCCGATGGTCGAGTTCAACCAGACCGGCGAGCGCGAAGGCCGGCTCTACCTGCAGGGCTTCGGCGGCGACAGCTCGAACTTCGCGATCGCGGCGGCTCGCCAGGGTGCACGCGTGGCCTACGTGAGCGCGCTCGGCGACGATCCGTACGGCGCCATGCTGCGCGCGTTGTGGGACCGCGAGGCCGTGAACCACGAGGCCGTGCCCACTGATCCGCAGGGTTACACCGCGATCTACTTCGTCACGCACGACGCGCGTGGCCATCACTTCCACTTCTTCCGCAGCGGATCCGCGGCGAGCCGCATGACGCCGGCGCAGCTGCCGCGCGAGCTGATCGCCCGCGCCGCGGTGCTGCACCTGTCGGGCATCAGCCTCGCCATCTCGGCCAGCGCGCTCGACACCTGCATGGCCGCGATCGACATCGCGCGACAGGCCGGCGTCGCGGTCTCGTTCGACACCAACCTGCGGCTGCGCCTGTGGACCGTCGAGCGCGCGCGCGCCGCGATGACCGCGGTGCTGCGGCAGACCGACATCGCGCTGCCGAGCCTGGACGACATGACGGCGCTGACCGGCCTGGTCGAACCCGACGCCATCGTCGACCACTGCCTCGCGCTCGGCGCCAAGGTCGTCGCGCTCAAGCTCGGTGACCAGGGCGCGCTGGTGGCCAGTGCGCACGAGCGCCATCGCATCGCGCCGCATCCCTGTACCCCGGTGGACGCTACCGGCGCCGGCGACACCTTCGGCGGCGCCTTCGTCGCGCGGCGCGTGGCCGGCGATTCGCTGCTCGACGCCGGCCGCTACGCCGCGGTGGCGGCCGCGCTGTCGACGCAGGGCTACGGCGCGGTCGAGCCAATCCCGCGCGCGGTCGACGTGCAGGCCGCGCTGCGCCGCTGAATCGCCGCGTTAGAACGTACCCGGATACGCGCCGCCGTCGAGCAGGATGTTCTGCCCGGTGAGGTAACTCGCCTGCGCGCTGCAGATGAACGCGCACAGGTGGCCGAACTCCTGCAGCGTGCCGTAGCGGCCGGCCGGAATGGTGGCGCGGCGCTGCTCCTTCAGCTCGTCGATCGACTTGCCAGTCTTGGCCGCCATGCCCTTCAGCGTGGCCTGGATGCGGTCAGTGTCGAACACGCCGGGCAGCAGGTTGTTGATCGTCACGTTGCGCCCGGCCAGCTTGGGCTGGCGCGCCAGCCCGGCGACGAATCCGGTGAGGCCGGTGCGCGCGCCGTTGGACAGTCCCAGCACGTCGATCGGCGCCTTCACCGCGCCCGACGTGATGTTGACCACGCGGCCGAAGCCGCGCTCGGCCATCTTGTCGACGGTGGCCTTGATCAGCTCGATCGGCGTCAGCATGTTGGCGTCGATCGCCTTGATCCAGGCGTCGCGGTCCCAGTCGCGAAAGTCGCCTGGCGGCGGACCGCCGGCGTTGTTGATCAGGATGTCCACTTGCGGACAGGCGGCCAGCGCCGCCGCGCGACCCTCGAGGGTGGCGATGTCGCCCACCACCGTGCGCACCTCGCCGGCACCGGGCAGCTTGCGCAGCTCGGCCGCGGTGGCCTCGAGCGCTTCGGCGCCGCGCGCGGTGACGACCACGTTGACGCCCTCGCCGGCCAGCGCCAGCGCGCAGCCCTTGCCCAGGCCCTTGCTGCCGGCACACACCAGCGCCCACTTGCCCTTGATGCCCAGATCCATCGTTCACCCGAGTTGTTGGTTGCAGGACGAAAGGCGGTCCGGATTGGCCGCCGTCGGTGCCCTCACTATATCGACGCACTGGATCCAGTGTGCGCGCCGGGCGGAATCGAGCCTTCATCGGCAACCGTCGCGGCTGATCGAACGTCGTGTCGTTCAGGCGCTTCGGGCGTAGCATCGACGCGCCGACGAGGTGACCGATGACGACACGACGAACCGTGCTGGCCTGTGCGCTCGTGAGCGGCCGACTGGCTTCGCCCGCTGGCGTCTACGCACAGGCGGCCGCCAAGGTGGCACGCATCGGCTGGCTCAGCAGTTCGGCGCTCGCGCCCTCGCCGGTGTGGGACACGTTCGTCGAAGGCATGCGCGAGCACGGCTGGGTCGAGGGGCGCGACTACACCGTGGAGAACCTGCGCTCCGAGGGCCGCAACGAGCGCCTGCCGGCGCTGGCTGCCGAGCTGGTCGAGCGCAAGGTCGATCTGATCATCGGGGCTGGCACGCCGCCGACTAGTGCGGCAATGAAGGCCACCACGACCATCCCGATCGTCTTCTACTACGCGGGCGACCCGTTGGGTTCCGGCTTCGTCGCCAGTCTGGCGCGGCCGGGCGGCAACGTGACCGGCCTCGGCGGCCTGGGGCTGGGGCTGCACGCGAAACAGCTCGAGTTCCTCAAGCAGGCGGTGCCCGGGGCGGCGCGCATCGGCATGTTGTTCAACCCCGACTTCCCGCTGCACGCCGCGAACCGCACCGAGGTCGAGCCCGCCGCGCGCAGGCTCGGGGTGACCCTGCGGCCGGTCGAGCTGAGAGCGCCCGCCGACATCGAGCCCGCGATCGCGACGCTGGTGCGCGAAAGAGTCGATGCGCTGCATGTCTTCGGCCAGCCGTTCCTGTTTCAGCACGGCGCCCGCGTGGCGACCCTGGCGCTCGAGCACAAGCTGCCGGCGATGAGCCCGCTCGTCGAGGTGGCCAGGGCGGGCATGCTGCTGTCCTATGGTGACCGCATGATCGACAGCGTTCGCCGATTGCCGTACTACGTCGATCGAATCCTGAAGGGCGCATCACCCGCGCAGCTGCCGGTCGAGCAGTCGACGCGCTTCTATCTGACGATCAACCTGAAGACAGCGGCCCTGATAGGCCTCGCGCTCCCGCCATCGCTGCTGCTGCGCGCTGACGAGGTGATCGAATAGCCTGCTGCACCTGCCGCCGAAAGGCCGCAACGCCGCCCGCGTGACCCTCATCGCCAACGCGCCAACAACCACACACCCACCAGCACGCACGCCGTGCCCGCCACCAGCCAAGGCGTGAACGGTTCGCCGAGCAGCACCACGCCCATCGCGATGGTACTGAGCGGCCCGATCATGCCCACCTGCGCCGTCAGCGCCGAGCCGATGCGCTCGATCGCCATCATCACCATCAGCACCGGCGCCACCGTGCACAGCGTGGCGTTCAGCACCGACAGCCACAGCACCGCCGGCGCCACCTGGGCCGATGCGAACGGCTGCATGACGAGCCAGTGGCCGATGCACAGCCCGCAGGCCACCGTGCTGGCCAGGCCGGTGAGGCGCATCGAGCCGATGCGCTGCACCACCTCGCCACTGTAGATCAGGTAGATCGCGTAGCTGATCGTGCTGGCGAAGACGAGCGCGGCGCCGAGCGCGACGTGGCCGCCCTCCAGGTGCAGCTCGTGGCCGAAGACGATCAGCGCGCCGGCGTAGCCCACCGCCAGCGCCACGCCCTGGCGCCAGCCGACCGGCCGCTTGAACAGCAGCGCGCCCAGCACCAGCACCAATGTCGGCGTGAGGTAGAGGATCAGCCGCTCGAGCCCGGCGGTGAGGTACTGCAGTCCGATGAAGTCGAGCAGGCTCGCCAGGTAGTAGCCGCAGAAGCCGAGGCCGGCGACGATCCAGCGGTCGCGCGTGGCCAGCGGCGCCCGGCCGCGGCCGGCCCACCACGACAACGCGACGAACAGCGGCAGCGCGAACAGCATGCGGTACATGATCAGCGTGACCGGGTCGACGCCGTGCCGGTAGGCGAGCTTGACGATGATGGCCTTGCCCGAGAACGCGATCGAGCCGCCGAGCGCGAGCAGCAGCCCGCGCCAGGGCAGCGGCGGCGCGGCGCTGCCGCCGAGGGCGCCGCTGTTCACCGCCGGCATCGCGCGCGGCGCCACGCCGTCGCAGCGTCGGGCGTCACGGCTTGCGGTCCGCCGCGGCGCTCCAGCCGCCGCCGAGCGCCTTGTACAGGCCGATCTGGTTCTGCACCTGGGCCAGCTGCACCAGCAGCGTCTGCTGCTGGGTGGCGAAGAGGGCACGCTGCGCGTCGAGCAGGTCGAGCGAGCTGGCCACGCCGTTGCGATAACGCAGGTCGGCCAGCCGGTAACGCGCGGCCTCCGCATCGGCCTGCGCCTGCTGCGCCCGCAGCTGCTCGCCCAGCGTGGCGCGGCCGGCCAGCGCGTCGGCCACTTCGCGGAAGGCGGTCTGGATGGCCTTGTCGTACTGCGACACGGCGATGCGGCGCGTCGCGTCGGCGGCGCGCTCGTTGGCGCGGTTGCGCCCCGAGTCGAACAGCGTGAACAGCAGCTGCGGTGCCACGCCCCAGCCCCACGAACCGCTCTTGAACAGGCCCGACAGATCGCTGCTCAGCGTGCCGGCGCTGGCCGTCAGCGTGACCGACGGAAAGAACGCCGCGCGCGCCGCGCCCAGGTTGGCCTCGGCGGCGACGAGCTGCGCTTCGGCCGCGCGGATGTCGGGTCGGCGTTCGAGCAGCGCCGACGGCAACCCGGCCGGCAGCTCGGACTTGAGCGCCAGTGCCGACAGCGTCGGCGCCGGCGGCAGATCGGCGGGCAGCGACTGGCCGAGCAGCAGCACCAGCGCGTTGTCGTCGAGCAAACGCTGGCGCTGGCCCTGCGCGAGCGTGGCCTGTGCGTTGGCCACCAGCGACAGGGCGGCCTGCAGGTCGAGCTCGGAGGCGGTGCCGCGGTCGTAGCGCAGGCGAACGAGCCGCAGCGACTCGAGCCGCGTGTCGAGCGTCTGCCGCGTCAGCGCCAGCAGTTCGTCGTCGGCCAGTGTGGCCAGGTAGGTGCCGGCGACCGCCGCGACCAGGCTGATCTGCGTGGTCTTGCGGCCTTCGTCGGCCGCCAGCGCGGCGGCCTGGGCGGCGTCGGTCAGGCTGCGCAGGCGGCCGAAGAAGTCGATCTCGTAGGCCGGGACCAGCACGCCGGCGCTGTAGGTCGTCAGCGTATTGCCGCTGGCCGTCGGCTGGCGACTGCCGCCGACGCCGGCATTGAGCGTCGGCCACAGGCTCGCGCCCTGCGCCTGCGCGCGCTCGCGCGCCACCTCGACGTTGAGCGCCGCGGTGCGCAGGTCGCGGTTGTTGGCCAGCGCCAGCTCGATCAGCCGCTGCAGCCGCGCATCGGCGAAGACCTGCCGCCAGTCGATCTCGGCCACAGCGGCACTGCCTTCGGTGTCTGCCGCCGTCGCGCCAGGGAACTGCGGTGCCACCGGCAGCGGCGGTCGCTCGTGGCGAGGCGCCATCGAGCCGCACGCCGCCAGCACAGCGGCGGCCAGGCCGGCGACGATCCGATGTTTCATCGCGGCGGCTCTCCGCCGGCGGGGTCTTCGTGTGCGTACATGCGGCGCTGGCGCTCGCTGCCCTTGAAGAGCTGACGCACGACGACGAAGAACACCGGCACGAAGAACACCGCCAGCGAGGTGGCGCTGATCATGCCGCCCATCACGCCGGTGCCGATGTCGCGCTGGCTGGCCGAGCCGGCGCCGGTGGCCACCACCAGCGGCAGCACGCCGAGGATGAACGCCAGCGACGTCATCAGGATCGGCCGGAAGCGCAGATACGCCGCCTCGAGCACCGATTCGATCACGCCCTTGCCCTGCGCCACCAGGTCTTTGGCGAACTCGATGATCAGCACCGCGTTCTTCGCCGACAGGCCGATGATGGTGATGAGGCCGACCTTGAAGAACACGTCGTTGTCCAGGCCGCGCGAGGTGGCGCCGAGGATCACGCCGAGCACGCCGAGCGGCACGACCAGGATCACCGCGAACGGGATCGACCAGCTCTCGTACAGCGCCGCCAGGCACAGGAACACCGACAGCAGCGAGAAGCCGAACAGGATCAGCGCGGTCGCGCCCGACAGCTTCTCCTCGCGCGACAGGCCCGTCCACTCGTAGGCGAAGCCGGCCGGCAGCTGCGCGGCCAGGCGCTCCATCTCGGCGATCGCCGCACCGCTGCTGATGCCCGGCGCCGCCTCGCCGGCGATGCGCATCGTCGGGTACCCGTTGTAGCGCACGGTCTGCATCGGCCCGGTGATCCAGCGCGTGGTCGCGAACGACGCCAGCGGCACGGCGTTGCCGCCGGTGTTGAGCACGTTGATCCTCAGCAGGTCGTCGGGCTGCATGCGCGCCGGCGCATCGGCCTGCACCACCACGCGCTGCAGGCGCCCGGCGTTCTGGAAGTCGTTGACGTAGGACGAGCCGAGCGCGGTGGACAGCGCGCTGTTGATCGCCGCGAAGCTCACGCCGAGCGCGGCGGCCTTGTCGCGGTCGATGTCCAGCTGCAGCTGCGACGCGTCTTCCAGGCCGTCGGGGCGCACCGCCACCAGCAGCGGGCTCTGGCGCGCCAGGCCGAGCAGCTGGTTGCGTGCGGCGAGCAGCGCGTCGCGCCCGACGCTGGCGCGGTCCTGCAGGCGCATCGCGAAGCCGTTGGCACGGCCGAGGTCGCGGATCGCCGGCGGACTGACGGGGAAGATGAAGGCATCCTTGATCGGTGCGAGCCCACCGAATGCACGCGCCACCACCGCCTGCGCCGACTGGCCGGGCTCCTTGC
>JBGAMU010000103.1:0-14502 GCA_044222685.1 Burkholderiaceae bacterium
GGCGGCATGGCCTTCCACGGCGGGCTGCTGGGCGTGATCGCCGCCCTGGCCTTGTTCGCCCGCCACCGGGGGCGCAGCTTTCTGCAGGTGACCGACCTGGTGGCCCCCTGTGCACCCACCGGGCTGGCGTCGGGGCGCCTGGGCAACTTCATCAACGGCGAACTCTGGGGCCGCGCGGCCGACCCGGCGCTGCCCTGGGCGATGGTGTTTCCGCAAAGCGGATCGGCCGTGCCGCGCCACCCGTCGCAGCTGTACCAGTTCGCGCTCGAAGGCCTGCTGCTGTTCGTGGTGCTGTGGCTGTATTCGCGCGGGCCGCGGCGCATGGGCCAGGTGTCGGGCGCGTTCCTGGTCGGCTACGGCCTGCTGCGTTTCGTGGCCGAGTACTTTCGCGAGCCCGATGCGTTCCTCGGCCTGCAGGCGCTGGCCTTGAGCCGCGGACAATGGCTGTGCGTGCCGATGGTGGCCATCGGCGTCGCCCTGTGGTGGTGGTCGACCCGACGAAAGGCCTGAACACGCGATGCGCCAGATCTTCCTCGACACCGAGACGACCGGGCTGTCGCCCGAGAGCGGCGACCGCATCATCGAGATCGGTTGCATCGAGCTGGTCAGTCGCCGGCTGACCGGCCGCAACAAGCACTTCTACCTGAACCCCGAACGGCCGAGCAGCGACGACGCGCTCAAGATCCACGGCCTGACCGACGAGTTCCTCGCCGACAAGCCGCTGTTCGCGGCGGTGGCCGACGAGTTGCTCGAGTTCGTCGACGGCGCCGAGATCGTGATCCACAACGCGGCGTTCGACGTCGGCTTTCTCAACCAGGAGCTGTCGCGCATCGGCCGGCCGCCGTTCACGCGGGCGGTGGCCAAGGTGACCGACACGCTCGCGATGGCGCGCGAGATGTTCCCCGGCAAGTCCAACTCGCTCGATGCGTTGTGCCGCCGGCTCGAGGTGGACAACTCCAATCGCAGCCTGCACGGTGCGCTGCTCGACGCGGGCCTGCTGGCCGAGGTGTACATCCGCATGACGCGCGGCCAGGACAGCCTGGTCATCGACATCGGCGACTCCTCCGATGCGGGCGAGCACGCCGCCGCCGCGATCGACCTGTCGACCTTCGAGCTGATCGTCGTCGAGCCCACCGCCGAGGAGCTGGCCGCGCACCTGGCGGCGCTGGCCGAGCTCGACAAGGCGAGTGGCGGACGCACGGTGTGGCGCAGCCTCGTGGCATAATGCGCCCCGCTTTGTTCGGGCGGTTAGCTCAGCGGTAGAGCACTGCCTTCACACGGCAGGGGTCGCAGGTTCGAACCCTGCACCGCCCACCAGGAACTCCCGTCACGAATCAATGAACCATCGGCGCCACAACGGCGCCGATTTGCATTGATGCGCCTGAGCCCAAGGCGCCCTGGGATGACGGGTCACCGCCGGTTGCGGTGAAATTGACTCTCGTCAATGCGACTGCAGCTGCATGCGCGACGATGACGCGTGCGGCGAGTGCGTTCGCACGTCGAATCGGGCCACGAGACGCGTGATGGAATTCAAGGACTACTACAAGGTACTCGGCGTCGAGCGCTCGGCCAGCGACGACGACATCAAGAAGGCCTTTCGCCGGCTCGCCCGCAAGCACCACCCCGATCTGAACAAGGCGGACGATGCGGCGCAGCGAATGCAGGAGATCAACGAGGCCTACGAGGTGCTGCGCGATCCGCAGCGGCGCGCGGCCTACGACCAGGTGGGACAGGGTCGGCGCGGCGGCGAGCGCTTCGATCCGCCGCCCGACTGGGGCTCGGGCTTCGAGTTCAACGGCGGGCCGGGCGACGGATTCGACGCCGAGCGCTACAGCGAGTTCTTCGAGACGCTCTTCGGCTCCGCCCACCGACGCGGCACGGCGCCGCCGCACGCAGCGCGTGGCTTCGAGGCCGCACGAGGGCAGGATCATCACGCCAAGGTGACCATCTCGATCGAGGATGCGTTCGCCGGCGCCACGCGTCGCATCACGCTGCAGAGTCCCGAACTCGATGCCCATGGCCAGGTGCACCTGCGCCAGCGCGAGTTGCAGATCACGATCCCCAAGGGTGTGCGCGCGGGCCAGCAGATCCGGCTGGCCGGGCAGGGCGCGCCGGGTCTCGCGGGTGGCCCGCCCGGCGACCTGTACCTTGAAGTGCATCTCGAGTCGCATGCGCGTTATCGGGTCGACGGCCGCGACCTCTACGTCACGCTGCCGGTGGCCCCTTGGGAGGCCGCGCTCGGCGCGGTGGTCGAGGTACCCACGCCGGCGGGCACGCTGGAAGTCAACGTGCCGGCCGGCTCGCAGGGCGGACGCAAACTACGGCTGAAGGGCCGTGGCTTGCCGGGCGCCACGCCGGGTGATCTGTACGCGGTGCTGCAGGTGGTGCTGCCGCCGGCGGACAGCGAGGAGGCGAAAGCCCTCTACCGACAGATGGCGCGCGAGTTGGCGTTCGACGCACGTGCGCCAGGAGACGAATGATGAGCCACGATTCCATCGTCCATGTGGATCCGGTGGCGGGCGAGGTCGAACTCGGCATCGAGGCCTTCGCGCGCGCCTGCGATGTGGAAGTCGGCTTCGTCGCGCTGCTCGTCGAGGAGGATCTCGTGCGCCCGGCCGGCACGCCGTGGCGCTTTGCCGTGGCCGAGCTCGCGCGGGTGAGGCGCATCCGTCGCCTGCAGCGCGACTTCGATGCCAATCTGCAGGCCGTCGCGGTGATGCTCGACCTGCTCGACGAGATCGATCGCCTGCGCAGCGCGCTGCGGCGCGAAGGTCTGGCGTCCTGAGGCGCGGCGAGGCCCGATGATGGACAAGAAGCAGACCTGGAACGCTGCGTACTGGTTGCTGGCCGCGCTGCTGCTGGTGTGGGTGCAGGACTTCTGGCAGGGCGCCCAGCGCATCGAGCCGGTGCCGTACAGCGAGTTCGAGAAGGCCTTGTCCGAAGGCCGCATCAGCGAAGTCACGGTGTCCGAGCGCACGATCACCGGGCATCTGAAAGTGCCCGATGGCCGCAAGACCACCTTGGTGGCCACCCGGGTCGAGCCGGAGCTGGCCGCGCGGCTGGAGAAGTTCAACGTGCCGTACTCGCGCGTGTTCGAAAGCGCACTGCTGCGCGATCTGCTGTCGTGGGTGGTGCCGGCGCTGGTGTTCTTCGGACTGTGGTACTTCGTGATCCGCCGCATGGCCGACCGGCAGGGCGGGCTGGGCGGCTTCATGTCGATCGGCAAGAGCCGCGCCAAGGTCTACGTCGAGACCGACACCGGCGTCACCTTCGCCGACGTGGCCGGTGTCGACGAGGCGAAGCAGGAACTGCAGGAAGTGGTCGAATTCCTGCAGCACCCCAAGGAATACGGCCGGCTGGGCGCCCACATCCCGCGCGGCGTGCTGCTGGTCGGCCCACCGGGGACCGGCAAGACGCTGCTGGCCAAGGCCGTCGCGGGTGAGGCAGGGGTGCCGTTCTTCTCGATCTCGGGCAGCGAGTTCGTCGAGATGTTCGTCGGCGTCGGCGCGGCCCGCGTGAGGGACCTCTTCGAACAGGCGCGTGCCAAGGCGCCGGCGATCATCTTCATCGACGAACTCGATGCGCTCGGCCGCGCGCGGGGTGCATTCGGCAGTTTCGGCGGGCATGACGAGAAGGAACAGACGCTCAATCAACTGCTGGCCGAGATGGACGGGTTCGACACCTCGGTCGGCCTGATCATCCTGGCGGCGACGAACCGGCCCGAGATCCTCGACCCGGCGCTGCTGCGGGCCGGCCGTTTCGATCGCCAGGTGCTGGTCGATCGGCCCGACAAGCGGGGCCGCGCGGACATCCTGAGCGTCCACGTGCGCAAGATTTCGCTCGATCCGGCGGTGAAGCTCGACGAGGTGGCGGCGCTCACGCCCGGCTTCAGCGGCGCGGACCTGGCCAATCTGGTCAACGAGGCCGCACTGGCCGCCACGCGGCGCAAGGCCGAGCGTGTGTCGATGGTCGACTTCACCGCCGCGGTGGAGCGCATCGTCGCCGGGCTGGAACGGCGCAACCGCCTGCTGGGCGAGGACGAGCGCCGCATCGTGGCATATCACGAGATGGGCCACGCGCTGGTGGCGCTGGCGTTGCCCGGCGCCGACCCGGTGCACAAGGTGTCGATCATCCCGCGCGGCATCGGCGCGCTGGGCTACACCATCCAGCGGCCGACCGAGGACCGCTATCTGCTCACGCGCGACGCGCTGGAACACAGGCTCGAGGTCCTGGTGGCCGGCCGTGCCGCCGAGCGGGTGGTGTTCGCCGGCACCTCCACCGGCGCGGCCGACGACCTGGCCAAGGCCACCGACCTCGCGCGCGAGATGGTCATGCGACACGGCATGGACGACGCCCTCGGCCCGGTGGTGTTCGAGCCGCCACGCGGTGCGATGCTCGAGTTGCCGGCGGACTGGTCCCAGCCGCGGCCGGCGGTGTCGGAGCAGACGCAGCAACGCATCGACGAGTCCATTCGGGGACTGCTCGAGCGTGCGCTCGCGCGTGCCGAAGCGCTGCTGCGCACGCATCGTGCGGTGCTGGAGCAGGGTGCGCAGGCCTTGTTGCAGCACGAGACGCTCGACGAGCCTGCGCTGCGGGCGCTGCAGGCCCGCTTGCGTGCGGCGTGAGCGGAGGCCTCAGGCCGCCGGCGGCCGCGACGGCAGGTGCCACATCCAGCCGGCCACTGCGCCGCACAGCACGATCGGCGCCCAATGCCAGGGCGAGGGCAGCTGCGGCCAGGCGATGGCGCAACCGATCGTCATCATCACCGTGGCCAGCTGCTTGGCGCGCAGCGGTATCGCGCGGCGCTCGCGCCAGTCGCGCACCATCGGACCCCAGCGCGGATGGGCCAGCAGCCACGCCTCGCAGCGCGCGCAACCGCGCGAGAAGCAGAACGCCGCCAGCAGGATGAACGGCGTGGTGGGCAGCCGCGGCACGAAGAGGCCCACCACGCCGGTGGCGAAGGCCAGCACGCCGGCGGAATTCCACAGCACGCGCAACCAGGCCGGATGGCGGCGCGCGGCGGGCATCGGCGGCAGGTCGGGCGGAGCTTGCATGGTGGTCGGTCGTCATGCGATCGCATCCCGGCGGATGCGCTGCATGCTGGAGGCTGGCCTGCCCGGAGGGACTCGAACCCCCGGCCTGCTGCTTAGAAGGCAGCTGCTCTATCCAGCTGAGCTACGGGCAGTGATTGATCGATGCGCGCGCGATTCTATGCAGCGCGCTGGGTGGCCAGCGAAGCGGACCGGCGAATTGGGCCGCTTTCAAGCGGCGACACCCGCGTTCGGCCGAAGCCGATCGGCCCGATGATCGCGGTTGTCGCAGCCCCGGAATACACTTCGATCCCCCAAGAACCCCGGCTGCTTCGAATGCCGGGGCCACCGTAGACCATGCTCGCATCACTGAAGCAATGGCTCGCCCGTAGTCCTGTGGGCACCCGCCTGCACGGCGCCGAGGCCTGGGCGCGCGCGCACGGTGCGTTGTACCGACGCGTGCGCAACGGCGAGGGCTTCGTGGTCGAAGGTTCGCCGCGCGGCGGCCCGCGTTGGCGCATCGAGTGGGGTGCATCGCACCGGCCCTATGTGAGCGGCTGCGAGCTGCGCATCCTGGCCGAGATGGGCCTTCACCGCGACCTGCAGGCGCTGGTGCTCAACCGCAAGCTGATGGAGCAGTCGGAGTCGCTGGTGTTCGACCAGTACGTCGAAGGCGTGCAGACCAGCATCGACACGCAGACCCCCACCGAGATCCGCTGGCTCGTCATGTACCCCAAGCTCGCGCATTCGGAGCTGCGCGGGCTCGACGCGCGCTTCGGTGCCGTGTCGAGCGTGAAGCCGTGGCTGTTGCAGTGGCTTCATGGGCCGTTGACGCCGGCGCTGCTGGCGGCCGGCCAGTCGCTCGGCGAAAACGATCCGTTCGTGCTGGCGATCGGCCGCGGCCGGTTGACGCTGCGCCTGCGCATGCCCGAGCCCAACCTCGATGCGATCGGCCGCTGGCTGCAGCTGTTTCTGCTGGCCGCGCACGAGGCCAAGCGCGTGGCGGGCGACTGGCAGGACTCGGGTTTCGCGCCGACCTCGGTGCGTCCGTCGGCCTGGGATGCCGACGAACTGCCCCGCTCGGGCCATTCGGTGACCTGAGCAGGGCGCTTCTGTTGCCGCTACATCGCGTAGCGGCCGAGTTCCATCTTGGCGATCGCGTTGCGGTGCACCTCGTCCGGGCCGTCGGCAAAACGCAGTGTGCGCGCCTGCGCGTAGTAGTAGGCCAGCGGGAAGTCGTCGCTGACGCCCGCGCCGCCGTGCACCTGCATCGCCCAGTCGATCACGCGCAGTGCCATGTTGGGCGCCACCACCTTGATCATCGCGATCTCGGCCTTGGCAGCCTTGTTGCCGGCGACGTCCATCATCCAGGCCGCCTTCAGCGTCAGCAGGCGAGACTGGTCGATCATGCAGCGCGCTTCGGCGATGCGTTCCTGCGTCACCGTCTGCTGCGCCACCGTCTTGCCGAAGGCCACGCGCTTGACCGCACGCCTGCACATCAGCTCGAGCGAACGTTCGGCCAGGCCGATCAGCCGCATGCAGTGGTGGATGCGCCCGGGGCCGAGGCGTCCCTGCGCGATCTCGAAGCCGCGGCCCTCGCCGAGCAGGATGTTGGACGCCGGCACCTTCACATCCTGGAAGTCGACTTCCATGTGGCCGTGCGGGGCGTCGTCGTAGCCGAACACCGGCAGCGCCCGCATCACCTTGACGCCGGGCGTGTCGAACGGAATCAGGATCATCGACTGCTGCGAGTGGCGGGCCGCCGCGGGGTCGGTCTTGCCCATGAAGATCATGATCTTGCAGCGCGGATCGCCGGCGCCCGAAGTCCACCACTTGCGGCCGTTGACGACGTAGTGGTCACCCCGGCGTTCGATGCGCGCCTCGATGTTGGTGGCATCCGACGACGCCACCGCCGGCTCGGTCATCGCGAAGGCGCTGCGGATCTTGCCGTCGAGCAGCGGCAGCAGCCACTGCTTCTGCTGCTCGGGCGAGCCGTAGCGCACCAGCACCTCCATGTTGCCGGTGTCGGGTGCCGAGCAATTGAACACCTCGCTGGCCCACGGCACCCGGCCCATGATCTCGGCCAGCGGCGCGTACTCCTGGTTGGTCAGGCCGGCGCCGTAGTCGCTCTCGGGCAGGAACAGGTTCCACAAGCCCTGCGCGCGCGACTTGACCTTGAGCTCCTCGATCAGCGGCAGCGGCGTCCAGCGCTTGCCGGCCTCGGTGTTGGCGCGCAATTCGCTCCAGTAGCGGCCCTCGGCCGGAAAGACGTACTCCTGCATGAAGGCCGAAACCTTGCCCTGCAGTTCCTGCGTACGCGGCGAATAGGCGAAGTCCATGTGATGCTCCTGGTGAACGGGGGATCAGGCGGCCTGGGCGAAACGCCAGGCCAGCTGGGCAAGGGTGGGGGTGGCGCTGCCGGTGGCACGCGCCTGAGCGCTGGCCGCCGTGCCGTCGACCACGCGCTTGGCGATGCCCTGGGTGATGGCGGCCAGGCGGAACAGGTTGTAGGCGAGGTAGAAGTTCCAGTCGGCCATCACCGTGTCGGGGTCGGCGCGACCGGTGCGCACGCAGTAGCGCTGCACGTACTCGCGCTCGTCCGGTATGCCGAGCGCGGCCAGATCGAGCCCGCCGATGCCGCGGAAGGTGCCCGGCGGGATGTGCCAGGCCATGCAGTGGTAGCTGAAGTCTGCCAGCGGATGGCCGAGCGTGGACAGCTCCCAGTCGAGCACTGCGCGGATGCGCGGTGCCTGCGTGTCGAAGATCAGGTTGTCGAGCCGATAGTCGCCATGCACGATGGCCGCCTGCGACGCGTCGCGCGCCGACGGCGGCAGGTGCGCCGGCAGCCAGTCGATCAGACGGTCCATCTGGGGAATAGGCTGCGTCTGCGAGGCGATGTACTGCTTCGACCAGCGGCCGATCTGGCGCTCGAAGTAGTTGCCCGGCTTGCCGTAGTCGGCCAGGCCGACGGCGGCGACGTCCACGCTGTGCAGCGCGGCGATCACGCGATTCATCTCGTCGTAGACGGCGCCGCGCTCGGACTTGCTCAGCGCCGGCAGCGACTGGTCCCACAGCACGCGCCCCTCGACGAACTGCATGACGAAGAACGCGCGCCCGATCACCGATTCGTCATCGCACAGCAGGTGCATGCGTGCCACCGGCACCGGCGTGTCGGCCAGCGCGCGCATGACGCGGAACTCGCGTTCGATCGCGTGCGCCGACGGCAGCAGCTTGGCCACCGGGCCCGGCTTGCTGCGCATGGCATAGGTGCAGCCGGGGGTGACGAGCTTGTAGGTCGGGTTCGACTGCCCGCCCTTGAACTGCTCGACCGTGAGCGGCCCGGCAAAACCCGGCAGGTGCGCCTGCAGGTACGCCTGCAGCGCCGCCACGTCGAACGCATGGCTGGCGGCCACCGGCCGGGTGCCCGTGAAATGTTCCATCGATTCCATGGCGCTGCGTCCTAGCGTTCGGCGAGGGCCAGCAGCTTATCGCGAGACAGCACGACCAGGCGCGTCGGCTCGACCCGCACCGCACCTTCGCGTTCGAAACCCTTGAGCTCCTGGTTGACGCGCTGGCGCGAGGCGCCGAGCAGCTGGGCCAGGTCTTCCTGCGCCAGCTGCAGCCCGATGCGGATCTCCTCGCCCTGCTCGACGCCGTAGCTGCGCACCAGCAGCAGGATCTGCTTGGCCAGGCGCGCGGCCAAGGGGCGCGTATTGAGGTCCTCGAACAGGTCGAACATCAGGCGCAGGCGCCGGCAGTTCAGACGCAGCAGCGCGTCGTAAAGCTCGACATGCTGCGACAGCAGCACCTTGAAGTCGGGCTTTCGCACCACCAGCAAGGTGGTCTGGCCGTGGGCATCGGCATCGTGTGTGCGCGGCAGACCGTCGAACAGCGCGATGTCGCCGAACCAGGTGCCCGGCTCGGCATAGGTGAGCACCACCTGCTTGCCCGACAGCGACACGCTCGAGATGCGCACGGCGCCGAGCGCCACGCCGCACCATTGTTCGGCCGGCGCGCCGCGCGACGCGAGCGGCGCACCATCGGCGAGATGCCTGACCACCGCGCGCGACAGGATGGCGGCGCGCAACGCCGGAGAGAGCTTGGAGAACCACGCGCCGCTGTCGATGTTTTGCTGCTCTTCGATTGTAAGAACCGGGGTCTTCATGGCTTGTCCCTGAAGCGACAGTCGAGAGGAGGCGACGCCTCTGCTATTGTCCCGCAGGCCGCGCTCATCCCTCTCGGGAGCTCACCCATGTCTACCCTTGCTTCTGCCAGCCGCCCCAGCGAGATCGCCGCCGACGAGTGGCAGTGCCGGATCGACCTGGCCGCAGCCTACCGGCTGGTCGCGCTGTTCAAGTGGGACGATCTCGTCTTCACCCACATCAGCGCGCGGGTACCGGGCCGGCACGACCAGTTCCTGATCAACCCTTATGGGTTGATGTTCGAGGAGATCACCGCGTCGAGCCTGGTCATGATCGACCTGCAGGGCAACAAGCTGGAAGACTCGCCGTATCCGGTCAATCCCGCCGGGTTCACCATCCACAGCGCCGTGCACGAGGCGCGCCACGACGCCGGTTGCGTGCTGCACGTGCATTCGCTCAACGGCGTGGCGGTGTCGGCACAACGCGGCGGCGTGCTGCCGATCTCGCAGCAATCGATCTTCGTGCTGAGCAGCCTCGGTTACCACGACTACGAGGGCGTGGCGCTCCATGCCGACGAGAAGCCGAGGCTGGTGCGTGACCTCGGCTCGAACAGCTTCCTGATGCTGCGCAATCACGGTCTGCTCACCGTCGGCGGCACGGTCGCCGAGGCGTTTCTCAACATGTACGTGTTCGAGGCCACCTGCACGATCCAGGTTCGCGCACAGGCCGGCGGCGAGTTGATTGCGGTGGATCCGCGCATCGTCGCCGGCGCGCGCCAGGCTGCTGCGCAGGTGACCAAGGGGCTGGGCAGCAACCTCACCTGGCCCGGGCTGCTGCGCCGGCTCGATCGCCACCTGCCGGGCTACGACCAGTAGCCCGTCGCCGTCACCGGAAGCGCGGGCGCCGCTTCTCGAAGAAGGCCTGCAGGCCTTCGCCGGCGTTGTCGTGGAACAGATTGACCAGGAACTGGTCGCGTTCGGCGTCCAGCTGCTCGGCCAGGCCGCGCCGCGGCGCCTGCTCGACCAGTGCCTTGACGCTGGCCACCGCATTGCCCGCCATGCCGGCGATGCGCTCGGCCCATTGCAGCGCCTGCGTGAAGGCCTGGCCGTCGTCGGTGACCGCATTGACCAGGCCGAGCGCCTGCCACTGGCGTGCCGTCATCGGCTCGGGCAGCCACATCATCTGCAGCGCAAGCGCGCGCGGCAGTGCTTGCGCGACATGCCAGGAGCCGCCGCCGTCGGGTGAGAAACCGGCGCGTCCGTACGACATCGTGAAGCGCGCTCCCTCGGCGGCGATGATCAGGTCGCAGGCCAGTGCCAGCGAGCAGCCGCCACCGGCGGCATGGCCCTCGACGGCCGCGATCACCGGTTTGGGGAACTCCCGCAGCGCCTGGATCCAGGCGTGGAAGCCGTCGATGCTGACGCGTTGCTCGTCCGGGCCACGCTGGCGCACGGCGGACAGGCGATTGAGGTCGCCGCCGGCGCAGAAGTGGGCGCCGTCACCGCGCAGCACCACGCAGCGCAGCGATGCGTCGGCATCGGCGATGTTGAGTGCCTCCACACCCGCGGCATACACCTGCGGCGACAGCGTATTGCGTGTGGCAGGGTCGCTCAGTGTCAGCACCAGCGTCGACGCCTGGCGCTCGGTGATCAGTTCGGACGGCATGGTGAAAGCGGTACGTGATGCATGACCTCCCTCATTCTCGCACCTGCCCTTCCTGCAGCGTCTTCCATCACGGGGGTCGCAGAGCCTTCATGCTAGAGTGCCGCGCAACATTTTTTTCGATGACGTTTCAACAGGCGCGACAAGCCCGACTCCGACGCATGATCCTTCGCCGGGTGTTCATCGTGGCAAGCCTCGCCGGCATGACAGCCGGTGGTGCGCAAGCCATCGGATTCGTCCGTGCGGACGCAGGCGCATCACTCGGCAGCTTCCTCAGCTTTCCGGTCACGGTGCAACTCGCGGCGGACGAATCGTTGTCCGCACCCTGCGTGTCTGCCGAGGTGATGCAGGGCGAACAGCGCATCGCGCCGAGCAACGTGCGCATCGTCGTCGAAGCGGGCGAGGTGCCCGACGAACGCATCGTGCGCGTGACCACGCGCGTGGCGATCGAAGAGCCGGTGGTGACGGTCATTGCCACGCTCGGCTGCATCAACAAGATCGAGCGGCGCTTCACGGTGTTCGCCGATCCGCCGGTCGTCACGTTGGCGGCAGCCCCACCGCCAGCTGAAACCCCGCGCAGCGCTGAGACGCCGCTGCCGACACCCGTGGCGCCCGCTGCGGCCGCATCGGCGCCGCGTCCCCTGCCGGATACCGCATCGCCCAGCCCGCCCGCTGTGTCGGCACCGCCACGGCGCGTCGTCCGACCGCGACCGCCGTCCTCGGCTCCCGGGGCTGCGCCCGGCACGGCCGTGGCCAGCGGCGCACGTGGCGTCGCACCGCAGGCCGGTCGCGCGCCGGCAGCCGCCTCGGCCCCGGTCGCGCGCCTGAGACTCGACGCACTCGAGCCGGTGGCCGCGCGTTCGTCGGCCGCGGCTTCTGCCGTACAGGAAGCCTCCATGCGCGTGGCGGCTATGGCGGCCAGTGCGGCGCTGGCCGAGCAGGCCGCCAGCGTGGCTCAGGCCAATGCGAACGCGGCCGCCGAGCGCATGCGCGCGGTCGAGCAGGCACTCGAGACCGTGCGCGCCGAGGCGCGGCGCGACCGCGACCAACTTGCACAGATGCGCAGCCGGCTGGCCGATGGCGACACGGTGCGCCAGTGGTTGCCGTGGCTGGTGGCCGCGATGGCGCTGCTGGCGGCGCTGGCCGTCTGGCTATGGCTGAAGCTGCGCCGCGTGCAACGCCAGCAGCAGGCGCAGTGGTGGGCGGCGTCGCAGGCCGCCAGCCGCCAGCCGCCGCTGAATCCGCCAACCCTGCAGCCGATGACTCTGCCGCCGCAGATGGCGCCCACGCCTGCGGCACGGCCGATGTTCGGCGCGCCGCCGTCGCCGCCGCCGGCGGCGCGCCCGTCGGGGTTCGGTTCGTCGACGCTGTTCCCGGATTCGGCGATGGCGCAGGCGCCGCGCGACGTCTCGATCGAGGAGCTGATCGATCTGGAGCAGCAGGCCGAGTTCTTCGTCGTGCTCGGCCAGGACGACGCGGCGATCGACTTGCTGATGGGCCACATCCGCGGCAGCGGCGGCACCAGCCCGTTGCCGTATCTGAAGCTGCTGGAAATCTACCGCCGGCTCGGCGATCGCGAGTCCTACGAACGCACCCGCGCCCGCTTCAACCACCGCTTCAACGCCTACGCGCCGGACTGGGACGCCGATCTGCAGCAGGGGCGCAGCCTGGATGAGTACCCGTCGATCATGCGGCGGCTCGAACAGTGCTGGAGCACGCCGATCGATGCGATGGCCGAGCTGGAGTCGCTGATGTTCCGGCGCGACTCGGGCGAGCTGTTCGAGTTGCCGGCATACCGTGAGGTGCTGTTCCTGTACTCGATGGCGCGCGACCTGCTCGATCACGATGGCGGCCCGCCGACTTCAATCGACGTGCTGCTGCCGCTGGGCGACAACACGTTCGAAGCGACGACCGCGCATCCGCACCTGATCACGATGTCGGCGATGTCCAACCTGACCGACCTGGCCGAGCTGGGTCGCGCTACCGAAGCGCCGATCACCGTGCTGAGCGCCGCCTTCAAGCCGAGCGAGCAGCCGGCCCCGCTGCCGGGCGAGGGCCGGGTGGTCGATCTCGACCTGACCAAGCCGCTGCCGATGGACGCATCGGCGGACGACGTCGCACCGCTCAGCGACGAGCAGCGCAGCGACTTCCTCGGCCTGCCGCCCGACCCGCCGCGCAAGTAGGCGAGCCGCTACAGGCGCGACAGGCGCTCGAGCGCGTTGTTCAGCGTCTCGTCGCGCTTGGCAAAGCAGAAACGCGCGAGCTTCTGGTTGCGGCCGTCCTCGTAGAACGCCGACAGCGGAATCGCCGCGACGCCGATCTCGGTGGTCAGCCAGCGGCAGAAGCCGGCCTCGTCGAGTTCGCTCACCGCTGAGTAGTCGACGCACTGGAAGTAGGTGCCCTCGCTGGCCAGCAGCCGCAGCCGCGTGCTCGCCAGGCCGGCGCGGAACAGATCGCGCTTGCGCTGGTAGAACGCCGGCAGCTCGAGGTACGGCGCCGGGTCGCGCATGTACTGGGCCAGACCGTGCTGCACCGGCGTGTTGACGGTGAAGACGTTGAACTGGTGCACCTTGCGGAACTCCTCGGTCAGCTCGCGCGGCGCCAGCACGTAGCCGACCTTCCAGCCGGTGACGTGGTAGGTCTTGCCGAAACTCGACACCACGAACGCGCGCGCGGCCAGTTCGGGGTGGCTCGACGCGCTGGCATGGGGCACGCCGTCGAACACCATGTGCTCGTACACCTCGTCGGCGACCAGCAGCACGTCGGTCGGCCGCAGCAGCGCGGCCAGCCGGTCGAGATCGGCGCGGGTCCACACCGTGGCACTCGGGTTGTGCGGCGTGTTGACGATGATCGCGCGTGTGCGCGGACCGATTGCCGCGCCGATGGCGTCGAAGTCCGGGCGAAAATTGCCTGCCTTCAACGCGACACGGACGACCTTGCCGCCGGCCAGTTCGATGTTGGGCACGTAGCTGTCGTAACAAGGCTCGAGCACGATCACCTCGTCGCCCGGATGCACGATCGCCAGGATCGCGGTCAGGATCGCCTGCGTGGCACCGGCGGTGATGGTCACCTCGGTGCCGGGGTCGTAGGCACGGCCGTACAGCTGCTCCACCTTGGCGGCGACGGCCTCGCGCAAGGCCGGCACGCCGGCCATCGGCGGGTACTGGTTGAGCCCGGCGTGCATCGCCTGTTCGACCGCCCGCAGCAAGGCGGGGTCGCAATCGAAGTCCGGGAATCCCTGACCGAGATTGACGGCGCCGCGTTGCTGCGCGAGGGCGGACATCACGGTGAAGATGGTGGTCCCCACCTGCGGCAGGCGGCTGCGCAGCGGGGGGGTGCGGGGAGTGGAGGTCTGCATGGCGAGCGGAGGATCAGAGGTCGTAGTTGGCGGCGTTGCCGTTCATGGCGCGCTGGATCAGGCTGGCGGTGAGGCGCTCCGACAGCGACTCGGCGAAGGTCAGCACGAACTGGCGCAGGTAGGCGCCGCGCTTGAACGCGACGCGGGCGACGTTGCTGCCGAACAGGTGGCCGACCGGCCGCGCGACGAGGTCGCCGCCCGGCGGCTCGTCTCGTACCGCCTTCTCGGCCACGATGCCGACGCACATGCCGACACGCACGTAGGTCTTGATCTCGTCGGCGTCGATCGGCTCGAGGGCGAAGGTCGGTTT
>JBGAMU010000104.1:0-24796 GCA_044222685.1 Burkholderiaceae bacterium
CCCGCAGCGGCGGGTCAGCGCTGCATCACCTGGAGTTGCGCCACGCGAGCGGCAGCGGGCTGACCTGCACGCCGTCGACGGTGACCATCGCCGCTTGCGAGGACGCCGCCTGCGCCAGCACCTACACCGGCGGCGTGACGGGTAACCTGGCCGCGACGGGCGCGGGCATGACGGTCAACTGGCCGTCCGGTGCGGCCTTCGGCATCGCCGCCGGCAGCAGCACGACGACGCTGAACCTGCAGCTCACCACGGTCGGCAGCGTGCTGCTGGCCACGAGCGGCGTGTCGCCGAGCGCGACCAGCGCGACCACCTGCAACTTCGGCTCCCCCACGTGCACCTTCAGCGCCGCCGACAGCGGCTTCGTCTTCGACGTGCCGCATCACGTCGCCGAAGCCACGCAGAGCATCACCGTGTCGGCGGTGAAGAAGGCCGACAACAGCCTGGCCTGCACGCCCGCGTTCGCCTCGACCAGCAAGTCGGTGACGTTCAAGTGCGCCTACGCGAATCCGACGACCGGCACATTGCCGGTGCGCGTGGCCGGCAGCGCGCTGAACAGCGGCAACAACGCGGCAGCCGCCTGCGACGCCGGCGGACGCGCGGTCAGCCTGGCGTTCAACGCCGGCGGCGTCGCGACAACCTCGGTGGTCTATGCCGACGTCGGGCAGATCACGTTGACGGCCAGCTACAGCGGCAGCGGCGCCGAGGCCGCGCTGCTGATGAACGGCAGCGACGGCTTCATCAGTGCCCCAGCGGCGTTTTCCTTCAGCGCCGTCACCCCGGCGCCGATTCGCGCAGGCAGTGCGTTCTCGGCCACCGTGACCGCACGCAACAGCACCGGCGGCGCGGCACCCAACTTCGGCCGCGAAAGCGTCACCGAGTCGGTGACCCTCGCCTTCACGCGGCGCTCGCCGAGCGGCGCCGGTGCCAGCAACGGCTTGTTCAGCGGCAGCATCGGCGCCTTCAGCGGCGGCGGCGCGACCGCCGGCAATCTGGTCTGGAGCGAGGTCGGCACCGGCGACTTGAGCGCCACGCTGGCCAGCGGCAGTTATCTCGGCAGCGGACTGTCGGCGTCCGGCAGTACCGGCAGCGCCGGCGCGGTCGGCCGCTTCGTGCCGCATCACTTCGACGTGGCGGTCGCGCCGGCCTGCGCCGTGTTCAGCTACGCCGGACAGCCATTCGGGGTCAGTGTCACGGCAAGGAACGGACTCGCCTCGCCGACCACCACCGTCAACTACGACGGCAGCGCGGCCACGACGCCGAGCTTTGCCAAGGCGGTGACACTGTCCGACGCGCCGGCGCTGGCCCTCGGCGCGCTGTCGGGCGGCAGCCTCGCCGCGTCGGCCTTCGTCGCCGGCGTGGCGACGGCCGCACCGAGCTATGCCTTCACCCAGAAGGCCACGGCGCCGCAGACGATGGCGCTGCGCGCGCTGGACAGCGACGGCGTCACGTCGGCCGGCGCCCGCGAGGACAGCGTCCTGCTGCGCAGCGGCCGGCTGCGCCTGTCGGCAGCGTTCGGCAGCGAGAAGGCGCCGCTGTCGCTGCCGGTGCGCGCCGAATACTGGAGTGGCCAGACCTGGCTGCCGAACGGCGACGACAACTGCACGGTCGTGCCGTCGAGCGCCGTCGCGCTGACGAACCGGCGCAATGGACAGGGCGGCGCGACCACGGCCTGGACCAACACCGTGGCGGCCGTCACGCTGGCCGGCGGCCAAGGCGGTTTGGTGCTCGGCGCACCGTCGCCCACCGCGACCGGCACCGTCGAGCTGGCGCTCAACCTCGGCAGCGGCACCATCGACCAGTCATGCCTGACGAGCCATCCGCCGAGCACGGGCGCGGCGCTGGCCTGGCTGCGAGCCCAGAACGGCAGCTGCGCCGCGAGCGCGGATCGCGACCCCTCTGCCCGCGCGTCGTTCGGCATCTTCAACCCCGAGACCAGCAGGACCGTCCATGCCCGCGAGTTGTACTGAGTCGCGCGGTTTCACGCTGCCCGAGCTGGTGATGGTGCTGGTACTGGTCGGCGTGCTGGCCGCCGTGGCGCTGCCCAAGCTCGACGCCGCGCTGACGCTGCGCAATACCGCCTGGCACGACCAGGTCGTCGCGGCGCTGCGTCAGGCCCGCGGCACTGCGATCGCGCATCGCCGGCTGGTGTGCGCCGACGTGGCAACGGGTTCCGTGCAGCTGAGCATCGCGACCATCCACCCGGCGAGCGCCTGCGGCACGCTGCTGCCCGGCCCGGATGGCCAGCCGGCATTCGCCGTCGACGCCGCGGCGGCGGCCACCTCCGTGGCGCCGGCCGGCACCTTGTACTTCCAACCTTCCGGGCGTGTCACGCGCGACGGCGCCGGCACCCTGGTCGCCGATCGTGCGGTCAGCGTCGCCGGCGAGGATGCGATCGTCGTGATCGGGGAGACTGGCCATGTCGAGTGACCGTCGACGCCCGCGCGGCGTCTCGCTGGTCGAGCTGCTGGTGGCGATCGTCGTCGTCGGCGTCGGCCTGGCGGGTGTGCTGGCGGCGCTGACCACCGCCACGCGCAGCAGTGCCGACCCGGTGCTGCAGCGGCAGATGCTGGCGATCGCCGAGGAGCTGATCGAGGAGATCCAGCTCAAGCCGTACGCCGCGGCAGCCAACACGGCGCCGGCCGGCTGCGCGCGCGACACCTTCAACGACATCGGCGACTACCATGGCTATGCCAGCAGCGGCAGCCTGTGCGCGGTGGACGGCACCGCGATCGCCGCGCTCGCCGGCTACGCGGTGAGCATCAGCGTGGTGCCGGGCACGGTCGGCGGCGTGGCCGCGGCGCGCCGCATCACGGTCACGGTGTCGCGCGGCGGCGACTCGGTCAGCCTGGTCGGCTGGCGTACCGACTATGCGTCCTAGCTCGCCGTTCGCGCGGACAGCCGGCTTCACGCTGATCGAGCTGATCGTCGTGATGGTGCTGCTGGCGATCATGGCGGCCAGCCTGACCGCGTTCTTCCTGCCCGCGTTCGGCGGCTACATCGCCATGCGCTCGCGCGCCGATCTCGCCGCGCAGGCCGACCATGCGCTGCGCCGCATGGTGCGCGACGTGCAGCGTGCGGTGCCCAATTCGATCCGCACGCCGGCGGCGTCGTGCTTCGAGCTGGTGCCCACCGCCAGCGGCGGGCGCTTCCGCCGCGGCCCCGACGTGGTCAACGACGCCACTGCGGGCTGCTCACCGGCCACCGATTGCGCGGCTCCGCTCGATGTGGCACGGGCCACCAGCGTGTTCGACGTGTTGAGCCCGCTCGCCAGCGTGCCGGCCGCCGGCGACTGGGTCGTGATCGACAACCAGAACCCGGGCGACGTGTACGGCGGCAGCAACCGCGCGGCGATCCAGTCGGTGGCGACGCCCGACGCACGCTTCGGCCGCAGCCGCCTCACGGTGGCGAGCACGCAGTTCCCGCCCGGCTACGACGGGGGCCGCTTCGTCGTCGTGCCGCAGGCGCAGGCGGCGGTGTTCTACGTGTGCAGCGGCGCCGACGGCACGCTCGACGCCAACGGCAACGGCCGCGGCACGCTGTTCCGCGCGATGAACTACGGCTTCAACGCGCCGTATCCGTCGAGCTGTCCCTCGACCAGCGGCGCCGCGGTGCTGGCCACGCGCGTCAAGTCGTGCCGCTTCGTGTACGACCCGAACCAGGGTGCCACCCAGCAGAGCGGCTTCGTGTCGATGCAGCTCGAGCTGGCGCGCAACCACGAAGTCGCCAGCCTGCTGATAGGCGCCCACGTGCGCAACGTGCCATGACCGGACCGCGTCGCAGCGACCAACGCGGTCTCGGCGTGATCGCGGCCATCCTGGTGCTGGTGGCGCTGGCGGCGCTGGCCGCCGCCATCGTGCGGCTGTCCACCGGGGCCAACAGCACCGCCGCCCAGGCGGCGTCGACCGCACGCACGCTGCTGGCTGCGCGCAGCGGCCTCGAGTGGGGTCTGTACCAGGCGTTCAAGGGCAGCTGGGCGTCGTGCAGCGGCACCGCGCAGACACTCGACCTGACGATCGACACCGGAGCACGCGTGACGGTGACCTGCAACTCGATCGTCTACAACGAAGGCGAGAGCGCCGCGGGTGTCGCCCGCCAGCTGCGCGTGTACACGATCGACGCCACCGCATGCTCGATCGGCGCCACCTGTCCCGACGCCAGCGCGGTGCCGCAACCGGGTTACGTCGAGCGACGCCTGCAGATCGTCGCGACGCAGTAGACGCGGCCGACGGCCCTACTCGCGCGCGGCCTCGCCGCGGTCGAGCACGATGCGCCAGACGCCCGGCGCCTCCTGCCGCCACACCGAGTGGAAGCGCGCGATCAGCTTGCCCGACGGATCGCGCACCGGGCCGGTGGAGTGGGCCAGCGTGCCGTCGCCGAGCACTTCCACGGCATCCGGCTGCCAGGAGAACGGCGCCTTTTCGCCCTGGTAGAAGCCGGCCCACGCGGCCAGCACGGCCGCCTTGCCGCGTTGCGCATTCGGCCCGTTCCAGAAGATGGCGTGATCGCTCAGGTGCCGGCCGAAGGCGGCGAAGTCGCGATCGGCCATGCTGCGGGCGAACGCGACTTCGCTGTCCCAGACCTGCTGGCGCCACGCATCGGTCGCCGACTGACCCGCGGCCGAAGCCTGCGCCACGATGCCCAGGCCGAACCCGAGCCACCACGCTGCACCGGACGGCCGCATCGGCTTCGAGCGCTCAGCGCGCCGGCACCGGCATCGGCTCGTCGTCGAGCCAGTTCAGCATCACCAGCGCCGCGGCGCTGCCGATCGGGAACAGCAGCACCGACAGCGACACCCAGCCGACCACGCTGCGGCGCGTGCGCCGGGCGGCGAGGCCGAGGAAGACCCAGTGCAGCAGCATCGCGACCACCAGCGTGGCGCCGAACGAGGTGGCATGCAGCGACGAGCGCGCGGCCAGGTCGACCAGCGGAGGCAGCAGCGCGGCCCCACTGGCCATGCACACCAGCAGCGCCAGCGTCGACGCAGTGAGTGCCGAGAGAACGTGGCGATCGGGCATGGGGCCTCCAACGAGCGGCTTGCGGCTGGATTGTGCGCCAGCGCGCGGCTGCGCGCTGGCGGCTCAGGAGCCGAACTCGATCTGGGTGGCCTCGACCCGGGTGCCGTCGGCCGACAGCACGCCCTTCAGCTCGATGCGCCGACCCGGCAGCAGGTCGGCGGCCGTGCCGTTCTCGTACTGCAGGCCCGGACGGGAGGTGCTGACCAGCTCGCTGCGGCCGCGCAGGCGCAAGGTCTGCGATCCCGCATCGACGCTGTCGATGATGCCGTGCAGCTCGAACTCGCCATCGCCCTCCTCGCGTTCGACCGCGACAGTGCTGGCGATCAGCAACCCGGCCTGCAGGCGACCGTGGACCTCGACGCGCAGGCCGGCGGCCAGCGGGCCACCCTGCACGACGGCCCCGCTGGCGTCGACCGGCAGCCCGTTGACGCGGAAGTCGGCATCGGAGTTGTAGGCGGAGATCAAGCCATCGGCTTCGCCCTCCACGCCGTCGCGCGACGGTACGCCGCCGGCCAGCGCGGTCACCGTCCAGCGGCCGGCGCCGTCGCGCGCCGTGCCGACCACGACACGCACGACGGCCCCGTTGGCCAGGCCCTCCGGCTCGGGGCTCAGGCCGAGGTAGCTGAACGACTGGCTGCCGATCCGGAACGTGCGGGCAACGCGGTCGAGCGCCGACAGCGCGCCGCGGAACTTGAACGCGGTGGCGCCGGGGCGCGGTTCCAGCCGGGTGGCGAGCACTGCGCCGGCCGCACCGTCGGCGAAGCCGTAGACCTCGATCAGGCTGGCGACCGCGATGCCCGACAGGCCGCCGGCGAACTGCTCGTCGAACACCGTCGATGCGTTGGTGCGCACGGTCAGGCCGTTGACGACCAACTGGCCGAGCAGCGGATCCACGCTGTCGACGCGACCGATCAACTCGCTGACCACCCGCACCTGACGGGCCGCCGCCTGCGCGTTGCGCACTTCGTCGGCATCGACCTCGACCATCATGCCCAGGCGCAGCGAGTCGCTGCCGCGCGGGCTGCCGTCGTCGGACTCGACACGGGCGTCGACATCGTCGAAGCGCACGCCGTTGACGATGATCGAGCCGAAGCCGTTGATCGGACCGACGGCAAACGAGCCGGTGCCGCCGGTGCCGACGCCGCCGCCGCAGCCGAAGACCAGCAGCACCAGCGCCAGCACACCCAGCCAGCGGCGGCGGGCGAGGCGCCCCATGCGTTGCGACATGTCGTTCATCGGTTCTTCCCCGCCGGCTGCGCCGGATGGTCCGGCGCGGCGGTGGCCGCGGCGTCGGTATCGTAGGTGTACAGGCCCAGGCGCACCCGCCGGGTGGCGTCGGGCTGCTCGCGATCGGCGGCGACCTTCGCCTCCAGCATCGGCACCAGCGAGACCAGCAGCTGCTGCCACAGCGCGCTCACCTGCGGCCGCATCTCGCGCACCGACTGCTCGCGCAGGCCGCTGGCGAAGATGGCCTGCTCGAAATGCTGGTGCCCGTCGCCCAGCACGTTGTCGACGGCGGCCGATGCATGGTCGCCCACGTTGTCGGCCAGGAAATGCAGCATGCGCACCGCGTCGCCATGCGGCACGAAGGCCTCGCGTTTCAGCGCCACCGTGTCGGCGTCGCCGTCCAGGCTCGCCAGGTTGAGGCGCAGCAGTTCATCGAGGATGCTGCGCGGATGCACGTCGCGCGTGACGCTGCGCGCCAGCGATTCGAAGCTCGGCGCCTTGCCCTGCCGGCGCAGCACCTTCGGTTGGCCGCGTTTGTCGTGGTAGGCCGGCGCGCTCATCCAGTGGGCAAACACCTCGCTGGCCAGCGAACGCCGCGCCGGCGCCTCGCCGACCCGGCCTTCGCGCAACACCTGGATCAGGCGTGTCACCTCGCGCCGGTTGATGCCGGTGGCGGTGCTGATGCGGCTGACCTTGCGGTGCGGCAGCAGCGCGGCGTGGGCCATGTCGGCCTCCTGGACCAGCATCTGCTTAAACAGCTCCTGCACCACGGCAAAGGGCAGGCCGCGCGCCAGCGCCAGACGCGCCACCGGGGCCAGCAACGCGCGCACCGCGTCGGTCAACGCGGCTTGTTCGTCGCCGTCGGGCGCGGATGCAGCGGGATCGGGCATGTCGGAGGATGGCAGGCGTGCAGTTCCTATAAGTTCATCGTAGCCATCGATCGCAGGCCAAGAAGAATCGGTGGCAAGTTTGATGCCGCGGCATCCCGCGGACGGCAGTTACAAATGTGCTGCCTGCACATCAGTGTACGAAGTGGCGCCAGGCCGCGAACGGGCAATCGCAACCAGTTGAATCGCCCCCGCCCGACCTGCAGCCGACAATTCGACACATGCCGACCGCGCCGCGCCGCCGCTGGATCGCCCACCTCGACATGGACGCGTTCTATGCGTCGGTCGAGCTGCTGCGTTATCCGGAGCTCGAGGGCCAGCCGGTGGTCATCGGCGGCGGACGCCGCCACCAGCCGGTGCAGCGGGCCGACGGGACGCGCGAGTTCGCGCGGCTGGCCCGCTACGCCGGGCGCGGCGTCATCACCACCGCCACCTACGCGGCGCGCGACTACGGCGTGCACTCGGGCATGGGCCTGATGAAGGCGGCGGCGCTGGCGCCGCAGGCGGTGCTGCTGCCGGTGGACCACGACGAGTACAAGCGCTACTCGCGCCGCTTCAAGGCGGCGGTGGCCGAGGTGGCGCCGCTGATCGAGGACCGCGGCATCGACGAGATCTACATCGACCTGACCGACCTGCCGGGCGCGCAGGACAGCGTGGGCCACGACCCGCACGGCGGCGTGCGTGCGCTGGCGCTCGAGATCAAGAACAACGTGCGCCGGGCCACCGGCCTGAGCTGCTCGATCGGGCTGACGCCGAACAAGTTGCTGAGCAAGATCGCCTCCGAGCTCGACAAGCCCGACGGCCTGACGCTGCTGACGGCCGACGACCTGCCGCGCCACATCTGGCCGCTGCCGGTGCGCCGCATCAACGGCATCGGTCCGAAGGCCGGCGCCAAGCTCAAGGCGCTGGGCATCACCACCATCGGCGAGCTGGCCGCGCGCGACGTGGCAGGGCTCGTCGAGCAGTTCGGCCGCAGCTACGGTCGCTGGCTGCACGACGCCGCGCACGGCCTCGACGAGCGGCCGGTGGTCACCGTCAGCGAGCCGGTGTCGATGAGCCGCGAGACCACCTTCGACCGCGACCTGCACGCCCGCCGCGACCGCGCCGAGCTGTCGCGGGTGTTCACCGAGCTGGCCGAACAGGTGGCCAGCGACCTGCAGCGCCAGGGCTACTCGGGACGCACCATCGGCATCAAGCTGCGCTTCGACGACTTCAAGACCGTGACCCGCGACCTGACGCTCGACGCACCGACCGACGACGCCGGCTCGATCCGCCGGGCGGCCGGCCAGTGCCTGAAGCGCGTCGACCTGACCCGGCGCATCCGCCTGCTCGGCGTGCGCGCCGCCGCGCTGGTGCGCTCGCGCGGCCTGCCCACGGCGCCGGCCTACGCCGCGGCCGACGGCGAGTTGTTCTGAGCCGGGACAGGCCGGGCGCCGGCCGCCCCGGCACAATGCGCGCCGAGGAGACGAGAAACATGACCGTGATCACCACCATCGAGGACCTGCGTGTGCTGGCCGAGCGGCGCGTGCCGCGCATGTTCTACGACTATGCCGACAGCGGCTCGTGGACCGAAAGCACCTACCGTGCGAACACGAGCGACTTCCAGAAGATCAAGCTGCGCCAGCGCGTCGCGGTCAACATGGAGGGCCGCAGCACCGCCACTAGGATGGTCGGCGTCGACGTCGCGATGCCGGTGGCGATCGCGCCGGTCGGCCTCACCGGCATGCAGCACGCCGACGGCGAGATCCTCGCCGCCAAGGCGGCCGAGAGGTTCGGCATCCCGTTCACGCTGAGCACGATGAGCATCTGCTCGATCGAGGACGTCGCGGCCCACACGTCCAAGCCGTTCTGGTTCCAGCTCTACGTGATGCGCGACCGCGACTTCATCGAACGGCTGATCGACCGCGCCAAGGCCGCGAAGTGCGGCGCGCTGGTGCTGACGCTGGACCTGCAGATCATCGGCCAGCGCCACAAGGACCTGAAGAACGGCCTGTCGGCGCCACCGAAGCTGACGGTCGCCAACATGCTGAACATGATGACCAAGCCGCGCTGGGGCCTGGGAATGCTGGGCACTTCGCGGCGCCAGTTCGGCAACATCGTCGGCCACGTCAAGGGCGTCACCGACATGGGCAACCTGTCGGCATGGACCGCGCAGCAGTTCGACCCGCGGCTGAACTGGGGCGACGTCGAGTGGATCAAGAAGCGCTGGGGCGGCAAGCTGATCCTCAAGGGCATCCAGGACGTCGACGACGCGAAGCTCGCGGTCGCCTCGGGCGCCGACGCGCTGATCGTCAGCAACCATGGCGGGCGGCAGCTCGACGGCGCGCAGTCGAGCATCGAGGCGTTGCCGGCGATCGTGAGCGCGGTCGGCTCGCAGATCGAGGTGCACATGGACGGCGGCATCCGCTCGGGGCAGGACGTGCTGAAGGCGATCGCCCTCGGCGCCAAGGGCACCTACGTCGGCCGCGCCATGGTCTACGGGCTCGGCGCGATGGGCGAGGCCGGCGTCAGCAAGGCGCTGGAGATCATCCACAAGGAATTCGACCTGACGATGGCCTTCTGCGGCCGCACCCGGGTCGACCAGGTCGACCGCAGCATCCTGCTGCCGGGTACGTTCCCGACCTGAGCCGGTGCCGGCCTGGCGCCCGCTAGCGCGGCGCCGGTTCCAGCGTGTCGTCGGACGTGCCGCGCGCGACGCTCCTGCCGTGCGGCAGCCAGGTCAGCAGCGCGGCGTACAGCAGCGCCGGCTCGACCGGCTTGGCGATGTGGTCGTTCATGCCGGCGGCCAGGCAATTGTCCCGGTCCTCGCCGAAGGCGTTGGCGGTCATCGCGAGGATCGGCGTGCGCTCGCAACCCGGCAGCCGGCGGATGCGGCGCGTGGCTTCCAGGCCGTCCATCACCGGCATCTGCATGTCCATCAGGATCAGGTCGTAGCGGCCCCCGCGCGCCTGTTGCACCGCCTGGGCGCCGTCGGCGGCAAGGTCGACCTGCAGGCCCGCCGTCTGCAGCAGGTGCAGCGCGACCTCCTGGTTGACTGCGTTGTCCTCGACCAGCAGCACGCGCGCGCCGGCATGGTCGCGGAGCAGCGTGCCCTCGATGTCGGGCGCCGCTGGCGAGGCACCGACTTCGGACACGGCGCGTCCCGGCTGCACGCGGGCGGTGAACCAGAACTCGCTGCCTTCGCCCGGCCGGCTGGTGGCGCCGACGCTGCCGTTCATCATCGTGGCCAGGCGCTGCGTGATCACCAGGCCCAGGCCCGTGCCGCCGAAGCGGCGCGTGGTCGAGGCATCGGCCTGCATGAAGGCGGTGAACAGGTGTTCGAGCTGGTCGGCGGCGACGCCGATACCGGTGTCGGTCACGCCGAAGCGCAGCAGCAGGCCGTGCTCGTTGCGCGACAGCAGACTGACGCCCACCGCGATGCGGCCGTGCTCGGTGAACTTGACCGCGTTGCTCAGCAGATTGAGCAGCGCCTGCGCCAGACGCGTCGGATCGCCGCGCAGCGCATCGGGCACGGCATCGGTCGTGACGGTCAGCGCGAGTTTCTTCGCCACGGCTTGGTCGAGCACCTGCTCGCGGGTACGCGCGATCAGTGCCGACAGCGAGAAGTCGGTCTGCTCGAGCTCGACCCGGCCGGCCTCGATCTTCGACAGGTCGAGCACATCGTTGATCACCCGCAGCAGGTGATCGGCCGCGTCGGTGATCTTGTCCAGGCGAGCCACCTCGACCGGCCGCCTCGCGTCTCTGCGCAGCAGGTGCGTCAGGCCGAGGATGGCGTTCATCGGCGTGCGGATCTCGTGGCTCATGTTGGCCAGGAACGCACTCTTCGCCCGATTGGCCTGCTCGGCGCGATCACGCGAGAGCAGCAGCTCGGCGTTGACCTGCTCCAGGCGCAGCTCGGCCTGCTTGAGCTCGCTGACGTCGGTGACCACCACCAGAAAGCCGCGCACCTCGCCGTCGACGACGTCAGGCACGTAGCTCACCAGCGCATGCATGGTGCGTCCGTCGGCGGCACGCAGGACACGCTGGAAGCGCTGCGGCTCGCCGCGCATCACGCCGGGCCTGAAGTGCCGCAGGTTGTCGTCGATCCGGTCGCGCGTCAGCAGCTCGTCCGCCGCAATGCCGATCATCTCTTCCGCGCTGCGCCCGTACCACTCGCAATAGGCCCGGTTAGCGAAGCGACAGCGCAGGTCCCGGCCCCAGTAGGCCAGCAGACCGGGCTGGTTGTCGGCCGCGGTGTGGATGAAGCGCTCGCTCTCCAGCAGCGCCTCGTGGGCGTCGCGCAGCTGGCGAGTGCCTTCGTCGACCAGCTCCTGCAGCCGGTGCCGATGGCGGTCCAGCGCGGCACCGATGCGCTTGTGCTCGGTGATGTCCTCGCCGATCAGCAGGAAGTGCGTGATGCGCCCGTCGGCCTGGCGGATCGGCGCGGCATGCACGAACTCGTCGTAACGGCTGCCGTCCTGGCGCAGCGCGCTGAACTCGCCGGCCCAGGTCTGGCCGTGCACGAGCGCCGATCGAAGGGCCTGCACGCCCTGCGCCGGCTGGCGGCCGGGCTGCAGCGCGTCGAGCTCGCGGCCGAGCGCCTGCTCGCGCGTGAAGCCGCTGATGCGGCCGAACGCTTCGTTGACATAGTCGATGCGGCCCGCGGTGTCGGTGATCAGGATGCCGATCGGGCACTGCTCGACCGCCAGCGACAGCTTGCGCAGCGCCTGCTCGGCGAGATGGCGCTCGGTGATGTCGTTGAACGAGGTCACCACACCGGTCAAGGCACCGCTGGCCGGATCGCGGATCGGCTCGGCGTTGGTCATCAGCCAGCGCCGGACGCCGGTCGGCAGCTGCACGGCCATCAACAGGTCGCGGCAGGGTTCGCCGGTGCGCAGCGTGCGGCCGATCGGCAGCTCGTCGTAGCGCATCGGCGTGCCGTCGGCGTGCTGCGGCTGCCAGCTCGCCAGCACCTCACGGCGCTGCAGCTGTGCCAGCGGCATGCCGGCGAAGCGTTCGGCCTGGGCGTTGCACGCCTTCAGCTGGCGGTCGGCGCCGAACACCAGGATGCCTTCGTCGAGCACCGACACCATCGAGCGGTACTGCTCCTCGCTGGCGCGCAGCGCGTCCTCGGCCAGCCGGCGCTGCGTGATGTCGGCGTGCACCACCACCGCACCACCGTCGCGCGTGCGCAGCGGCGTGACGGTCATGCTGAACCAGCGCGGGATGCCCGGTTCGTGGCAGGCGTACTCGAGCGCGAACACGGTCTTCTCGCCGGCCAGCACCGCGGCGATGCCGGTCGCCGCCGCGAGGGCGTCCGCGCGATCCGGCCCGGTGACGGCCCGGCAGACGGCCAGGTAGTCGGCCCCCACGCCGGTCGATGGCGGCATCTGGCCCTTTGTCTTGCCATGGTCGACGGCGAACTGCAGCCAGGCCGCATTGACGTTGACGATTACGCCATGGCGGTCGAGCACCGCCATGTGGTCGGCCACCGAGTCTCCCACCGCCTGCACCAGCGTCGACGCGTCGCGCAATGCCTGCTCGGCGGCGCGTTGCTCGCTGATGTCGCGGATCAGGCCCAACACGGCGGGTCGGCCGCGATAGCTGAAGCGGCTGGCGCGCAGCTCGACCCAGACGCGCGCGACGCCGCCGCACCGCAGGAACTGCAGCTGGTAGCCGCTCGCCGGTTCCGGCCCGCTGCCGATGCGCTGCTCGTAGCGCCGGTTCCACAACTCGAGATACTCCGGCGCCACCACGGCGTCGAACGGCAGGCCGGCGAAGTCGGCCTCGGCCCAGCCGAGCAGGCGCGGCAGCGCCGGATTGGTCAACACGAAGCGGCGGTCCTGCGCCACGAACATGCCGTCGACCATCGACTCGAGCAGCGTGCGCTGGGTGGCTTCGCTGTCGCGCAACGCGGCTTCGGCCTGCTGGCGCGCGGTGATGTCGCGCGAGATGCCGAACAGGCCGACCACGCGCCCCCGCTCGTCGTGCAGCGGCCCCTTGGTGGCCAGCACGACGATGGGCCCGGCGGGCGTCGGTATGGTCTCCTCGTACGTGCAGATGGCGTTGTCGGTCATCACCCGCAGGTCGTTGGCCATGGTGCGCACGGCCTGCTCGGGCGGGAACAGCTCGCGATCGTCGCGGCCCAGCACGAACTCGGCCGGCTTGCCGATCATGCGGCTCGCCTGCGGGTTGCACAGCAGATAGCGGCCGTCGCGGTCCTTGGCGAAGATGGCGTCGCTCGCGCCCGTGGCCACCGCCTGCACGAGTGCCGAGGCGCGCAGCCGCGCCTCCTGCTCATCACGCGCGACCTGCACCCGGACCAGCGTTCGCCGTTGGCGCCACAGGTACGACGCCACCGCGACGGCCAGCAAGGACAGCGCGCCGGTGGCGACGATCCACACGCTGTCGCGCAGTGCCTCCTCCCGGATCTCGCCGACCTCGACCCGCGCCTGCAGGTACCAGTCGGTGCCGGCGACCGGTCTCAGCACGCCGAGCATCGCGACGCCGCGCTCGTCGACGCCGGGCAGCGCCCGCCCGAACGGCGCTTCACCGAGCCCTGCCGGACCCGCTGTCGCATCGACCGGCGCCGCGGGGCCGTCCGACGGATCGAACACACCGACCCAGCGTTCGCCGTCGCGCTGCACGAGGCGGGTGGCGGCGCTACGGCTCGGCGTCGGCCATTGCCGCAGTAGCGGCAGCAGGTTGTCCCGGGGATCGAACCGGATCACCGCGACCGCGTGCGCGGGCGTGCCCTCCGCCACCAGTGGTGCGACCAGATCGAATTCCGGCGCCTGCAGCTGCTCGCCGGGCGACGCGAAGACCACCTGCTGCACACCGCCGCTGGCCGCGGCACGCCTGACCGCGGCACCCAGCGCCGGCGACAGCAACAGGTCGGCGTCGGGTTCGCCATGGACCGTGGTGGCGTCGGCATCGACGATGAACACGCGGCGCGCATCGAACGATCGACGCAGCTCGATCAGGCGCGCCAGCAGGTCGTCGCGTGCCGCCCCGTCGCCGAGCTGCCGCCAACGGCGTGCCTGCTCGGCGCCGCGCGGGCTGCTGCTGATGAACGCCACCTGGCTCAGGCGCTCCCTCACCCAGCCGGCGACGAGCGCGGTGCGCAGCTCGCCGACCGCTTCGATGTGCGCGACCCAGTCGCGCCGATGCTCGCGGTAGTTGCCCCAGACGAACGCGGCGGTGATCGCGGCGATCAATGCGACGACGGCAGACCCGGCCCACCACCCGCGCCACGGCGCCTCGAGGTCGCCACCCGTGCCTGCGCCCACGGGCGCAGACGCTTCGAGCGTGCCGGCCGCGGCCCAACGGCGCATTGTCCGCAGGCGTGACGCGGCGTCCCTTGACCTGTCTCAACCGAGGCGGCGCGTCGTGTGCGCGCGCCGTGCACTTTGCCGCTGCCTGAAGAAGATCAGCCGTCTCACGGCTCGCGCAGGTGCGCACGCGCCTCCTGGGCGCTTTCATAGATGTGCGGGGCCACGCCGCGGGCCGCCAGCGCCGGTCCCAGCTTGGCGCGCAGGAAGCCCGATGTCGTGTAGCGCGTGACGTTGAGATAGTGGCGCTCGACCAGCGTGCGCACCATGGCGGCCCAGTCGTCCTCGAGTGCCGGGTCGATGCTGAAGTGGTCGTAGTTGACCACTGCATACACCTTGCGCCCGAGCGGCAGCACATGGGCCTCGACCTCACGCTGCACGGCCTCGATGTCGTCGGCGCTGCGGATGGCCAGACGCTCGAAATTGATGAACAGCGTCTGCCGCTCGGCGTCGAAGCTGAAGCGATCGGGCAGCGGGCGCAGCAACAGCCGCGCGCGCAGCCCCATCGGCGCCTCGGCGAACAGCGCCAGCGACATCGTCGCCGGCTCGCGCTCGATGACCGGCTCGAAATCCATCTGGGCGAGGACGTCGCGCTGCAGGTCGATGCCGGGCGCCACCTCGATCAGCTCGAGCCCGCGCGCGTGCAGGCGGAACACGCAGCGCTCGGTGACGTACAGCACCGGCTGGCCGCGGCGGTGCGCCTCGCGGCCCGAGAACGTGCGCTGCTCGACCTCGCGCACGAACTTGCGCTCGCCGTTGGCCATGAAGGTGCCGACGAAGATCACCTGCTTCGCGTTCTGGCTTATGTTGATGAAGCCGCCGGCGCCGGCCAGGCGCGGCCCGAAACGGCTCACGTTCAGGTTGCCCTCGGCGTCGGCCTGCGCCAGCCCCAGGATCGCCAGGTCGAGGCCGCCGCCGTCGTAGAAATCGAACTGGTACGGCTGGTCGATCACCGCCTGCGTGTTGACCGCAGCGCCGAAGTTCAGCCCGCCGGCCGGGATGCCGCCGATGACGCCAGGCTCGGCGGTCAGCGTGATCAGGTCGATCACCCGCTCCTCGTCGGCCACCTGCGCGACACCTTCGGGCATGCCGATGCCGAGATTGACCACGCTGTTGGCCCGCAGCTCGAGCGCGGCGCGACGCGCGATGATCTTGCGCTCGCTCATCGCCATCGGTGTCGCATGCCCCGCCGGCACACGGATCTCGCCGGCGAACGCCGCGCTGTAGGGCTCGGCGAAGGTCTGCATGTGGTACTCGGGCCGCTCGGCCACCACCACGCAGTCGACGATGACACCGGGGATCTTGACCTGTCGCGGATGCAGCGAGCCGCTGGCCGCGATGCGCTCGACCTGGCAGACCACGATGCCGCCCGAGTTGTGCGCCGCCATCGCGATGGCCAGCGCCTCCAGTGTGAGCGCCTCGCGCTCCATCGTCACGTTGCCGTCGGCGTCGGCCGTGGTGCCGCGGATGAACGCCACGTCGATCGGGAACGCCTTGTAGAACAGGTACTCCTCGCCGTCGATCACCATCAGCCGCACACGCTCGTCGGTCGAGCGCGCGTTGATGCGCCCGCCGCCGTGGCGCGGGTCGACGAAGGTGCCCAGCCCCACCTTGGACAGATGGCCCGGCTTGCCGGCCGCGATGTCGCGGAACAGGTGGCTGATCACGCCCTGCGGCAGGTTCCAGCCTTCGATGCGGTTGTCGACCGCCAGCCTGCCGAGCGTGGGCACCAGGCCCCAGTGGCCGCCGATCACGCGCTGCACCAGCCCGTCGTGGCCCAGGTGGTTGAGGCCGCGCGACTGGCCGTCGCCCTGGCCGGCGGCATAGACGAGGCCGAGGCCACGCGGCGTGCCGCCGGCGACGAAGCGCCGCTCGAGCGCGACCGCCAGGTTCTCCGGGAAGCCGATGCCGACGAAGCCGCCGGTGGCCAGCATGTCGCCGTCGCGCAGCAGCGCCACCGCGTCGTCGGCGCTGACGATCTTGCCCTTGTCGGCCGCGCGCAGCGCGGCCATGCGCTCGTGCGCGTTCGAGTGCGTGCTCATGCGTCCTCCCGGGGCCAGCCCACTGCCGCCCACGGCACGGGCGGCGCGCCGCCCGACGCTACAGCCGGGCGCCCTCGAAGGTATTGCACTCGCGAAGGTTGCCGCCGGTCAACCCGCGCTTGAACCAGTTGACGCGCTGCGCGCTGGTGCCATGGGTGAAACTCTCGGGCACCACGGTGCCCTGCGACTTGCGCTGCAGCGCGTCGTCGCCGATCTGTGCCGCCGCGTTGAGCGCCTCCTCGATGTCGCCCTGCTCGAGGATCTGCCGCGTGCGCTGGGCATGGTGCGCCCACACGCCGGCAAAGCAGTCGGCCTGCAGTTCCAGTCGGACCGACAACGCGTTGCCCTGCGCCTCGCTGCTGCGCTGGCGCAGGCTGTCCACCTTGTCGGTGATGCCCATCAGGTTCTGCACATGGTGGCCGACCTCGTGCGCGATCACGTAGGCCTGCGCGAAGTCGCCCGGCGCGCCGAGGCGGTTCTTCATCGTCTCGTAGAAGCCGAGGTCGATGTAGACCTTCTGGTCGCCCGGGCAGTAGAACGGCCCCATCGCCGCCTGTCCGGCGCCGCAGGCGGTGGACGTGGCACCGCGAAACAGCACCAGCTTCGGCTCGCGATAACCACCGCCCTGCGCGCCGAACTGCGCCTTCCACACGTCCTCGGTGTCGGCCAGCACGGTGGCCACGAAGGCGGCCATCTTGTCGTCGGCCGGCGGGCGCTGCGCCGGCGCCTGTTGCGCCTGTGGCGCCTGCGGCAGGCCGCCGCCTTCGAGCGCACCCAGGATCGTCAACGGGTTGATGCCGAAGATCCAGCCGGCCACCAGGGCGACGACGATGGTGCCGACGCCGATGCCACGGCCGCCGCCGAGGCGGAAACCCCCGCCGCCGCCCATGCCGGGCCCTTCGCCGCGCCGGTCCTCGACGTTGTCGCTCTGCCGGTTGCCTTCCCACTTCATGGTGTCTGTCTCCCTGGTGCGCCGGGCCGTCGGATTCCGGCTGGAGACCCGAGCGTACCCGGTCGCCGGCGGCCCTGCGCGGCGCCGCCCTCGGGCCGACGTGGACGATCACAATCGTCTTTCCCGAAGGGCCGCCCGAGAAAGTGAAACGCTCGCCCGACCGCATCGCGACGCTGCGCCAGCGCTCGCTGTGGAACCAGCTGCACCGCTGGCTGGGCATCGGGCTGGGCCTGTGGTTCGTGCTGGTCGGTGCCACCGGGGCGCTGCTGGTCTACCGCGAGCCGGTGGACGCCTGGCTCAACCCGACGCTGCTGCGCGCGCCGCAGGCCGTCGACGCGGCGCATCCGGGGCTGGATGCCGCCGCCATCGTCGAGATCGCCCAGCAGATGCCCGAGCTGGGTCGCGTCGAGCGTGTGCGGGCGCCCGACAGCGCGCACGACGTCTTCCGGCTGCAGGTGCGCCCGCTGGCCAGCCGGGTGGAGTCGGGCCGCCTGGAGGCGCTGTTCGATCCGGTCAACGGCAACCTGCTCGGCACGCGCAGCCTGGAGACGATGAGCCTGAAGCCGCCGGACCTGCTGCGCACGCTGTACGAGTTCCATCGCAACGTGCTGCTCGGCAACTGGGGCTCCAACATCGTCGGCGTGGCCGGATTCCTGCTGCTGACCTCGGTGATCACCGGCGTGGTGATCGCCTGGCCACGGCGGCGCCGCGCCTGGCGACGGCTGGTGTGGATCAACACGCGGGCCAGCGCGACCCGCATCGCCTTCGACCTGCACCGCAGCGGCGGCGTGCTGCTCGCGCTGCTGCTGCTGCTGTCGACGCTGACCGGCGCCACGCTCGTCTACCTGAACTACGTGCGCGACATCGTCGGCGTGTTCTCGCGCGTCGAGAGCTTCCCCGTGCTGCCCTGGCGCACCACGGTCGACGACGAGCCGGTGCCGCTGGCCGCCATGCTGGGCCGCGTGCAGCGGGCCTTCGCCGCACACACGATGACGGAGATCCACATCCCGCCGCGCGGCAACACGGGTTACCTGGTCTACCTGCGCGGCGGCGACGACGTGCACCGCCTGGGCGACACCATCGTCTGGGTGCACCCGATGACCGGCGAGATCCTGGTCGAGCGCAGCGGCCGCACACGCAGCGCCGGCGAGAGCTTCATGCACTGGCTGTTCCCGCTGCACACCGGCAGCGCCTTCGGCCGTGGCGGACTGCTCGCGATGTGCCTCACCGGCGCGATGCCGCTGCTGCTGGTGGCGACGGGCCTGTGGGTGTGGCTGCGCAAACGGCGCGGCGAGCGCATCGGGCAGGCGCGGCGGGCGAGCCGTGGAGGTGAGTGAAGGCGGCAGTCGCCTTCTTCTCCAAATACCACGAGCGTTTGCAGCGCGGCAGGCGGTATCCGCTTGGGGCGATTTGTCGACCCAGTATGAGCCCCGGGCGGGTACCGCCTGGCGCGATGCGCACTGCTCGGTCTGAGAGTGGTCCGCCGCGAACGGCAACAACGGACCGAACTCAGCCCGTCACGTCTTCGGCAACGTCACCCCGCGTTGTCCCTGGTACTTGCCACCACGGTCCTTGTACGAGGTCTCGCAGACCTCGTCGCTCTCGAAGAACAGCACCTGCGCGCAGCCTTCGCCAGCGTAGATCTTGGCCGGCAGCGGCGTCGTGTTGCTGAACTCCAGCGTCACGAAGCCTTCCCATTCGGGCTCGAACGGCGTCACGTTGACGATGATGCCGCAGCGCGCATAGGTGCTCTTGCCCAGGCAGATGGTCAGCACGTTGCGCGGGATGCGGAAATACTCCACCGTGCGTGCCAGCGCGAAGCTGTTCGGCGGAATCACGCAGACGTCGGACTCGATGTCGACGAAGCTGCGCTCGTCGAAGTTCTTCGGGTCGACGACCGTGCTGTAGATGTTGGTGAACACCTTGAATTCGGGCGCGCAGCGGATGTCGTAGCCGTAGCTCGAGGTACCGTAGCTGACGATGCGGTGTCCGTCGGGCGCGTTGCGCACCTGGCCGGGCTCGAACGGCTCGATCATGCCGTGCTCGGCCGCCATGCGGCGGATCCACTTGTCGCTCTTGATGCTCATGCGCAGCTTCTTTCGGGATTGGCGGTGATTCTATGCAGCAGGGACGGGGTCACCGCTTTGACAGTGGCGCGGCGCTGTGCTGAACTGCGGGCGTCGACGCACGTCATCCGCCACGCACCGCACCATGGCCGCCACCTTGTTCCGCCCCGCCATCGAACTGATGGCGCGCTATGCCGAGTACCACCGCGACAAGCGCAACATCGCCGTCCATTTCGTCGGCATCCCGATCGTCGTGTGGGCGGTCGGCATCCTGCTGTCGAAGCCGAGCCTGGGCGGCTGGTCGCTGGCGTGGATCGTCTGGGCGCTGGCCAGTGCCTGGTATCTCACGCGCGGCAACCTGGTTCTCGGCGTCGCCACCTGCTTCGTCAACGCGCTGCTGATCGCGCTGGCGCAACCGTTCGCGCGACTGGGCATCGGCCACTGGCTGGCCTGGGGCATCGGCGTCTTCGTCATCGGCTGGGTGGTGCAGTTCGTCGGCCACTACTACGAGGGCCGCAAGCCCCATCTCGCCGACGACGTGGCTGGCCTGCCGGTCGGGCCGATGTTCATCGTCGGCGAGTGGTTGTTCGCGCTCGGCTGGGGTCGCGACCTGCTGGCCGAGATCGAGCGCCGCGCCGGGCCGACGCACCTGCGCGACCTGGCGGCGTCGCCCAGCCGTTGAACGCCGAGCCCCCGGGCCCGGTGCTGGTATTCGGCGCCGGTGCGGTGGGCTGCTGGATCGGCGGCTGCCTGCAGGCGGCCGGCGTGCCGGTCACCTTCGTCGGCCGACCGCATGTGGTCGACGCGCTGCGCGCCCACGGCCTCACGCTGACCGACCTGGACGGCGGCGAGCGCCGTCTCGCACCCGCCGCGCTGCAGCTGGCGTTGACGATTCCCGAGGGCAGCCGCCCCGCGCTGGTGCTGCTGTGCGTGAAGAGCGGCGCCACGGCCGAAGCCGCCGCCACGCTCGCCCGTCACCTGCCGGCGGGCACCCGCATGGTCTCGATGCAGAACGGCGTGACCAACGCCGCCCTCGCACAGGCACACGCGCTGGCGCTCACCGTGCGCGCGGGGATGGTGCCATTCAACGTCGTCGCGCTCGGACCGGGTCACTACCACCGCGCGACCAGCGGTGTGTTGGCCATGCAGGACGACGCGGCGCTGCGGGCGTGGATGCCGGTATTCGCCGCCGCCGGCGTGCCGCTGCAGCTGCACAGCGACATGCAGCCGATGCTGTGGGGCAAGCTGCTGCTCAACCTGAACAACGCGGTCAATGCCCTGTCGGGCCTGCCGCTGCGCGCACAACTGCTGCAGCGCGACTACCGGCTCTGCATGGCGGCGCTGATCGACGAAGCACTCACCGTGCTGAAGGCAGCCGGCATCGCGCCGGCCCGCCTGACGCCGCTGCCGCCCGCCGCATTGCCGGTCGTGCTGCGCCTGCCGACGCCGCTGTTTCGGCTGCTGGCGGCGCGCCTGCTGCGCATCGATGCGAAGGCACGCACCAGCATGGCCGACGACCTGGCGCGCGGCCGGCCGACCGAGATCGACGCGCTTTGCGGCGAGGTCGTGCGACTGGCCCAGGCCCACGGCGTCGGCGCACCGGTGAACACCCGCATCGCAGAGCTCGTGCGCGCATGGCCAGCCGATCCGCGCGCGCGCAGCGGCGCCGAACTGCGCGACGCGCTGGGCCTGCGCTAGCGGCCGGCCAGGGTCCGCGCCTGGCGGTACTCGCTGGGCGACGCGCCGGTGTGGCTGCGGAACACGCGGCTGAAGTGCGCCGGGTTGGAGAAGCCCGATGCCAGCGCGATGTCGGTGATCGAGCGGCCGGCCAGCTGCGGGTCGTNNNGCTGCGGGTCGTCGAACGCGGCGCGGCAGGCCTCGATGCGCCGCGCCTGCACGAAGCCGGCCACGCCGTCGGGCTCGTCGCCGAAGGCGTTGTACAGCTGGCGCCGGCTGACGCCGAGCGCGTGCGCGATGCGCTCGACCGACAAGGCAGGGTCGGCCAGGTGCTGCGTCACGTGCTGCTTGATGCGCTCGCGCAGTGCCTCGCGCTGCGTCAGCGCGGTGCCGCGGCCGGCCAGGTCGAGCAGCGACAGATGCACGCAATGCGTGATCACGTCGCCGAGCGCCCGCGCACCGGCGGCCGACATCGCCGGCAGTTCGCGCCAGGCACTGCGCATCGTCTCCAGCGCCACGCGCGCCATGCCGCCCTGGCTGCCGAGCGGTCGCGCCATCAGCTCGCCGACGGCCAGGCCGCGTTCGGCCAGCTGGGCCTTGGGCACCATCACGATCAGATGTTCCACCCGCGTCGGGTTGGACACCGCGTAGGTATCGGTGGTGTCGTAGATGCACCATTGGCCCGGCGTGACCCAGGCCTCGCGGCCCTGCTGCTCGACGCCGGCACAGCCGTGGAACGGCGCCACGATCTTCAGATAACCGACGTCGCTGCCGCGCACGTCGCTGGCCGATCGCATCACCCGGTGCCGATCGGCCTCCAGGCGGGTGAGGATCAGGTCGCCGGCCTGCAGGCTGTCCATGCGGCCGTCGAAGCGGGTGTCGCCATAGAGATCGGACCGCAGGCCGTGGAACAGCTGGTCGATCCAGCCCGTCCAGTACGGGATGCGGTCGCCGGCCGACACATCGTCGGTGTTCATCGTATTCGCCAGCTGCACCATCTTGCGCGTCTCCTGAACGGGCGAGTCATTATGGGAACGGCTGGCGACCTGATGCTCGCGAGTCCGCGCCACGACAACCTAGGGAAACTCCGCATCGGCCTGCACACCTGGGCAAGCAACCCTGCATGGCCGGCACAGACGGTGTGCCGCCCCGTGCGTACGATGCCGGCCGACGGCTGGGCGTGCGCCCCGGCCTCTTCTTCTACCAGGAGACGACACATGCATGCTGCCCGCCCCGCCTTCAACCGCCGCCGCGCCCTGCAGGGTCTGGCCGCCGGCGCCGCCAGCATCGGGCTTCCGGCGTTCGCGCAGTCGGCCGCCGCGGTGCGCGTGGGCTACGCCATCGCCCGCACCGGCCCGTGGACGGGCGGCGCGCAGGTGAGCCAGGAACCCAACTACCTGCTGTGGGCCGAACAGCAGAACGCCGCCGGCGGGCTGAACGTGAAAGGCACCAAGCGGCCGATCGAGCTGATCAGCAGCGACGACCAGAGCAACATCGAGACCTGCGTGCGCACCTACGAGAAGCTGATGGGCAGCGACAAGGTCGACCTGGTGTTGCCGCCCTGGGGCAGCAACGCCAATTTCGCCGTCGCGCCGCTGGCCAACCGCTTCGGCTATCCGTTCCTCGCGCCCACTGCGCTGTCGCGCCAGCTGGTGGAGATGAAGCTGCCGTACTTCTTCCTGATGCTGCAGCAACCTGCGCCGATGACCTCGGCGCTGGTCGACATGCTCAAGGCCAACGGCGTGAAGTCGCTCGCCTGCATCTATGTCGACGACCTGTTCGGCCTGGAGAACTACGCCGCGCTGAAGGTGGCGCTGTCCGGCAGCGGCATCAACATGGTGGAAGACAAGAGCTACCCCGGCGGGGTGAAGGACCTGTCGCCCGTGCTGCGCTCGATCAAGGACAAGAACCCCGACGCGTTCGTCGGCTTCACCTACCCGCCCGACACCATCCTGGCCAGCAAGCAGGCCAAGGAGGTGGGCTTCAACCCGAAGTTCTTCTACGCCTCGGTGGGCACCGCGTTCCAGCTCTACAAGAACGTGATGACGCCGGCCGGCGCCGAAGGTGTGCTCGGCATGGGCTCGTGGAACGCCAAGACGAGCGCCGGCGCCAAGGCCTACTTCGACGCCCACGTCAAGAAGTTCGCCGGCAAGGAGCCCGACCGCTGGGCCAGCGGCGCGTGCTGGGCGGCGCTCGAGATCCTGACCGCCGCCGTCGCCAAAAACGGCCTGGAGCGCAAGGCGATCCGCGACTACGTGGCGGGCAACGAGCACCAGACCATCCTCGGCAAGATCAAGTTCAACGGCAGCGAGAACGTCGGCACGCCCGGCTCGGTGAGCCAGTGGCAGAACGGCGAGTTCGAGGTGGTGTGGCCGAAGGCGATCGCCACCGCGCCGCTCAACGCCAGCAAGCCGGCCTGGAAGTAACCCGCGTGTCGTCACCGCCGCCCGTGTGATGAGCGTCGGTGCATGGCTCGAACTGATCGCCTCCGGCCTGATCACCGGGGGCATCTATGCGCTCGTCGCGCTCGGGCTGAACCTGCAGTACGGGCTGATGCGCATCCTGAACATCGCGCACGGCGAGTTCCTGATGGTCGGCGCCTATCTCACCTGGGTGACGCAAACGAGCCTCGGCCTGTCGCCGCTCGTGATGATCCCGCTGTCGTTCGCAATCCTGATGGCGCTCGGCCTGGTGGTGCACTGGCTGTGCTTCCGCCGCCTGGCCGCCACTTCGCCGAACCTGGACGTGTTCGAGGCGCGCGCGCTGATGATCGCCTTTGGTCTGATGTTCCTGGTGCAGAACTTCGTCTCCTGGGTCTGGGGCGGCGAGCTGCGCGGTTATGACTACCTGACCGAACCGGTGCACATCGGCGGCGCGCAGTTCGCTGCCAACAAGCTGGTGGTGTTCGCGCTCGCACTGCTGTTCGCCGGCGCGCTGATGGCGCTGCTGCGCCTCACGCTGCTCGGCAAGGGCGTGCGTGCGCTGATGCAGTCGCCCACCGGCGCGCAGCTGGTGGGCATCAACACGCAGTGGCTGCACCCGCTGATGTTCGGCATCGGCCTGGGCCTGTCGGGCGTGGCGGGCTGCCTGCTGTCGATGGCCTACACCATCAGCCCGTCGATGGGAGAACCGTACACAGTGACCGCGCTGATCGTCATCACTCTGGGCGGCTTCGGCAGCATGGAGGGTGCACTCGCCGGTGCGCTGCTGCTGGGCGTGATCGAGGCGCTGGGCATGCACTTCAGCAGCCCGTCGCTGAAAGCGCTGCTGTCGTACACCGTGTTCATCGCGGTGCTGCTGCTGCGGCCACGCGGGTTGTTCACGCGATGAACGCGCAGGCCATGGCGACGCGGGCGGCCGGGTTCGGCCCGTTGCTGCCGTTGGCGAGTGACCGCTTGGAGTACTGCGCATCGCGACAGGCAGTACCCGCCCGGGGCTCATGCTGTGGCGGTCGGCGCCTGTCGGCACCGACTGCGCTGTGGTGCTCGCGCCGAGGATCGCGCCGCCGAACTCGCTACGCGAGCTTCGCTGGCTGCGCTCAACCATCGTCGGCGTGTCAGAATACGATGCGCGCACCTGCGGTGCGCGCCGACCCTCGTCGCTGCGCTCCTCGCCGCCCC
>JBGAMU010000105.1:0-14392 GCA_044222685.1 Burkholderiaceae bacterium
CTGTTCGTACGGGATGCCGGCCGCCCGGGCCGACATCGGCACCAGCGAATGACCGGTCATGCCGGGCGAGGTGTTCATCTCGAGCAGGAACGGCTTGCGGTCGCGCGCGCGGATCATCAGGTCGGCGCGGCCCCAGCCGCGGCAGCCCAGCGTGCGATAGGCGGCCAGCACGACGCGCTGGATCTCGGCCTCCTCGGTCGCCGGCAGGCCGCTCGGCACGTGGTAGTGCACCTCGTCGGTGAAGTACTTGTTCTGGTAGTCGTACTTGCCCTCGGGCGCGGCGATGCGCACGACCGGCAGCGCGCGCGCGGTCGCGCCCTCGCCGATCACCGGGCAGGTGACCTCGGGGCCTTCGATGAACTCCTCGCACAGCACGTCGGGGTCGTAGCGGGCGGCGAGCGCCACCGCGTCCTGCATCTGCGAGTAGCCGGCCACCTTGGTCACACCGATCGAGCTGCCCTCGCGTGGCGGCTTCACGATCAGCGGCAGTCCCAGCTCGTCAGGCACCGTGCGCACACGCTCGCGCGACTGATCGGCGGCGTCCAGGCGCAGCCAACGTGGCGTCGGCAGACCCTCGGCGAGCCAGACCCGCTTGGTCATCACCTTGTCGAGCGCGATCGCCGAGGCCATCACGCCGGAGCCGGTGTACGGGATGCCCATCAGCTCGAGCGCGCCCTGCACGGTGCCGTCCTCGCCGTGGCGGCCGTGCAGCGCGATGAAGCAGCGCGCGAAGCCGTCGCGCCGCAGCTCGCCGAGTTCGCGCTCGCGCGGGTCGAACGCATGCGCATCGACACCCGCCGAGCGCAGCGCCGTCAGCACACCCTGGCCCGACAGCAGCGAGATCTCGCGCTCGGCCGAGGTGCCGCCCATCAGCACCGCGGTCTTGCCGAGTGCGCGCACGTCGATCGCGCCGGTGGCGCCCTTGGTCGACGGCGCCGCGCCGCGGCGGGCGCGCGAGGTGGAGGTGCGTCGCGTGCTCACTGTGGCCCCCGCATGCCGAACAGCTCGACCACCTGGGCGGGCACCGCGCCGATCGAGCCGGCGCCCATCACGATCACCACGTCGCCGCCGTGCGCATGCTCGGCGATCGCCTTCGGCAGCTCGGCGGCGTCGTCGAAGAACAGCGGATCGACCTGCCCCGCGACGCGCAGCGCGCGCACCAGCGAGCGGCCGTCGGCTGCGACGATCGGTGCCTCGCCGGCGGCATAGACCTCGGTCAGCAGCACGGCGTCGGCATGGCCGAGCACCTTGACGAAGTCTTCGAAGCAGTCGCGCGTGCGGGTGTAGCGGTGCGGCTGGAAGGCCAGCAGGATGCGCCGCCCCGGAAAGGCCCCGCGCGCCGCCTCGAGCACGGCGGCCATCTCGACCGGGTGGTGACCGTAGTCGTCGATCAGCGTGAAGCTGCCGCCATCGCGCGTCGGCAGCTCGCCGTAGCGCTGGAAGCGTCGGCCGACGCCACTGAACGCCGCCAGTGCCTTGACGATCGGTGCGTCGGGCAGCTCGAGCTCGGTGGCCACCGCGATCGCCGCCAGCGCGTTGCGCACGTTGTGCACACCCGCCAGGTTGAGCGTGATGTCGAGGTCCGGCATCGCCGCGCCGTTGCGACGCTGGCAGGTGAAGCGCATGCGGCCGCCGGGCAGCGCCTGCACGTCGGCGGCGCGCACCTGCACGTCCTCGGCCAGCCCGTAGCGCACCAGCGGGCGCGAGATCAGCCCGACGATCGCCTGCACGCCGGGGTCGTCGCCGCAGACCACGGCCGCGCCGTAGAAAGGCATGCGGTGCAGGAACTCGACGAAGGCCGAGCGCAGCCGGCCGACGTCGTGGCCGTAGGTCTCCATGTGGTCGGCGTCGATGTTGGTCACGACGCTCAGGATCGGCATCAGGTTCAGGAACGAGGCGTCGCTCTCGTCGGCCTCGACCACGATGTAATCGCCCGAGCCGAGCCGCGAGTGCGCGCCGGCGCTGTTGAGCCGCCCGCCGATCACGAAGGTCGGATCGAGCCCCGCTTCGGCCAGCACGCTGGTGACGAGCGACGTGGTCGTCGTCTTGCCGTGCGTGCCGGCGATCGCGATGCCCCGCTTCAGCCGCATCAGCTCGGCCAGCATCACCGCGCGCGGCACGATCGGGATGCGCGCGGCACGCGCGGCCAGCACCTCCGGGTTGTCGGGCTTGACCGCGGTGGAGATCACCACCGCCTCGGCGCCGGCCACCTGCCCGGCGTCGTGACCGATCGCCACGCGCACGCCCAGCTGCGCCAGCCGCCGCGTGGTGGCGCTGTCGGCCTGATCGGACCCCGACACCGTGTAGCCCAGGTTGTGCAGGATCTCGGCGATGCCGCTCATGCCTGCACCGCCGACGCCGACGAAGTGGATGCGCTTGACGGCGTGCTTCATGCCGCCAGCCTTTCGATCAGGTCGGCCACGCGGGCGCTGGCCTGGGGCTTCGCCAGCGCACGGGCCTTCTCGGCCATCGCCTGCAGGCCGGCGCGGTCGAGCTGTGCCAGCAGCGCCGCCAGGGCCTGCGCGTTGAGCTCCGACTGCGGCAGGTGGCGCGCTGCGCCGTGCCGCGCCATGTACTCGGCGTTGTCGCGCTGATGCGCAGTGGTGGACACGATCAACGGCACCAGCACGCTGGCCACGCCGGCGGCGCAGAGCTCGCTGACGGTGATGGCGCCGGCGCGGCAGACGATCAGGTCGCAGTGGGCCAGGCGCGCCGGCATGTCGTCGATGAACGGCACCACATCGGCTTCGACGCCGGCAGCCGCGTAGGCGGCGCGCACCGCTTCGCGATGCGCCAGGCCGCTCTGGTGCACCACCCGCGGCCGGCGTGCCGGATCGATCAACGACAACGCCGTCGGCAGCGTGTCGTTGAGCACCTTCGCGCCAAGGCTGCCGCCCACCACCAGCAGCTGCAACGGGCCGCTGCGGCCGGCGTAGCGTTCGGCCGGCGCGGCGATCGCCTCGATCTCGGCGCGCACCGGATTGCCGGTGACGGCGGCGTGCTTCGTGCGCAACGCCGCCTCGCCGTCGAAGCCGAAGGCCACCGCGTCGGCCACCGGCAGCAACGAGCGCGTGGACAGCAGCAGCGACGCATCGGCGTTCACCAGCACCAGCGGCTTGCCGAGCAGCGAAGCCATCAGCCCGCCGGGAAAGCACACGTAGCCGCCCATGCCGAGCACGGCATGCGCGCCGCGCCGGCGCAGGATCTGCAGGCAGTCCCAGAACGCCTTCAGCAGCCGCACGCCGCCGGTCAGCGCGCCCAGCGCGCCCTTGCCGCGCAGGCCGGCGAAGGCGATGGTGTCCAGCGCGATGCCGGTGGGCGGCACCAGGCGGTTTTCCATGCCGCTCCGGGTGCCGAGCCAGCTCACGCTCCAGCCGCGGCGCTGCACTTCGCGCGCCACCGCAAGGCCCGGGAAGATGTGCCCGCCGGTGCCGGCAGCCATGATCACGAGATGCCGGCCGGTCATCTGGCCCCCTTGGCGCCTGCGGCGCCGTCCCCCCGAGGGGGAGCGAGCCATCTTGGGGCGGCCCGGCGATGGCTCATGCACGGCCTCCGCGCATGAGCTGCCTGTTCTCCGAATCGACTCTGACCACGATCGCCAGCGCCACCAGATTGAGCAGCAGCGCCGAGCCGCCGTAGCTCAGCAGCGGCAGCGTCAGCCCCTTGGTCGGCAGCACGCCGAGGTTGACGCCCATGTTGATGAAGGCCTGCCCGCCCATCCAGATGCCGATGCCCTGGCACATCAGGCCGGCGAACACGCGGTCGAGCGCGATGGCCTGGCGGCCGATCACGAAGATGCGGCGCGTGATCCAGAAGAAGGCGACGATGACCAGCGCGACGCCGACGAAGCCGAGCTCCTCGCCGATCACCGCGAGCAGGAAATCGGTGTGCGCCTCGGGCAGGTAATGCAGCTTCTCGACGCTGGAGCCCAGGCCCTGGCCGAACAGCTCGCCGCGGCCGAAGGCGATCAGCGAGTGCGTGAGCTGGTAGGCCTTGCCCTGCGCATAAGCCGGGTTCCACGGGTCCAGGTAGGCGAAGATGCGCTCGGCGCGCCACGGGCTCAGCACGATCATCAGCACGAAGGCGGCCAGCAGCACGCCGCTGACGAGCAGGAACATGCGCCCGTTGACGCCGCCGAGGAACAGGATGCCCAGCGCGATGGCGGCGATGACCATGAACGCGCCCATGTCGGGCTCGGCCAGCAGCAGCAGCCCGATGATCGCCAGCGCCACCGCCATCGGCCAGACGGCCTGGACGAAGTTCTCCTTCACGTCCATCTTGCGCACCATGTAGTTGGCCGCGTACATGCAGATCGCCAGCTTGGCCAGCTCGCTCGGCTGGAAGCTCATGAAGCCGAGCGGGATCCAGCGCCGCGCGCCGTTGACGCCCTTGCCGATCTGCGGGATCAGCACCAGCGCCAGCAACACCAGCGAGGCGACGAACAACCACGGCGCCCACTTCTCCCACAGGTTGATCGGCACCTGCAGCGTGACCAGCGCCGCGACGACCGCGATGCCGATGAACATGGCATGGCGGATCAGGAAGTGGGTGGGCGCGTAGCGCGCGAACTTCGGGTTGTCGGGCATCGCGACGCTAGCCGAATACACCATCACCAGGCCGAACGCGAGCAACGCGATCACCAGCCACACCAGGCCCTGGTCGAAACCGGCGATGCGCACCGGCCGGCCCGACTGCACCAGGCTGTCGCGCACCGGCAGCTTGGGCGCCGCGCGCGTCGCTTTCCAGCGCTGCAGCAGCGCGGGCAGGCTGAAATGAGCGAGCGCCTGTTTCACCTCGTTGGCCTCGTAGCTTCGTACTGCCACAACCAAGCGGCAACCGCGGATCCGGCTCCGCCGGGCCGCTGGATGCGCCCCCTTGAGGGGGAGGCGCCGCAGGCGCTTCGGGGGTGGGTCATGACAGCACCTCGCCGCGCTCGGCGGCCAGTTCGTGCACCGCCTGCACGAACACCTCGGCGCGATGCCCGTAATGGCGGAACATGTCGAGGCTGGCGCAGGCCGGGCTCAGCAGCACCGCGTCGCCGGGCTGGGCCTGCTCGAAGCACCAGCGCACGGCCTTCGGCAGATCGACATGGTGCTGCAGCGTGACGCCGGTGCCGGCCAGCGCCTCGGCGATCGCCGGTGCGTCGCGGCCGATCAGCGCGGCGGCACGCGCATGACGCTGCATCGGCTCGACCAGCGGCGAGAAGTCCTGTCCCTTGCCGTCGCCGCCGAGGATGACGACCAGCCGCGACGGTGCCCGGTCGGCGCCCAGGCCGAGCAGCGCCGCCACCGTGGCGCCGACGTTGGTGCCCTTGCTGTCGTCGAACGCCTCGACCTCGCCCAGCCGCCCGACCGGCTGCACCCGATGCGGCTCGCCGGCGTATTCGCGCAGGCCGTGCAGCATCGGCGCCAGCGGGCAGCCGATCGCGGTGGCCAGCGCCAGCGCGGCCAGCGCGTTGGCGGCGTTGTGGCGGCCGCGCACGCGCAGCGCATCGGCCGGCATCAGGCGCTGCAGGTGGATCTCGGGGGCCTCGTCCTTGCGGCGGCGCAGGCCTTCTTCTTCCGGCATCGCACGCACCAGCCAGCCGATGCCGTTTTCCTGGAGCAGCCCGAAGTCGCCCGGCACCTGAGGTGCGTCGAGACCGAAGCGCACGATCACGCGCGGCACCGGCTTGGGCGCACGCGCCTTCGACGGCTTGGGTGCGACGAGTGCCGCGGCCATCGATTCGACCGCCGGATCGTCACGGTTGATCACCGCGATCGCACGCGTGCCGAAGACGCGCGCCTTGGCCTCGCCGTAGGCGGCCATGTCGCCGTGCCAGTCGAGATGGTCCTGCGTCAGGTTGAGCACCGCGGCGGCAGCCGGCTCGAAGCCGCGCACGCCGTCGAGCTGGAAGCTCGACAGCTCGAGCACCCACACCTGCGGCAACGCCGCCTCGTCAAGCGCGCGCGTCAGCGTGTCGAGCAGGGTCGGGCCGATGTTGCCGGCGGCGACCACACTGCGACCGGCGCGTTCCACCAGCAAGGCGGTCATCGCGGTGGTGGTGGTCTTGCCGTTGGTGCCGGTGACGGCGAGGATCTGCGGCGCGTAGTCGCGCTCGACGCGCAGCGCCTCGAGCGCCTGCACGAAGAGCTCGAGCTCGCTGGCGACCGGCACGCCGGCCTGGCGAGCCCACGCGAGCGCCGGCGCGATGCGCTCGTCCTTCGGGCCGAGGCCCGGGCTCTTGAGCAGCAGCTGCACGCCTTGCAGCGACGTGGCGTCGAGCGCACCGGTGCGCACCTGTGCCGCCGGCAGGCGCTCGCGCAGCGCAGCGAGCTGCGGCGGCGACTCGCGCGAGTCCCACACGCTCACGTGCGCGCCGGCCCGCGCGCACCAGCGCGCCATCGCCAGGCCCGATTCGCCGAGGCCCAGCACCAGCACCTGTTGGTCGCGCAGTGGGAGGAGGTGGGTCATCTGAGCTTCAGGCTGGCCAGGCCGATCAGGCACAGCAGCATCGTGATGATCCAGAAGCGGATGACGACCTGCGTCTCGGTCCAGCCGCTCTTCTCGAAGTGGTGGTGCAGCGGCGCCATCAGCAGGATGCGGCGTCCTTCGCCGTACTTGCGCTTGGTGTACTTGAACCAGCCGACCTGGATCATCACCGACAGCGCCTCGACGACGAAGATGCCGCCCATGATCGCGAGCACGATCTCCTGGCGCGTGATGACAGCGATGGTGCCGAGCGCGCCGCCGAGCGACAGCGCGCCGACGTCGCCCATGAACACCTGCGCCGGATGGGCGTTGAACCACAGGAACGCGAGCCCCGCGCCGGCCACCGCGGCGCAGAAGATCAACAGTTCGCCGGCACCCGGGATGTACGGGAACAGCAGGTAGCGGCTGTACACCGAGCTGCCCACCACGTAGGCGAAGACGCCAAGCGCCGAGCCCACCATCACCACCGGCATGATGGCCAGGCCGTCCAGGCCGTCGGTGAGGTTCACCGCGTTGCTGGCGCCGACGATCACCAGGTAGGTCAGCGCGATGAAGCCGAACACGCCGAGCGGATAGCTCACCGTCTTGAAGAACGGCAGCATCAGGTCGGCCTTGGGCGGCAGGTCGTTGGAGAAGCCGCTCTGCACCCAGCGGATGAAGAGCTCGAGCACGCGCAGGTTGGTGGTCTCCGACACGCTGAACGCGAGGTAGATCGCCGCCACCAGACCGATCACCGACTGCCAGAAGTACTTCTCGCCTGACGGCATGCCTTCGGGGTTCTTCTGCACCACCTTGCGCCAGTCGTCGATCCAGCCGATGGCACCGAAGCCGAAGGTCACCAGCATCACGATCCAGACGAAGCGGTTGCTCCAGTCGAACCACAGCAGCGTGGAGACGCCGACGCCGATCAGGATCAGCACGCCGCCCATCGTCGGCGTGCCGCGCTTGGCCAGGTGCGTCTGCACGCCGTAGTCGCGGATCGGCTGGCCGATCTTCAGCTCGGCCAGCCGGCGGATCACCCAGGGTCCGAAGGCCAGGCCGATCAGCAGCGCGGTCATCGCCGCCATGACCGCGCGAAAGGTCAGGTACTGAAAGACGCGCAGGAAGCCGAGCGTCTCGGGGTAGTGCGACTGCAGCCATTGCGCCACGCCGATCAGCATCGCGTGCTCCCGGTGCAGAGGCGATCAGTGCGCATGGGCACCTCCGGCCGGTACCAGCGCCGACACGACACGCTCCATGCGCATGAAACGCGAACCCTTGATCAGCGCCGAGCTGCAGCGCGGCGCGCGAGGCAGTTCGGCGAGCAGGGCTTCCACGCTGTCGAAGTGGCGCGCCGCGGCACCGAACTCGCGTGCGGCATGCACGCACAGGCTGCCCACCGTCCACAGCTGCGCGACGCCGCGGTCGCGCGCATAGGCGCCGACCTCGACGTGGAACTCCGGGCCCTTCTCGCCGACTTCGCCCATGTCGCCGAGCACCAGCCAGTGCGGCCCCGGCATCGCGACCAGCATGTCGACGGCGGCGCGCACCGAGTCGGGGTTGGCGTTGTAGCTGTCGTCGACCAGCGCCACGCGCTCGTGGCCGCGCTGCCAGCCGAGCAGGCGCGAGCGTCCGGCCACTGGGCGAAAGCGCTCCAGCCCCTGGGCGATCGCCGTCAGCGGCGCGCCGGCGGCCAGCGCGGTGGCCACCGCCGCCAGCGCGTTGCGCACGTTGTGCTGGCCGGCCGCGTGCAGCGTGAACTCGGCGGCACCGGCCGGTGTGAGCGCGCGCAGCACCCAGTGGTCGTCGACCCAGATCGCCTCGTCGACGACATCGGCCTGGCCCTGCGTGGCGAACGTCAATTGCGGCCGCGTGCCGGCGAGCGCGCGCCAGACGCCGGCCTGCGCATCGTCGGCCGGATACACCGCCACGCCCGCTGGCGGCAAGGCCTCGATCACCGCACCGTTCTCGCGCGCCACCGCCTCCACGCTGGCCATGAACTCCTGGTGCTCGCGCTGCGCGTTGTTGACCAGTGCCACCGTTGGCGCCGCGATGCGCGACAGCAGCGCGATCTCGCCCGGATGGTTCATGCCGAGTTCCATCACCGCGGCGCGATGCCACACCGCGTCGTCCTGGCGCAGGCGCAGCACGGTGAGTGGCAGGCCGATGTGGTTGTTGAAGTTGCCCGCGGTGGCGAGCGCCGCATCGCCCCACCACGCCTGCAGGATCGCGGCCAGCATCTGCGTGACGGTGGTCTTGCCGTTGCTGCCGGTCACTGCGATCAGCGTCAGGTGGAAACGCTGGCGCCAGGCCGCCGCCAGCTGCTGCAGCGCCTGCAGGCTGTCGGCCACCTGCAGGCCCGGCAGACCGGCCTCGGCCAGCCCGCGCTCGGCCAGTGCCGCGGCGGCGCCGGCGGCGCGCGCCTGCGGCAGGAAGTCGTGCGCGTCGAACCGCTCGCCGCGCAGCGCGACGAACAGGTCACCGCTGCGCAGGCTGCGCGTGTCGCTGTGCACGCGCGTGAAGGTCGTGCCGGCCTCACCGAACAGCGTGGAGCCCGGCAGCAGCGTGTGGGCCTGGGCCAGCGTCATCATGCCGACGCTCCTGTGGCCCGCGCGCGGGCGCGCAGCGCATCGTGTGCCACCTCGACGTCGCTGAACGGATGCTTGACGCCGGCCACCTCCTGCGTCGTCTCGTGGCCCTTGCCGGCGACCAGCACCACGTCGTGCGCCGCCGCGCGGGCGACCGCATCGTGGATCGCGGCGCGCCGGTCTTCGATCACCGCGACCGACTGGCTGTCGGCCACGCCGGCCAGCATCTGCGCGAGGATCAGCGCCGGGCTTTCGTCACGTGGGTTGTCGCTGGTCAGCACCACCTCGTCGGCCCATTGCCGTGCGATGGCGCCCATCAGCGGTCGCTTGGTCGCGTCGCGGTTGCCGCCGCAGCCGACCACGCACCACAGCCGCCCGCCACGCGCCGCGGCGAGCGGGCGCAGCGCCTGCAGCGCCTTGTCGAGCGCGTCGGGGGTGTGCGCATAGTCGACCACCACCTCGGGCGCGGCAGTCCCGCCGCTGGCATCGACACGCTGCAGGCGACCGGGCACCGGGCTCAGGTGCGCGATGGTGCCGGCAGCCGCCGTCAACCCGACACCGAGCGCGCGCAGCGCACCCAGCACGGCAAGCAGGTTGCTCGCGTTGTAGTCGCCGATCAGCGTGGTCTGCAGCGAGGCATGCGACTCGCCCTCGTGCACGTCGAAGGCCAGTGCGCCGTCGACGTAGCGCAGGTCGCGTGCGGCCAGCCGCGCGGCGCCGCGCACCGAATAGGTCCACACATCGAGCCGGCCCTCGCGCGCCAGCTGCGCGGCGAGCTCGGCACCGGTGTCGTCGTCGATGTTGATCACGGCCGCGCGCAGCCCCGGCCAGGCGAACAGCTGCCGCTTGGCCGCCCAGTAGTCGGCCATCGTGCCGTGGTAGTCGAGGTGGTCGCGCGTGAAGTTGGTGAACAGCGCGGCGGCCAGCCGCGTGCCGGCCAGTCGATGGTCGACGATGCCGATCGACGAGGCTTCCATCGCGCAGGCGGCGAAGCCCCGGTCGACAAAACGGCGCAGCGTCGCCTGCAGCACCACCGCGTCGGGCGTCGTCAGGCCGGTGGCCTGCAGCGGCTCGGCGGCGGCACCGGCGCGCGGTGGCTCGCCGGTGCCGAGCGTGCCGATCACGCCGCAGCGGCGACCGAGCGACGACAGCGCCTGCGCCGTCCACCAGGCGACCGAGGTCTTTCCGTTGGTGCCGGTGACGGCGACCACCTGCAGCCGCGCACTCGGCGTGTCGAACCAGGCGTCGGCGATCTCGCCGGCCCGTGCCCTCAGCGCCGGCACGGCCGCAACCCGTGCGTCGTCCAGCACGGCGTCATCGCCACCGTCGCGGTCGATCAGGCAACGTGCAGCACCCGCCTGCAAGGCCGCGCCGACGAAGCGGCGGCCATCGGTCATGCGGCCGGGCCAGGCCAGGAAGGCGTCGCCTGCACGCACGGCCCGGCTGTCGGTGCGCAACGTGCCGGACGTGCCCGCGCGCAGCCACTGCACGGCCGACGACACGTCGGGCAACTGCGTCAGCGCCATCCGCTGCCCTCCTCGACCGCCGAGCGCGCCATGATCTGCGGCCGCACCTCGAGGTCCGGCGGCACGCCGAGCAGGCGCAGCGTCTGCTGCACGACCTGGCTGAACACCGGTGCGGCCACGTCGCCGCCGTAGTGGATGCCATTGCCAGGCTCGTCGACCATCACGGCGACGACGATGCGCGGGTTCTTGATCGGCGCGATGCCGACGAACCACGAGCGGTACTTGTCCTTCGCGTATTCCTTGCCTTCGAGCTTGTGCGCGGTGCCAGTCTTGCCGCCGACGCTGTAGCCGATGGTCTGCGCCTTCGGCGCGGTACCGCCGGTGCCGGTGGCCAGCTGCAGCATCTGGCGCGTTTGGCGCGCGATCTCGGGCGACAGCACGCGCACGCCGGCCACCGGCTGCTCCTGGCGCAGCATGGTGATCGGGATCACGTCGCCATCGCGCGCGAACACGGTGTAGGCGCGCGCCATCTGCAGCAGCGACGCCGACAGGCCGTAGCCGTAGGCCAGGCGCGACTGGTCGACCGGCTTCCAGCTCTTGTAGGGGCGCAGCCGCCCGGTCACCGCGCCGGGAAAGTCGATCTGCGGCTTCTGGCCGAAGCCCACGCTGCTGTAGAGCTCCCACAGCTCGCGCGGATCCATCTGCATCGCCATGCGTGCAGCGCCGATGTTGCTCGACTTCTGGATCACCTCGGACACCGACATCGACTCGCGCGGATGCGTGTCGTGGATCGGCTGGCCGCCGACCGAGTACGCCGCGGTGGAGATCATGCTGTCCGGCCGCACGCGCTTGGTCTCCATCGCCCAGGCGGCGACGAAGGGCTTCATCACCGAGCCCGGTTCGAACACGTCGGTCAGCGCGCGGTTGCGCGCGCGCTCGCTGAACTGCTCGCGGCCGAGCGACGCGCGCTGCGCCGGGTTGAAGCTCGGGTAGTTGGCCAGCGCCAGCACCTCGCCGGTGTGCACGTCGAGCACCACCACGCTGCCGGCGCGCGCCTTCTGCTCGGCCACCGTGTCGCGGATGCGCTGGTAGGCGAAGAACTGCACCTTGGTGTCGATGGCCAGCGTGATGTCGCGGCCGTCTGCCGGGTCGATGCCGTCGCCGACGTCCTCGACCACGCGGCCGAAGCGGTCCTTCACGACACCGCGCTGGCCGTCGCGGCCCTCGAGATCCTTCTCGAAGGCGAGCTCCACGCCCTCCTGACCGCGGTCTTCGACGTTGGTGAAGCCGACCACGTGGGCGGCCGACTCGCCCTCGGGATACTTGCGCTTGTAGGCGCGCGCGTCGTAGATGCCCTTGATGCCGAGCGCCTTGACCTGGTGCCACAGATCGAGGTCGATCTGGCGGCGGACCCAGGCGAAGGTGGCGCTGCCGCCGGTGAGACGCTCGTCGAGCTCGTGCACCGTCAGGCCCAGCAGCTTGGCGAGCTGGCGTTTCTGCGACGGCGTGGCGTCGAATTCCTTCGGGATCGCCCACACCGATATCGCGCCCACGCTGGTGGCGAGGATCAGCCCGTTGCGGTCGACGATGCGGCCGCGGCTGGCCGGCACGTCCAGGTTGTGCAGGTAGCGCTTCTCGCCCTGCTTGAGATAGAAGTCGGTGCCGATGATCTGGATGTAGACCGAGCGGCCCAGCAGCACCAGGAAGCCGAGCGCGACCATGCCCACCAGCAGGCGGCTGCGCCATGGCGGCGTCTTCGAGGCCAGCAACGGGCTGCTCGAGTAGGCCAGGCTGCGCGCACTGGTGTTGCTGCGGCGCTTGAAGAGCGAGCGCATCACCGCTTCGCCCCCGCGGCCGGCGGCGCCGGCAGGTCGGTCACGACGTGCGTCACGGCCGGCGTGACGGTGCGCATGCCGAGCTTCTCGCGCGCCATCTTCTCGACGCGCAGGTGCGTCGCCTGTGCCTGGCGCTCGGCCTCCAGGCGCTTGTATTCGGCGTCCAGCCGCGTCAGCTCGTTGCGCGTGCGGTCGAGCTCGGCGAACAGGCGGCGCGACTCGTAGGAGGTCTGCACCAGCACCAGCGCGCTGACCAGCAGCGCGAGCACGAGCGCCACTTGCAACCGCGTCATGAGGCCACCGCCGCGTCGGTGCGCTCGGCCACGCGCAGCACCGCGGAGCGCGCGCGTGGGTTGGCGCGCAACTCACCCTCGTCCGGCTTGATGCGCGCCAGCGCGCGCAGCCGTGTCGGCGCCGGCGGCGCGAACGGCGCGCGGCGATCGGGCTCGCTGCGGCTCTCGCGCGCGATGAAACGCTTGACGATGCGGTCTTCCAGCGAGTGGAAGCTGATCACGACCAGGCGGCCTTGGGGGACGAGCAGTTCCATCGCCGCCTTCAGCCCCTGCTCGAGGTCCTCGAGCTCAGCGTTGATGAAAATCCGAAGAGCTTGAAATGTGCGCGTTGCAGGGTCCTGGCCCGGCTCGCGGGTCTTGACCGCACGAGCCACGACTTCGGAAAGCTCGGCCGTGGTTCGAACAGCGCGCCCGCCTGCGCGGCGAGCAACAAGCGCCTTTGCAATCGAAACAGCAAACCGTTCTTCCCCATAGTCACGGATCACCTCGGCAATGTGGCGCTCATCGGCGCGAGCCAGGAAGTCCGCGGCGGTCTCGCCGCGGGTCGTGTCCATGCGCATGTCCAGCGGCGCATCGAAGCGGAAGCTGAATCCCCGCGAGGGGTCGTCGATCTGCGGCGAGCTGACGCCCAGGTCCAGCAGCACGCCGTGCACGTGTTGGACGCCCAGCTCGGCCAGACGTTCGCGCATGGCCGCGAAACTGGCGTGCACGATCGTCAGGCGCGCATCGAGCGCGCGCAGCGCCTGGGCCGCGGCCACCGCCTGCGGGTCCTTGTCGAAGGCCACCAGCCGCGCCTGCGGCGACAGCCGCGCCAGCAGCGCGCGAGCATGACCGCCGCGGCCGAAGGTGCCGTCCACGTAGAGGCCGTCCGGCTCGGTGACCATCGCGTCGATGGCTTCGGGCAGCAGGACGGGTACGTGGGACCATGCCGTGTCGGGCATCAGAAGACGAAGTTCTTGATCACGTCGGGCATCGGGCCCTGCTTGATCACCGACTCGTGCGCGGCGTAGCGCGACGTGTCCCACAGCTCGAGGCGGTGGCCCATGCCGATCAGCAGCACGTCGCGGATCAGCGCCGCGTCAGTGCGCAGCTCGGGCGAGATGTGGATGCGCGAGCCGGCATCGATGTCGACGTCGACCGCGCTGCCGATGAAGATGCGGCGCCATCCATCGGCCTCCATCGGCAGCGCCATCAGGCGCTCGCGCAGTTCCATCCAGGTCGGGCGCGGCAGCACCAGCAGGCAGCCGGCCGGGTGCTTGGTGAGCGTGAGCTGGCCGTTCACCGAACCCATCAGCGCGTCGCGATGCCGTGTCGGGATCGCCACCCGACCCTTGGCATCCAGCGTCAACGCTGAGGTTCCTTGAAAGACGATCTCCGGCACGATGCCCCACGCTCCCCCACGAGGCGACACTGTATCCGACGATTTAGCGTCCGGTCAAGGTTCCTGACAGAAAAATATCAATGAAATCAAATACTTAGTGGAGACGGCTCAAGTCAAAAATAGATACAAAGAAAAGTGCTGCAAAAATAACGACTTGCACTTGTTTGTGAAAGCTTTGCATTGCAAGTGCCGTCGATGTGCCTGGGGTAAACGAGCCTGTGATCCTGCACAGGCTGTCGACTCATCCAGTCGTGCGCAGCGCAGGCAGGCCGATGCCGGTCGCGTCGAAGCCGCCGTCGACGGCCAGGCACTGCCCATTCACGTAGCTCGCCGCGTCGCTGCACAGAAAGCCCACGGCGGCGGCGATCTCCTGCGGCGT
>JBGAMU010000012.1:0-57622 GCA_044222685.1 Burkholderiaceae bacterium
CAGCGAACCTTGCCGGTGAAACTGAGCGCGCTGCCCGAACACCCGCTGATCGTGCCCGAGCGCCACCAGGCGATCCGCCGCCTGCTCGAAACGCAGGCGGTCCAGTCGGGCGTCAAGCTGCACATCGCGTGGGAGGTATCCAGCGTGCCGGCGATCATCGACCTGGTGTGTGCCGGCACCGGCAGCGCCGTGCTCAATGCCAGCGCAGTGGCGGCATCGGGCCGCGAAAAGAGCCTCGTCGTGCGGCCGATCGTCGAGCCCGAGCTGACGACCGTGTTGTGCCTGGCGCAGTCAGCCTCCAAGCCGCCGACGCCGCTGATGCGCCAGTCCGCCCAGTTGCTGGTCGAGCTGGTCAAGCGCCTGGTGCGCGGGCCGACCGCGCGGCGCGCGTGAGCGCCGTGCGTCATGCCGATCGCCAAGGGATCTTGCGCCCGGTCCATGCTCGAATCACATAGCAGCTAGTAGGGCGCCATCCTTGTCGGCATGGCGGGCCGGTGCGCACAATCGGTCGATTCACCGGGACGACGCACGATGATCATCGACTGCCACGGCCACTACACCACCGCACCGAAGGCGCTGGAGACTTGGCGCAATGCCCAGATCGCCGGCATCCAGGACCCTTCGGCCAGGCCGAAGCCGGCCGACCTGAAGATCTCGGACGACGAGCTGCGCGAGAGCATCGAGGCCAACCAGCTCAAGCTGATGAAGCAGCGTGGCTCTGACCTCACGATCTTCAGCCCGCGCGCGAGCTTCATGGCGCATCACATCGGTGACTTCGAGGTCTCGAGCACCTGGGCCGCGATCTGCAACGAGCTCTGCTACCGGGTGTCGCGGCTCTTTCCGCAGCACTTCATCCCCGCCGCGATGCTGCCGCAGAGCCCGGGCGTCGACCCGAAGACCTGCATTCTGGAACTGGTGAAGTGCGTCGAGCAATACGGCAACGTGGGCCTGAACCTCAACCCCGACCCCTCGGGCGGCCACTGGACGTCGCCGCCGCTGACCGACCGCCACTGGTATCCGATCTACGAGAAGATGGTCGAGTACGACGTGCCGGCGATGATCCACGTCAGCACGAGCTGCAACGCGTGCTTCCACACCACCGGTGCGCACTACATCAACGCCGACACGACGGCGGTGATGCAGCTGATCCAGGGTGACCTGTTCAAGGACTTCCCGACGCTGCGCTTCATCATCCCGCACGGCGGCGGCGCCGCGCCGTACCACTGGGGCCGCTACCGCGGGCTGGCGCAGGAGCTGAAGAAGCCGCTGCTGGCCGATCACCTGCTCAACAACATCTACTTCGACACCTGCGTCTACCACCAGCCGGGCATCGACCTGCTGACGCGCGTGATCCCGGTGAAGAACGTGCTGTTCGCCAGCGAGATGATCGGCGCGGTACGCGGCATCGACCCCGAGACCGGTTTCAACTACGACGACACCAGGCGCTACATCGAAGCCGCCAGGCTCACGGTGGAAGAGCGCCACCAGATCTACGAAGGCAACGCGCGCCGCGTGTTCCCGCGTCTGGACGTGGCACTGAAGAAGAAGGGAGCCTGAACCATGTACGAACTCGGCATCGTCAAGCGCAACATCCTTCGGGCCGACCGCGCCGCCGTCGACCGTCTGGCCGCCTTCGGCGTGGCCACCGTGCACGAGGCGATGGGCCGCGTCGGTCTGCTGCAGCCCACCATGCGGCCGATCTACCCCGGCGCGCAGATCAGCGGCACGGCCGTCACCGTGCTGCTGCAGCCGGGCGACAACTGGATGCTGCATGTGGCGGCCGAGCAGATCCAGCCAGGCGACATCGTGGTGGCGGCCTGCACGGCGGAGAACACCGACGGCTTCTTCGGCGACCTGCTGGCCACCAGCTTTCGCGCGCGCGGCGCGCTCGGCCTGGTGATCGACGCCGGCGTGCGCGACGTCAAGGTGCTCACCGAGATGCGCTTCCCGGTCTGGAGCAAGGCCATCAGCGCCAAGGGCACGGTCAAGGCCACGCTCGGTTCGGTGAACATTCCGCTGGTGTGTGCCGGCGCGCTGGTGCATGCGGGCGACGCCATCGTCGCCGACGACGACGGCGTGGTGGTGGTGCCGGCGGCCATGGTGGGCAAGGTAGCCGACGCGGCCGCGGCGCGCGAAGCCAACGAAGGCGACAAGCGCGCCAAGTTGGCCGACGGCGTGCTGGGCCTGGACATGTACAAGATGCGTGAACCGCTGGCCAAGGCCGGGTTGCGCTACGTCGACTGAAGCGCCGGACCCGCATGCGCATCGCATTGATCGGTTACGGCGAGGTCGGCCGCATCCTGGCCGAGGACCTGATGCCGCAGGGGCACACGATCGCCGCTTACGACATCAAGCTGGCAGGCGCGTCGGCCCAGCCGCTGCTCGACCATGCCAGCCGAGTCGGCGTGCGGCTGGCCGACAGCCACGCCACCGCGGCGCAGGGCGCCGGGCTCGTGATCTCCGCGGTGACCGCCAGCCAGGCCGTGCCGGTAGCACAGGCCTGTGCGCCAGGGCTGGCGAAAGGCGCGTTCTTCCTCGACTTCAACTCGGCGTCGCCTGGCGCCAAGACCCGTGCCGCGGCGGTCACCAGCGCCGCCGGAGCGCGCTACGTCGAGGGCGCCGTGATGACCTCGGTGCCACCGTACCGCATCAAGGTGCCGCTGCTGCTGGGTGGGCCTGACGCCGCGTCGCTCGAACCGGTGCTCAACAACCTGGGCTTCGTCGCACGGGTGGCCAGCACCCGGCTCGGTGTGGCGAGTGCGACCAAGATGTGTCGCAGCGTGATGATCAAGGGGCTCGAGGCGATGGTCATCGAGAGCTTCACGACGGCGCGGCACTATGGCGTCGAGGACGCCGTGATCGCGTCGCTCCAGGAGACGTTCCCGGCCATCGACTGGGAGAAGCAGGGCGCCTACTTCTTCCAGCGTGTCATCGAACACGGCCGCCGCCGCAGCGAAGAGGTGCGCGAGGTCGCCGAGACCGTGCGCGAGGCCGGCCTGGAGCCCTGGAGCGCGGCCGGCACCGCCGAGCGCCAGGCCTGGATGGCCGATCTCGCCGACGAGGGCCTGTTCGGCGCGCGCGGCAGCCCCGGTTTCGCACGCAGCGCCGACTGGCGCACCGAGGCCGACCGCATCCTCCAGCACTTGAAGAAAGACTGACCATGGCTTTCGAGAAGACCAAGGGCTGGCTCGACTGGTACGCCGGCCCCAGCAAGCCGCAGTTCAAGCTGCCAGCCGGCGCGGTGGACGCGCACTGCCATGTGTTCGGTCCCGGCGAGGAGTTTCCCTTCGCACCCGAACGCAAGTACACGCCGTGCGATGCCAGCAAGGCCCAGCTGTTCGCCTTGCGCGACCATCTCGGCTTCGCGCGCAACGTGATCGTGCAGGCCACCTGCCACGGTGCCGACAACCGTGCGATGGCCGATGCCTGCCGGTCCAGCGCCGGCAAGGCGCGTGGCGTGGCCACCGTCAAGCGCAGCGTCAGCGATGCCGAGCTGCAGCAGCTGCACGACGCCGGCGTGCGCGGCGTGCGCTTCAATTTCGTCAAGCGGCTGGTCGACTTCACGCCGAAGGACGAACTGATGGAGATCGCCGGGCGCATCAAGTCGCTCGGCTGGCACGTGGTGATCTACTTCGAGTCGGTCGATCTACCCGAGCTGTGGGACTTCTTCACCGCCTTGCCGACCACCGTGGTGGTCGACCACATGGGCCGACCCGATGTCAGCAAGCCCATCGACGGGCCGGAGTTCGCGTTGTTCCTGAAGTTCATGCGCCAGCACGCCAATGTCTGGAGCAAGGTGAGCTGCCCCGAGCGGCTCAGTGTCGCCGGCCCGCCGGCCCTGAACGGCGAGCGCATTGCCTATCGCGACGTGGTGCCATTCGCGCGTCGCGTGGTCGAGGCGTTTCCCGACCGCGTGTTGTGGGGCACCGACTGGCCGCACCCGAACCTGAAGGACCACATGCCCGATGACGGGCTGCTGGTCGATTTCATCCCGCACATCGCGGTGACGGCCGAATTGCAGCGCAAGCTGCTGGTCGACAACCCGATGCGCCTGTACTGGCCCGAGGAGACACGATGAAGAACAAGATGGCCCGTGCGCTGTCGGCGGCGTCGGCCGCGGGTGCGGTGGTCCTGGCCGGTTGCGCATCGTCGACCGGCGTGCTGACGGGCGGCGACGCCAAGGCAGGTTGCGCGGCACTCGCCGGCGCGCGTTTCGGCGCGGCCAGTGTCGAGTCGTCGACCTGGACGGCGGCTTCCGGCATCAGCGTGGCCGAGCGCGGGCCCACGCCCGCCGCCACGATCACGCCGGCCACGCCCGACTACTGCAAGGTGCTCGGCGCGATCGCGCCGGTCGATCCGAAGGCGCCATCGATCAAGTTCCAGGTCAACCTGCCCGCGGCCTGGAACGGGCGCAGCGTGCAGTACGGCGGCGGTGGCTTCAACGGCGTGCTGATCTCCGGGCTCGGCCTGGTGCCGGCGGCGCCCTATGACCGGCCGGCACCGCTGGCGCAGGGCTTCGTCACGGTCGGCACCGACTCGGGCCACCAGAACCAGCCGAACCAGCCGCCGCAGACCTTCGCCCTCAACGACGAGGCGCTGCTCAACTTCGCGCACGCGTCGTACAAGAAGGTGCGCGACGTGTCGGTTGAGCTGATGAAACGCGCCTACGGCAAGGCGCCGACCAAGCTGTACTTCGTCGGCAGCAGCGAAGGCGGGCGCGAAGGCCTGACGATGGCGCAGCGTTATCCCGAGGCGTTCGACGGCATCTTCAGCCGCGTGCCGGTGATCCACTGGACCGGACTGCAGCATGCCGGGCTGCGTGATGGGCTGGCGCTGGTGGGCGACGGCTGGATTCCGCCTGCCAAGGTGAAGCTGGTGCACGACGCCGTGCTGGCGGCCTGCGACGCGGCCGACGGCGCCGCGGACGGCATCGTCAGCGATCCCGTCGGTTGCCGCAAACGCTTCGACGTGACGCGGCTGCGCTGCACGGCGGCACCGGCAGACAACTGTCTCAACGAGGCGCAGGTACGTGCGGTGCAGACACTGCACGCCGACCTGCCGATGCCGGTCGAACTCGCCAATGGCCTGCGCAGCTACCCCGGCCGCGGCCCGAGCGGCGAGGCGCTGGCGGCCGCCGGCCCCACCGGAGGCTGGATGGCCTGGTGGACCGGCGCCTCGGCGCCCGCCTTTCCGCCGCGACCCGACAACGGCATCGCCTGGTTCTACGGCGGCGGCGCGATCCAGTACTTCTACGCCAGGGATCCCAACGCCGATCTGCGGACCTACAAGCCGGAGAACCATGCCGCGCGTGTACGCGAGGTGTCGGCGCTGATGGATTCGACGAACCCTGATCTGTCGGCCTTCCATGCGCGCGGCGGCAAGCTGATCGTGCTGGAGAACCTGGGCGACTATGCGCAGAGTCCATATGCAGGCATCGCCTACGTCGAGTCCGTCAAGGCCCGACTCGGCCGCGACAGAACGGCCGACTTCCTGCGCCTGTACACGGCGCCGGGCGTCGACCACGTCGGCACCGGCGCGCCAGCGAATGCGGACTTCCTGGGAGCGCTGGTGGCATGGGCCGAGAACGGCCGTGCCCCTGCGGGCCTGACGCTGCTGGAGCAGAGCGCCAAGCCGCCGTTCACCACGCAACGCACCCGACCGCTGTGCGAATGGCCCCAGTGGCCGCGCTTCAAGGGCGGCGATGCCAACATGGCGAGCAGTTTCGAATGCACCAACTGAACGCGAGGCCGACCCGATGGCTCTGGTGAAACCCTATCTCGACGTGCCCGGCACGACCATCTTCGACGCCGAGCAGTCGCGCAAGGGCTACTGGCTCAATCAGTTCTGCATGAGCCTGATGAAGGCCGACAACCGCGCGCGCTTCAAGGCGAACGAACGCGCCTACCTCGACGAGTGGGCAATGACCGAGGAGCAGAAGCTGGCGGTGCTGGCGCGCGACCTCAACCGCTGCATCGCGCTCGGCGGCAACATCTATTTCCTGGCCAAGATCGGCGCCACCGACGGCAAGAGCTTCCAGCAGATGGCCGGCAGCATGACCGGCATGAGCGAAGAGGAATACCGCGACATGATGGTCAAGGGCGGGCGCAGCGCCGACGGCAACCGCGTGGTAGGCGAGGGTGGCGATGCGCAGGCGCACCGCCAACCGCAGGGCCGCGCCGGCCAGGGGGCGCGTTGACCATGGCCCGCATCAGCGCCTCGGTGTACACATCGCACGTGCCGGCCATCGGCGCTGCGCTCGATCTCGGCAAGACACGCGAGCCGTACTGGCAACCGGTGTTCGCCGGGTACGACTTCTCGAAGCAGTGGATCCAAGCGAACCGGCCCGACGTGGTGTTCCTCGTCTACAACGACCATGCCACCGCGTTCAGCCTGGAGATGATCCCGACCTTCGCGATCGGCACCGCCGCCGAGTACGCACCGGCCGACGAAGGCTGGGGGCCGCGGCCGGTGCCCAAGGTGATCGGACATCCGGAGTTGGCGTCGCACATCGCGCAGAGCGTGATCCAGGACGACTTCGACCTCACCATCGTCAACAAGATGGACGTCGACCACGGCCTCACCGTGCCGCTGTCGCTGCTGTTCGGCGCACTCGATCCGAAGACGCAGGCCTGGCCGTGCCGGGTGATCCCGTTCGCCGTCAACGTGGTGCAGTACCCGGTGCCGTCGGGCCGGCGCTGCTTCGCGCTCGGGCAGGCCATCCGCAAGGCGATCGAGTCGTTCGACGAACCGCTCAATGTGCAGATCTGGGGCACCGGCGGCATGAGCCACCAGCTGCAGGGTCCGCGTGCCGGGCTGATCAACCGCGAATGGGACAACCGCTTCCTCGACCGTCTGATCGACGAACCCGCGGCGCTGGCACAGTTGCCGCACATCGACTACGTGCGCGAGGCCGGCAGCGAGGGCATCGAGCTGGTGATGTGGTTGATCGCGCGCGGCGCGATGGCCGACGTGGCCGGCGGCGCCAAGCCCGAGGTCGTGCATCGCTTCTATCACGTGCCCGCAAGCAACACCGCCGTGGGCCATCTCATCCTGGAGAACTGACGTGACCATCCACGTAGCCCTGGCCGGCGCCGGTGCCTTCGGCATCAAGCATCTCGACGCCATCAAGCTGATCCCGGACGTCAAGGTGATCTCGGTGATCAGCCGCGAACTGGCCAAGACCCAGGAGGTGGCCGACAAATACGGCATCGCGCATGTCGCCACCGATCTGGCCGAAAGCCTGAAGATCAAGCAGGTCGATGCCGTCATCCTGTGCACGCCGACCCAGATGCACGCCGAGCAGACACTCGCCTGCCTGCAGGCCGGCAAGCACGTGCAGGTGGAGATCCCGCTGTGCGACGCGCTGAAGGACGGGCAGGCCGTGGTGGCCGCCGCCAAGGGCTCGGGCAAGGTGGCGATGTGCGGCCACACGCGGCGCTTCAATCCCAGCCACCAATGGGTGCGCAAGCGCATCGTCGCCGGCGAGTTCAACATCCAGCAGATGGACGTGCAAACGTACTTCTTCCGCCGCACGAACATGAACGCACTCGGTCAGCCGCGCAGCTGGACCGACCACCTGCTCTGGCACCACGCGGCCCACACGGTGGACCTGTTCGCCTACCAGGCCCGTTCGCCCATCGTGACGGCCAACGCCGTGCAGGGGCCGATCCACCCGCACCTGGGCATCGCGATGGACATGAGCATCCAGCTCAAGGCCGCGAACGGCGCGATCTGCACGCTGAGCCTCAGCTTCAACAACGAGGGGCCGCTGGGCACCTTCTTCCGCTACATCGGCGACACCGGCACGTACATCGCGCGCTACGACGACCTCTTCAACGGCAAGGACGAGAAGATCGACGTGTCGAAGGTCGACGTGTCGATGAACGGCATCGAGTTGCAGGACCGCGAGTTCTTCGCGGCCATCCGCGAGGGCCGCGAGCCCAACGCCAGTGTGGCGCAGGTGCTGCCGTGCTACGAGGTGCTGCACCAGCTGGAGCAGCAGCTGGCATGAAGACGCGGCGTCTCGGCCCGTTCGAGGTGGCCGAGATCGGGCTCGGGTGCATGAACCTGAGCCACGCCTACGGCGCGCCGCCGCCGGCCGAGGTCGCCGAACGTCTGCTGCTGGCTGCGCTCGACGCCGGCGTGACGCTGTTCGACACCGCCGCGCTCTACGGCTTCGGCGCGAACGAGACGCTGGTCGGACGGGTGCTGAAGCCACACCGCTCGCGCATCGTGCTGGCCAGCAAGGGTGGCATGGCCGGCGTGGCGTTCCCCGACGGCACGAAGCGGGTGATCGACAACCGCCCGCAGGCCATTCGCCGCGATTGCGAAGACAGCCTGAGGCGGCTGCAGACCGACGTGATCGATCTGTACTACCTGCATCGTTTCGACCGGCAGGTGCCGATCGAGGAATCGGTCGGCACGATGGCCGGTCTGGTGCGCGAAGGCAAGGTGAGGGCGCTCGGACTGTCCGAGGTGTCGGCCGCCACGCTGCGGCGGGCGCACGCGGTGCACCCGATCGCCGCCGTGCAGTCGGAGTATTCGCTGTGGAGCCGCAACGTCGAGATCGCCGTGCTGGGTGCCTGCCGCGACATCGGTGCTGCCTTCGTGGCCTTCAGCCCGCTGGCGCGCGCGTTTCTCACCGGCGACTTGCGCGACGTGAGCAAACTCGACGCGAAAGACCTGCGGCGGCAGATGCCGCGATTTGCCCCCGAGGCCTATGCCGCCAATCTGCGCCTGCTCGATGGATTTCAAGCCGAGGCGCGCGACGTCGGTTGCACGATGGGTCAGCTTGCCCTCGCCTGGCTGCTGCATCGCAAGTTACCGGTGATTCCGATCCCTGGCACCACCCGCATCGACCACCTGCAAGAGAACCTGGGCGCATCCGGTGTCGCGCTGACGCCTGCACGCCTGTCTCGGCTGGACGCGCTGATCAATCAGACCACGGTCACCGGTCCCCGCTACAACGCGGCCACGCAGGCCGAGATTGATACGGAGCAATTTCCCGGCTGATCGTTTCGGCACAGTGCCTGTTCATCACGAAGACAGGAGGCACCGATGACCGAACACCCGGATGACGATCCGATACCCGGCACACAGCTGTTCGACGGCCGCATGGCGCGCAAGGGTTATGCGCTGAACAAGATGTGCTACTCGTTCAACGACGCGTCCAACCGCGCCGCGTTCAAGCAGGACGAGGACGCGTACTGCGCGCGCTACGGTCTCAACGACGAGCAGCGCGCGGCGATCAAGGCGCGCAACGTTCTCGCGCTGCTGGCCGCGGGCGGCAACGTGTACTACCTGGCCAAGTTCGCCGGCATCTTCGGCCTCGACGTGCAGGACATCGGCGCCCAGCAGACCGGCATGACCAAGGACGCATTCAAGGCCAAGTTGCTGGCCGCAAGGGGGTAGGGCCATGGCGAAGATCATCGGATCGGTATCGATGTCGCACGTGCCGTCGATCGGCGGTGCGATCGCGAAGAAGCTGCAGGAAGACCCGTACTGGAAGCCGTTCTTCGATGGCTTTCCGCCGGTGCGGCAGTGGCTCGCGAAGGAGAAGCCCGACGTGGCGGTGGTGATCTACAACGATCACGGGCTCAACTTCTTCCTCGACAAGATGCCGACGTTCGCCGTGGGTGCGGCACCCGAGTACCGCAGCACCGACGAAGGCTGGGGCATCCCGACGATGCCGTCGTTCCCGGGCGAGCAGGCGCTGTCGTGGCACCTGATCGAGTCACTCGTCGGCGAGAACTTCGACATCACCACCTGCCAGGAAATGGTGGTCGACCACGCCTTCACGCTGCCGATGGCGCTGCTGTGGCCGGACCAGTTGTGGCCGGTCAAGGTGGTGCCGGTGTGCATCAACACCGTGCAGTTCCCGCTGCCGAGCGCGGCGCGTTGTTATGCGCTGGGCGAAGCCGTGGGTCGCGCGGTGCGCAGCTGGGACAGCGACGCCCGCGTGCTGCTCATGGGCACCGGCGGACTGTCGCATCAGCTGGAAGGCCAGCGTGCCGGTTTCATCAACAAGGACTTCGACCTGAAGTTCCTCGAGAGCCTGGTTCGCGACCCGAAATGGGCAACGCAGTACTCGACCCGCGAGCTGGTGCGACAAACCGGCACGCAGGGCGTGGAGCTCGTCATGTGGCTGGCGGCGCGTGCGGCGCTCGGTGAGCGGGCGCCGCGCGTGGTCCAGCGCAACTATCACATCCCGATCAGCAACACGGCATCGGGCGTGCTGGCGCTCGAGGCAGTCGGCTGAGATCGACAGCAGCGGCACCAACGATTCGGGCCTGGCGTCGTTTGGACGGCAGGCCCGATTTCTTCGTACGCCGGAGAGTCCTGCGCTCAGTGATCTTCGTTAGTTAACATAATATACATTGTCGCGTATATCGATGAACCCAAAGCACCGGCTTCCCCGGCGACACGCCGATCAATAGCGGGTGATGCTCGGCTCTTCGAGCGTCTCGATCGACTCATCGAACGTGGCCTGCGATTCACCATCGCGCTTGGGAATCAGCGGCTTGTCCAGCGGGCGGCAGATGCGGCTGGCCAGCGCGCCGAGACGCCCCGATTGTTCGATCGCCTGCAGCACGGCTTCGGGCCGCACCAGCATCGCGAACGGATCGGCGAGAACAGCAAGCTGTGAATCGGTCATGTGGTGTGCCGTCGGGCGGTTGCGATGTCTGCGACTGTAGAGACGCTTGACGTGGCGCGACAGAGCCGCACCGCCTGATCTTCGTGGCGGATTGCCGAGGACAGGCACTCACCGCACTGCGGTGTCGCGTGCGATCAACGCAGCAATGCGTCGAGTCGCTCGGCCAGCTTCTCGCGCCCGCCGAGACGTGCGAAATCTGCCGCACTCAAGCCGCGCTCATTGCGCGAGCGTGCATCGGCACGGCGCGCGAGCAGCAAGTTCACCGCGTCCTCGGTACCGTACTGCGCCGCCATCATCAACGCCGTTGTGCCATTCGGCGAGCGGGCATCGATGGCCGCACCGCGATCGAGCAAAAGACGCACGAGGTCGACGGCGGGCCCTGTCGCTGCGTAGTGCAACGGGCTCCAGCCGGACCGATTCACCGCGGCACCGCGTTCCAGAAGTTTCACGGCAAGCGCCGTGTGACCTTTCAGCGCGGCCAGCATCAGCGGTGTTTCGCCGGCGCGGTTGGCCACGTCGAGTTGGATGCCGGGGTGCGCCAGCAGAACCTCCAGCGACCGTGGTGAGCCATCGCGGGCCACCAGGACCAGGGCGGGCTGACCTTGCTCGTCGACCGAATTGGGATCGAAGCCCCGCTGCAGCAACCCCATGACCGATGGGCCGTCGTCCGCCCGGATGGCGCGAAAGAAATCCTCATAGGCGCCAGCGAAGGCTGACGAATAAAATACATACCAGACAAGGGTATGCAGAGCAAACTTAAAGTACTTGTTCATGTCTCGCGGCGGGTTTCTTCAGCGGTCGGGATGTTGAACAGCCGGTGGAAGTTGGTCGTGGTGGCATCGGCCACCTGCTCCACCGGCAGCCCTTTGAGCACCGCGAGCGCCCGTCCCACCTCGGCCACCCAGGCGGGTCGGTTCAGCTTGCCCCGGTGCGGCATCGGTGCGAGATACGGGCTGTCGGTCTCGATCAGGCAGCGATCGAGCGGAACGAAGCGGGCCACTTCGCGCAGGGCCTCGGCATTGCGGAACGTGACGATGCCGGAGAACGAGATCAGGAAGCCGAGATCCAGCGCGGCCCGCGCGACGTCGAGCGTCTCGGTGAAACAGTGGAACACCCCTCGAACCAGGCCCTTGCCGCTCTCGCGCAGCAAGGCCACGGTGTCGTCCGACGCCGAGCGAGTGTGGATGATCAGCGGCTTGCCGCAACGGCGTGCGGCCTCGATGTGCACGCCGAAACGGTCGCGTTGCCATTGCATGTCGGCCACCGTCCGGGTGCCGAGTCGATAGTAGTCGAGGCCGGTTTCGCCGATCGCCACCACGCGGGGCAACTGCGCCAACGCGAGCAGGTCGTCGACGGTGGGTTCACGCTCGCCTTCGGTGTCCGGGTGCACGCCGGCGCTGGCCCAGAAGTTGTCGTGCTGCATCGCCAGCGCATGCACGCGGGCAAACTCCTGCAGCGTCGTGCAGATCACCAATGCCCGGTCGACGCCGGCCGCCGCCATCTCGGCGCGCACCTCGTCGATGCGGCCGTCGAAGTCGGGAAACGCCAAATGGCAATGCGAGTCGACGAACATGGCAGCTGCGGATGCCGAGGCGGCCGCACTGCGCGCGCCTCGGGAAGCCGACGTCAGATCGTCTGGGTCGGCTTGGCAGACTGTAGCTGCGTGCCGAGCGTTTCCTCGATCTTGGCCTTCAGCTGGCGGGTCTTCTCGTCGTTCGGGAAGCGCACACCGACACCCTGGGTGCGACCGCCCGACGCGTTGGCGGGTGTGATCCAAGCCACCTTGCCCGCGACCGGATAACGTTGCGGATCGTCGGGCAAGGACAGCAGCAGATAGATGTCCTCGCCGAGCTTGTACTCGCGCGTGGTCGGCACGAACAGGCCGCCGTCCATCAGCAGCGGTATGTAGGCCGCGTACAGCGCGCCCTTCTCGCGGAACACGAGCTGGATGACGCTCGGGCGTGATGCCGGCGCCCCGCCGCCCGTCGATCGACCTGATGCCTCGCTCATCCGGTTGAGTGTAGCGAATGCCTTGTTCGCGCTGCACGCGGGCCGTCCGGTGCCGCCCAGCAGCGCGCGCCATTCGTCACGAGGGCCTCGATAAGCAAGCCGGCGTTCCACGGGTGCTCGTCGTGACGTGCGACACGCATCAGCTCCGCACGCCAGCGTTGCAGCGCATCGAGCGACGCCGGCCGTGCCAGCGCATCGGCATCGAAGTAGCGCGGCGGCGCGCCGACCGCATGCGCCATCGCGTCGTGCGTCACCTTGAGCAGAAGATCGACGACACGCGGCACCGGCCGGCCGGCCAAGGCCGAGGCGTCGCCGCGGGCCACCTGCGCCGGCAGCGCCGTCAGCATCGCGGCGTCGACGCCTTCGTGTGCAAGGTGCAGTGCGTCGGGCGGGCTGCCGGCCGCCACGGCGAGCAATGCGTCACCGTGCTCGACGCCCTGCTCATCCAGCCAGGCCAAAGCCAGCTTGCGCGATGGCGGGGCAAGGCGCACGCGCTGCACCCGACTGCGCAGCGTGGGCAGCAGTCGCTCGGGGTCCGTCCCGGTCAGCACGATGCGCAGTCGTCCCGGCGGTTCTTCCAGCGTCTTCAGCAGCGCATTGGCTGCCGACGGGTTCAACGCGTCGGCCGGGTGGATCACCAGCGCGCGGCCGCGCTCACTGCCGGCGCTGCGCTGCGTCCACTCGATGGCCTCGCGGATCTGCTCGACCCGGATCTCCCGGCTCGGCTTGGCACCGGCGCGCAGCAGCGGGTCATCCTCGCCCAGCCAGCCGAAGGCCAGCCGCATGGCATCGGGCACGACGACGCGATGATCGGGATGCGTGCGCGCGCGCACCTGGCGGCAACCGGCGCAGCGGCCGCAGGGTCGTGAGTCGCTTTCGCAGAGCCACGCCTGCGTGAGCACCAGCGCCAGATCGAACTGCCCGAGGTCGACCCCGGCGTGCAGCAACATGGCGTGCGAGGTGTCGAAGCGCAGTGCGTCCGCGAGCGTGGCACCGAGCCAGGGCGGCTCGACGCGGCCGCCCTCGCCCACGCCGACCGGGCGCGGATCACCACCAGCCACGTTGCGTCACCTCGTGCTCAACCAGCTGCCAGACGACCTCGCGCGAGCCGCTCGCGTCGATGCACGCCATGCGTCCTGGCGACGCCTGCTGGCGCAGCCGATAACCTTCGCGCACGCGCTCGAAGAAGGCGACGTCCATGCGCTCCAGTCGGTCGGGTTGGCGCGCAGCAGCTCGCCGGCGCGCCGCCTCGTGCGCGTCGATGTCGAACCACAGGGTCAGGTCGGGCTGACGCCCCTGCTGGACCCAGGTCTCTAGCTGCCCGAGCACGTCGCGGTCGAAGCCGCGGCCGCTGCCCTGGTAGGCGAACGTGGCGTCGGTGAAGCGGTCGCAGATCACCGTGGCGCCGCGCGAGAGCGCCGGCTCGATGCACTGGCGCAGATGGTCGCGCCGGGCGGCGAAGACGAGCAAGGCCTCGGTCAGCGCATCCATTTCGTCGTGCAGGAAGAGCTCGCGCAGGCGCTCGGCCAGTGGTGTGCCGCCCGGCTCGCGCGTCAAGACGACCTCATGCCCGCGCTGGCGGACCCATCCCGCCAGGGCGTCGATGTGCGACGTCTTGCCAGCTCCGTCGATGCCCTCGAAGGTGACGAAGTGGCCGCTCATCGACCGCCCTTGCGCTGGTACTGGTTCACCGCACGATTGTGGTCTGCCAGCGACTCGCTGAACACGCTGGTGCCGTCACCGCGTGCCACGAAATAGAGCGCACGCGTCGCGTCCGGTCGCACGGTGGCCTTGATGGCCGCCAGACTCGGCATCGCGATCGGCGTCGGCGGCAGGCCGCCGCGCAGGTAGGTGTTGTAGGGTCCGTCGGTGAGCAGGTCGCGCTTGCGCAGGTTGCCGTCGAACGATTCACCGAGTCCGTAGATCACGGTGGGGTCCGTCTGCAGCGGCATGCCGACGCGAAGCCGGTTGATGAAGACACCGGCGATCAATCCGCGGTCGGTCGGCCGACCGGTCTCCTTCTCGACGATCGACGCCAGCGTCAGCGCGTCGTCGATGCTCTTCAATGGCAGATCGGGCAGCCGTTCCGCCCAGGCTGCGTTCAGTCGCGCCTGCATCGTGCCGAAGGCGCGCCGCAGCACCGTGAGGTCGCTGACACCCCGGCTGTACAGGTAGGTGTCGGGAAAGAAGCGCCCTTCCGCCCTCAGGCCCGGGGCGCCCAGGGCAGCCATCAGTTCCGCCTCGGACATCCCGGCCGTGGTTTGCTTCAGATAGGGAGCCTTGGCGAGTTCGGCGCGGAACTGGCGCAGCGTCCAGCCTTCCAGCAGCCGCACGCGCTCGAACGATTCGTCGCCCTGCACCATCTTGGCCAGCAACTGGCGCGGCGTGATATCCGGGCCCACCACATAACTGCCCGCGCGGATGCGCCGCGCGTCGCCCGACCAGCGAAACCACTCGTACAGCAGGATCGAAGGGACACGGACGCCGGCACGCACCCACGCATTGGCCACTTCGCGCGGCGACGCACCCGACTCGATCGACAGCTCGACGGTCGTGCCCGCCAGCGGCAGCGGCCGGTCGATCCACCAGACCGCCAAGCCGGCCACGGCTGCCGCGCCGAGCACGACGAGGACGATCAGCGCACGCAGCAGACGCATCAATTCAACGGCACCTCGTCGCGGCCGGCAAACCGATCGATACTGCGAGACCCTCTTGCCCGACCGTCCATGGTCAGTGATGATAATCGGGCCATGACGTCCCCCTCGAACGAAGGTCTCACCGGTTCCGTCGTGCTCGACGACTGGGGGCTGCTGCGCGTGAGCGGTGCCGATGCCATCGCGTTCCTGAACGGGCAGCTCACGCAGCAGATGGCGGACTTGCGCGCCGACGAGGCACGACTGGCCGGCTACTGCTCGGCCAAGGGCCGCCTGCTCGCCACGTTCGTCGCCTGGCCCGCCGCGGCAGATGATGTCCTGCTGGCCTGCAGCGCCGACATCGCTGCCGCGACCGCCAAGCGACTGTCGATGTACGTGCTACGCGCCAAATGCCGCGTACAAGACGTCAGCACCGATTTCGTCGTCATGGGCCGCACGATGAATGCCGCCGATGATGAAACCTCCGATCGACCTGCCCGGCACGGACCTTGGCCGCTACGCGTCGACGGCGATGGCTGGGTCATCACGTTGCCGACGGTGCGGCGAGTCGGCCGCCAGTTGATCGTGCGGCCGCGTGCGCAGCCGCTGCCGGCCGAACCGAAACTGGCGTTGCAAGCCTGGCGCTGGCTCGAAGCCAGCAGCGCAGTGCCGCGCATCGTGGCCGCCACGGCCGAGCAGTTCGTACCGCAGATGGTCAATCTCGAAATCGTCGGCGGTGTCGATTTCCGCAAGGGCTGCTTTCCGGGCCAGGAAGTCGTCGCGCGCAGTCAGTACCGCGGCACGTTGAAGCGGCGCATGTTCCTGTTCGACAGCGCGCAGCCGGCGCAACCGGGACAGGACATCGTGCACAGCGAGGACCCGTCGCAACCGGCAGGCATGGTGGTCAATGCCGGCACGCTGGCCGGCCAGGGCTCGCGCGTGCTGGCCGAGGTGAAGCTCGCCGCGCTCGAGTCGGGCACGCTGCACGTCGGCTCGCTCGACGGCGAGCCGTTGCGGCGCCTCGATCTGCCCTACTCGCTCGACGAGGCGGTGACGTCGTGAGCGCCACGCGCCGCCAGCTGTTCGTGTACTACCGCGTCGACGAAGCCGTCTGGCTGCAGGCGAGCGCAGCGGTCGTCGAGTTCCAGCGTCGCCTGTGCGAGGCGCATCCCGAGTTGACGGCGCACGTGATGCGTCGCCCGCAGACCAAGGGCGGGCAGATCACGTTGATGGAGGTCTACGCGCTCGACCCGGCGGCCAATCCCGAAGGGATCGATCCGACCTGGCAGACCCGCATCGAGTCGGCCGCCGTGGTGCTGCGGCGCTGGCAACAGGGCGAACGCCACGTCGAGTGGTTCGATCCGATCGACTGATCGGCTGGCTCGGCGCAGCTACAGACTGCGCACCATCTCGATGTGCGGGATGCCGGCCTCTTCGAACACCGGCCCGCGCGCGGCGAAGCCGGCACGAACGTAGAACGGCGCCGCGCTGCACTGCGCATGCAGCAGCGCCTCACGATCGCCGCGTTCGCGCGCATGCTGCACCAGCGCATCGAGCACGGCGCGGCCGATGCGGCTGCCACGCATCGACGCCACCACCGCCATGCGGCCGATCTTGGCCACGCCCGGCACATGCTCGTGCAGCCGGCCGGTGGCCAGCGGCACGCCGAATCGGTTGCAGGCCAGTGCGTGCACGCAATCGGCATCGACGCTGTCCCATTCCATGTCGGCGGGTATGCGCTGCTCGTCGATGAACACCTGCTTGCGGATCGCATGGGCCGCCTCGCCGAGTTCGCCCCAGCGCCCCAGGCGTACCTCGACCATCGGTTTGCCGGCCTCGAAGGCCTCGAGCACCTCGCGCAACTGCTGCGGCACCGGCTGCGACTTCATCGTCGCCGGATCGGCGAACACGTAGACCAGTTCGCCCCCGACCAGCAACTGCTCGCCGCGAAAGGCACCGCACGACAGCAGCAGCGATGAGTTGCCGATCCGCTGCGTGCGGATGCCGATGTCGAGCTGGTCGTCGTACAGCGCCGACGCGTGGTACTCGACGGTGGCCTTGCGCACGTACAGATCGCCCGCCAGGTACACCATCGTGTCGTGGTAGGGCAGTGCCATCGCGCGCCAGTAGCTGGCCACCGCCGTGTCGAAGTACATCAGGTAATGGCCGTTGAAGACGATCTTCTGCATGTCGACTTCGACCCACCGCACACGAAGGCGATCCAGGAAACGAAAATCGCTGCGCTGCTGGCTCATTGGAGTACCTTTGTTGTGCTGCGCACTTCGGAATTCGCCTTGGGAGCGGCCGGCCCTGCGGCTCATGGCATCCTATGGCGTGGGCATCTCATCCGGAGTGCCCGTCAAGCATAACCAAGCCGGAGTGCCCTGCCATGGCCCGCATCCTGTACGTAACCCAGATCGAGATCGACCCCGGCGCCATTGCGTGCCTGCCGCAGGAGTGCGACGCCGCGCGCATTCGGCGGCCCTTGCTGGTGACCGACCCCGGCGTGCGTGCCGCGGGCGTATTCGATCGTGTCGTCCAGGCCCTCGGCGACCGGCCGCACGCCGTGTTCGACCAGACGCCCAGCAACCCGACCGAAGCCGCCGTGCGCGCTGCCGTCGAGGTGTTTCGACGCGAACGCTGCGACGGCCTGGTCGCCGTGGGCGGCGGCTCCAGCATCGACCTGGCCAAGGGCGTCGCGATTGCCGCCACGCACGAAGGCCCGCTGAAGCTGTATGCCACGATCGAAGGCGGCAGCCCCAGGATCACGTCGGCGGTGGCGCCGTTGATCGCCGTGCCCACGACGGCCGGCACCGGCAGCGAGGTGGCGCGCGGCGCCATCGTCATCGTCGACGACGGACGCAAGCTGGGCTTCCACAGCTGGCATCTGGTGCCGAAGGCGGCCATCCTCGATCCGGATCTCACGCTCGGCCTGCCGCCGCTGCTGACCGCCGCCACCGGCATGGACGCGATCGCGCATTGCATGGAGACCTTCATGGCGCCGGCGGTCAATCCGCCGGCCGATGGCATTGCGATCGACGGACTCGCGCGCGGTTGGGCCCACATCGAACGCGCCACGCGCAACGGCAACGATCGCGAGGCACGCTGGCACATGATGAGCGCCAGCATGCAGGGCGCCATGGCGTTCCAGAAGGGCCTGGGCTGCGTGCACTCGTTGAGCCACAGCCTCGGCGGCGTGAACCCGAAGCTGCACCACGGCACCCTGAACGCCCTCTTCCTGCCCGCCGTGGTGCACTTCAACGCGAGTGCCGAGTCGATCCAGCGCGAGCGCCGCCTGCAGCGCATGGCCTACGCGATGGGTCTGGACGACACCGACGGTACCGGCAAGGTGGTCGCGACCGCCATCCGCGACATGAATGCCCGGCTGGGCCTGCCGCGCGGCCTGGCCGCCCTTGGCGTGACGCCCGAGCTCTTCGACCGCGTGATCGTCGGTGCGATGGCCGATCACTGCCACAAGACGAACCCGCGTCTGGCGACGGCCGACGACTATCGGCGCATGCTTCACGAGTCGCTCTGACGAGGACGCGTCGACAGCGCAAGAAAGAAAGGCCCGATGGCTTGTGACCACCGGGCCCCGCAGTCCGGCCGCCTGTCGCGGCCGGGGATCTCGTGTGTCAGGCGTGCTTCTTGTCGAAGAACTGCTCGTCCTCGGTGGAGCCCTTCAGCGCGGCGGTCGAGGCCTCGCGCTCGATGGTGGTGGTCACCGCGTCGAAGTAGCCGGTGCCGACCTCGCGCTGGTGCTTCACCGCAGTGAAGCCCTTCTCGGCCGCGGCGAATTCCTTCTCCTGCAGTTCGACGAAGGCGCTCATGTTGTTGCGCGCATAGCCGTAGGCGAGATCGAACATCGAGTAGTTCAGGCTGTGGAAGCCGGCCAGCGTGATGAACTGGAACTTGTAGCCCATCGCGCCCAGTTCGCGCTGGAACTTGGCAATGGTGGCGTCGTCGAGGTTCTTCTTCCAGTTGAAGCTGGGCGAGCAGTTGTAAGCCAGCAGCTTGCCCGGGAACTTGGCGTGGATGGCGTCGGCGAATGCCTTGGCGAACGCCAGGTCGGGCTTGCCGGTCTCGCACCACAGCATGTCGACATACGGGGCATAGGCCAGACCGCGGCTGACCGACTGATCGAGCCCGTTGCGGGTGCGGAAGAAGCCTTCCACCGTGCGCTCGCCGGTGCAGAACGGCTTGTCGTTGTCGTCGACGTCGCTCGTCACCAGGTCGGCCGCCTCGGCATCGGTGCGCGCTAGCAGCACCGTGGGCGTGCCCATCACGTCGGCCGCCAGCCGTGCGGCCACCAGCTTGGCCACCGCTTCACGCGTCGGCACCAGCACCTTGCCGCCCATGTGGCCGCACTTCTTCACCGAGGCCAGCTGGTCCTCAAAGTGCACGCCGGCGGCACCTGCCTCGATCATGGCCTTCATCAGCTCGAAGGCGTTGAGCACGCCGCCGAACCCGGCTTCCGCATCGGCGACGATCGGCGCGAAGTAGTCGATGTCGTCCTTGCCCTCGCTCCACTGGATCTGGTCGGCGCGTGCGAAGGTGGCGTTGATCTTCTTCACCACCTTCGGCACCGAGTCCACTGAGTACAGCGATTGGTCGGGGTACATCTCGCCATTGCTGTTGGCGTCGCCGGCGACTTGCCAGCCGGACAGGTAGATCGCCTTCAGGCCCGCCTTGACCTGCTGCATGGCCTGGTTGCCGGTGAGTGCGCCCAGGGTGTTGACGAAGGGCTCGGTGTTCACCAGCGTCCACAGCTTCTCGGCGCCACGCTTGGCCAGCGTGTGCTCAATGTTCACTGACCCGCGCAGGCGCACCACGTCGGCAGCGGTGTAGCCGCGCTTGATGCCCTTCCAGCGGGGGTTTTCGGCCCAGTCGCGCTCGAGCGCGGCGGCCTGTTGTTCACGAGTCGGTCGGTTCATGGTCAGCTCCTGCGGGTTGAGATGGATCTTGTGGGCAACAACTGGACGCAAGCGTACCGCGAGAACCGCCGCTTAGGCAGCTCATGTCATATACAAGACAAAAACTTTATCCCTTGCTAATCAATAAGTTATAGATGATGTTCTTTATTATGAAATCAGAGGCGTCATGATGGAAATGCGAGACCGCGTCGAGTCAACCGATATGCCGCAATATGGAATTGGAAATCCTCATGGTGAAAAGGTCGGCGCGGGCATGCCCAGCCAGCGGCTGTACACCCGATCGGCAAGCGCTTGGTGCGACCCAAGGTGCTCGAGGGTTCTTTGCCGGACCGAGCCGGGGCCTTGCACGGTGGGATGTCGATGCTGCGCCTGCACATAGAGCTCATCCGAACCGGTCAGCCAGGCATCGATCTTCTGGGCATCGATCTCCAGGTGAAACTGCAGACCGAGATGCGGCCCGAGCGAAAACGCCTGCACCGGGCATGCGGTGCTGCTGCCGAGCGCCGTGGCACCGGGCGGCAGATCGAAGGCCTCGTAGTGCCAATGGAAGACGGTCTGCACGTCGGCCTCGCCGAACCAGGCCCGCGCGCTCTCGCACTCGGCCACCTGCATGCGATGCCAGCCGACCTCGGGCGCCGGTGAGGCGGTGATCCGCGCGCCCAGCGTCCGGGCCATCAGTTGCCCGCCAAGGCAGTGGCCCAGCACCGGCACGCCGTCGCGCATGCAGCGGTCGATCAGCCGTTCGGCATCGCGCAGGTACGGCAGATCGTCGTTCGCGCTCATCGCGCCACCCAGGATCGCCAGTGCGCGATGGCCGGCGATCGTGGATGGGAATGGTTGCCCTGCAGCGGCGCTGAGCACCACATAAGGCACACCGTGGCGTTCGGCCCAGTTGCCCAGATAGCCGGGGCCGTCATCGGGCATGAACTGAAGCACCAGCAGAGGTTCCACCGCAATTGCCTCCTTCGCGGTCACGGGTCGACATCATGACGCCGCCGGCGTCGACCGGCTCGCCTCAGCGCTATCCGCCGCCAGCTTGACCTGCCGCAAGACGCCAGCGGCATGCAGCCGAAGAATCGCACGATCGCCTCTCGATCCCCTTCGCACGCCATGCCCACTGCCCGACCCACCCGCAAGCAGCCGAAAGCCGCCCCGCGGGCCACGCTCGACTCCCTCGACGCCACGCATCAGGCGATCCTGTCGATGCTGACGCAGCTGGACCGCCTGATGCTCCACCTGACCAACGTGGGTTGCGACAAGGTGGCGCAGGCGAGCGCGGCAGACGTCTGCAGCTTCTTTGCCACCACCGCGCGCAAGCATCACGAAGAAGAGGAGACGCTGATCTTCCCCGCGTTGCTGAAGAGTCCCGATGCCGAGCTGGTGCAGCACATCCAGCGCCTGCAGCAGGATCACGGCTGGCTCGAGGAGGACTGGCTCGAACTCGCCCCGTTGCTACAGGCCATTGCGCAGGGACAGAACGTCTACGAAGTCGAGACCTTGCGCGAGGGTGTGAACGTCTTCGCCAACCTGTACCACGAGCACATCGCGCTCGAGGACTCGCTGGTCTACCCGGCAGCCCGGCAGCAGCCGATCGGCTAGCCCGCGGTCACGGCGCGGTCGGTCGCACGGGCCTGCCCGCGCGACCCAGCAGTCGGCTCGCCGGGATCAACCCTGAGTGTCGCGCAGGAGCATGGGCGCCCGCCTAGACTCGCGGCTACGCCTGTCACTCCTCGCAAAGGCCCACCGCCATGAAACTCGACGCGTTCTGGATGCCCTTCACGGCCAATCGACAGTTCAAGAAGGCGCCGCGCCTGTTCGCCCGCTCGAGCGGCATGCACTACTGGACAGCCGAAGGAAAGCAGGTGCTCGACGGCGTGGCCGGCCTGTGGTGCGTGAACGCGGGCCATGGGCGCCCGAAGATCGTCAAGGCCATTCAGGAACAGGCGGCCGAGATGGACTACGCGCCGCCCTTCCAGATGGGCCACCCCAAGGCATTCGAGCTGGCCGAGGCGGCTGTGGCCCTGGCGCCGGCGGGCATGACCAAGCTGTTCTTCACCAACTCGGGCTCCGAGGCGGTGGAGACGGCGCTGAAGATGGCGATCGCCTACCACCGGGTGCGCGGCGAAGGCCAGCGCACCCGCCTGATCGGCCGTGAGCGCGGCTACCACGGCGTGAACTTCGGTGGCATCTCGGTCGGTGGCATGGTCGCCAACCGCAAGATGTTCGGCACCTTGCTCGCAGGCGTGGACCACATCCGCCACACGCACGACCTCGCGCGTAATGCCTTCACGGTGGGCCAGCCCGAGCACGGCGCCGAGCTGGCCGATGACCTCGAGCGGCTGTGCCTCCTGCACGACCCGTCGACGATTGCCGCCGTGATCGTCGAGCCGATCGCCGGCTCGGCCGGTGTCTTCCTGCCTCCCAAGGGCTACCTGCAACGATTGCGCGAGATCTGCGACAAGCACGGCATCCTGCTCATCTTCGACGAGGTGATCACCGGATTCGGCCGCACCGGCCAGCCGTTCGCGGCACAGACCTTCGGCGTCACGCCCGACCTGATGACGGTGGCCAAGGGCATCACCAATGGCGCCGTGCCGATGGGCGGTGTGTTCGCCAGGCAGGCGATCCACGACGCCTTCATGAACGGGCCCGAACACCTGATCGAGTTCTTCCACGGCTACACCTACTCGGCGCACCCGCTCGCCTGCGCGGCCGCGCTGGGCACGCTGGCCACCTATGCCGAGGAAGGCCTGCTCACGCGCGCCGCCTCGCTGCAGGGTTACTTTGCCGAGGCGGTGCACTCGCTCAAGGGGCTGCCCAACGTGATCGACATCCGCAACTTCGGACTGGTCGCGGGCGTCGAGCTGCAGCCGATCGCCGGCGAGCCGGCCAGGCGGGCGTTCAACATCTTCCTCGACTGCTACGACAAGGGTGTGCTGGTGCGTACGACGGGCGACATCGTGGCCCTGTCGCCACCGCTGATCGTCGAGCGCGCGCAGATCGACCAGATCGTCGACACGCTCAAGGGCGCGATCCAGCGCGCGGCTTGAGTTCGCCGCCGGCGCGCGCCTCTTCGGCGCACGGAAACACCCGCGCGCCGCTGGCGGCGTATGCGTGCCTGGCGCTCAGCATGGCGCTGGTCGGCAGCTACGTCGGCCTGTCGCGGCTACTGGTGGCGGTCTTTCCCGTGTTCCTGCTGGCCTGGCTGCGCTTCGCCATCGCCGCCATCGCGATGGTCCACTGGGTGCGGCCCACGCCTGACGAGCAACCGCTCTCGCCGGCGGAGCGCCGGCTGCTGTTCTGGGAGAGCTTCCTCGGCAACTTTCTCTTCTCGGTCTGCATGCTGTTCGGCGTGGCACTCAGCTCGGCGGTGTCGGCCGGCGTGGTGATGGCGGCGATACCCGCCGTGGTGGCGCTGCTGTCGCGCCTGTTCCTCGGCGAGACGATCTCGCGCCGCATGCTGGTGGCCATCGCCTGTGCGGCATTGGGCATCGCCCTGCTGGCACTGGCTCGTGACGCCGGCACGCCCACGTCGACGACCGAGGCCACGACGACCCGCCAATGGCTCGGCCACCTGCTGCTGCTGGGCGCCGTGTTCTGCGAGGCAAGTTATGTGGTGATCGGCAAGCGGCTGGCGACGCACGTCTCGCCCCGTCGCATCAGCGCGCTGATCAACCTGTGGGGCCTGGCGCTCGTCACGCCGCTCGGCCTGTGGCAGGCGACGCGTTTCGACTTCGCCGGCGTACCCGCGCCGACCTGGGCTCTGCTGGTGTTCTATTCGCTGGCAGCCAGCGTGGCGACGGTGTGGCTGTGGATGCGCGGCCAGCGCGAAGTGCCCGCTGCGCAGGCCGGCATCTTCACCGTCATGCTGCCGATTGCCGCGGCCTGCATCGGCATCGGCGTGCTGGGCGAACCCTTCGGTCGGGGACATGCCGCCGCCTTGGCCCTGGCCGTCGCGGGCCTGCTGCTCGCCACCTGGCCGGCGCGACCGCACCGGGCCGCGCCGACCTAGCGGATCAGCGCGAAGCCGCGTGCAGGTCGGTCGGGATCAGTGCGGCGTGGTGGCGATAGGTCGGGTACAGGAGCCGGTCGGTCAGCGCGAACGCCACCTGGGACACGGCGACCTTCAACGGCACGCGGTGCGGCTCCGGTTCGCAGGCCAGCGCCCGGTCCATCCAGTCGAAGAGGTCTGCGGTGAACTGTTGGCACAGCTGCACGAGTTCGCGGCTCAGGTCGTCGGAATCGATGAACGGTGCGGGCTCGTCTCGGCGTTCTTCGGGTGTCATGAAGGTTCCTCCACGGCGTTCGCCTCCAGCTTAGCGCCTTGCATCGCCTGCTGCGCGCGTTGCGCCACCTCACGCGGATCCAGCGACTTCAACCGGTGATCCGACCATACCTGGCGCCAGCGACGAGCGCCGGGCGTGCCGTGCCGAAGGCCCAGCATGTGCCGCGCGATGGCGGCCCACGGCGTCGCGTGGCGGGCCGCCTCGCGCTCCATGTAGTCGATCATCGCGGCCTCCACCGCGTCGCGGTCGGGCGACGCGGTGGAGGCCGCACCCAGGCAACGAACGTCCCAGGCGGCCATGCTCCACGGATCGTGATAGGCCGCGCGGCCGACCATCACGCCATCGACCCGATCGAGATGCTCGACGATCTGCCCGATCGATGCGATGCCGCCGTTGACGATGAAGACGAGTTGCGGGAAGTCGCGCTTGAGCCGCACGACCCACTCGTGGTGCAGCGGCGGGACTTCGCGATTCTGCCGCGGGCTCAGTCCCTTCAGCCAGGCGTTGCGTGCGTGGACGATGAAGACGCGGCAGCCGCCTTCGGCGACCGTGCCGACGAAGTCGCGCACGAAGGCGTAGTCCTCGATGCGATCGATGCCGATACGATGCTTCACGGTGACCGGTAGCTGCATCGCGTCGCGCATCGCCGCCACGCAGTCGCGCACCAGCTGCGGCTCGGCCATCAGGCAGGCGCCGAAGGCGCCGCGCTGCACTCGCTCGCTCGGACAGCCGCAGTTCAGGTTGACCTCGTCGTAGCCCCACTGCTGCGCCAGCTTCGCGCAGCGCGCCAGGTCCTGCGGCTCGCTGCCCCCCAGTTGGAGGGCCAATGGGTGCTCTTCGGCGTTGAAGTCGAGATGCCGCGCCACGTCGCCGTGCAACAGGGCGCCGGTCGTCACCATCTCCGTGTACAGCCGCGCGCGCCGCGTGATCAGGCGGTGGAAGTAACGGCAGTGTCGATCGGTCCATTCCATCATCGGCGCGACGCAAAGCCGCCACGCGCTCGCGGCGTGCGTGGGCGGGGCGATGTTGGCTTCGGCGGCCATGTCGGGACCATACGATGAAACCGCAGCAGGCGCCCCTGCGTTCAAGCGGACCCGGGTTTGCGCTACCCCTGAGCACGGGCTTGATGCCTCGGCCGCCTTTGCGCATTCTGTGACTTGTTGTTACTGAATGCGGCCGTCTGTTGCCGTGCGGAGGGGGAGCCATGTCTGTCAAGCCGAATCACGGCGGTTGGATCGCGGGCGCTTTGGCGGCTGCCTTGCTCGTCGCCTGCGGAGGCGGTGGCGGCGACGCCGACACGGCGCAGAGTCAGAGTCCGAGCGCGGCAGGCCGCGAGCGTGCCATGGCGTTGCCGCCAGGTCTGGCCATCGGTGCCGACGCCAATACGCGTGGCGTCTGGGGTCCGGTGACACCCTGGCCACTGATCGCGGTGCACGGCGTGCTGACGGCCGACGGCCGCGTGCTGAGTTACGGCACCAAGGCCGACGGCACACAGACCGGCAACTTCATCTACGACATCTGGAATCCGACCGACGACAGCCATCTGACGCTGGCCAACACGACCAACACCGACGTCTTCTGCAGCTCGCAGGTGATGCTGCCGGCTGGCGACGCCATCGTCATCTCCGGTGGCGACAACTGGACCGGGACCGCGACCACCAACACCGGCAATCCCAATTCGACCGTGCTCAACCTGGGCAGCAACGCGCTGACCCGGGGCAACAACATGAACGCGTCGCGTTGGTATTCCACGTCGACCATGCTGCTCAACGGCGAGATCTACGTGCAGGGCGGCAGCGGCGGCACGGCCGCACCCGAGGTGCGCGGCAGCAACGGGATCTATCGCTCGCTCGGTGGCGCCAACACGTCCGCGCTCGACTTCATGTACCCGCGCAACTTCATTGCGCCGGACGGTCGCGTGTTCGGCTTCGCCAGTGGCGGACAGATGTACTACGTGAACACCGTCGGCAGCGGCAGCCTGAGCACGGCCGGTGCGCTCAACTCCGCGGTGACCGGCAGCGACAGCAGCGCCGCGATGTTCGCGCCGGGCCGCATCCTGCAGTACGGCGGCAACTCCAACGGCGCTGTGGTCATCGACATCACGGGCGGCGCACCGGTGGTCTCGTCGACTGCCTCGATGCTGCGCACGCGGCGCCTGTCGGTTGCCACCATCCTGGCCGACGGCAAGGTGCTCGCCACCGGCGGCAGCTCGGTGTGGAACGCGATGACCAACGTCAGCTACGAGGCCGAGATCTGGAATCCGCAGACCGGGCTGTGGACGGTGGGCGCCTCTGCACAGAAGCCGCGGCTGTATCACGGCAACGCGCTGCTGCTGCCCGACGCCAGCGTGCTGGTGTTCGGCGGCGGCGCGCCGTCGCCGTCGGGCGTGCCGGGCAACCTGAACCGCGAGATCTACTACCCGCCCTACCTGTTCGCTGCCGGTGGTACGCCGGCACTGCGACCGGCCATCGCCGCCGCACCGACGGTGGTCGACGTCGGCCGCACCGTACAGGTGTCGGTGGACAGCGGCCGCGCGATCAGCCGCGTCACGCTGGTCAAGACCGGCTCGGCGACGCACGGCTTCAACATGGACCAGCGTTTCGTCGACCTGCCGTTCAACGCCGAGGGCAGCACCTTGTCCGTGCAGATCCCGGGCCGGGCGTCCGACGTGCCGCCGGGCATGTGGATGATGTTCGTCATCGACGCCGACGGCGTGCCGTCGGAAGCCAAGCTGCTGCGCGTGAACATCGCGCCGGCGCTGAACACAGCCGTCGTGCCGGTGCTCACGTCGCCGGGCAACCAGAACTCGGTTGTCGGCACCGGCGTGGACCTGCCACTGAGCGCGACCGATCCCAACGGCGACACGCTGCGCTGGTCGGCCAGCGGCCTGCCGCCGGGCCTGGCGATCGACGCCGCCAGCGGCCGCATCTCCGGCACGCCCAGCAGTGCCGGCACCTTTCCCACCTCGATCGCCGTCAGCGACGGCTTCAACACCGCCAGCGCGAACATCAGCTGGACGGTCGCGGGTCAGGCGCCGCTGGTCCTCGATCCGCCGCCGGCGCAGCCGCCGAGCGCAGTGGGCAATGCGGCGACCTTCACCGCCAGTGCGACAGGCCTGGGTGTCACCTACAGCTGGGACTTCGGCGACGGCAGCCCGGTGACGGCTTTCTCGCCCGATCCGCAGGTCAGCCACACGTTCGGCCGCGCCGGTGTGTTCTATGTCACCGTGGCCGCTACCGACGGCGTGGTCACGCGCTACCAGACGATCATCCACAACGCCTTCCTGCCGTTGACCGCGAACGCGCCGACGCAGTCGAGCAACCTGGTGTTCGAGCCCCGTTCGGGCGCCAATGCCCGCTTGTGGGCGGTGAACCCGGACAGCGACACCGTGAGCGTGTTCGACGCCGTCACGCGGACCAAGCTGGCTGAGGTAGTGGTCGGCACGGCTCCCCGGACATTGGCGCTCACGCCAAGCGGCAACGAAGTCTGGGTCGTCAACAAGCGGTCTGCGTCGATCAGCATCATCAGCGCGGCGAGTCTGGCCGTGACGCAGACGCTGCCCTTGCCCCGTGCGTCGCAGCCGTACGGCATCGCGATGGCGCATGCGCAGGGTGCTGCGCTGGTCGCACTGGAGGGCAGCGGTGCGCTGTTGCGCATCGACCTGACCAGCCGCGCCACCACGGCCACCCTGTCTGCCGGTGCCAATCCGCGCCATCTGGCGGTGGCGGCGGACGGTCGGACCACCTTCGTATCGCGCTTCATCACGCCGCCCCTGCCGGGCGAATCGACGAGCAGCGTGCAGACCACCCTCGGTGGCGTCGCCGTCGGCGGCGAAGTGCTGGTCGTCGACAGCGTGACGATGGGCGCGATGCGCACCATGACGCTGGCGCACAGCGACACGCCCGATGCGGAAATCCAGGGCCGCGGCATCCCCAACTACCTGGGTGCACTGGCCATCTCGCCGGACGGCACGCAGGGCTTCGTGCCGAGCAAGAAGGACAACATCCTGCGCGGCGCAGGCCGCGACGGCCGCGCGCTGGACTTCCAGAACACCGTGCGGGCAATCAGTTCGCGCATCGACATGGCGACGCAACAGGAAGACCTGGGCGCCCGCATCGATCACGACAATGCCAGCCTGGCCAGCGCCGCGGCATTCGATCCGCTGGGGGTGTACCTGTTCGTCGCGCTCGAGACGAGCCGCGAGGTGGCGGTGCTCGACGCGCATAGCCGCAACCAGCTGATGCGCATCGACGTCGGCCGTGCTCCGCAAGGCCTGGTCGTCTCGCCTGACCGACGCACGCTGTACGTCCACAATTTCATGGACCGTACCATCGGCGTCTTCAACCTGTCACCGCTGGTGCAGCAAGGGCTGGCCTCGGTCACTCCCGTGGCCACGCTCGCCGCGTCGGCCACCGAGAAGCTCAGCGCCACCGTGCTCAGGGGCAAGCAGTTCTTCTACGACGCCCGCGACACCCGGCTGGCGCGTGACCGCTACATGAGCTGCGCCAGCTGTCACAACGACGGCGGACACGATGGACGCGTATGGGACCTCACCCACGCTGGCGAGGGCCTGCGCAACACCATCAGCCTGCGCGGCCGTGCCGGCGCCCAGGGCATGCTGCACTGGAGCAACAACTTCAACGAGGTGCAGGATTTCGAAGGCCAGATCCGCGCCTTGGCCGGCGGCACCGGCCTGATGAGCGATGCGCAGTTCACCACCGGCACACGCAGTCAGCCGCTCGGCGACCCGAAGGCCGGCGTCTCCGCCGACCTCGACGCGCTGGCGGCCTACGTCGGCTCACTGAACGCCTTCGACGCCAGTCCGTATCGCACGGGCACCGGCGCCCTCAGCGCACTGGCCAGCGAGGGCCGGCAGGTGTTCACCACCCAGAACTGTGCTGCCTGCCATGGTGGCGCGCCGTTCACGATCAGCGCAACCAACAACCCGCGCAACATCGGCACCATCAAGGCCAGCAGCGGACAGCGCCTGTCGGGGCCGCTGAGCGGCATCGACGTGCCGACGCTGCGTGACGTATGGGCTACCTCACCGTACCTGCACGACGGTTCGGCACCGACGCTGGCACTCGCCGTTCGCGCGCACAACAACGTGACGCTGAGCGATGCCGACCTGGACCGCGTGGTGGCCTATCTGCGCGAGATCGGCAGCGAGGAAGCCGCGGCGCCGTCGCCGATCGCCAACGGTGGAGGACTGCTCGGCCAGTACTACGCCGGCATGGCGCTCGCCGGCAACCCGCTGCTCAGCCGGACCGAAGCCGTCAACTTCGACTGGGCCAGCGCGGCACCCGCCGCCAGCGTGCCGGCCAACCTGTTCTCGGTGCGCTGGACCGGCACCATCACGGTCCCCACCACCGGCAGTTATCGCTTCCGGACGGTGTCGGACGACGGTGTACGTCTGTGGATCGGCGGCACGCAGGTCATCAACAACTGGTCCAACCACGCGGCCACGACGAACACCTCGGGCACGATCAACCTGACCGCAGGCCAGCGCGTGGCAGTGACGCTGGAGTACTTCGAGAACACCGGCAGCGCCGTGATGCGGCTGCAATGGCGCCGGCCGGGCACGACCAGCTACGTGGCGATCCCGGCGGCCAGCCTCAACGCGAACTGACTGCGCTCACGAACGCAGTGCCCGCCAGCCGAGGCTGGTGGGCATTTCTCTTCATGGATGCAGCTGACGGCGAGCGGCTCGGCCGCTGCGGGCGGTGATGCGAGTCGGGCGACCGCCGCGAGTGTCAGCGCTGGACCAGGCGCGAGAACTCGTAGAGCAGGTACGCCGCGCCGCCGAGGATGGTGAACAGCACGATGCCGATCGGCAACTCGCGAAATCGCGGTTTCGTCGGGATGTGCTCGCGGGGCAGCGGGCTCGGGCGGGTGAAGGTCGACTCGGGCCCGGTGTCGGCCAGAGCGCCTTGTTGCGTACCGTAGAGACCTCCGCTCTGGGTGCTGTACAGCCCACCGTGCTGGGTGCTGTAGAGGCTGCCGTAACCGGTCGAGCGCATGAACTCGCTCGGCCGCTCGTCGGAGGGTTCGTCCTCCCAGGCGAAGACGTGGATATCGCGTGGCATGGTCCTATTGTTCCCAAGGCCCGCGCCGTCCAGCAGCCCGTGACTGCAGGGTCGCGGCACGGCCGCACCGCCCGCCGTGTGACGAAGTTCTCGACGCGCCGGGTACCCGGGCGGAGCACCCCGCGGGCAGGCGTCCGGCATGACCCGACAGGGTTTGCCGGCGGCCCGCGTGTGGCGGTCACTAGAATGCCCGACGACCGCGCCACGACACGATGAGCAGTACACCCTCCCCCTCCTCCGTCACCCACGGTGTGCTGATCGTCGACGACGACCCCCAGGTGGCCGAGTTGCTCGAAGGTTATCTGGAGACCCATGGCTTTCGCGTCGCCACCGCCGCCAACGGCAGTCTGATGCGGCAGACCCTGGCGCGCCAGTCGATCGACCTGGTGCTGCTCGACCTCGGCCTGCCGGGTGAAGACGGCTTGACGCTGATGCGGTGGCTGCGCGAGCAGTGGGTGGGTTCGGTCATCATCCTCACCGGGCGTGGCGAGGCGGTGGACCGCGTGGTCGGTCTCGAGCTCGGCGCCGACGACTACGTGGCCAAGCCGTTCGACCTGCGCGAGCTGCTGGCCCGCGTGCGCGCCGTGCTGCGCCGGGCCAACGCCGGCGTGGTGTCGCCGGCCGGCACGGTGCTGGCGTTCAACGGCTTCCGGCTCGACACCAGGGCGCGCGCGCTGTTTCGCGACTGCGGCAGCGAGATTGCACTCACGAACGGCGAATACGCGCTGCTGCTCGCGTTCCTGCAGGCGCCGCACAAGGTCCTGTCACGCGACGAGTTGCTCAATGCCACGCACGGCCGCGACGCCGGCCCGTACGACAAGACCATCGACGTGCAGGTCGGTCGCCTGCGCAAGAAGATCGAACGCGACGCCTCGCAACCCGAGCTGATCAAGGCCGTGCGCGGTGCAGGCTACCTGCTGACGGCCGACGTGCAGCGGCTGACCGCGCCGGACGCGCAGCGCCCGTGAGCGACATACATCGGCAGCTGGTCGAGGCCTCGCCGGACGGCATCGTCGTCGTCGATGCGCGCGGTCGCATCATCCGCGTGAACGCACGCGCCGAGGCCATGTTCGGCTACGACGAAGGCCGCATGGTGGGCCTGCCGCTGGAGTCGCTCGTGCCGCAGCGCTTCCGTGCGGTGCACGACAAGCACCGCGCCCACTTCATGACGCACGCCGATGCGCGTGCCATGGGCATCGGCATGAGCCTGACCGGGCTGCGACGCGACGGCAGCGAGTTCCCTGTAGAGGTCGGTCTGGCGCCCCTCGAGCACGAGCAAGGCTCGCCGATCGCGGCCGCCTATGTGCGCGACATGTCACCCACCGACCGCGGCCAGGCATCGTTCAAGCAGGTGCGCTACCAGGAGGCCGTGCGCCGCTTCAGCCAGGAGGCCTTCACCGAACTGCATCTCGAGCGGGTGGTGCAGCGTGCGCCGCAGCTGCTGGCGTCGGTCCTCGAATGCGACGCCAGCGAGCTGTTCATGCTCAGCCGCGATCGCCGCGAATTCCAGCTGCGGGCGTCGTTCGGCGTCGAACCTGGCATGGTCGACCACTTGCGCGCGCCCAACGCGGCCGACAACCTGCCCGGCTTCGTCGCCTCGCTGGGCGAGCCGCTGATCGTCGAGGACCTGCGCTTCGAGACACGTTGGGACGTGAATCCGAAGATCGTGGAAGACGGCTTCCGCGGTGCGCTGGCGGTACCTGTCCAGCTGAGACGGATGACGGTCGGCGTGCTGACGGCCAGGTCGCGCCAGGTGAAGCGGTTCGCGCATGACGACGTCAGCGTGATGACGGCCATGGCCTACCTGGTCTCGGTCGTGCTCGAACGCCAGCAGAGCGAGGAGCGGCTCGCCCAGGGGCAGAAGATGGAGGCGCTCGGCCAGCTCACCGGCGGCGTGGCGCACGACTTCAACAACATCCTGACCGTGGTGCTGGGCAATCTGCAGTTGCTCGACGATCTGCTCGTCGATGCGCCAAGGCCGCGCAAGCTGGCCACCGCGGCTGCGCGCGCCGCCAACCGCGGCGCCGACCTGACGCGCAAGCTGCTGGCCTTCGCGCGCAAGCAGCCCCTGGTGCCCAAGCCGCTGGCGGTGGAGACGTTCTTCCGCAACTGGACCGAGCTGCTGGGCCGCACGCTGGACGAGTCGATCCGGCTCGTCACCTTCGTCAGCGAACCGGGCCTGGTGCTCAGCGCCGATCCGGGCCTGCTGGAGACCGCCATGCTCAACCTGGCGCTCAATGCGCGCGACGCGATGCCCGATGGCGGCACGCTGACCGTGAACGCCGAGCCGGTCTCGATCGCCGCCGACGATCCGGTGGACATCCGCGAACTGGCGGCCGGCCCGTACGTGCTGATCTCGGTGACCGACAACGGCCACGGCATGGACGCCAACGTCCTGCGCCACGTGTTCGAGCCGTTCTTCACCACCAAGGACGGCAGCGGCAGCGGACTCGGGCTGGCCATGGTGTACGGCTTCGTCAAGCAGACCGGCGGCGGCGTGGCCGTCTACAGCGAGCCGGGGCGCGGCACCACATTCAAGCTCTACCTGCCGCGCGTGGCGTCCGGCGCGTCGGTCGGCGAGTCGCCGCCCGACGTGCGCCGAGGCGGTCACGAACGCATCCTGATCGTCGAGGACGACGACGACGTTCGCGCATTGGCCAGTGCGTTTCTCGAGCAGATGGGTTATCGGGTGTCCGATGTCGCCGACGCCTCGCGGGCGCTCGAACTGCTGGCGCTCGACAGCGACTTCGACCTGCTGTTCTCCGACGTCGTGCTGCCCGGTGGCATGAACGGGCCGCAGCTGGCGCAGCACGCGATGCGGCGCGTGCCGGGCCTGCGCGCGCTGCTGGCGTCGGGTTACCCGCGCGACGCGCTGAGCGGGCTGGACGGCGATCTGGACCGCGTGGCGCTGCTCACCAAGCCCTACTCGCGCGACGATCTGGCGCGTGCGGTCCGCCGCGCGTTCGACGAGGCCTGACCCGTCAGGCGGCCTCGGCGGTGTGCCAGGCGGCCGCCGGCTCGGCGCAGGCCGCCGCGGCGCGAATGCCGTCCATGTCCAGCAGTTCGATCTCGCGCAGATGCACCTTGATCAGTCCGTCGTCCTGGAAGCGCGAGAACAGGCGGCTCACGCTTTCCAGCGTCAGGCCAAGGTAGGAGCCGATCTCGGCGCGGCTCATGCGCAGATTGAACGCACGCGGCGAGTAGCCGTTGGCCGCGAAGCGGCCCGACAGGTCGATCAGGAAGCGGGCCAGGCGCTGCGCCGCGCGCATGCCGCCAAGACGCATCAGGTGCTCGCGCTCGCGGCGCAGCGCAGAGCCGAAGTGGCGATAGAGGTCGTTGCGAAGGCCCTGCACCCGCGAGCAGGCACCTTCGAAGTCGGCGATCGGCAACACCAGCACCTCGCTGTCCTCGAGTGCCTGGACGTCGGTGGCACAAGGCTGGCCGGCCAGGGCGTCGGCGCCGAGCAGGTCGCCGCGCATCGGGAAGTCGAGCACCAGTTCTTCGCCGTCGTCGCCGGGCAGAGACGACTTCAGGCAGCCGAAGCGCACGACGAACAGGGCCGTCGACGGCGAGCCGGCGCGGTAGAGATAGGTGCCGCGGCGGATCCGGCGCGGCGTCCACTGGGCACCGGCGTCGCCGACGACGATGCTCGGAAAGGCAATCTGCTGGCAACCGTCCTGCACCGCGCGCTGGGCGCTGGCGACGGAAACGTCTTGCCGTTGGCCGGGGGTCGGGAGAGTCTGGACGTTCATGGTTTGCTTTCGATTTGCTTGACGCTGAGCAAGACTCTACGGATCGACCCGGCCGCGCCGGTGAATGCTCGACATCGTTCGGCAACAGTTGATAACAAGCAAACCCTCGTCGGCCGCCCCTTGTGCCGGCGCAAGCACGGGATGCTTGAATCCCGGCATGAACGGTCGACGCCTTTGACCCCAGGCAAAACATGCCGGCACAGCGCGCCAATACTGCGGCCCATGCAGTGCGAGCCCAGCCGATGAACCGACGTCCCACCCCCGGCGGCCGCAGGGCAATGCCCGGCAACGGCCGGCAGCTGTGGGATCTGCTGCTCGAGCGGCACCGCGCGTTGTGCCACGAGTGGCGCCTGGCGCAGTCGCTGGAGCGCGCGGACGATGACCTGCTACCCGCCCGCGATCGCGTCGAGGACGCGCTGGTGCAGGTGGATCTGGCGATCGAGCGCGTACAGGCTGGCGCCTACGGCCGCTGCCAGGGCTGCGGCGGCACCATCGACTTCCAGCGCCTGCTGATGCTGCCCACAGCCACGCGCTGCTGGCCCTGCCAGCAAGCCGTCGAACGGGACGAGCGGACGACCGACGAACTGCCCCGCCACTAGTTTCTCCCTTGGCGGGGTGCCGGCGGCTACAGGCTGCTGGCCGCCTGCATCGGCGAGTGGTGGGTGACCTTGTAGAACCAGCGCCGCGCGCCACGCAGGTCGAAACGCTGCCAGTGCGCGGGATCCTGCCGCAAACGATCGGCGATCGCATACAACGCCAGCGGATTCATGCCCATGCCGATGTGGCTCGCGTGCACCTCGATGTTCTCGGTGTGCGGCTGGTTCGGGTTGACGCTGCACTGCCAGGCCACCACGCCGTCGGTGCGGGAGTAGATCGACGTGGTCGGCACCGGTGGCGGCTCCTTCAGCTGATCGATCAGGGCCTGGTTCTCTGCCACCGTCTGCCCGCTGACGACTTCGTAGAAGCGCCAGGCGTTGGTGGCGCGCGGATGACCGGAGAACGGTGTGCCGAGCGTGACGACGCAGCGCACCCGGTCCGGGAACTCCTTGGCCAGTTCGCGTGCGTAGACGCCGCCCAGGCTCCAGCCGATCAGGCTCACCTTGTCGCGGTGTCGGTCGGCCAGGTGCACCAGGCGCTCGCGACAGGCATCGAGCACGCCGTGACGCGGGCCGAAGTTGAAGCCCTGCTTCCAAGCATGCACGGTATAGCCGCGGTCGCGCAGAAAGCTGCGCAGCGGGGCGGTGCTGAAGTCCGAGGCGCCGAGGCCCGGGAACACCAGCACCGGATGGCCGTCGCCGGTCGGCAGCTTGCTGAGCCACGGCGCCGCGGCCAGCATGGCGGCGTATTCCCAGGGCGCCCGCGCCTCCAGCATCATCAGCAGCGGACCGGGCGGCTGCAGCTCGTCGTCGAACGAATGGGACGTGCCGGTGGGCTTGGGCATGCGGGTCGCGCGTGGGGCGCGCGGCGGCTGTCGCGACGCAGCCATGTTACCGAGCCGGCCCTTGCACCGCTGACACCGGCGGTGGGGAAGAACCCGCGTTCAGCGTGACGGGCTGCCGGCCGCGCCCGTCGCCGCGAGCGGTGGCGCCAGCAGGGCGTCGACACAGGCCGCCAGGTCGTCGAAGACCGCGTCGGCCGCCGCGGCGTCGGAGAGGCTGACGGCGTGTCCGCTGCGCACGAGCCAACAACGTGCGAGCCCGGCCGCCCGCCCGGCCTGCACATCGGACAGCTTGTCGCCGACCAGCACGCAGCGGGTCAGGTCGAGCGACAGCGCGCCTGCCGCTTGCCGCAGGAGCCCTGGGGCGGGCTTGCGGCAGTCGCAAACCCTCCTGTAAGCCGCCAGCGGGGCATCGGGCAGATGCGGGCAGTGCAACACGGCGTCGAGCTGCACGCCGGCGGCGGCCAGCTCGGTGCGCATGTGCGCCGTCAGCCGCTGATACGCCGCCTCGTCGTAGAAGCCTCGCGCGATGCCGCTCTGATTGGTCACGATCACGAGCTTCCAGCCCGCCTTCGTCAACCGCTGCAACGCCTCGACGACGCCCGGCACGAAGGCGAAGTCGTCGACGCGCCACAGGTACTCGCGCTCGACGTTGATGACGCCGTCGCGATCGAGAAAGACCGCGCGGTTCGACGCCGGGGTCGGTGTGTTGGTCATGGCGGCGACTTCGTCGGGCGGCCTCTAGCCACCCTGCCGCATGCCCGCCCGGGTGGCCGGCGGCATGCGGGCATCGAGCATCCGCGCCCGCAGCGCGATGGCTTCGTTGCCGATCAGCGCGGCCAGCACCAGCGTGCCACCCGACAACGCGCTCGCGCTCGGCGCCTCACCGGCACCCAGCCAGGCCCAGGTGACGCCGAAGATCACCTCCAGCAACGCCAGCAGGGCGATCTCGGGGCCGGGCAGTACGCGCGAGAGCCGCACGGCCAGCAAGCACGGAATCGCCAACTGCACGACGCCGAGCAACGCCAGCAGCGACAGGTCGTGCCCGGACGCTCGAAGCGGCCACGACAGCGGCAGCATCGCGGCGGCGGAGATCAGCGCGCCGATCAGCACGGAAGGCAGCATGTCGGGACCGTCCAGGTTCTCGTCGGGGTCACCGGTGCCATGCGACACGTGCTGCAGGAGGGTCCAGTTGACGGCGCCGGCGATCGGAACGGCCAACGCGATGCCCATGCCCAGCAGCGCGCCGGAGCCGAGCTGCATCTCGTGCACGAACATCCAGGCGATGCCGACCCCGGCCACCGCGATGGCCAGCCAGGTGCGCCAGGCCAGCCGGTGGTTCAGCACGACGCGGGCGAACACCGCGGTGACGAGCGGGGCGATGGCCAGCGTGACCAGCACGTTGGCCACGTTGGTCAGCGTCACCGCGATCATGAACGCCGTGTACATGACGGCCCAGCAGACGCCCGACACCCACTGCGGCCATGTCGAGCGCGCCATGTCGCGCCACAGTCCCGCGCCGCGCATGGCCGTCAGCGCGACGGCCAGCGCCAGCGACGTGAAGGCGCTGCGCCAGAAGGTCACCTCGAAGCTGCGCGCCGATTCGAGGTGCCGCGTGACGACACCCGCGATGCTCCACATCAGCGTGACCAGCACCATCAAGGCCACCGCGCGCGAATGAGTCACGGCCGCTCCGCAACGACTAGGCGGCCTCGCGCGCCGCCCGCTTGCGGTCGTGCTCCTTGAGGTGGCGCTTGCGAATGCGGATCGACTTCGGCGTGATCTCGCACAGCTCGTCGTCGGCGATGAACTCCACCGCGTATTCCAGCGTCAGCTCGATCGGCGGGGTGATCTTGATCGCGTCTTCCTTGCCGCTGACGCGGAAGTTCGTCAACTGCTTCTGCCGCACCGCATTGACCACCAGGTCGTTGTCGCGCGAGTGGATGCCGACGATCATGCCTTCGTACACTGGATCGCCCGCGCGCACGAACATGCGGCCTCGATCGTCGAGCTTGCCGAGTGCGTAGGTGAATATCTCGCCATCCTCGTGGCTGATCAGCACGCCGTTCTTGCGGCCGTCGATGTCGCCCTTGTAGGCCTCGTAGCCGTCGAAGATGTGGCTCATCAGCCCGGTGCCGCGGGTGAGGTTGAGGAACTCGGTCGAGAAGCCGATCAGCCCGCGCGCCGGCACGCGGTACTCCAGCCGCACACGGCCGCGGCCGTCGGGCTGCATGTCGGCCAGCTCGCCCTTGCGCATGCCGAGTTCCTGCATCACGGCGCCCTGGTGAGAGTCCTCGACGTCGACCGTCAGCAGCTCGATCGGCTCGTGCTTCTCACCGTTCACGTCGTGCAGCACCACGCGCGGCCGCGAGACGGCCAGCTCGTAGCCCTCGCGGCGCATGTTCTCCAGCAGGATCGTCAGATGCAGTTCGCCGCGGCCGGAGACCTCGAAGATGCCGTCCTCGTCGGTTTCCTTGACGCGCAGCGCCACGTTGCTCTGCAGCTCGCGGTCGAGCCGGTCGCGGATCTGCCGGCTGGTCACATACTTGCCCTCGCGGCCGGCCAGCGGCGACGTGTTGACGCAGAAGTTCATCGTCAGCGTCGGTTCGTCGATGCGCAGCATCGGCAGCGGCTGGGGGGACTCCAGGCTGGTCAGCGTGACGCCGATGCCGATGTCCTCGATGCCGTTGATCAGCACGATGTCGCCGGGGCCGGCGCTCTCGGCCTGCACACGCTCGAGTCCGTCGAACTTGAGCACCTGGTTGACGCGCGCCTTGCGCGGCTCGCCCTCCAGCCCTTCGCAGACCGCGACATCCATCGCCGGCCGGATGGTGCCGGCGTTGACGCGGCCGATTCCGATGCGGCCGACGTAGCTGGAGTAGTCGAGCGAGCAGATCTGCAACTGCAGCGGCGCGTTCTCGTCGCCTTCGTGCGGTGGCACGTGGCGCAGCACCGCGTCGAACAGCGCCGACAGGTCGGTCGCGACCTCGTGCTCCTTCAGGCTGGCCCAGCCGTTGAGGCCGGAGGCGTAGACCACCGGGAAGTCGAGCTGGTCCTCGGTGGCACCGAGCTTGTCGAACAGGTCGAAGGTGGCGTTGATCACGTAGTCGCAGCGCGCACCCGGACGGTCGACCTTGTTGACGACGACGATCGGCTTCAGCCCCAGCGCCAGCGCCTTGCGGGTGACGAAGCGGGTCTGCGGCATCGGGCCTTCGACCGCGTCGATCAGCAACAGCACGCCGTCGACCATCGACAGCACCCGCTCGACCTCGCCGCCGAAGTCGGCATGGCCGGGCGTGTCGACGATGTTGATGTGCGTGCCCTTCCAGGTCACGGCGCAGTTCTTCGCCAGAATGGTGATGCCGCGCTCGCGCTCGAGGTCGTTGCTGTCCATCACGCGTTCGGCGATCTGCTGGTTTTCGCGGAAGGTGCCGCTCTGGCGCAGCAGCTGGTCCACCAGCGTCGTCTTGCCATGGTCGACGTGGGCGATGATGGCGATGTTGCGGATCTGTGAGTTCATAGGGTGGTTTCGGGCTCGCAAGAGGCTGCCGACGCGCAGGCCTGCACTTCCGGCGGGCTGAGCAGGCGATCGGCGATCAGCTCGCCGGCGGTGATGTGGGCGAGGCCCAGAAAGGCGCGCGGCTGCGCAGCGTAGACACGCACGGACGGCAGGTCGGCGCTGGCGACGCGCCGGCGCAGCCCGGTCAGGAAACGGGCCGCTTCGGCGCCGTCGAGCTCGAGGGTCGGCAGATCGGCCAGCAGTATGTCGGCCGCCAGCAGGCAGTCGTCGCGCTGGGCTTCGCTCATGCGTTCGAGCGCAGCAATGTCCAGCGCATGTTCCAGGCGCAGGCGGCCGCAACCGGTGCGGGTCAACGCGGCCAGATGCGCACCGCAACCCAGTGCCTGGCCGATGTCGTCGGCCAGCGTGCGGATGTAGGTGCCCTTGCTGCAGGCCACGTCGAGCAGCAGGCAATCCGCTTCAAACGACACCACCTCGATACGGTGGATGCGCACCGGGCGCGCAACGCGAACGACATCCTGGCCGGCGCGCGCGTAGTCGTACAAGGCCTTGCCGTCCTTCTTGAGCGCGGAGTACATCGGCGGCAGCTGCTCGATCTCGCCGACGAAACGGCGGCACGCCTCATCGACCTGGCCGGGCGTCACGTGGACCGGGCGGCGTTCGATCACCGGCGTCTCGCGGTCGAACGACGCGGTGCGCTCGCCCAACCGAAGCGTCGCGCGATAGGTCTTGTCCGAGTCCAGGCTGGCCTGGGCGAACTTGGTCGCCGCGCCGAAGCAGATCGGCAGCAATCCGTCGGCCAACGGATCCAGCGTGCCGGTGTGGCCGGCCTTGTCGGCGCGAAACAGCCGCTTGGCCTGCTGCAGCGCCTGGTTGCTCGTCTGGCCCAGCGGCTTGGCGAGCAGCAGCACGCCGTGCACCGGCCGTCGCGGGGTGCGGACGCGGGCACTGGTCGTCATGATCCGTCCGGCGAACGGGTCGCGTTGGCGCGGTGGATCAGCGCGCTCAGCTCGGCGGCACGCTCGGTGCTGCGATCGAACTGGAAGTGCAGCGTCGGCACGGTGTGGATCGACAGCCGCTTGAAGAGGCCGTTGCGCAGGTAACCCGCGGCCTCATTGAGCGCAGCCTCGCACTCGGCCGGATCGCCCACCAGCAGCGAGAAGAACACCTTGGCATGCGCATAGTCGGGCGTCACCTCGACGCTGTTGAGCGTGAGAAGCCCGACCCGAGGATCCTTCAGCCCACGGATCAGCTCGGCCAGATCGCGCTGGATCTGGTCGGCGACGCGGTAGCCGCGATTCGGGGTGGACTTCTTGTGGCGCATGACGGTTACGGCGGATGCAGCCCCGCTCCAGCGGGGCTTCGATCAAGGTCACGCGCGGATCCGGCTCCGCCGGTCCGCTGCGTGGGCCCCCTCGGGGGGCAGCGACCGGAGGGAGCGTGGGGGCTCAAAGTGTTCTCGCGACTTCCTTGATTTCGAAGAACTCGAGCTGGTCGCCCTCGACGATGTCGTTGTAGCCCTTGATGTTCAGGCCGCATTCGAAGCCTTCCTTGACTTCGCGCACGTCGTCCTTGAAGCGCTTCAGGCTCTCCAGCTCGCCGGTGAAGACCACGACGTTCTCGCGCAGCAGGCGCACGCGCGCCGAACGGCGCACGGTGCCTGCCGTGACCATGCAGCCGGCGATCGCGCCGACCTTGCTGATGCGGAACACCTGGCGGATCTCGGCGTTGCCGATGATCTCTTCCTTCTGCTCCGGCGCCAGCATGCCGGCCATCGCCGCCTTCACGTCGTCGACCGCGTCGTAGATGATGTTGTAGTAGCGGATGTCGATGCCGTTGTTCTCGGCCAGCTTGCGTGCGCCGGCATCGGCCCGCGTGTTGAAGCCGACGATGACCGCCTTCGACGCGATCGCCAGGTTGACGTCGCTCTCGCTGATGCCGCCGACCGCCGCGTGCACCACCTGCACCTTGACCTCGTCGGTCGACAGCTTGAGCAGCGATTGCGCCAGCGCCTCCTGCGAGCCCTGCACGTCGGCCTTGATGATCAACGACAGCGTCTGCACGTCACCGCCGCCCATGTTCTCGAACATGTTCTCCAGCTTGGCGGCCTGCTGCTTGGCCAGCTTGACGTCGCGGTACTTGCCCTGGCGGAAGGTGGCGATCTCGCGTGCACGCCGCTCGTCGGCCAGCACCATGAACTCGTCGCCCGCCTGCGGCACCTCGGTCAGGCCCTGGATCTCCACGGGAATCGACGGGCCGGCCTCGTGGGTCGGCTTGCCGTCCTCGTCGAGCATTGCGCGCACACGGCCATAGCTGGCACCGGCCAGCACCACGTCGCCACGCTTGAGCGTGCCCGACTGCACCAGCACCGTCGCCACCGGACCGCGGCCCTTGTCGAGCTGGGCCTCGATGACGAGGCCCTTGGCCATCGCGTCGGTCGGCGCCTTCAGCTCCAGCACCTCGGCCTGCAGCAGCACCTGCTCGAGCAGCGCGTCGATGCCCTGGCCGGTCTTGGCCGACACCGGCACGAACGGCGAATCGCCGCCGAACTCCTCGGGCACCACCTGCTCGGCCACCAGCTCGTTCTTCACGCGCTCGGGGTTGGCCTCGGGCTTGTCGATCTTGTTCATCGCCACCACGATCGGCACGCCGGCCGCCTTGGCGTGGGCGATGGCCTCCTTGGTCTGCGGCATCACGCCGTCGTCGGCGGCCACCACCAGGATCACGATGTCGGTGGCCTTGGCGCCGCGCGCGCGCATCGCGGTGAACGCGGCGTGGCCCGGCGTGTCGAGGAAGGTGATCATGCCGCGCTCGGTCTGCACGTGGTACGCGCCGATGTGCTGCGTGATGCCACCCGCCTCGCCCGCCGCCACCCGCGTGGTGCGGATGTAGTCGAGCAGCGAGGTCTTGCCGTGGTCGACGTGGCCCATCACGGTGACCACCGGTGCCCGCGGCTGGCCTTCGCCGGTTTGGGCGGCCTGCTCTTCCTCGCTGAACGCCTCGGGGTCGTCGAGCTTGGCGGCCAGCGCCTTGTGGCCCATTTCCTCGACCAGGATCATCGCGGTCTCCTGATCGAGCTGCTGGTTGATGGTGACCATCTGGCCGAGCTTCATCAGGTGCTTGATCACCTCGCTGGCCTTGATCGACATCTTGTGCGCCAGGTCGGCCACGCTGATCGTCTCGGGAATGTGCACCTCCTGGATCACGGCCTCCGACGGCGGCACGAAGGCCGGCGCGTCGTCGTTGCGGTCGCCCTTGCGGGCGCCCCGCGGTGCCCGCCAGCCGGCGCGCGCGCCGCCGGTGTCGCCACGCGTCTTCAGCGTGCGCTTCTTGGCGGCGTCGTCGGCCCAGCTGGACGACAGCTTCTCGGACTTGACTGACTTCTTGTCGCCGGGCTTGGCGCCCGCGGTGCCGGGCGCGGCAGCGCCGGGCGCGGCCTTCGGCTTGTGGATCGTGCCCTTGATGCCTTCGGCGGCCGGCTTGGCTTCCTCGGGCTTCTTGGCGGTCAGCACCTTCTTCGGCGCGGCCATCATCGCGCGGATCGCCGCGGCCTCGGCCTCGGCCGACTTGCGACGGTTGTCGGCCTCGCCCTGGCGCGCCTTCTCGGCGGCCTCGGCGTCGGCGGCCTTGACCACGCGCAGCGCCGGCTTGGCCGGAGCGGCAGGCGCCACCGGCGCGGCGGGCGCGGCGGCAGGCGGCGCGCCCTCGGCGGCAGGGGCGGCTGCCTTGGCGGTCACATCGGCCGCTTCGCGCGCGGCTGCCTCGGCGGCGACGCGTGCGGCGGCATCGGCGGCCTCGCGGTCGCGGCGGTCCTGTTCCTCGCGCTGGCGGCGCAGCTGGTCTTCCTCCTGGCGGCGCACGAGTTCGGCCTGGCGCGCGGCCTCGGCGTCGCGACGCTGCTGCTCGGCCTCGTCGATGACCGGGGCCGACGGCTCCTCGACCGGCGCGGACGCCGGCGAATCCTCGCGCTTGACGAAGACGCGCTTCTTGCGCACCTCGACCTGGATCGTGCGCGCCTTGCCCGAGGCATCGGCCTGCTTGATCTCGCTGGTGGACTTGCGCGTCAGCGTGATCTTCTTGCGTTCGGCGCCCGAAGTGCCGTGCGACGTCCGCAGGAAGTCCAGCAGTCGCTCCTTGTCGGCGTCGGTCAGCTTGTCGTCGGGAGATTGCTTGGCAACCCCGGCCGACTGCAGCTGCTCGATCAATGCCCCGGCCGGCCGATTGAGTTCGGCGGCGAATTGGGCCACGGTGGTGACGGCCATTGCTGCTATTTCCTTGGCGTTTAGCGTCTCGCGTTCACGCGATGTCGGTGGTTTCCGGTCAGGCCGTGAACCAGTGTTCACGCGCCTTCATGATCAGGGCCTTGGCCTGTTCGTCGTCGATGCCGGTCAGCTCCTGCAGCTCGTCGACCGCCAGGTCGGCAAGGCCGTCGCGGGTGTGCACGCCGCCGTCGGCCAGCTTGCCGATCAGCTCGGGCGTCAGGCCTTCGAGGTCACGCAGGTCCTGCGACACCTCGTCGACACGCTCCTCGCGGGCAATCTCCATCGTCAGCAGCGCATCCTTGGCACGGGTGCGCAGCTCGTTGATGGTGTCCTCGTCGAACGACTCGATCTCCAGCATCTCCTGCAGCGGCACGTAGGCCACCTCCTCGAGACTGGTGAAGCCCTCGGCGATCAGGATGTCGGCGACTTCCTCGTCGACGTCGAGCTTCTCGACGAACAGCTTGCGCACCGAGTCGGACTCCTGCGCATGCTTGGCGCTGGATTCCTCGGCCGTCATGATGTTGATGCGCCAGCCGGTCAGCTCGGAAGCCAGGCGCACGTTCTGCCCACCGCGGCCGATGGCGATCGCGAGGTTCTCCTCGTCGACCACCACGTCCATGGCGTGCTTCTCCTCGTCGACGACGATGGACTGCACGTTGGCCGGGGCCAGCGCGCCGATGACGAACTGCGCCGGGTCTTCCGACCACAGGACGATGTCGACACGTTCGCCGGCGAGCTCGTTGGTGACCGCGTTGACGCGCGAGCCGCGCACGCCGACGCAGGTGCCGATCGGGTCGACCCGCTTGTCGTGCGACTGCACGGCGATCTTGGCGCGCGAGCCGGAATCGCGCGCGCAGCTCTTGATCTCGAGCAGGCCCTGCTCGATCTCGGGCACCTCCTGGGCGAACAGCTCCATCATGAAGCCGGGCGCCGAGCGCGACAGCATGATCTGCGGTCCGCGTGCGGTGGGGTCGATGCCGGCGATGAACGCGCGCACGCGGTCGCCCGAGCGCAGGTTCTCCTTGGCGATCATCTCGCTGCGCTTCAGGCGCCCTTCGACGCGGCCTGACTCGATGATCAGGTCGCCTTTGTCCATGCGTTTGACGGTGCCGACGAAGATCTTGTCGCCACGGGCCAGGAAGTCGTTGAGCAGCTGCTCGCGCTCGGCATCGCGGATCTTCTGCAGGATCACCTGCTTGGCCGCCTGCGCGCCGATGCGACCGATCGGCACCGAATCGATCGGCTCCTCGATGAAGTCGTCGACCTCGATGTCGCCGATCTGCTCCTTGGCCTCGAACAGCAGGATTTCCGAGTCCGGCAGCTGCAGCCCCGCCTCGTCCGGCACCACGTGCCAGCGGCGGAAGGTCTCGTAGTCGCCGGTGTCGCGGTCGACCGCCACGCGGATGTCGACCTCGCCGCCGTGCAGCTTCTTGGTGGCCTGGGCCAGCGCCGACTCGACCGCGCCGAACACCACGTCGCGGTCCACGCTCTTCTCGCGCGAGATGGCGTCCACCAGCATCAACATTTCGCGATTCATCGCCTGTTCGCCTTTCGTCAAACTTCGCCGCGCGGCATTTCCGCCGCGGCGGGCCGTGCGCGACGGCCTTTGAAATCCACCTGCGGAACGAGCCGCGCTTCGCGCACCTCGTCCAGCTCGAAATCGAGCGCCCGCTCACCCGTGCCGGCTGCCGCCTTGGCCTTGGCTTTCGTCCCGGTCTCGGGCTCGGCCGCCAGCAACAGCCGCCAGCCGCTGTCGCGCGGCGTCAGCCGCCCACGCCACTTCTTGCGGCCTTGGAACGGCGCACGCAGCGTGAGGTCGACCTCGCTGCCGGCGAATCGCTGCCAGTCGGCCGGCTTGCGCAGCGGCCGGTCGAGCCCAGGCGAGGAAACCTCGAGCCGCGCGTAGTCGACCGCGTCGACCTGCAGCGCGAACTGCAACTGTCGCGTGACCCGCTCGCAGTCGTCGACCGTGACGAACTCGCCGATGCCGGTGTCGTAGGCGCGACCGGGCACACGGTCGATGAACACGCGCAGCAGACCCCCCGCCGAACGCTCGGCGTCGACCAGCTCGTAGCCGAGCGCGGTCACCGTACGGTCAACTGCCAATCTCCAATCCATCGTCGCGGATCACCGTGTTCCCAGCGCGACCGTCCGCCGAAACACACCCAGGCTTTGACGGTCTGGCGTTCGGAGTGGGTCGAGCAAAAAAAATGGGCTGGAAGAATCCGCCCATTCAGCGCATTAACGAAAAACGGATTCTACTCTGCAAGACCTGTACCCGCAAGGCTTGGCAAGCCCCTGCGGCCCCCGTGCGAGAATCGCCGCCGTCACTGGCTCCGGCACCACCGTCCACCGCATGGGATTCCTCACCGGCAAACGCCTGCTGATCACCGGCGTGCTGAACAACCGCTCGATCGCCTACGGCATCGCCCGGGCCTGCCACCGCGAAGGGGCCGAACTCGCCTTCAGCTACGTCGGCGAGCGCTTCAAGGACCGGATCGCCGAATTCGCCGCCGAGTTCGGCTCCAGGCTGACGTATGACTGCGACGTCGGCGACGACGGCCAGATCGAGCGGATGTTCAGCCAACTCGGCGAGGCCTGGCCCGACGGTTTCGACGGTCTGGTGCACGCCATTGCGTTCGCGCCGCGGGAGGCAATCGCCGGAGACTTTCTCGAAGGCTTGAGCCGCGAGGGGTTCCGCATCGCCCACGACATCTCGGCCTACAGCTTTCCGGCGCTGGCCAAGGCGGCGCTGCCGAAGCTGCGCTCGGGCGCCTCGCTGCTGACGCTGAGCTACCTGGGTGCGGTGCGCTACGTGCCGCACTACAACACCATGGGCCTGGCCAAGGCATCGCTGGAGGCCAGCGTGCGCTTCCTCGCGCAGAGCCTCGGCGCGCGCGGCATCCGCGTCAACGGCATCTCGGCCGGCCCGATCAAGACGCTCGCCGCCTCGGGCATCAAGGACTTCGGCAAGCTGCAGTCGGACTTCGCCGCCGCCACCCCGATCCGCCGCAACATCACGATCGACGACGTCGGCAACGCCGCTGCCTTCCTGCTGTCCGACCTGGCCAGCGGCATCAGCGCGGAGATCCTCTACGTCGACGGGGGCTTCAGCCACATCGGCGGCGGGTCCGCGCCGAGCGCTTAGGGCCGCCGCCTGCCGCGGCGCGCGGCCTGTCAGTCGCGCACGCAGTCGACGTAGTAGCTGCGCCGGAAGCCCTCGGTGTCGTTCTCGACCAGGCCGTGCACGTCGGTGTCGAAACCCGGGAACCTGGCGTTGAAGTCGCCGGCGAAGCGCAGGTACTCGACGATGCGCCGGTTGAATCGTTCGCCCGGGATCAGCAGCGGAATGCCGGGCGGGTACGGCGTCAGTAACGCGGTGGTGATGCGGCCCTCGAGTTCCTCGATCGGCACCCGCTCGGTGTCGCGGTGGGCGATGCGGGCGTAGGCCTCCGACGGCTTCATCGCCGGCTGCAGGTCGGACAGGTACATCTCGGTCGTCAGCCGTGCGATGTCGCCCTTGGCATAGGTCTCGTGAATCGCCTGGCACAGCTCGCGCAGGCCGAGCCGCTCGTACTTGGGGTGCTGCTGGCAGAACTCGGGCAGCACCCGCCACATCGGCGCGTTCTTGTCGTACTCGTCCTTGAACTGCTGCAGCGCCGTCACCATCGTGTTCCAGCGGCCCTTGGTGATGCCGATCGTGAACATGATGAAGAACGAGTACAGCCCGGTCTTCTCGACCACCACGCCGTGTTCGGCCAGGTACTTGGTGACGATGGCCGCCGGTATGCCGGTCTTGGCGAACTTGCCGGTCACGTCCAGGCCCGGCGTCACCACCGTGCTCTTGATCGGATCGAGCATGTTGAAGCCGGGCGCCAGATCGCCGAAGCCGTGCCACTTCTCGTTGGCGGTGAGCATCCAGTCGTCGCGCTTTCCGATGCCCTCGCCCGCCAGCCGAGGCGGGCCCCAGACCTGGAACCACCAGTCCTTGCCCCAGTCCTTGTCGATCTTGCGCATCGCGCGACGGAATTCGAGCGACTCGAGAATGCTCTCTTCCACCAGCGCGGTGCCGCCGGGCGGCTCCATCATCGCCGCCGCCACGTCGCACGACGCGATGATCGCGTACTGCGGCGAGGTCGACGTGTGCATCAGGTAGGCCTCGTTGAACAGATGCCGGTCCAGGCGCCGCGATTCGGTGTCGGCCACCAGGATCTGCGATGCCTGCGACAGCCCGGCCAGCAGCTTGTGCGTCGACTGGGTCGAGAAGACCAGCGTGTCCTTGGTGCGCGGCCGGTCCTTGCCGATCGCGTGCATGCCCTTGTAGAAGTCGTGGAAGGTGGCGTGCGGCAGCCAGGCCTCGTCGAAATGCAGCGTGTCGATGTAGCCGTCCTGCATCGCCTTGATCTGGTCGACGTTGTAGAGCACGCCGTCGTAGGTGCTCTGCGTCAGCGTGAGGATGCGCGGCTTGACCTTCGCCGCGTCGACGCCCGCCAGCAGCGGGTTGGCCGCGATGCGCCGGCGGATGGCCTCGGGCTCGAACTCCGAGCGTGGGATCGGCCCGATGATGCCCAGGTGGTTGCGCGTCGGCGTCAGGAACACCGGCACCGCGCCGGTCATGATGATCGCGTGCAGGATCGACTTGTGGCAGTTGCGGTCGACCACCACCACGTCGCCGGGCGCCACCGTGTGGTGCCACACGATCTTGTTGCTCGTGCTGGTGCCGTTGGTGACGAAGAAGCAGTGGTCGGCGTTGAAGATGCGCGCGGCGTTCTTCTCGCTGGCGGCCACCGGGCCGGTGTGGTCGAGCAGCTGGCCGAGTTCGTCGACCGAGTTGCAGACGTCGGCGCGCAGCATGTTCTCGCCGAAGAACTGGTGGAACATCTGGCCGACCGGGCTCTTCAGGAACGCCACGCCGCCCGAGTGCCCGGGGCAGTGCCAGGAGTACGAACCGTCCTGCGCGTAGTCGACCAGCGCCTTGAAGAACGGCGGCGCTACGCCGGAAAGATAACTCTTGGCCTCGCGGATGATGTGCCGGGCCACGAACTCCGGCGTGTCCTCGAACATGTGGATGAAGCCGTGCAGCTCGCGCAGGATGTCGTTGGGGATGTGCTGCGAGGTACGCGTCTCGCCGTACAGATAGATCGGGATCTCGGCGTTGCGCCGCCGGATCTCGTTGATGAAGTTGCGCAGGTTCACCACCGCCGGGTCGAGCTCCGGTCCGGGCGTGAACTCCTCGTCGTCGATCGACAGGATGAAGGCACTGGCGCGGCTCTGCTGCTGCGCGAACTGGCTCAGGTCACCGTAGCTGGTGACGCCGAGCACTTCCATGCCCTCCTTCTCGATCGCCTGGGCCAGCGCGCGGATGCCGAGGCCCGAGGTGTTCTCGGAGCGGAAGTCCTCGTCGATGATGACGATGGGAAAGTGAAAACGCAGCATCGTGAAGCTCCGGGCGGCACAGGATTCGAGGTGCCAGTTTTGGGCAGCGCGCAGTGTAGGACCGATTGCGGCGCATCGTCGGCCGATACACTGCGTCGCAGGGATCCCCGACACGAAAGGCCACGGCGATGGACTGGAGCGCAGCGACAGTGTGGTGGGTGGTGGCGGGTGTGCTGGTCGCCGCCGAACTGGCCAGCGGCACCTTCTACCTGTTGATGCTGGCGCTCGGCGCCGCCGCCGCAGCGCTGGCGGCTCATCTGCGCCTGCCGTTCACCGGCCAGCTGGTGGCCGCCGCCATGATGGGTGGGGGTGCGGTGGCCGTGTGGCACCTGCGGCGCCAGCGCGGACCGGCCAGCGCGCCGGCCGCTTCGAATCGGGACCTCAATCTCGACATCGGCGAGCGCGTGCAGGTCGTCCAGTGGGACGCGCAGGGACAGACGCGTGTCCACCATCGTGGCGCCGACTGGGCGGCCCGCTACAGCGGTGCCGGTACACCCACGCCCGGGATGCACGTGATCCGCGCCATCGAGGGCAGCGAGCTGCTGCTCGATCGCGTGCCGGGCTGAGGGTTCGCGCACGTCAACCGTCAACCCACCTGGAGGTCCTTGATGGAAATCATCGGCATCGTGCTGCTCGTCGGCACCGTCATCTTCATCTTCCGCGCGATCAACATCGTGCCGCAGCAGCACGCCTGGGTGGTGGAGCACCTCGGCCGCTATGACCGCACGCTGGTGCCCGGCCTGCGCTTCGTGATCCCGTTCGTCGAACGCGTGGCCTACAAGCACTCGCTGAAGGAGATCCCGCTCGATGTGCCCAGCCAGGTGTGCATCACCAAGGACAACACGCAGCTCACCGTCGACGGCATCCTGTACTTCCAGGTCACCGACGCCATGCGCGCCAGCTACGGCGCATCGAACTACATCATCGCGATCACCCAGCTCGCGCAGACGACGCTGCGCTCGGTGATCGGCAAGATGGAGCTCGACAAGACCTTCGAGGAGCGCACGGCGATCAACACGGCGGTGGTCAACGCCCTCGACGAGGCGGCGCTCAACTGGGGCGTCAAGGTGCTGCGCTACGAGATCAAGGACCTGACGCCGCCGGCCGCCATCCTGCATTCGATGCAGGCCCAGATCACCGCCGAACGCGAGAAGCGCGCGCTGATCGCCGCCTCCGAAGGGCGGCGCCAGGAGCAGATCAACATCGCCACCGGCGAGCGCGAGGCCTTCATCGCGCGCTCCGAGGGCGAGAAGCAGGCCGAGATCAACAAGGCGCAGGGCGAGGCCGCCGCCATCACCGCAGTGGCCGACGCCACCGCCGATGCGATCCGCAAGATCGCGCAGGCGATCCAGCAGCCCGGCGGCGAGCAGGCGGTGCAGCTCAAGGTGGCCGAACGCGCGGTCGACGCCTACCAGCACCTGGCCAAGACCAACAACACGATGATCGTGCCAGGTCACATGGGCGAAGTTGCGACGCTGATCGGTACCGCGATGACCCTGATGAAGGGCACCGCCAAGGGCTGAGTCGCTAGAATCGCCGGCGTCCCGCGGAGGGATGGATGAGCGGTTTAAGTCGCACGCCTGGAAAGCGTGTGAGGGTTAACAGCCCTCCGCGGGTTCGAATCCCGCTCCCTCCGCCAAAGAAAAAGGGCGCCGCATGCGGCGCCCTTGTCGTGACCGAGGCCTGGTGGCTCAGTTCAGCGGCACCTTCTTGCCGCCTTCGTACTTGTACAGCGTCATCGCCGGGTTCTTCAGCTCGCCGTCCTTCTCGAAGGCGATGTTGGCTGTGACGCCCTTGTAGTTGATGGCGGCCAGCTTCGGCAGGTAGACCTTCGGGTCGGTCGAGCCGGCATCGACCATCGCCTGCACCAGCACGCCGGTGGCGTCGTAGGTGTAGGGCGAGTACACCTGGAACTGCTTCGGGTACTTGGCGTCGTAGCGCGCGCGCCAGGCGGTGCCGCCGGGCATCTTGGCCAGCGACGAACCACCCTCGGCGCAGACCACGTTGCCCAGTGTCTTGGCGCCGCCCGACAGCTCGATCAGCTTGTCGGTGCAGATGCCGTCGCCGCCGAAGAACTTGACGTTCGACATGCCGAGCTGCTCCAGCTGGCGCAGCATCGGGCCGGCCTGCGGGTCCATGCCACCGTAGAACACGCCGTCCGGTGCCTTCGACTTGATGGCCGTCAGGATGGCCATGAAGTCGGTCGCCTTGTCGGTGGTGTACTGCTGGTCGACGATCTGGATGCCCTTCTCCTTGGCGGTCTTGGCGAACACCTCGGCGACGCCTTGGCCATAGGCGGTGCGATCGTCGATGATCGCGACCTTCTTCAGCTTCAGGTTGTTGGCGGCATGCAAGGCCAGGCCGGCGCCGAGCGCGTTGTCATTGGCCAGCAGGCGGAACGTCGTGTTGAAGCCCTGCGTCGTCAGCTTCGGGTTGGTCGCCGACGGCGTGACGTGGGGAATGCCGCACTGGTTGTAGACGGCCGACGCAGGAATCGTGGTGCCCGAGTTCAGGTGCCCGACCACGCCGGCGACCTTGGCGTCGCACAGCTTTTGCGCGGCGGCGGTGCCCTGCTTCGGATCGGCCGCATCGTCCTCAGCCACCAGCTCGAGCTTGACCTTCTTGCCGCCGATGGTGACGCCCTTGGCGTTGAGGTCCTCGATCGCCATGCGAGCGCCGTTCTCGTTGTCCTTGCCGTAGTGGGCCTGGGCACCGGAGACCGGACCGACGTGGCCGATCTTGACCACCATGTCCTGTGCCGACACGGCACCGGCAAACAACCCGGCTGCGGCCGCCATGATGACGTTCAGTTTGACTTGCATGCAGTAACCTCCTAGTGGATGAGTTGAGACTGTGAGCCCATGGTTGTTTCTCAACGGGCGACACGATACCCCAAACCGATTACCCGGCCATTCCGGGAATCCTCGGGTCGCGGCCTGTCAACGCCGTCTCGGGGACGCTGCGCGGGAGCTGCCGGACGCTTGCCGCCGAGCCTGCCCCGCCATGCCGTCAGACGACAACGCGGCAGTCAACCTGCGCGATGACGCGCCACCTCCTCGGCCACGGCGCGGGCCACCACCTCACGCAGCACGGCGGCCAGCTGGCGCCTGGCCTCGTCGGCCAGCGCGGTGGTCAGCCGCGTGAGGTGCGGCGCCAACGCGTCGCGCATGCGATGCTCGAACAGCACGTCGATCTGCGGCTGCAGCCGCACCAGCACCTGCTCGGCGATGCGCGACTCCTGCAGCAGCGCGCTGGCCAGCAGCGGTGCGGGTGCGATGTCGCTCTCAACCCGCAGTGGCGTCTCGGACGCGGGCGCGTCAGCGGTCGGCGGCGGCACCTCGCGCACGACCTCGGTCAGGGTCGGCACGCGCTGGGGTGCAGGCGGTTCGGGGTTCATGTCAGGGCTTATGTCGGGCTCGGGGCGGAGGTCACGTGCGATGGCTTCACGCCGTGGCTTTCATGGTATCGCCAACGCTGACGTCCCGATCGCCGCTCTTCGTCGGTGGCGCCGACCAGTTCGATCACGCGGGCGAACCGGTCAGGCCGCTGTACCGGATCGGGACCCAGATTCAGCAGGACCGTGGCGTCGGGCACCTGCGCGGCCTCGTCCTCGGCCAGCCAGATCGGCGTGCGCTCGAACTCCGCTCCTGCGCGCTGACCCGGACGCAAGCGCACATGGGGCACGAATTCGAGCTGCTCGAAGGTCCAGAGCAGCGGGTCGAGCCGGCCGATCTGCTCGGCGTCGCCGCAGACCAGCACGCGTGCGCCCTGCCGATACGCCTTGCGCAGCAACCGGCAGGCGTAGACGAGCTTGTCGTCGAGCCCGCTGTGGAACGCCACGTCGACCATCGGCGCCGGCCCCGCAAAACTCAGCGTTCGGCCACCCGCCCGAGCACGAAGTGGGTCAGCAACCCCACCGGTCGACCGGTGGCGCCCTTGTTCGCGCCCGAACGCCAGGCCGTGCCGGCGACGTCCAGGTGCGCCCACGGCAGCTTGGCGGTGAAGCGTTTCAGGAACATCGCGGCGGTGATGGCACCGCCCGCACGGGGCCCCACGTTGGCCATGTCGGCGAAGTTGCTCTTCAACGCCTCGTCGTACTCGGCATCGACCGGCATGCGCCAGCACGGGTCGAGCGCACGGTCGCCTGCCGACGACAGCTGTGCCGCCAGCGTGTCGTCGGGCGTGAACATACCGCTGCGGTGGTGCCCGAGCGCGACGACGCAGGCGCCGGTGAGCGTGGCGATGTCGACCACCGCCTGTGGCTTGAAGCGCTCGGCGTAGGTCAGCGCGTCACACAGGATCAGCCGCCCTTCCGCGTCGGTGTTCAGGATCTCGATCGTCTGGCCGGACAGGCTGGTGACCACGTCGCCGGGCTTGACGGCGCGGCCGCTGGGCATGTTCTCGCAGGTCGGGATCAGGCCGACCACGTTGACCTTGGCCTTCAGCTGGGCCAGCGCGCACATGGCACCGAGCACGCTGGCGGCGCCGCCCATGTCGAACTTCATCTCGTCCATCTCGCCCGCCGGCTTGATGGAGATGCCGCCGGTGTCGAACGTGATGCCCTTGCCGACCAGCACCACCGGTGCCTCATGGCCGGGCGCGCCGTGGTGGCGCAGCACGATGAAGCGCGGGGGCTCCTCCGAGCCTTGCGCCACGGCGAGGAACGAGCCCATGCCGAGCTTCTCGATCTCCTTGCGGCCGAACACCTCGACCTTGAGCCCCGCACTGCGGGCGAGCTCCTGGGCACGCTCCGCCAGGTGCGTCGGCGTGCAGTGGTTGCCCGGCCGATTGGCCAGATCGCGGGCCAGCGTCACGCCGGCCACGATGGCCGCACCGCGGCGCAGACCGTCGGCAACGGCGGTGGCCGACTCGGCGCTGCACAGCAGCGTCACCTTCGACAGGCGCGGGGCCGGTCCGGCGCTCGGCTTGGTGTGGCGATACAGATAGGTCGCGTCGCCGGCCGCCGCGGTCAGCGCCTCGGCATGGGCGTCCGTCACGGCATCGACGCTCGCCAGCCAGACCACCAGGTGCTTGACCCCCAGGCCCTTGACGGTCGAAAGGCCCTGTGCCAACGCGGCCTTGACGGCGCGGGCCGAGCCGTCGGCGGCCACCGAGACCAGCGTGCGCGAGGCCTTCACGCCGGCCAGACGGCCGGCGAACCACGAGCGGCCGGCCTTGAGCGCCAGGTCACCCTGCTTGATCGCAGCCTCCAGCGGCTGGGCCAGCGCACGCGGCAGGTTCGCCGGCAGCTTGCTTGCGGCCACGACGACCAACAACGCATCGGCCTCGGCGCGGACCACCGCGTTGGCAGTGATCACCTGATTCCTGAAGTCCATAATTCGCTCTGGTTCGAAGGTGGCACGATGTTATTCGATTCGACGTTGCGCAAGGAGTTGGCACGCGGCTTCGGTGCGACGCTGGTGGTGATCCTCACCATCGTCATCACGATGATGCTGATCCGCACGCTCGGGCTGGCGGCCAATGGCGCCGTGGCACCGGCCGACGTGGTGCTGCTGATGGGTTACATCGTGCTGAGCCACCTGCCGACGATCCTGGCACTGAGCCTGTTCATCGCAATCGTCGTCACGCTCGGCCGCATGTACCGCGACAGCGAGATGGCGATCTGGTTCTCCAGCGGCGTCGGCCTGCTGCGCTTCGTCGCCCCGGTCATGCGCATGGCGTGGCCGGTGCTGCTGCTGGTGGCGGTGCTGGTGCTGGCGGTGTGGCCGTGGGGCAATCGCAGCAGCGCGGAGCTGCGCGATCGCTACGAGCAACGCTCGGACCTGTCGCGCGTGACGCCGGGCGTGTTCCAGACCTCGCGCGACGGCAGCCGCGTCTTCTTCGTCGACAAGGCCAGCGACGAGGCGCTGAACGCGCGCGGCGTGTTCGTGCTCGCCAATGCCAGTGGCGGCGAGTCGCTGACATCGGCGCGCGGCGGCCAGATCAGCGTGATCGGCGATGACCGCTTCCTGGTGCTCGAGAAGGGCCAGCGCGCCCAGGTCGACGCCAAGACCGGCGAGCACACCTTGGCCAACTTCCAGCGCTACCAGGTGCTGGCCGACGATCACAGCGTGCGGCGCGCGGCGGCACGCGCGCCGAAGACGATGTCCACGCTCGACCTGCTGCTCGATCCGGTGCCCAAGCACCAGGCCGAGCTGGCATGGCGATTCGGCCTCCTGCTCGGTGCGGTCAACCTGCTGTTGCTCGGTGTCGCCCTTTCGGCGACCAACCCGCGGCGAGCGACCAACTGGAATCTGCTGTTCGCGTTGCTCGGCTTCGTCGTCTACTACAACCTGATCAACCTGTCGCAGGCCTGGGTCGCCGGCTCGCGCATCGCGCTGGCGCCGGCACTGCTGAGCATCCACGGCGGCGCGTTCGTGCTCGGCCTGATGCTGATCTGGTGGCGCGACCATGGTACGGTGTGGCGTCCCTGGGCGCGGGTGGCCGCCTCATGAGGACGGTGCGCCGCCTGCTCTATCGCGACATCGTCTGGTCGGTGGTGTTCGTCGCGGTCGCCTTCCTGTCGCTGTTCTACTTCATCGATTTCGTCGATGAGCTCGAAGGCATCGGACGCAACGGCTACACCGTGTGGCATGCGGCGGCCGGCTCGGCGCTCGAGGTGCCCGGACACTTCTACGAGTTGTTCCCGATCTGCGTGCTGATCGGCACGATCTACTCGATGGCACGGCTCGCACAGTCGTCGGAGTACACGATCCTGCGCACCGGCGGCCTGGGCCCGGTGCGCGCGCTCGGCCTGCTCACGCTGCTGGGCGTGCTGTTCGCCGCCTGCACGTTTGCGGTCGGCGACTATCTCGCGCCGCTGACCGAGCGCGAGGCGGTGTTGATGAAGGCGGGATTCCGCGGCGGCCTGCAACTCGGCCGCACCGGTGCCTGGCTCAAGGAGCGCCGCAGCACGCCCGACGGCGAGCGACTGGTGTCGGTGAACGTCGCGCGCACGGGTTCGCGCGGCGAACTCGAGGGCATCCGCATCTTCGAGCTCGATGCCGACGGGCGCTTGCGCGTGCGCATCGAGGCACGGCGCGGCCAGGTCGGCGCCGACTCGGTGTGGCAGCTCGAGGATGCCGAACGCACCGATTGGCCCACACCGGAGCAGGCCGGGAGCGGACAGCCGGTCAAGGTGACGCAGCAGCCCACGCTGGCCTGGCCGAGCACGCTAGGCGCCGACGTCGTCGCAGCGGCGGTGCTGCCGGTGAGCACGATGACGACGGTGGAACTGTGGCGCTACAGCCGCCACCTGAGCGGGCAGGAGCAGGCCGCGCAACGCCACCAGATCCAGTTCTGGAAGAAGGCGCTCTATCCGCTCGCCTGCGTGGTGATGGTGGCGCTCGCGCTGCCGTTCGCCTACCTGCACGCACGCTCGGGCGGCATCAGCCTGAAGGTTTTCGGCGGCATCATGCTGGGCATCAGCTTCGTGCTGCTGAACAACGTATCCGGCCACCTCGGCATGCTGCGCAACTGGACGCCGTGGGTCGCGGCGGCCACGCCGGGGCTCGTCTATCTGGCGCTCTCGCTGGCCGCCTTCACCTGGCTGGTGAGGTTCCGCTGATGCAAGGCCTGCTGCTGTTCGGTCATGGCGCCCGCGATGCGGCCTGGGCCGATCCGTTTCGTGCCGTGGCGGACCGCGTGCGCACGCAGCGGCCGCAGGTGCCGGTGGAGCTCGCCTTCCTCGAACTGATGCAGCCGGCCCTGCCCGAGGCAGCGGCCGCGCTGGTCGCGCGCGGCTGCCGGCAGGTCAGCGTGGTGCCGCTCTTCCTCGGCACCGGCGGCCACGTGCGACGCGACCTGCCCCGGCTCGTCGACGAACTGCGTGCGCGCCATCCCGAGGTGCAGTGGTCGCTGCAGGCCGCCGTCGGCGAACACCCGGCGGTGATCGAGGCGATGGCCGGCGTCGCCTGCGATTCGCTTTCATGGACGGCCGACCGCACATGAACCTGCACCAGTTCCGCTTCGTCCAGGAGGCCGTGCGCCGCAATCTCAATCTCACTGAGACGGCGAAGGCGCTCTACACCTCGCAGCCGGGCATCAGCAAGGCCATCATCGAGCTCGAGGAGGAGCTCGGCCTGGAAATCTTCGAGCGCCACGGCAAGCGGCTGCGCCGCGTCACCGAGCCCGGGCAACTGGTGCTGCGCGCGGTGGAGATCATCATGCGCGAGGTCGCCAACCTGCAGCGCATCGGCGAGGAGTACTCCAAGCAGGAAGCCGGCACGCTGTCGATCGCCACCACGCACACGCAGGCACGCTACTTCCTGCCCGAGCCGGTGGCGGCGCTGCGCCGCAAGTACCCGCGCGTGCAGGTGGTGCTGCACCAAGGCACGCCGCGCCAGGTGGCGCAGATGCTGCGCGACGACGTGGCCGAGATCGGCCTGGCCACCGAGGCACTGTCCGAGGTGGACGACCTGGTGACGCTTCCCTGCTACGAGTGGCAGCACGTGATCGTGGTGCCGGCCCAGCATGCGCTGGCCGCGGTCGAGCGGCCGACGCTGGAACAGCTGGCGGCCGAGCCGCTGGTGTCGTACCACCCGACCTTCACCGGCCGCTCGCGCATCGATCAAGCCTTTGCGCGCGCACGGCTGAAACCGACCTTCGCCCT
>JBGAMU010000106.1:0-14284 GCA_044222685.1 Burkholderiaceae bacterium
GCCACGCGGATCCAGGCCAGCTGTTCACTGGTGGTGCCGTGCTCGTGCATGTGGCGCATGGCGGCCATGGCATACATGTTGACGGTGGTCGGCGCGTAGGGCAGCTCGAACGGCACGTCGGGCGCGGGGCCGTAGTTGCGCGGCGCGGTGCCCGTGGCCATGCCCTCGGCCTTGGGCCGCCCGGCCAGCGTGATCAGGGCCACGTTGCAGCGGCCGGCGGCGATGGCCGCTGCGGCATGCGCGACGTGCACCACGTACGACGAGCCACCGGTCTCGGTGGTGTCGACGTGCCTGAGTGTCATGCCCATGTAGTCGACCATGCTCAACGCACCCAGGCCCGGCGCGTCGCCGGCGCAGAAGTAGCCGTCGACGTCACGAATCGTCAGCCCGGCGTCGGCGAGCGCGCCGCGCGCGACCTCGGCATGCAGTTGCGCCACCGACTTGTCGTCGGCGCGCCGGATCGGGTGCTCGTAGGCTCCCGCGATGTAGGCCTTGCCCTTCAGGCTCATTGGTTTCCCTTCGCAGACTTGACGGTGGCTGTGCCCTTGATGACGTCCTGCCCCTTGCCGTTGCGCACCCACACGTCGTAAACCGGCGGCCGGATTCCCTCGCGCAGCTCGCCGCCGCCGGTAACGTCGTCGTCGACGCGCACCGGCTGCACGAAGCGGATCTCCAGGCGCACGCGGTTCAGCGCGTCGGCGCCCAGCGTGTTCCTCAGCGCTTGCCAGATCAGCGCCACCGACATCGTGCCGTGCGCGATGATCCCGCCCATCGGGCTCTTGGCGGCAAACTCCTTGTCGACGTGAATCGGGTTGTAGTCGTTCGTCACCGCCGCGTAGGCCATGATGGTGTCGAAGTCGACGTGCTTGGTCGATGCCTTCAGCTGCTTGTCCATGGCGACCCTTTATTGCGCGACCAGCGTGGTCATGATGCCGCTGAACAGCAACTCGCCCGAGCCCACAGCCCGCGTCTCGCTGCGCACGCGCACCCACTTGCGGTCCTTCTTGACTTCCTTGTCCAGGCACCACACTTCGGTGCGCAACGTCTCGCCGATGCGCGGCATGCGCAAGATGTCGAAAGTCTGCCCGCCATGTACGCCGCCGGGCGGACGCGGCGAGTTCAGCGTCAGCACGGCGTCGATGACGATCATCGCCAGCATGCCGCCGGGCATGACGCCGGGGTCGTCGTCGTTCGGGTACACGCTGCGCCACTTGGCGATGGTCGCCTCGTCGACGCTGAAGTCGCGCGTGCCGTAGTTCTTGCCCGGCTCGTAATGGTCGTAGTTGAAGATGTCGGGCTCACTCATGATGTTGCGGGCTCCACTTGCGGAACCTTCTGTTCGGTGCCGGGGCGGGTCTCGTAGCACACGCGCACGCGCATGCCGATCTTCACCGTCGCCGGGTCGCAGTTCAGCACGTTGCACATGAAGCGGAAGCCCTCGTCCAGGTCCACCAGCGCCAGCACGTAGGGCGTGTCGGCCATGAACGCCGCGATCGGCGCGCGGTGGATCACCGAGAAGCTGGCCACGCGCCCGAGACCTTCGGCCACCTGCCATTGCAGCTCGGTGCTCTGGCAGTGCACGCAGGCGTAACGCGAATAGAACTGCGCCTTGCCGCAGGTGCGGCAGCGCTGGAAGCGGAACTCGCCCTGGTTCGCACCCTCCCAATAAGGCCGGCTGATGCTGTCCGGCACCGGCATCGGTTTGGCTTGCACTTCGGCCATGGTCAGGCCCTCCCCATGATGATCGAGCAATGGCCGGAGAAGATGCCGCCCAGCGTGTGGGCCAGCGCCACTTCGGCGTCCTTGACCTGGCGCGGGCCGCACTCGCCGCGCAACTGGCGCACCGCCTCGACGACGTGGAACATGCCGCCGGCCGCGCCCGACGAGCCGTACGACAGCAGGCCGCCGTTGGTGTTGACGGGAAAGCGCCCGCCGATCGCAAACTCGCCGGCCAGCGCCGCCGGGCCGGCCTGCCCACGGCCGTAGAAGCCCATCGACTCCAGCGTGATGAGCAAGGTGCTGGTGAAGCAGTCGTAGATGTGCGCGCAGTCGACGTCCTGGTGCTTCAGGCCGGCCTGGGCCAGCGCGTCGGCGGCCGACTCCTTGCAGCCGAAATCGACCAGCGACGGCGCCGCGAAGATGTGCTCGTGCGTGTGGCCTTCGCCGATGCCCAGCAGCTCGACGGCGCGCTTGGGCAAATCGCGCCCGGTCTCGGCGGCACTCACCACCACCGCAGCGCCGCCGTCCGACACCAGGCAGCAGTCGAGCATGCGCAGCGGCGAGGCGATCACCTTGGACTTGCGCACATCGTCCATCGTGATCGGCTTCTTCATGTGCGACTGTGGGTGCAGCGCGGCGTTGGCGCGCTGGTTCACCGCCACGGCCGCAAGGTGGTCGCCGTTGAGCCAGCCTTCGTGGAAGTAGACCTGGGCGGCCATCGCGAATGCGGCCGGCACGCTCATCCCGTAGGGCTGCTCGTACTGCGGGTGGCCGACGTCGGCCAGCGCGGCCTGTACCTTGTCGCCCATGCCGGTCAGGCGGTTGTCGCCGGTGACGCACAGCACATGGCGGCAGCGCCCCGAACGCACCAGCGATTCGGCATGACGCACCAGCAGACCAGCGGTCATGCCGCCCATGGCGATCGAGGCGTTGACCTTGGGGCGCAGCCCGAGGTACTCGCCCAGCACCCCGCCCAGCATCAGCTGCGGCGACGCGAACGAGTACGCGGTCAGCAGGCCGTCGATGTCCGACACCTTCAGCCCTGCGTCGGCCAGCGCGCCCAGTGCGGCTTCGGCATGCAGCGACATGCAGGTGCTGTCGGGCAGCGCGCCGACCTGCGTGTCGTGCACGCCGCTGATGATGGCTTTGGTTCCCATGCTTGTTCTCGTGCTTCCCGTGTTAGGCCAGACTGATGCGCACGTCGCGCTGCAGCCGCCGGATCTCGTGGACGGCACCGTCGACCAGGTCGGTCATGATGTCGCGCGCCGGGCGCCGCGCCTTGAGCAGGCCGCCCGCCTGACCGGCGATGTTGTAGAAGAGGTCGTGACGGCCGGCAGCCAGCGCCGCAGACAGGAAGTCCTCCATCAGGATGCGCTGGTACGGCGTCTCCAAGGTCGGCAGTCCGGACTCTGCCCAGGCCTGCGAGATCTCACCGTGGAAGGCACGCACCGTCTTGCCGGTCCAGACCTTGCTGACACGGAAGGCCTCGGAATCTGCGGCCACGATCTGGTCCTTGCAGCTGTCGAACAGTTCGCACTCGTCGGCCACCAGGAAGGCGGTGCCCAGCCAGGTGGCCTGCGCGCCCAGCACCAGTGCGGCGACGATGCCGCGGCCATCGGCGATGCCGCCAGCAGCGATCACCGGCGTCGGGTTCACCGCGTCCACCACTTGCGGGATCAGCGGCAACGAGGCCACGGTGCCCGTATGGCCGCCGGCCTCGGTGCCCTGCGCGACGATCGCGTCAACGCCCGACTTGCGCTGGCGCACCGCATTGCGCACCGAGCCTGACAGGCCGATCAGCTTCATGCCCTGGGCGCGCGCGCGCGGCAGCAGGAAATCGGGGTCGCCCAAGCCGGCGGCAAAGATCGGCACGCGTTCCTCGAACACCACGTCGAGCACCGACTTGGCGTACTCGATGTTGACCACCGTTTCGTCGGCCGGCTGCACTGCAGGCAGCTGGTAGCGCTGGATCAGCGTCTGCACGAAGGCGGCATGCTCGGGGTAGCGGCGTTTGATCTCGTCGCGCACGCCCGAACGGGTGTCGGGTGCGTCGGCAATGCGCGCCGGCAGCAGCAAGTCGACGCCGAACGGACGGTCGGTGAGTGAGCGCACCTCGCGGATGCGGCGCCGCGTTTCCTCCGGCGACAGCCCCGAGCAACCCAGCACACCACAGCCCCCCGCCTGCGACACCGCCGCCACCAGCTTCGGCGGCGTGGCCCGCCCGCCCACGCCCATGCCAGCGAGGAAGATCGGGTACTCGATGCCCAGCGAATCGCAGAAGGCGTTGTGAAGCACCGGACGGGCCATCACTTGAACTCGGGCTTGCGCTTGGCGCGGAAGGCGGCGACGCCCTCCTTCACGTCGTCGGTCTGGAACAGGAAGGGGAAGGCATCGACCGCGTAGCGCATGTCGTCGCCGCCCAGTCCGCGGTTGTAGAAGGACTTCGCCATCTGCACCGCCATATGCGGTTTGCCAGCGAGCTTGTCGGCGAATGCCATCGCCTCGTCGAGCAGCTTGTCGTGCGCGACGGTGCGCAAGGCGATGCCCAGCCGCACGGCCTCGGCGGCGTCGATCGGCTCGCCCAGCATGCTCAGCTCCTTGGCCTTGGGGCGGCCGACGATGTCGTGCAGCCGCAGCAGCGCAAAGCCCGGCAGTAAGCCGAGCTGGATCTCGGGCACGCCGAAGCGGGCCCGCTCCGAGGCCAGGATGAAGTCGCAGGCAATCGCGAGTTCGAAGCCGCCGCCGAACGCCACTCCGTTGACAGCCGCAATCAGCGGCTTGCGGCAGCGTTCGGGTGCCTCCAGCACTGGCAGCACGTCGGCGATGAAGCTGCGCGCCTGCTCGGGCGTGGCCGGAAAGGTGCTGATGTCCGCGCCGGCACAAAAAGCCTTGTCGCCTCGTCCGGTGAGGATGCCCACGCGGATTTCGTCGTCGGCCTGGATTCTTGCCAAGCTCTCGATCACGCCTTCGCGGATGCCCATGGAGATGGCGTTGAGCTTGGCCGGCTCGTCCAACGTGACGATCGCGACACGGCCCTGTTTCACGAATTCGACACTACCGATGCGCATGGACTGCTCCTGTGAAGGCTTCAAGGCTCTGTCGGTCGGACTATCAAGACTAACGAACGTTAGGCAGTTCGTCAATCAATAACATGCTTGGGTCGAACGCCGCTCAGCGGCGCAGGCCGCCGTAGCTCGCCCACGGCGTCGCGACGAGGTAGCCGGCGTCGACCGGCAGGTTGATCCCGGTGATCGCCGACGCCCGGTTCGATGCCAAGAAGGCCACCGCATTCGCGATTTCGCGCGGCTCGATCAAACGGCCGAGCGCCGCATGCGTGGTCATCGCGCCGGTCTCCAGCGTGCGCGTCGTGATGCCCTTTTCGAGAGCCGGCGTGTGCGTGAAGCCGGGCGACACGGCGTTGACGCGGACGCCCTTGGGGCCCCACTCCGCCGCCAGACATTCGGTCAGGTTGATGACGCCGGCCTTGGCCGGGCCGTAGGAATGCAAGGGCCCCGAGCCCATGCCTGCCACGGACGCGATGTTGATGATCGCGCCGCTGCCGCGCTTGGCCATGGCGGCGCCGAAGCGCGCGCAACAGAGGTAGGTGCCGCGCAGGTCGATGCGGGCGACGAAGTCCCATTCGCGCAAGCTCAGTTCCTCGGGCGGCAGCGTGCGCTGCAGCACGCCGGCGCTGTTGACCAGCACGTTGGGCACGCCGCAGCGCTCCTGCACGGCAGCCACCAGTGCCTCGACCGATGATTCTTCGCCGACATCGAGCGCCAGCGCGATGCCGCCGATCGCCTCGGCCACCGCACGCGCCGCTGCCTCGTTGCGGTCGGCAACGACGACTTGCGCACCGGCTTCGGCCAGCACCCACGCGCAGGCTTCGCCGATGCCACTGGCGCCGCCGGTGACGACGGCAACTTGCCCCGAAAAGTCGAGCTTCATGTGGTTGATCTCTTGGGTTTGCAGGTCAGTTCGGCACGCAGCACGCGCTTGAGCACCTTGCCGGACGGCAGGCGCGGCAAGGTCTCTCGCAGCACCAGCTCCTTGGGCAGCTTGAAGCCGCCGAGCTTGCCGCGGCAGAAGGATTGCAGTTCTTCGAGCGAGAGCGTCGTGCCCGGCCGCAGCACCACGACGGCCGCGACCCGCTCGCCCCAACGCTCGTCAGGCAGGCCGACGGCCGCCGCTTCGAGCACCTGCGGCAGCTGGTACAGCACGCGCTCGACCTCGCTGCTGGCGATGTTCTCGCCGCCGCTGATGATCATGTCCTTCTTGCGGTCGGTGAGGAACAGGAAGCCTTCGGCGTCGAGGTAGCCGATGTCGCCGGTGCGGAACCACTGGCCAGGATGAAAGCTGGCCGCGGTCTTCTCGGGGTCGCGCCAATAGCCGCTGGTGACCTTGGGTCCGCGCAGGCAGATTTCGCCGGCCTCGCCCGACGGCAGTTGGCGGCCGTCGTCGTCGCAGATGCGGATCTCGACGTGCGGCAGCGCGCGTCCGGTCGAGCCGATCTTCTCGATCTCGCGCCCGGCCTCCATCAGCGTGTCGCCCGAGCAGCTCTCGGTCAGACCGTAGCCGTCGATGTAGCGCCCGCTCTTGAACAGCGAGCTGAACTCGCGGATGCGTTCTTCAGGCGTGCGCTCGCCGCCGCCGATCTGCCAGCGAAAGCTGCTGACGTCGAAGCGCTCGCGATCCGGCAGCGCCAGCAGGCGGTTCAGCATCACCGGCGCCATCCAGCCGGCGGTCAGGCGTTCGCGCGCGATCAGCGCCAGCGTCTCTTCGGGCTCGAACTCGCGCTGCACCGCGAGCATGCCGCCCATCTGCAGCACTGCCAGGCCCGGCAGGTCGAAGGCGCCGACGTGGTACAGCGGCCCGACCACGAGCAGCCTTTCGCCGCCATGCAGGCCCAGCACGGCGATGTGGTCCAGGCACTTCCAGTGGTAGTTGGCGTAGGAATGGATCACGCCCTTGGGGCGGTCGGTGGTGCCCGAGGTGTACATCAGCCGGAATAGGTCCTCGGGCGCGCGCACCTGCGGCGCCCACGCAGGCTCGGCGGCGGGGCCGAGGCGGCGGCTGTCGGATTGCGCCGCTTCGTCGATGGCGACCACGTGGCCGAAGCCGCCGGCCAGCGCGCGCAGTTCCTCGTCGACCAGCAGCAGCTTCACGCCCGCGTGACCGACGATGTATTCCACCTCGTCGGCGCCGAGCCGGTAGTTGATGGGCAGCAGCACCGCGCCCAGGTGACTGACCGCCAGCGCCAGCTCGACGAAGGCGGCGCTGTTCTTCATCAGCAGCGCGACGATGTCGCCTTCGCCGATGCCGCGCGCGCGCAGGCTGCCGGCCGTGGCGGCCAGGCGTGTCGCCAGGTCGCCATAGCCCAGGCGCTGGTCGCGGTACAGCAGGGCCGGTCGTGCGGGCTCGGCACGCGCCCAGCGCAGGATGGCGGCACTCAGGTTGACCATCGCAAGCTCCCTCGGTCAGTAGGAACGCGGCATGCCCAGGTCGTGGTTGGCGACGTAGTTGAGGATCATCTCTTCGGACACCGGCGCGAAGCGGAACAGGCGGCAGTCACGCCACAGCCGCTCGACGTGGAATTCGGTCGCGTAGCCCATACCGCCCATGGTCTGCATCGCGCGCTCGGTGGCGCGGCCGACGGCCTGCGCGGCCAGCAGCTTGGCGGCGTTGGCCTCGCTGCCGTAAGGCAGGCCCATGTCGCAGTTGACCGCCGCCTTGTGGTTGAGCAGGCGCGCAGCCTCGACCTCGACATGGCATTGCGCGAGCGGGAACTGCAGCCCCTGGTAGCTCGTGACCGGCTTGTCGCCGAAGACCTTGCGCTCGTTGCCGTACTTCACCGCCAGCTTGATCGCCAGTTCGCCGGTGCCGGCCAGTGCCGCGGTGGTGACGATGCGCTCGGTGTTGAGCACGTCCAGCAATTCGTGCCAGCCGCGGTGCAAGGTGCCTACGAGCTCGCCCGGCGCGATGCGCACGTCGTCGAAGAAGACGCTGCTCGACGCCAGCGTGCGCGTGCCGACCTTGTCGATCGCGGTGTGCGTGAGGCCCTTGCGCTCGACGTCGATCATGAACATCGACAGGCCGTCGCTGCGCGACTTGCAGTCGGCGAGCTTCTTGGTGCGCGCCACCACCAGCATCTTGGCCGCGTCGGGCACGCCGGTGATCCAGATCTTGCGGCCGTTCAGGCGCCAGCCGTCGGCGTCGGCCTCGGCATAGGTGCGCAGTTCGAGCGTGTTGGTGCCGGCGTCGGGCTCGGTCAGCGCCATGCAGCAGTTGATCTCGCCCGAGACGATCTTCGGCAGCAGCTCGGCCTTCATCGCCGCCGTGCCGAAGCGCGACAGCGCGACACCGCCGAAGATCGGGTTGATCATGAAGAGCTGCCCGACCGTCGCGCCGCCGCCGCAGGATGCCAGCGTCTCCACCACCAGCGCCAGCTCGAACATGCCTAAGCCAGTCCCGCCGACCTCGGTGGGCAGCGCGGCGCCACACAGGCCGGCGTCGCAGACGGCGCGCCAGAACTCCTTGGGGAACGCCTTGGCGGCGTCCTGCTTGCGCCAGTACTCGAGGCCGAAGTGGTCGCCGACCTTGCGCGCCGCCTCGATCATCTGCCGCTGTTCATCCGAGAGTCGAAAATCCATCGTGGGCTCCAGTGCCAAAGCTAGTCGAACAACAAGCGCGTCGGATGGGCCAGCCCATCGACGATCTGATTCAGCAGCGCGGTGCCACCGACCCCGTCGAGCACCCGGTGGTCGAGCGACAGCACCAGCGAAATTTCGCGCCGCAGCGCCGGCTGGCCGCGCGCGTCGGGACGGAACAGCTCGCGCACGCTGCCCACGCCGAGGATCATCGACTGGCCGGGCACGATGATCGAGGTCATCGCGGTCAGACCGTGCATGCCGGCATTCGACACCGTGATGGCGCCGCCGGCCATGTCATCGGCGCCGAGCCGCCCCGCGCGCGCACGTTCTGCCAGGGTGTTGGCCTGGCGCGCCAGGTTGACCAGGCTCAGACGCCCAGCATCGCGCACGATGGGCACGCGCAGGCCGTGCTCCGTGTGCACGGCCACGCCGACGTCGCTGCGGTCAAGCACCAGCGCGCCCTGCGGCGTCCAGATGCGATTCAGTTCGGGCAGTGCGCGCAACGCCCGGCCCAGGGCCGCGACGAAGAAATGGTTGAGCGTCAGCCGGGGCTCGGTCTCAGGGTCTTTCAGCTTGGCGCAGAGCTCGAGCAGGCTCGACACCTCGGCCTCACGCGCCAGGTAGAAGTGCGGGATGTCCTGTTTGGCGGCGGTCAGCCGCGCGGCCGTCGCCTGCTGCGCCGCGGTGAACGGCTGCAGGCGGCCGGCAGCCGTCCCGAGGGTCGCTGGCGCAGGCGGCGGTGAGGGGGCTGCGGCCGGCGCACGGTTCGTCACCTTCGCGGATGCGGTGGCAGGCGCCGGCAGCGCCACGGGCGCAGGCGCCGGTGCAGGAGCGGATGTCCGCGCCTTCATCACGGCCTCGACATCGCGCGCCCGCACGCGACCGCGCGGCCCCGAGCCCGTCACGTCGGCGAGCGCAATCTGATGTTCGCGCGCCAGACGGCGAGCGAACGGTGTGACGGGCCGGCGTGCGGTGGTGGGGGTCGCTTCGGCCACGTCGGCCACGGCGGCTGATGTGATCGACGGCACGCCGTCGTCCCAATGCCCGACCACCGCACCCACGGGCACGGTCTGGCCCACCGCGACCAGCGGCGCGCCCATCACTCCGTCGCTTTCGGCTGCGACCTCGGTCGCCGCCTTGTCGTTCTCGACCACGAACACACAATCGCCGGCCGAAAAGCGCGCGCCGGGCGCGAGCGTCCATTCAACCAGCGCGCCCTCGGTCATCGTCAGGCCCAGCTTGGGCATGAGCCAGTCTCTGCGCACGCCCTCAGGTCCCTTTGAACTCGGCCTTGCGCTTCTCGAGGAACGCGCGGCAGCCCTCGTGCGCATCGTTGCTGTCGAGCACCAGGCCGATCATCGCCTGCTCGTGCGCCAGCGCGGCGGGCAGCGGCATCTCCAGGCCCTGGCGCAAGGTGCGCTTGAGCAGCTTCAGCACCAGCGGCGACTTCTCGGCGATGCGCGTCGCCAGCGCCAGCGTCTCGTCCAGCAGCTTCGCACGCGGCACGGTGCGGTTGCACAGCCCGAGCGCCACCGCCTCGGCGGCGCTGATCTGGTCGCCAGTGAACATCAGCTCCTTGGCGCGGCACAGCGGGATCTGGCGAATCAAGCGCTGCGTGCCGCCCGCGCCGGGAAACAGCCCGAGCGTGATCTCGGGCAGGCCGAGCTTGGCTTCCTCGGCCACCAGGCGAATGTCCAGCGCCAGCAGCAACTCGGTGCCGCCGCCCAGCGCCCAGCCGTTGATGGCGCCCAGCGTCGGCTTGTCGCAGTTGTCGAAGCGCGTGAACAGGCGATGGATGACTTCGGCGAACTGTTCGTAGTGCGGCAGCCCGCGCCGGCTGTCGAGATCGGCGATGTCGCCACCGGCCACAAAGGCGCGTTCACCGGCGCCGGTAACGACGATGGCACGCACCGCATCGTCGGCCTCGAAGGCCGCGAGCGCGGCGTCGAGCGCATGCATGGTGGGCACGTCGATGGCGTTCAGAGTCTTCGGCCGGTTGATCGTCAACAGGCCCACCGGGCCGCGCTTTTCGCTCAGGATGCTGTCGTTGGCCATGCGTGTCTCCATGTTCATTCGAGGGTGCGGCGCACGGCCTTGACGATGGCCGCGGTACCGATGTTGTAGCCCTGCTCCAGCGACTTGGCGAAGGGCACCGGCATGAAGGGGGCGCCGACCCGCACCACCGGCGCATCGAGTTCGTCGAAGCCCTCGTCGACGATGGTCGCCGCGATTTCGGCGCCGATGCCGAAGGCCTGCACCGCCTCGTGCACGATCACCGCGCGGTGGGTGCGCGCCAGCGACGCCAGCACGGTGGCCCGGTCCCAGGGCTGCAGGCTGCGCAGGTCGATCACCTCGACATCGACGCCCTCGCCGGCCAGTTCCTGCGCCGCCGCCAGCGAGGTGTGCACGGTCGCGCCGTAGGTCACCAGCGTCACGTCGCGGCCGGCGCGAACGGTCCTGGCCTTGCCGATCACGTCGCGCACCGACACGTCGACCAGGCCCTTGCTGCCGTACAGGCCCTTGTGCTCGATGAAGATCACCGGGTCCGGGTCTTCGATGGCGGCGCGCAGCAGGCCGTAAGCATCGGCCGGCGTGGCCGCACACACGACCTTGAGGCCCGGCACGTGCGCCAGCCATGCCTCCAGGCATTGCGAATGCTGCGGCCCGGCGCTCAGACCCCCGCCGTGCGGCGTGCGCAGCACCATCGGCACGCTGCACTGGCCACCGAACATGAAGCGCGCCTTGGCGGCCTGGTTCACCAGGGCATCCATCGCCAGCGTGATGAAGTCCATGAACATGATCTCGACCACCGGGCGCAGGCCCGACAGCGCCGCGCCGACCGCGGCGGAGACGATGCTCGCCTCGGAGATCGGGGTGTCGAGCACGCGCTTCGGCCCGAACTCGTCGAGCAGGCCGCGCGTGGCCTTGAACGAGCCGCCGGGCGCGCCGATGTCCTCGCCCATCACGATGACACGCGGGTCGGCGGCCATGCTGTCGCGTAGCGCCTGGGCGACGCTGGCCATGTACTTCATCTCGGTCGGACCGGCGCTCAAGAGGTCGTCTCCGTGTAGACGCCGGCAAAGGCGGGTTCGAAAGCCGGCAGGCCATCGGCGCGCGCACCTGCGATCGCCGCTTCGATGCGCTGTGCCACCTCGGCGGCCGCCGCATCCAGCGCCTGGGCGGCGACGCCCGCGGCGAGCAAGGCCGCGTGCGTGCGCGCCAGCGGATCGGTCTTGACGCCCGCCTGCATCTCGTCGGCGCTGCGGTACTTCTGCGGGTCGCCTTCGAAGTGGCCGCGCACGCGGTGCGTCTTGCACTCGAGCACGCGCGGGCCGTGGCCTTCGCGGATCGCAGCCACCGCGCGAGCGGCCGCGTCGGCAACCGCGAGCACATCGTTGCCGTCCACGCCTTCGTGAACGATGCCGAAGGCCGCAGCCAACGCATCCAGCCGGGCCGCGAACTGGCGCGAGGTGGGCGAGAACTCGGACCAGCCGTTGTTCTCGCACACCAGCAGCAGCGGCGACTTCCACAGCGCGGCCATGTTCAGCGTCTCGTGCAGCACGCCTTCGGCCATCGCGCCGTCGCCGAAGAAGCTGACGGCCAGCCCGCCGCTGCCCAGCACCGACTGCGCGATGGCGCTGCCCAGCGCGATCGGGATGCCGGCACCGACGATGCCATTGGCACCCAGGATGCCCAGGCTGGTATCGGCCACGTGCATCGAGCCGCCACGGCCCTGGCAGATGCCGCCGGCACGGCCCATGATCTCCTTGAAGAAGCCGTCCAGCGCCAGCCCGCGCGCCAGCACATGACCGTGCCCCCGGTGCGTGGTGGCCAGCGTGTCGCCGGGTGCGAGCGCCGATGTCACGCCGGCGGCGATCGCTTCCTGGCCGACACTGAGGTGGATGAAGCCCGGCACCTCGCCGTCGGCAAACAGTTTCGTCAGTGCCGTCTCTGCCTGGCGCACCAGCAGCATCGTGCGGTACAGCGCGAACAGGCGTTCGCTGTCCTTCGCGGCCGCCATGCTCAGGCGCCGCTGCCAGGCTTGCGCTTGGCCGGCCACTCGAAGGCCCGCGGCTGCTTGTTCAGGAAGCGCGCCACCGCGTCCTGGTGGTAGTCGGTCTTCATCACCATGGCCTGCGCCGCGGCCTCGAGTTCGGACAGCGTGTCCTGGTCGAGGTTGAAAGAGCGGTTGAGGATGTTCTTCGAAATGCCGATGGCCTGCGTGGCCGCGCCGTGGAAGCGCGCCGCCATCGCCAGCGCCTCGTCGAGCAGCTGCTCTTCGGGCACGACTTCGTAGACGATGCCGAGCGAGCGCGCTTCTTCGGCATCGACCTCACGCGCCGAAAACACCAGTTCCTTGGCACGCATCAGGCCGACCACACGGGGCAGCAGGTAGAACGCGCCGAGGTCGGGCACCAGCCCGACGCGCGTGAACACCGCGCAGAAGCGCGCGCTCGGCGTGGCCAGCACGAAGTCGCAGGCCAGCGACAGGATGAAGCCGGCGCCGAAGGCCGGGCCGTGCACCGCCGCGATCACCGGCTTTTCGAGGTTGACCAGCTCGCGGAACCAGACATGCAGGCGGCGGATGCGGTCGCGGTCGGCGAACACCGGGCGCTTCTCGGACGACAGCGACTTCAGGTCGCCCCCGGCGCAGAAGGCCTTGCCGCTGCCGGTAATGACGACGGCGCGCACCTCGGCGGTGTCGCGGGCCTCGTACACCGCCTCTGCAATGCCCTGGCGCATTTCCAGGTCGAAGGCGTTGCGCAGCTCGGGCTTGTTCAGCCGGATGACGAGTGTGGCGCCGTGGCGCTCACGCAGTACGGAATCGCTCATGTCTTGAACCCCAGGTCGCGCGCGATGATGTTGCGCTGGATGTCGCTGGTGCCCTCGCCGATGACGTAGACGAGGGCGTCGCGGTGGATGCGGCCGACCGGGTACTCGCGCATGATCCCGGCGCCGCCGTGGATGCGGATCGCGGCCTCGCTGACCGAGACCGCCGCCTCGCTGGCCACCAGCTTGACCTTGGCGGCGGTGGCGGCGTCCAGCGTACCCTGGTCTACCCGCCAGGCGCCGTAGTACACCAGCCAGCGCGCGGCCTCGATCTGCGCGGCCATGTCGGCCAGGCGGTGGCCCACGGCCTGGTAGTCGCCGATGCGCTTGCCGGCCACGATGCGGTCGCGGGCGTAGGCCAGCGCCGCCTCGTAGGCCGCGCGCGCCATGCCCAGCGCGTTGGCGGCCACGCCGACGCGGTTCTCGCTCAACGAGTCGAGGATCACCGGGTAGGTGCCTTCGCGCGCACCGAGCAGCGCCTCGTCGGGCACGAGCACGTTGTCGAAGTGGATCAGTGCGGTCTCGGAGCCGCGGATGCCCTCCTTGCGCAGCTTGGACATGGCCACGCCGGCGTTGGGCAGCTCGACGATGAACAGGCTGATCGCCTCGGGCGTGAGCTCGGGCCGTGTGCGCGCCGCCACCAGCATGAAGTCGGCGATCGGCGCGTTCGTGATGTAGAGCTTGCTGCCGTCGATGCGCCAGCCACCGGGCACGCGCGTGGCCTTGGTGCGCAAGGCGCGCACGTTGGAGCCGCTGTCGGGTTCGCTCAGGGCGAAGGCGGCGATCTTCTGCCCTGCCAGCGCCGGCACGAAACAGCGCGTGCGCTGCTCGGGCGTGCCGGCACGCCAGATCGGCCAGATGCCCAGGTGCGAATGCGCCGACCAGCTCGATGCGAAGGCCTGGCTGCAGAAGCTCAGTTCCTCGCGCACGATGCAGTCGCTAATTTTGTCCATGCCGCTGCCGCCGTCGGCCTCGGGGTAGCGCACGCCGAGCAGGCCGAGTTCACCCCAGCGGCGAAACACGCCGCGCGGGAAGGACTCTTCTTCTTCGGCCGGCGTCACCAGCGGCGCCAGCTCATCACGGCA
>JBGAMU010000107.1:0-14191 GCA_044222685.1 Burkholderiaceae bacterium
GGTTGAGTCCATCGGGCTTCAGGCCGAAGCGGTCTCCGTAGGGCCCGGCGCGAAGCGCGAGGTCGAGCAGGCGCTCCGGCCCGACCCGGCCGCTCACCGCGCGCGCCACCGCGTCGGCGTGTTCGCCGCCGACGCGGCGGATCTCTTCGGCGGTGAGCTCGTCGTCAAGGGCGAGCGCATCGCTCGCCGGGCGGCCGCGCAGCAGGGCGGCCAGTGCCATCATCGTTTGCCATTCGGGCGGATGGTCGGCGTCGGGCTCGAACACCGCGGCGCTGTAGCGCGCATGGTTGCGGTCGCTGAATTGAGGGAACGCGACGTCGTAGTGCGCGTCCTCCAGCGGCGAGCGGCCGGGCAGGATCACGTGGGCATGGCGCGTCGTCTCGTTCAGATAGACGTCCACGCTGACCAGGCATTCCAGGCGCGCCAATGCATCGGCCCAGCGCGAGCCGCCGGGGGCCGACAACGCCGGGTTGCTCGCCACCGTGATCAGTGCGCGCACCTGGCCCGGGCCGGGCGTTTCGATTTCCTCGGGCAGCAGCGTGATCGGCAGCTCGCCCAGCACCTCGGGCGCGCCGCTGACGCGGCTGCGGTGCCGCCCCGTCGTGATGCCGCCGCCGATGCCGGGCTTGCCGCGGGTGTTGGAGGCGAAGGCGGGCGCCTTCGGGAACATCGCGCCGCCCGGCGCGTCGAGCGCGCCGACCAGCACGTTGAGCACGTCGACCAGCCACGACGCCACGCTGCCGAAGCGCTGTGTGCAGGTGCCCAGCCGCCCGTACACGCACGGGTGCCGCGCGGCCGCGAGCTCGCGGGCCAGCGTGCGGATCGCCTCGGCCGCCAGGCCGCAGCGCGCCGCCACGCGCTCGGGCGTGAACGGCGCCACCGCCGCGCGCACGGCGTCGAGCCCTTGCGTGAGTGTTTCGAGCCGGCCCAGCTTGAGCAGGCCTTCGCTGAACAGCACCTGCGCCATCGCAGCCAGCAGCAGCGCGTCGCTGCCCGGGCGGATGGCATGGTGCGCATCGGCGATCGCGGCCGTCTCGGTGCGCCGCGGATCGATCACCACGATGCGGCCGCCGCGCCCGTGCAGCGCCTTGGCCTTGCCGCGGAAGTCGGGCACTGTCCACAGGCTGCCGTTGCTGGCCATCGGGTTGGCGCCGAGGATCAGCAGGTGGTCGCAGCGCGCGATGTCGGGCACCGCGATCGACAGCCAGCTGCCGAACATCAGCCCGCTCGACAGCTGCTTGGGCATCTGGTCGAGCGTGGAGGCCGAGTACACGTTCTTGCTGCCCAGCGCCTTGGCCAGCCGCGGCGAGTACAGCAGCAGCCCCATCTTGTGCGCCGACGGGTTGCCGTAGGCGACCGCCACCGCATCGCGACCGTGCGTGTCGATGATCGGCCGCAACCGGCGCTCGACCTCGGCATAGGCCTCGTCCCAGCTGGCCGGCACGTGGCGGTCGCCACGCTTGATCAACGGCGTGCGCAGGCGGTCGGGGTCTTCGTGCAGGTCTTTCAGCGCGACGGCCTTCGGGCAGATGTAGCCGCGGCTGAACACGTCGTGCTCGGCGCCGCGGATCGCCGTCACCTTGCCGCCGGCGGTGCGCACCTCGAGGCCGCAGCAGGCCTCGCACAGCGGGCAGATGCGGTAGTGCGAACGCTCGGGCAAAGTCGTCATGGGGCGTCTCCGAACAGGGGCGGACTGTCGCAGGGCGGGGCCGCCCTGTCCGTCACGGAGGAGACGCTAACCGAATTTTCCGTGGCCTGCCAATGACCTCGCGGGTCAAGCGGCCTGCTGGCCCAGCTCGTGCAACCGCGCGAACCACTTGGCCTTGGCGCGTTCGTCGAGGTTGTCGACCAGGCCGATCAGCGTCTCGTGGATCGGTGCGATGCCGACGAAGCCGAGGATGTTGCGCTCCAGCGCCTTCAGGCTGTGGGCGCGGAAGTAATAGCGGTACACCGCGGCCGGCATGCCCATCGTGACGACCACGCGCGCCGAGCGGCCCTTGAGCAGCTTGCGCCCCATCGGGTTGGAGCCGTCCTTGGCGAAGGCGAAGCCCTCGCGCGCGATCTGCTCCAGAAAGCCCTTCAGCAGCGCCGGCATGCCGCCGAGCCAGAGCGGGAACACGAACACCAGGTGGTCGGCCCAGTGGATCGCCTGCTGCGCCGGCACCAGCGCGGGCGGCAGCGGCTCGCTGGTCCAGGCGTGCTGGCTGCGCAGCAGCGGGAAGTCGAGCTGCGCCACGTCGACGATGCGCAACTCGTGACCGGCTTCGCGTACGCCGTCGACGTAGGCCTGGGCGAGTGCGTGGCACAGGTGGCCGCCCTGCGGATCGGGATGGCCTTGCACGAGCGTGATCTGGGTCGACATTTGCAGCCTCGTCTTCGACGTACGACGACACAGTCACTGTGGACCGCCGCTGACGTCGGCGCGTTGACGCCGCACAAGCGCGGCGACGCGGCGCGACGCCGCTGGCTGCGCGCGCTCAGGTCCGGCGCCGATGCAGCTGCACGATCGCCTGCGTCGGCGGCGCAGGCATCTGGGCCTGGCTTGGGTGGTGGGCGCACCCGTCACAGTTGCAGCCGTGCGAGGCCGATCCGGCCCGCAGCAGCCGGCGCGACCACGCGGCCGGCAGCAACGCCCGGGCCGCGAGCCAGCGTCGCATGCGCAGCCGCATGCCGCTGCCGAGCAAAGTCCACGCCCCGTGCCCCGCGCACAGCGGCACGATCAACGCGACGGCCAGGCCCTGCAGCGTCATGCGCCGGCTCCCAGCGCGAGTGCGACGCGGTAGGTGACGAACGCCGCGGCATACGCCAGCACGAAGAGATACGCCGCCATCAGCATCGGGTAGCGCCAGCTGTTGGTCTCGCGCTTGACGACCACCAGCGTCGACAGGCATTGCGGCGCGAATACATACCAGGCGAGCAGCGCGAACGCCGTCGCCAGCGACCAGCTCTGCGCGATCACCGGTGTCAGGCTCTGTGCCACCGAGTCGCCGGCAGCCGACAGCGCGTACACCGTGCCGAGCGCGCCCACCGCCACCTCGCGCGCGGCCAGTCCCGGCACCAGCGCGATCGAGATCTGCCAGTTGAAGCCGATCGGCGCGAACACGTGCTGCAGGCCCTGGCCGAGCCAGCCGGCGACGCTGTACTGGATGGCGGGCCCGGTGGCGCCGTCGGGCGGCGACGGGTAGCTCGACAGGAACCACAGCACCACCATCAGCGAGAAGATGATGCCGCCGACGCGGCGCAGGAAGATGCGCGCGCGCTCGAGCAGGCCGATGGCCAGGCTGCGCAACCCCGGCAGGCGGTACGGCGGCAGCTCGAGCATCAGCGGCTGGTAGCGGCTCTTCAGCCAGGCGCGCTTGAGCACCCAGGCCACCGCCATCGCCGACAGCACGCCGGCGACGTAGAGCGCAAACAGCGTCAGCCCGCGCAGGTTGAACGGCCCGACCGCACGATCGGGCACGAAGGCACCGATCAGCAGCGCATACACCGGCAGCCGGGCCGAGCAGGTCATCAATGGCGCGACCAGGATCGTGACCAGACGGTCGCGCGGGTTGGCGATCGTGCGTGTGGCCATGATGCCGGGGATGGCGCAGGCAAAGCTCGACAGCAGCGGGATGAACGCGCGGCCCGACAACCCGACCTTGCCCATCACGGTGTCGAGCAGGAACGCCGCGCGCGGCAGGTAGCCCGAGTCCTCGAGCAGCAGGATGAAGAAGAACAGGATGATGATCTGCGGCAGGAAGACGAGCACGCTGCCGGCGCCGGCGATCACGCCGTCGACCAGCAGGCTGCGCAGCGGTCCGTCGGCCATCGCGCCGCTCACCGCCTCGCCGAGCGCCGCGATGGCGGACTTGATCGCGTCCATCGGCACGTTGGCCCACGAGAACACCGCCTGGAAGATCAGGAACAGCGCGCCCGCCAGTAGCGCGAGGCCCCACACCGGGTGCATCACCACCGCATCGAGGCGGTGCTGGAAGCGGTCGACCCGCGCGGCGCGCGGCGCCGCCAGCGCGAGGATGCGCCGCACCTCGCGCTGCAAGGTGGCCGTGTCGTGCGAGGGCAGCATCGCCGGCGCGCTCGCAGGGGGTTGCTGCGCTGCCACCAGCTGCTGCGTGGCCAGCAGCTCGATCAGCGCCGCGTGTCCGTTGTGGCGCACGGCCACCGTCTGCACCACCGGGCAGCCCAGCTCGGCGGCGAGCCGCTGCGTGTCGATCGCCAGGCCCTTGGCCTGCGCCACGTCGGCCATGTTGAGTGCCACCACCATCGGGCGGCCGAGCTGGCGCAGCTCGAGCACCAGGCGCAGGTTCATGCGCAGGTTGGTGGCGTCGACCACGGCGACGATCAGATCGGGCCGCGCCTCGCCGGCGCGCTGGCCCTCGATCACCTCGAGCGTGATGCGTTCGTCGGGTGTGGCCGGCGTCAGGCTGTAGGTGCCGGGCAGGTCGACCACCTGCACCGCGACCTCGTGGCCGAGCTTCGCCGTGCCGACCTTGCGCTCGACCGTCACGCCGGCGTAGTTGGCCACCTTCTGCCGCGCACCGGTCAGCAGGTTGAACAGCGCCGTCTTGCCGCAGTTGGGGTTGCCCACCAGTGCGACCGTGGCACCCGGCTGCAGCCGCGCCAACGCCGGCATCGACAGGTCAGTCATGGCCGGCCTCGACGATCCGCACGCCGACGCAGCGTGCCTCGACCCAGCGCAGCGCGAACAAGGTGTCGCTCACCTGCACCGCGATCGGCTCGCGGCCGCCGGGGCCGCGTTGCATCAGTTGCACCGGTTCGCCCGGCAGGAAGCCGAGTTCGCCCAGGCGTTGCACCGTGGCGGCGTCGACATGCTCGCCGATGGCCTGCAGGTGGTCGATCACGCCGTGCTGGCCGTGGGCCAGTTCGGTCAGCGGGACCACCGCGCTCGCGCGCGCCGCGTCCGGGCCGGCGCTCAGGCCTCGGTCGGGGTCGGCTGCGCGGCGCATGGAGGTGTGAGCGACCTGAGGGCGTCGTCAAAGACCTCGCGCGCGCAGTCGTGGCAGCAGCCGCAGGACGACGCGACACGGGATTCGTCCTGCAGGACCTCGAAGCAATGCACGCCGCTGGCCACGGCACGGTGGATGTCTCGATCGGACACGCGGTGGCAGAGGCAGACGATCACGGTTCGCTCGGTTGGGCAACGGACGTGGACGGCAGCTTAATACAAATGCGAATGCTTCGCAATAGAGTTCGCAAAGACCTTGATCGAACGCAAGGAAAACGTCACGCCAACTGGGGCCATGGCGATGGGTCCGGGCAGGCGGCCGGCAGGTGCCGACGACACGTTTAACCCCGCACGGCCTGCCGGCGCGTTCAACGAACGGAAGCCGAACCTCAGACCCATCAGCCCACGCGGAGCCCTCCATGCAGATTCCCCGTCGAACCTTTCTTTCCGGCAGCCTGGCCTGCGGTGCGGCCGCGGCCTGGCCACCGTTGGCCGGCGCGCAGGGTGCGTCGCGCCATCTGCTCGCCTATGACGGCGAGGCGCAGATGCGCGAGGCGCTCGAGCGCTGGCAACAACGCTCGCAGCAGCAGGCGCAGACGGCGCGCCGCAGCGCCGGGGCGGCCGGCAATGCGGCGCAGGACAGCGCGGCGCCATCGGTGCTGGCCGCACCGGCCGCACCTGCCGCGATGGCCAAGAGCGAGGCCAAGGCGTCCGCCGGTGCCGAGCGCGAATCCTCGATCACCAACGTGCAGACCGCGGGCGTCGACGAAGGCGGCATCGTCAAGCGCGCCGGCGACTACCTGATCATCCTGCGCCGCGGGCGCCTGTTCACCGTGCGCGTCGGCGGCGACATGCTGGTGCCGGTGGCCGCGGTCGACGCCTACGCGCCGGGCGCGAGCCCCGCCGGCGCCTGGTACGACGAGCTGCTGGTGGCGGGCTCCACGGTCGTCGTGGTCGGCTACTCCTACGCGCGCGGCGGCACCGAGATCGGCCTGTTCGAGCTGCGCCCCGATGGCCAGCTGCACTACCGCGCGACGCATCACCTGCGCTCGTTCGACTACTACAGCTCGCGCAACTACGCGAGCCGCCTCGTCGGCAACCGGCTGATCTTTTATACGCCGACCTATCTGTCGCCGTGGCAGGCGCAGCCCTGGAACCAGTTCCCGGCCTATCGGCGCTGGCAGGGCGAAACCGACGCACGCGGCTTCCAGCGCATCCTGCCGGCCACGCGGGTCTACCGCACCGACGACGACTTCGCGCCCGGCGAATCGCTCGCGCTGCACACGGTGACGACCTGCGACCTCGGCGCGGGCGAACTGTCCTGCGAATCGACCGCTGTGCTGGGTCCGGCCGGACGCGTGTTCTATGTGTCGCAGGGCTCGGTGTACGTGTGGACCAGCGCGTGGTCACGCCGTGGCCAACCCGATCGACCCGATCTGCCCGCGCAGCCGCGTTCGCTGTCGGCGGTGTTCCGCCTGCCGCTCGACGGCAGCGCGCCGACGGCGCTCAAGACCGCCGGCGTGCCGATCGACCCGCTGTCGTTCCTGGAGGAGGGCGGCCACCTGAACGTGCTGGTGCGCGAGACGGGCCGCGGCGAGGCCATGTGGGGCAGCGAGGCCACGCGCGGCGGCCTGGCGCTGCTGCGCGTGCCGCTCGACGAGTTCGGCGACGGCCGCGTGTCGGCGCGCCGCGAGCACTATCGCGTGCTGCCGCCGATGGCCGACGGCGCGCTGCAGAACCGCTATGTCGGCGACTGGCTGCTGGTGGGCGCAGGGTCGGCCGGGCGGGGTGGATCGTCCGCCTGGGCCTTGCGTTATGCCGGCATGGCGTCCGAGGTCCACGCGCTCGACACCGGCCATGCCGTCGAACGCATCGAGGCGCTGGGCCGCGATGCGGTGCTGATCGGCAACGCCGGCGCCGACCTGCATGTCAGCGCGGTGAGCCTGCGCCGGCGCGAGGCGCGGCTGGCCGGCCGGCTGGTGCACCCGGGCCTGGCGCAGGGCGAGACGCGCACGCACGGCTTCTTCTACCGCGCCGGTAGCGACGACGAGGGCCTGCTCGGCCTGCCGGTGCTGCGCGCCGGCAGCGGCCGCCGCGGCGGCGTGTACGGCGGCGGGCAGGGCGCCGCGTCGGTGGTGTTCGTGCGCAACCGGCGCCTGCAGTTCAGTGCGCTCGGCGGGCTCGACACCCGCGACGACCGCGCCGGCCGCGACGACGCCTGCAAGGCCAGCTGCGTCGACTGGTACGGCAACGCGCGACCGATCTTCCTGGGCGATCGCATCTTCGCGTTGCTCGGCTACGAGCTGGTCGAGGGCCGGCTCGACGGGCAGGCCTGGCGCTGGGGCGACGCGGTCGAGCCGCCGGGCGAACGCGTAGTCGAGCGCCGGCGCGTCAGCTTCGCGCCGATGGCGCCGTGGCGCGAGGGCCGCTATTCGCCCTTCGTCAACTGACGATGTAGGCGCCGGCCGCGGTGGCGATCAGCGTGCCTTCGTCGTTGACCAGGCGCATCTGCGTCGTGCCGACGCGGCCGCCGAGCCGGAGCACCTCGGCGGTGGCCACGAAGTGCTGGCCGATGCCTTGGCGCAGGTAGTCCACGCGCAGGTCGATCGTGCCCAGCCGCGTGAAGCGGCTCATCACCTGCTGCGCCGGCTCGTCGCGGTGCTTCTCGCCGATGGCCCACATCAGCGCCAGCCCGCCCATCGCGTCCAGCGCAGCCGAGATGACGCCGCCGTGCAGGCGCCCGTAGAGGTAGTGACCCACCAGCTCCGGTCGCATGTCGAAGCGCAGCACCGGGCCCTGGGCGCCGATCTCCACGAAGCGCAATCCGAGCGTCTGATTGAACGTGATCTGTCGCTCGAACAGCTCGGTCAGTGCACGGTCGAGTCGCTGCTGCTCCTGTGCGGTGCGCCGGGCAGGTGGGTTTTGCGTCATCGGCGCGAAGCATAACGGCAGCCGCGCCGCGCGGACTGCTCGGCGTCAGACGCTGCGTGTGTCGCGCTGGTGCGTGCGCAGCTGGCGCAGCGCCTGCAGGGCACTGTGGAACTCGAAGCGCTGCACCTGCGCGGTGACCTCGATCGCCGCGCCGCCGAAGCGCTGGCGCAACGCCGTTTCGAGCTCGCGCGCCCGGCCGATCGCGGTGAAGTCGGCCTGCGAGAGCAGGGACTCGAGCTGGTCGATCTCGCCGTCGGAGACCTGCGGCGCATTCGCCGGCGGCACCTGCGGCGCATCGGCGACGGCGAGGTGCCGGTCGATGACGTCCACCACACGGGCCAGCTCGCCCTGCAGCGTGTCGATCGCCGTTGCAGCCGCTGTCGTGTCGGCGCCCTGGGCGGCAAGCTCCAGCGCGGCCGCGTGTTCGGCCAGCGCGTCCGCGCCGATCGCACCGGCTGCGCTCTTCAACGAATGCGCCGCGAAGCGCCGATCCGTCGCCGCAGCGGGGCCGGGGCCGGTCAGCCCGGCTCGATAGCTGCTGGCGAACTGCCGCAGGGCGCGACGGTAACTGTCGACCCTGCCGTTGAAATATCGCTTCAAGGCCACCGGATTGAGGCCGTCGACCGTGGCCACGGGTGACGGCGAGGCTTCCGTCGCGGCTTGCACCGGCGCGACGCTGTCGGGCGCCGGCGCGGGCGTGGGCGCGGCCCGCGGCGGCAGCCAGCGCAGCAAGGCCTCGTACAGCAGCAACGGGTCGATCGGCTTGACCAGATGCGCGTTCATGCCGGCTTCGACGTACGCGCGTCGGTCTTCGTCGAAGGCGTGCGCGGTCAGCGCGAGCACGGGTGTGTCGGCATGGTCGTCGAGCTGGCGGATCATGCGCACCGCCTGCACGCCGTCCATCAACGGCATCTGGATGTCCATCAGCACCAGATCGAACGCGCGGCCGGCGACGGCATTCACCGCTGCCTGGCCGTCGCCCACCACCTCGACCGACAGGCCCGCTGCCTGCAGCCATTCGCGGGCCACCTCCTGGTTGAGCAGGTTGTCCTCGGCCAACAGGACGCGCGCACCGGCGTGCTCGTCGCGCAGCCGCTGCTCGAGCGCGAGCAGGGCGTTTTGCTTGGCACTGGCCGCGCTGGCGGCGGGCGACCACGTCGCATCGCCGACCGCGCGGCCGAGCGTCAGCCGCGCGGTAAACCAGAAGCGGCTGCCCTGGCCTCGCGTGCTGCTGACGCCGACGTCGCCGCCCATCATGCGGGCCAGGTGGCGTGTGATGGCCAGGCCCAGACCGGTGCCGGCGAATCGCCGTGTGCTGGAGGTGTCGGCCTGCTCGAAGGGCTCGAACAGCTTGTCCACCTCGTCGGCCTCGATGCCCACGCCGGTGTCTTCGACGGTGAAGCGCACCAGCACGTCGTCTTCGGCGCGCTCGAGCACCTCGGCGCGGGCCGCAATCGAGCCGCGCTCGGTGAACTTGACCGCATTGCTCAGCAGGTTCAGCAGCGCCTGCGACACCCGCGTCGGGTCGCCGCGCAGCCGGTCGGGCACGGCGCCCGGGTCCAGCGTGAAGGCCAGGCCCTTGGCCAGCGCACGCTCGCCGACCATCGACTGCGCGCGCTCGAACAGCGCACGCAGCGAGAACTCGGTGTGGTCGAGGGTGAACTTGCCCGACTCGATCTTCGACAGGTCGAGCACGTCGTTGATCACGCCCGACAGGTGGCTCGCCGCGTCGTTGATGCGGTGCAGCCGCTCCGACTGGGTCGGCGTCAACGGGTCGCGCCGCAACAGGTGGGCCAGGCCCATGATCGCGTTCATCGGCGTGCGGATCTCGTGGCTCATGTTGGCCAGGAACGCGCTCTTGGCCCGCGTGGCCGCCTCGGCACGGTCGCGCGCCTCGGTCAACTCGGCGTTCAGCTGCTTGAGCTGCGCCTCGGCCTGCTTGATCTGGCTGACGTCGGTGACGAGCACGAAGAAGCCGCGCACCTGGCCCTCCCGGACGTCAGGCACGTATTGCGCCAGGGCAGGCATCTCGGTGCCCTCGCGCGAGCGCAACTGCAGTTCGAACACCTGCGGCACGCCGGCCAGTACCTGGTCGCGCCGATCACGGAGCGACGCCTGACGCTCGGCGCTGATCACCTCGTCCACCGGCAGGCCGATCATCTGCTCGGGAGTGCGCTCAAACCAGCGGGCATAGCCCTGGTTGGCGAACTGGCAGCGCATGTCGCGGTCCCAGTAGGCGAACATGCCCGGGATGTTGTTGGTCAGCGTGCGCAGGAACAGCTCAGACTCCAGCCGCTGGGCCACCGCGATCTCAAGGTCGCGAGTGCGCTCGTGGATCAGTTCCTCCAGATGGTGGCGGTGCCGGTCCAGTTCACGCAAGGTGCGATTGCGCTCGGTGATGTCGCGCGAGATGCCGAACACGCCGATCGCCTTGCCCTGCGCATCGCGCAGCGGCCCCTTGGTGACGAGGAAGGTGCGGCGTCCCGAGGTGGTGGTGATCTCCTCCTCGAAGCTCAGCGTGCGGCCCTCGGCCAGCACGCGCTCGTCGTTGGCGCGCAAGCGTAGCGCGTCGTCGTTGTCGAAGAGGGAAAAGTCGCTCACTCCCTCGAAGTCATGCTTGTCGCGGCCGACCGCGAACTCCAGCCGCGCGGTCTGATTGCGCAGCAGGTACTGACCGTCGAGGTCCTTGGCGTAGATCGCGTCGGTCGAGCTTTCGGCGATGGCGTCCAGCAGGTTCAGTGCCTGCAGCTTGGCGTCGCGCTCGGCGCCTTGCGCCAGCGCGACGCGCAGCGCCTGCCGCTCGCGCAAGGCATGCATCGCCACGCCGGCGCCGAACAACGACAGCAGCCCCGCGGCGATGATCCACGCCGAGGTGCGCGCGGCCAGCGCAAACAGCTCGCTGCGGTTCATCTTGACGACCAGGTGCCAGGGCGTGCCGGCGATCGGCCGCACGACGCCGATCACCTGTGCGCCGCGGAAGTCCTCGCCGTCGAAGGCCACGCCCATCGGCACCTCGCCGCGCAAGGCCTTGGCCGCGAACAGGCCCGGGGTCGACAGCGGCAGCGGCTGGGCGCGACCGTAGGTGCCCTGCACCATGTCGCCGACCTGGCGCACGATGATCGACTCGGCGGTCTTCATCGGCACCGGCCACTCGCGCAGCATCGGCAGCAGGAACGATTCCGGGTCGATGCGCAGCACCAGCACCGCGCGCGCCGGACTGCCGGTGTTGACCAGCGGCGACACGAAGTCGAGGTTGGTCTTCCGGCCCGGGTTCGGTGTCGGGTACAGGCCGGTCGTCTGCACCTCGCGAGTGGCCACCGCAAGCTGCGCCGCCGCGCGCAACTCCGGCGCGACGACGGTATCGGCAGGATCCTCGCTCATCAGCAGCGTGCCCTGCGCGTCGATCAGCTGCCAGTTCACGTAGCGATTGGCCAGCCGGTATTCGGTGAGCCGGGCGGCCAGCCGTTCGCCGGCGGCCGCGTCATGCTGGTCCAGCCAGCGCAGCAGCAACTCGCTCATGAACACCGTGCCGCGCAGGAAGCTCGCTTCCGATCTGCGGTCACGCATCCAGTTGGCGACCTGCCCGGCGCGCAGCGACGCCACGGCCTCCAGGCGCGCCACCTCGCGCTCGCGCTCGAGGCGGAAGTTGAGCGCCACCGCGCCGACGGTGAGGGCGGCGATCACGGCGCCCAGGGCCATCAGCGGCCGCGCGATGCCGTGCGACGTCAACGCGGGCACGGCCGTGCGCGAGGGCGCCGCCGCGTGCGAGCCGAGCCGCTTCATCAGGCCGTACAGCAGCACCGACGTCACCGCGACGAACGCCCAGCCCTTGTACATGCCGATCAGGCTCAGCTGGGCCGGATCGCGCACGAGCCAGGCCAGCGCCAGATCGGAGCCGTAGATCCAGGCCGCGGCGAACGCCGCGTAGACCAGCACCGAGTAGGCGATGCGGCGACGGCCGAGCGGCGCGGCCTGCGGAACGTTGGCGCCTGTGACGAAGTCAATCATGCGGTCCGCACCTCCGCTCTAGGCGGCAGACCTTGGCGGTGGACGATCGCCGGCGACCAGCGCGTGCTTGGCCGCGACACCCTCGTCGGTGTCGGCATGGCGCGTGGCGATGTCGCAGAAGCCGTCGAAGTGGGCGACGAACGCGTCGACGACGTCGGGATCGAGGTGCGAGCCGCGGCTGGACACGATGATCTCGCGTGCCCGCTCGTAGGACATCGGCGCCTTGTAGACGCGGCGCGAGATCAGCGCATCGAACACGTCGGCCAGTGCCATCAGGCGCGCCGCCAGCGGAATCGCGTCGCCGGCCAGGCCGTCGGGGTAGCCGTTGCCGTCCCAGCGTTCGTGGTGGTGCCGCGCGATCTGCTTGGCCACGGTGAGGAACGCGATCGGCTGCTCGGCGTCGCGCTCTGCGCGCTCGATCGCGTCGGCGCCGATCCCGGCGTGTGTCTTCATCACCTCCCACTCGGCCGGGTCGAGCTTGCCCGGCTTGAGCAGGATGTGATCGGGAATGCCGACCTTGCCGATGTCGTGCAGCGGCGCCGACTTGGCCAGCAGCTCGATCGAGCGGTCGTTCAGTTCGCCGGCGAAGCGCGCATGCGTGCGCAGCAGCTGGCCGAGAAGGCGCATGTACTGCTGGGTGCGCAGCAGGTGGTTGCCGGTCTCGGGGTCGCGTGTCTCGGCCAGGCGTGCCAGCGCATGCACGGTGACGTCCTGCACCACCTGGTTCTCGCGCATGCGCCGCGCCACCTCGGCCTCGAGAAAGGCGTTCTGCCCGGTCAGCCGGTCGCGCGCGAGCTTGAGCTCCACATGGGCGTGCACACGGGCCAGCAGCACCGACGGGCGCAGCGGCTTGGCCAGGTAGTCCACCGCGCCGGCGGCGAGGCCGCGCTCCTCGTCCTCGGTGGCGTTGAGCGCAGTGACGCAGATGACCGGGATGTCGCGCGTCTGCACGTTCGCGCGCAGCTGCCGCATCACCTCGAAGCCGTCCATCAGCGGCATCATCAGGTCGAGCAGGATCAGATCTGGCTTGGGCTGCAGCGTCGCCAGGCGCAGCGCCGAGGCGCCGCTGTTGGCCGCGCGCACCGTGTAGTCGTGCGAGAGCAGTTCGCCCAGCACAGTCAGGTTCTCGGGCGTGTCGTCGACGGCGAGGATGGTCGGCATGGATTCAGGCCTCACGCAGTCGACGGATGTTGACTGGGCGGCCGCACTCACACCAGATTGTCATCGCGTGTACATCGATGCATCGGTCGAAGTCCTCGCTTTTCGGCAGCTTTCTCGCGTTGCGGCGCGGTGTGTTTTCCCGGTGTCAGGGACCGCCTGACGAATCGCGCCTGCGACGTTGCATCGCTTCCACACCCGGTTACCACCGACTCTCCCGCGCGTGCGCAAATGCATCACAGCTCGTCCTCGCGTGCGCGGGTCCGCCGTGCCAACCTCGGTCTCTTTCCAGGATCGCGTCCACCGCCCATGAGTTCTCGCCACCGTCATTTGTCATCCTGGAAATCGATCCTTGCGGCGGGGGCCCTGGTGTTGTCGGCAGGCTGCACCGCTCCGTCGTTGCTGATCAACGCGATCGGCGCCGCCACCGACACCAGCGCCAGCTGGTCGATCGTCAAGCACGTGCACGACAAGCTGGTCGAGGGCGGGCCGGTGCCGTGTTATCGACTCAACAGCGTCGAGCGCGCGCTGGCGACGCACTGCGTGCCCTACGTGGCCGGCGCGATCCGGCGCGAGGAGATTGCCGACTCGCGCCTGCCGCTGTGCCCGCTGGCGGTCGCTGCGCGCGACCCGCGCCTGTGGCCGGTGCTCGCCGAGCTGATCGACAAGGGCGCGATGCCCGAGACCTGCGCGCGCGCGCCGCTGGTCGAGCTGGCGCAGGCCGACGGTTGCCCCGACTTTGCGGCCGCCACCCCGGCGGTGCGCGACTCGCTGCTGTGGCTGGCGCAGGCCGACGCCCGCGCGGTGCACCACGACGTGGTGCGCATGCTGTCGTGTCCGCGCGCTCGCGCCGCCGGCTTCGACCGCGTCATCGAACGCTGGGTGGCCGACGGTGCGCTGGTGCCGGGCCGCGTCGGCTTCAGCCCGCTGTCGGCGCTGCACCCCGATCTGCTGGGCTCACCGCTGGCGGCGCAGCTGGAGGCACAGGGCCATGTCGCGCGCGCCGGTCTCGATCCCTACGACGGCGTGCTGCGTCCGGGCTTCGAGGAGGCCTTTCGCAGCGCGAACTATCTGGCCCTCGACTGGTGGCTCGCGCGGGCGCCCGAGCTGGCCGATCGTGTGCCGCCG
>JBGAMU010000108.1:0-14033 GCA_044222685.1 Burkholderiaceae bacterium
TCGGCGCGGCGCCGGTGTAGAACACGTTCTTGGAGAGCTCTTCACCCTCGTACTGCACCGGGTAGAACAGCAGCGAGTTCAGCTCCTCGTAGACCGGCAGCACGCTCTTGCGCGACACGCTGGTCCAGCAGCCGAAGGTGACGACGACCTTGTCCTTGCTGATCAGCTGGCGCGCCTTTTCGGCGAAGAGGGGCCAGTTGGAGGCCGGGTCCACCACCACCGGCTCGAGCTTCTTGCCGAGCACGCCACCCTTGGCGTTGATCTCGTCGATCGCCATCAGCACGGTGTCCTTCAACACCGTCTCCGAAATGGCCATCGTGCCCGATAGCGAATGCAGCACACCGACCTTGATGGTCTCCTGCGCGAATGCCGGAAGCGACAACGCCCCGGACAACGCGACCGCGGCGCTCACCGCCTTGAGCGCGAAACGACGATTCATCTTTGCTTCTCCTAGTGTTGGGCCCGAGGCAAGGCATCCATTCCTCGGCGATACGTTTTGCAAGGCCCGTGCCAAGCGCGCGAGGGCACGCATGCCCGCAACCGTCTCGGCTCGGCACCACAAGCGGGCATCGTTGGCTCGCTTCTGGTGCGTAGACCGTCAATGCGGCGCGCAAGCCCCGGCGCAGTGCATGGCATGACGCTTGCACGCCCGTTGCACAATCACGCCCGCGCGCGCCGACGAGACCGACGCCGCACGCCGCCATGGAACTGACTCCGCGCGAGAAGGACAAGCTGCTGATCTTCACTGCCGCCCTGCTGGCGGAGCGGCGCCGTGCGCGCGGGCTGAAACTCAATGTGCCCGAGTCGATCGCATTGATCAGCGCCGCCATCATGGAAGGCGCACGCGACGGCAGGTCGGTGGCGCAGCTGATGAGCGAGGGCAAGACCGTGCTCACACGCGCCGACGTGATGGAAGGTGTGGCCGAGATGGTGCCCGAGATCCAGATCGAGGCCACCTTTCCCGATGGCACCAAGCTCGTCACGGTTCATCAACCCATCGTATGACTCGCTCGCCGAGGGCCATGCTCATGAAGACACTCACATCGGTGTTGCTGGCCCTGTCCTGCGGCACCTCACTCGCCCACGACGGCCACGGCCTGAACGGCAGCCACTGGCATGCCAGCGATGCCTTCGGCTACGCGGTACTCGGCATGGCGGTCGCGCTCGCCGTGTGGGCCGCACGGCGCAAGTGACGACGCGATGATCCCCGGCGAACTGTTCACGGAGCCAGGCGAGCACACGCTCAATCCCGGCCGTCGCACAGCGACGCTGGTGGTGGAGAACACCGGCGACCGGCCGATCCAGGTGGGCTCGCACTACCACTTCGCCGAGACGAACGCGGCGTTGAAGTTCGATCGCAAGGCCGCGCGCGGCATGCGCCTGAACATCACCTCGGGTACCGCGGTGCGATTCGAGCCGGGACAACAACGCACGGTGGAGCTGGTCGACTACGCCGGCACGCGCACGGTGTTCGGCTTCCGCGGCCAGGTGCAAGGGACGCTTTGATCATGGCCACACTGGGCAGGCGCGCATACGCCGAGATGTTCGGCCCCACCGTCGGCGATCGCGTGCGGTTGGCCGACACCGGGCTGATCATCGAGGTCGAGCAGGACCTGACGCTGCGCGCCGGCGGCTATGGTGAAGAGGTCAAGTTCGGCGGCGGCAAGACCATCCGCGACGGCATGGGCCAGGGCCAGGCGGTGAACGGGCCGCATCCGCACGAGGCGGCCGACTGCGTGATCACCAATGCGCTGATCGTCGACCACTGGGGCATCGTGAAGGCCGACATCGGCATCAAGCGCTCGCGCATCGTGACCATCGGCAAGGCCGGCAACCCCGACGTGCAGCCGGGCGTGGACATCTTGATCGGCCCCGGCACCGAGATCATCGCCGGCGAGGGCGCGATCGTCACCGCCGGCGGCATCGACAGCCACATCCACTTCATCTGCCCGCAGCAGATCGACGAGGCGCTGATGAGCGGCGTGACGACGATGCTGGGCGGCGGCACGGGCCCGGCCACCGGCACCTTCGCCACCACCTGCACGCCGGGGCCGGACAATCTGGCGCGCATGCTGCAGGCCGCCGATGCGTTCCCGATGAACCTGGGCTTCCTCGGAAAAGGCAACGCGAGCCGGCCCGAGGCCTTGCGCCAGCAGATCGACGCCGGCGCGATCGGCCTGAAGCTGCACGAGGACTGGGGCACCACGCCAAGCGCGATTCACTGCTGCCTGGGCGTGGCCGAGGCCACCGACACGCAGGTGTCGATCCACAGCGACACGCTCAACGAAAGCGGCTTCGTCGAGGACACCATCGCCGCCACCAAGGGCCGCACGCTGTGCGCCTTCCACACCGAAGGCGCCGGCGGCGGCCATGCGCCGGACATCCTGCGCGTGGTGGGCGAGCCGAACTTCCTGCCGAGCTCGACCAACCCGACGATGCCCTACACCGTCAACACGGTCGACGAGCACCTCGACATGCTGATGGTGTGCCACCACCTCGACGCGGCGATCGCCGAGGACCTGGCCTTCGCCGAGAGCCGGATCCGCCGCGAGACCATCGCCGCCGAGGACGTGCTGCACGACCTGGGCGCGATCAGCATGATGAGCAGCGACAGCCAGGCGATGGGGCGCGTGGGCGAGGTGATCATCCGCACCTGGCAGACCGCGCACAAGATGAAGGTGCAGCGCGGCTCGCTTCCTGGCGACCCGTCACGCCACGACAACGGCCGCGTCAAGCGCTACATCGCCAAGTACACGATCAACCCGGCCATCGCCAACGGCATCGCCCACGAGGTGGGCTCGGTCGAGGTCGGCAAGTGGGCCGACCTGGTGCTGTGGAAGCCGGCGTTCTTCGGAGTGAAGCCGAGCTTGATCCTGAAGGGCGGCTTCATCGCCGCGGCGGCGATGGGCGACCCGAATGCGAGCATCCCGACGCCGCAGCCGGTGCACTACCGGCCGATGTTCGGCGCCTTCGGCGGCGCGGTCGGGCGCACCTCGATCAGCTTCGTCAGCCAGGCGGCGCTTCAGCTCGGCATCGCCGAGGCCTACGGGCTGCACAAGCGGATCGCCGCGGTGAAGGGCTGCCGCACGGTGAAGAAGGCGCAGATGATCCACAACGGCGCGACGCCGAAGATGGAGATCGACCCGCAGACCTACAGCGTACGCGCCGACGGACAGCTGCTCACCTGCGAGCCGGCGACGGTGCTGCCGATGGCGCAGCGGTACTTCCTGTTCTAGGCCGCCGGTCCCCCGATAGCGACGACTCAGGCGGCGTTCTTCGCTCCGGCCGCGAGGATGCGCACCAGCGCCTTCTCCAGGTTGGCCACCGAGCGGTCCACGTGGTGCAGCTTCTCCAGGCCGAACAGGCCGACGCGGAAGGTCTTGAAGTCGGCGCCCTCGTCGCACATCAGCGGCACGCCCGAGGCGGTCTGCAGGCCCTCGGCGATGAAGGCCTTGGCGCTGTGCAGGCCGTTGTCGTCGGTGAAGCTGACGACAACGCCCGGCGCCTGGAATCCCTCGGCAGCGACGCTGCGGATGCCGTGCGAGGCCAACATCGCCCGCACCCGCTGGCCAATCGCGATCTGCTCGTCGCGCAGCTTCGCGAAGCCGTAGGCGCGCGTCTCCAGCATCACGTCGCGCGTACGCGCCAGCGCGTCGGTGGGCATGGTCGTGTGGTACGCATGGCCGCCGCCTTCGTAGGTCTCCATGATCTGCAGCCACTTCTTGAGATCGGCCGCGAAACTGGTGCTGGTGGTGTCGTCGATCACCTGGCGACCGTGCTCGGAGAGCATCACCATCGCGCAGCACGGCGAGCCGCTCCAGCCCTTCTGCGGCGCGCTGACCAGCACGTCGACGCCGGTGGCGCGCATGTCGACCCACATCGCACCGCTGGCGATGCAGTCGAGCACGAACAACCCGCCATGCTCGTGCACCGCGTCGGCCACTGCCTTCAGGTAGGCATCGGGCAGGATCATGCCGGCCGCGGTTTCCACGTGCGGCGCGAACACGGCCGCCGGCTTCTCGGCGCGGATGGTGGCGACGACCTCGTCGATCGGCGCTGGTGCCCAGGGTTGCTGGCGACCCGCGGCGACCGGGCGCGCCTTCAGCACGATCTGCTGCGCGGGGATCGCGCCCTGCTCGAAAATCTGCGTCCAGCGGTAGCTGAACCAGCCGTTGCGGATGACCAGCACCTTCTGGCCGGTGGCGAACTGGCGCGCCACCGCTTCCATGCCGAAGGTGCCGCTGCCAGGCACCAGCACCGCCGAGCGTGCCTGGTACACCTCCTTCAGCACGCCGGAGATGTCGGTCATCACACGCTGGAAGCGCGCCGACATGTGGTTCAGCGCGCGATCGGTGTAGACGACGGAGTATTCGAGCAATCCGTCGGGGTCGATCTCTGGCAGCAGCCCAGGCATGGTGATCCTCTCTTGTGAACCGGCCGCTTCAGGCGCGGGCGGGCAGGTTACCACCCCTTGGCCGCCCAGCGCCCGCCGCCACTACGGGGCGCGCCGAGGGGCTGTCTGCAACAGATCGCGCAGCGCCTGGCTGTAGAACTTGGCACGCCCGGTGGTGCCATGGCCGGCGGTGTCGTCGCTGGCCGGGATCAGGTGCAGGCGGGCGTTCTTCACCCGCTTGAGCGCGGCGTCCATCAGCCCGGTCTCGGGCGGGTTGCGTTCGTCGTCGGCGGCGTTGATCACCAGCAGCGCGGCGGTGATCTTCTCCAGCCCCGGTGCCGGGTTGTAGTCGCGCGAGCTGTCCCACTGGTACAGCACGTCGTTGGCGTCGCCCGCGAAAGCAGCCTTCAGACGGCCGTCGAGCAGCTTGTCGGCCGCCTCGCGCGTCGGCGCGGCCTTTTGCGTGGCCAGCGTGCCGCCGTTGGTGGCGATGCCGTAGAACACGCTGGCGAACTGCGCCGACTTGGGCTGCGCGGTGTAGTCGCCGCCCTTCCACTCCGGGTCGTTGCGGATCGAGTCGGTGATCAGCCGGCGCAGCATCCAGTTGCGGCTGGACATCTCGGTGGGCTGCGAGGCCATCGGCGCCAGCGCGTCCATGAAGTCGGGGTACTTCACGCCCCAGATCCAGCTGTGCATGCCACCCATCGAGTTGCCGGTGACCAGCCGCACGTGCTTGATGCCCAGCCCTTCGGTGACGAGCCGGTACTGCGCGAGCACCATGTCGTCGTAGTTGTAGCGCGGGAACTTGGCGCGCAGGCCGTCGGACGGTTTGGCCGTCTGTCCATGCCCGATGGCATCGGGCAGGATGATGAAGTACTTGCTGGCATCGAGCGGCTGACCGGCACCGAACAGCTCGCCGGCATAGGCGGGCGTGAGCATGCTCGCCCCGGACCCCGTGGTGCCGTGCAACACGATCACCGGCTCGCCGGTCGGCGCTCCGACGGTGCGGTAGTGAATGCGCAGCTCCGGCATCACGTCGCCGGTGTGGAACTTGAAGTCGCGTGCGACCCAGACGCCTGCCTTGGGCGCCGGATAGTCGGCAGCCCAGGCCGCGCCAGCAAACAACAGGCTGACAGCCAGCAGTGCCGCCGCCATCGTGCGTCGATTGCAAAGGCTCATCGGAACTCTCCCCGAGTCGACGGTGGAGCGGCGACGCTAACAGAGGCGCCGCGGCACCTGGTCCGGGGTTTGCTCGGGGTACGGTCCGACCCGGGCGATTGCTGTCAGACTTGATGCTCCTGCGCCAACTTCCGCCAAAGACCGTCGCCATGCTGATCGTCAACCGCCTCATCCCGGCCGGCCGCGGCCTCGCCCCGGTGCTGCTCAAGCGCGCCGCAACCGTCGAACTCGACTGGGACGTGCGCCAGAAGAGCCGCTTCGACGCCACCGACTCGGCCGGCCGCCCGATCGGCGTCTTCCTGCCACGCGGTGCCGTCGTGCGCGGCGGTGATGTGCTGGTGGCCGAGGATGGTTCGCTGATCGCCGTGAGGGCCGCGCCACAGGCGGTGCTGGTGGTGCGCCACTGCAGCGAGCACGGCACGCCGTTCGACCTGTTGCGAGCGGCCTATCACCTGGGCAACCGCCATGTCGCGCTCGAGCTGAAGCCCGACCACCTGAAGCTCGAGCCCGACCACGTGTTGGCCGACCTGCTGCGGCAGATGCACCTGATCGTGAGCGAGGAAAAGATGGCCTTCGAGCCCGAGTCCGGTGCGTATGCTGCCGGCGGTCACGGCCACGAACACGCACACGCACACGCACACGACCATGCCCACGCCGCTGAGCATCAGCACACGCACGCGGCGCAGAGCCACGACGATGACCACGATCATGATCACGGCCATCCGCACCACGCCCACCACGGCCACGGACACGATCACTGATGGCTCGCGCACGACCCGAGCCGCCGCGTCTGGCCGCCGCGGCGATGATCGAGCTGATGCGCCTGGCCTCGCCGGCGCTGCCAGTGGGCGGCTTCAGCTACAGCGAGGCGCTCGAGGCGGCCGTCGACAGCGGCGCTGTCACGGGTGAGACACAGGCGCGCGACTGGTTGCTCGACCAGCTGCACCTGACGCTGGCGCGCAGCGATCTGCCGGTCGTGGCCCTCGCGATCAAGGCCTGGCGACGCGGCGACCTCGCTCGGTTGCAGGAGCTGAACGACTGGGTGCTGCAGACCCGCGAAAGCCGCGAGTTCGCGCAGCAATCCCAGCAGACCGGCCGCTCGCTGGTCGAGTGGATGCGGCAGCGCGAATCGGCGCCGCCCCGACTCGACGCGGCAGCGGCACTGGCACCGGCCCCGAGCTGGCCGGTGGCCTTTGCGCTGGCGGCCGCCCACAGCGGCGCGCCGCTGCGCGAGGCGCTGATCGCCTATGCCGTCGGCTGGGCCGAGAACATGGTGTCGGCGGCCATCAAGGCCGTGCCGCTCGGCCAGAGCGGCGGCCAACGCCTGCTCGACGCGCTGAATGCGCAGTTGCCGGCGATCGTCGACGCGGCGATGGTGCTGCCTGACAGCCAGCGCCAGGCCTTCGCGCCGATGCTCGCCATCCTGTCGGCGCAACACGAAACCCAGTACACGAGGCTGTTCCGCTCATGAATGCACGCCTGCACCACATTGCCGGCCGCTCGAAGAAGCTGCCGCCGCTGCGCGTCGGCGTCGGCGGCCCGGTCGGATCGGGCAAGACCACGCTGGTGGAGATGCTGTGCAAGGCGATGCGCGAGCGCTGGGATCTGGTGGTCGTGACCAACGACATCTACACCAAGGAAGACCAGCGTCTGCTCACCGTGGCCGGCGCGCTGGCGCCCGAGCGCATCATGGGCGTCGAGACCGGCGGCTGCCCGCACACTGCGATCCGCGAGGACGCCTCGATCAACCTCGAAGCGGTGGACCGGATGCTGGAGAAGTTTCCCGATGCCGACATCGTGTTCATCGAGTCGGGCGGCGACAACCTGGCGGCGACCTTCAGTCCGGAGCTCAGCGACCTGACGATCTATGTGATCGACGTCGCCGCCGGCGAGAAGATCCCGCGCAAGGGCGGGCCCGGCATCACCAAGAGCGACCTCTTCGTCATCAACAAGATCGACCTGGCGCCGTACGTCGGCGCCGACCTGTCGGTGATGGAGGCCGACACGCGGCGCATGCGGCCCGACCGACCCTACGTGATGACCAATCTGAGGACCCGGCAGGGCCTGGCGGACGTGGTGGCGTTCATTGAACGCAAAGGCCTGCTGCAGACCGGCTGAGCCTTCGTCGTCCGGTCACGCACGTGGCGTAGAGTGCGGACCTCGCACACCATCAGGAGGAACTCCCATGAGTCTGATCAGTTTCATCAAGGAAGCCGGCGAAAAGCTGTTCGGCAAGGGCGAGGCCAAGGCCGCGCAGGACGCGGTGGCGCAGGAGGCCAGCGCAGAGAACCTGGAGCGCCTGAACCGCGCCGCCGGCGACGCGATCGCCACCTACATCGGCTCGATGGGTCTCAAGGTCGACGGCCTGGACGTCGGCTTCGACGGCGGCAGCGGCACGGTCACCGTGTCCGGCGTGGCCGCCGACCAGTCGACCAAGGAGAAGGTCGTGCTGTGCTGCGGCAACGTCGCCAACGTGGCTGCGGTCAACGACATGCTCACCGTCGCCACGCCGGCCGACGAGTCGAAGTACTACACCGTGGTCAGCGGCGACAACCTGTCGAAGATCGCCAAGCAGTTCTACGGCAACCCGAACAAGTACCCGGTGATCTTCGAGGCCAACAAGCCGATGCTGACGCACCCGGACAAGATCTATCCGGGACAGCTGCTGCGGATTCCACCCGCCTGATTCAGCGCAACGGTGAAAGCTCGCGCAGGGCTTTCACCGCGCCCTGCCCGACCGACGCGCCGAAGCGCTTGGCCAGCCGCTCGGCGACATTGTCCTTCGGCGTGTAGTCGATCACCTCCTCGGCCTTGACCACCTCGCGCGCCACGTAGTCGAGGTTGCCGAACTTGTCGGCCAGCCCCTGGCGCAGCGCCTCCTCGCCGTTCCAGAACAGGCCCGAGAAGGTGTCGGGTGATTCCTTCAGCCGCTTGCCGCGACCGTCCTTCACCACTTTGATGAACTGCTGGTGGATCTGGTCGATCATGGCCTGCGCATAGGCCTTGTGCTTCTCGTTCTGCGGCGAGAACGGATCGAGCATGCCCTTGTTGTCGCCGGCGGTGAGCAGGCGGCGCTCGACGCCCAGCTTGTCCATCGTGCCGGCGAAGCCGAAGCCGTCCATCAGCACACCGATCGAGCCGACCAGGCTGGCCTTGTCGACATAGATCTCGTCTGCCGCGACGGCGATGTAGTAGGCGCCTGAGGCGCACATCTCCTCGACCACCGCGTAGACCGGCTTCTTGTGCTTGGCCTTCAGGCGCTTGATCTCGTCGTTGACGATGCCGGCCTGCACCGGGCTGCCGCCCGGACTGTTGATGCGCAACACCACGGCTTGCGAGCCGGCATCCTCGAAGGCCGACTTGAGCGCCGCGACCAGGTGCTCCGCGCTGGCCTCGGACTCCGCGGCGATCTCGCCGCGCACCTCGATCAGCGCCGTGTGCGGCCCGCTCGGCGCCGAGCCGTGGCCGCGCTGCGCCAGCAGCGCCCAGGCGATGAACAGGAAGAGCCCGAACCAGGCCAGCCGGAAGAACACGCGCCAGCGCCGCTCGCTGCGCCGGTCGCGCAGCAGCTCGCGCGTCAGGTGCTCGAGCCCGCGCTCGAAGCTCGACGGGCCGTGCTGTGCGGCAGCAGCGGCCGCGGCAGGCGTCGGGCTCTCGCCGGCGGGCCCGGACGACGGTGGCAGGTACGGTTCCTGGGGATTCATGGTGGGCTTTCGGGGGCGGCGGCGCCGGGCGGCGCGGGCGGCACGTCGTCGTCGAAGGCGACGGGCTGGATGTCGTTCGAAGGATACCAATACACCTCGCCACCGCGCTCGTCGGTCACGATTGGCATCAATCGGCCCTGGCCGCAGGGCCCGCCGACGCAGCGTCCGTCGGCCGGCTCGTAGGCCGCGCCGTGGATCGAGCACAGGATCCAGCGCTTGTCCATGTCGAGGAACTGGCCGGCCTGCCAGTCCATCTCGGTGGGCACATGGGCGCAGCGGTTCATGTAGGCCACCACCTTGTCGTCGAAGCGCAGCGCGAAGGCGCGCGCCGGCGCGCCCCACAGCAGCACATCGAACACGATGGCCTGCCCGCGCTCGGCCAGCTCGGCGCCGGCGCACAGGTACTGCGCCTCGGTGACGCGATCACGCCGCGGCAGCGGCACGTGTTCAGCCATGGCGCAGCAACCAGTCGTGCAGCTCGGCCGTCGAGTGGGCGACGAACAGCGGCGCGAAGGCCGTGAACGCCGCATGGTCGTGCGCGCCGTAGCTGACGCCGATGCACGGCGCACCGGCGTTGGCCGCCAGCTGCAGGTCGTGCGTGGTGTCGCCGATCATCAGCGTGCGGGCCGGTTCCACCTCGAGCTGCTGCATCAGCTCGAGCAGCATGCGCGGGTCGGGCTTGCTCGCCGTCTCGTCGGCGGTGCGGGTGGCGTCGAACAACGCACCGAGCCCGGCGGTCGACAGCGCATCGTCGAGCCCGCGCCGGCTCTTGCCGGTGGCCACCGCCAGGCGGTGTCGGCGCGCGCGCAGCGCCTGCAGCATGGCGAGCGTGCCGGGAAACAGCACCAGGTCGTGCTGGTGCGCGATGTAGTGGTGGCGGTAACGCGCACCCAGCTCGGGGTAGCGCTCCGGCGGCAGGCCGGGCGCCGCGTGCGCCAGCGCATCGTGCAGCCCGAGGCCGATCACGTACGCGGCGCGCTCGTCGCTGGGCACGTCCACGCCGACATCCTGGCACGCCTGCTGGATGCAGCGCACGATCAGCGAGGTCGAATCGAACAACGTGCCGTCCCAGTCGAAGGCGATCAGGTCGAAGCGGCGCGGTGCGGCGTCCATCTTGTCGGTCATCAGTGCGGGTCGGTCATGCGGGCCAGCAGTCTGACGCATTCGGCCGGCAGCGGTGCTTCCAGCACGATGCGCTCGCCGGTGGCCGGATGCTCGAACGCCAGCCGGCGGGCGTGCAGGAACATGCGATCGAAGCGTTGGCCGTCGAAGCCGGTACCACGCGCGAAATCGCGGTTGACGGCGAAGTCGCCGTACTTGTCGTCGCCGACGATGGGCTGGCCGTGGTGGGCCAGATGCACCCGGATCTGGTGCGTGCGGCCGGTCTTGATGGTCACGTCGAGCAGCGAGTAACCCTCGTAGTGGTGGACCAGCTTGACCAGCGTGATCGCGCGCCGGGCGTCTTCGCTGCCGCCGGGCACCGCCCGCACGTGGCGCTCGCCGGCATCGTCGAGCGTCTTGTGCAGCGGCACGTCGATCACCTTGCGCGCGGCCGGCCAGGCGCCGCTGACCAGTGCGGCGTAGGTCTTGTCGGTCGCGCGCAGGCGAAACTGCTCCTGCAGCGCGGTCAGCGCGCTGCGCTTCTTGGCCAGCAGCAGCACGCCGGAGGTCTGCTTGTCGAGCCGGTGCACGAGTTCGAGGAAACGCGCCTGCGGCCGCGCGCGGCGCAGTTGCTCGATGACGCCGAAGCTGACCCCGCTGCCGCCGTGCACCGCCACGCCGGCCGGCTTGTCGATGCCGATCAGGTGGTCGTCCTCGAACAGGATGGGGAACTCGCGCGCTGGCGCGGGAGCCTTGTCGGCGAGACGCTCCGGCAGCCGCACCGGCGGCAGCCGCACCACGTCGCCCAGCGCCAGGCGGGTGTCGGCAGCGGCACGGCCGCGGTTCACGCGCACCTCGCCCGAGCGGATCACGCGATAGACATGCGTCTTCGGCACGCCCTTCAACAGGCGCAGCAGGAAGTTGTCGAGCCGCTGACCGGCACTGCCCTCGTCAACATTCACACGTTGGACCGAGCCGCTTTCACCGGGTCTTTCCGCCGTCGGAGCGGCTTTGGCGCTTATAATGCTTCGGACCACGGACGAGCCGCAAGTGCTTGATTCTCTTGGAGTTTACCCGGGCATACCCGGCGACCTCGTGGTAGCGCGCGTCAAATGACGCGCCTTGCAGCAAAGGTGATGCAACGTCTCGGGTCCGGCAGCGGGCCGCTGCCCAATGTGCAGCGGCGGCAGGCCAGACCGAAGACGGAAGAACAACGTCGAACAAGCCTCCCGAATGATCGGGAAAGAAAAGGTCTTTCGCGGTAGACCCTGAAGACACACGGTCTGCCGCCTCGCCACGATGCGAACCGCTTCGCGCCACGTACCCCCGTCGACAGTCCCGCAGAACGCCACCGCGTTCGCCGCTGCATGGCCCCGGCATCGCGCCGCGGTCGCCGTCAGCCGGGACGGCCTGGCCTGCCGCATGACGGCAGCCGGCAGACTGGCGTGCGCGGGCGATCGCAGACGCGTCGTGGCACGTGGCTCTGTCATCGCATCACGCGCCGGTCTCGGCGCCGCGCGGCGACCTCGAGCAGTTTTCTTCAGCCAGGCTTCCTAAGCGTCGTTCGTGCATCGATGGGCCAGCCGGTCTGACACAGACCGGTCGGCTGCTCGGGTGCGTGGCCCTTCATGGCCCACGCACCCCGATGAGGAGTGCACATGAAACGCATGCTGATCAACGCCACGCAGCCCGAAGAGCGGCGGCTGGCGATCGTCGACGGCCAGAAGCTGCTTGACTTCGAAACCGAACTGGAAGGCCGCGAACAGCGCAAGGGCAACATCTACAAGGCCGTGATCACGCGGGTCGAACCGTCGCTGGAGGCCTGCTTCGTCGACTACGGCGAGGAGCGCCACGGCTTCCTGCCGTTCAAGGAGATCTCGAAGAGCTACTTCCGCGACGGCATCGAGGTCAAGAACGCCACCATCAAGGACGCCGTTCGCGAGGGCCAGGAACTGCTGGTGCAGGTGGAGAAGGAAGAGCGCGGCAACAAGGGCGCGGCGCTGACCACCTTCGTCAGCCTGGCCGGACGCTACCTGGTGCTGATGCCCAACAACCCGCGCGGCGGCGGCGTCAGCCGGCGCATCGAGGGCGAGGACCGCGAAGAGCTGAAGGAAAACCTCGACCAGCTCGAGTACCCCAAGGGCATGAGCCTGATCGCCCGCACCGCCGGCATCGGCCGCTCGGCGCCCGAACTGCAGTGGGACCTGAACTACCTGCTGAAGCTGTGGACCGCGATCGACGGCGCCGCCCAGGCCGGCAAGGGCGCCTTCCTGATCTACCAGGAGAGCTCGCTCGTCATCCGCGCGATCCGCGACTACTTCACCGCTGACATCGGCGAGATCCTGATCGATACCGACGACATCTACGATCAGGCGCAGCAGTTCATGAACCACGTGATGCCGGAGTCGGCGTCGCGGGTCAAGCGCTATCGCGACGATGCGGCGCTGTTCAGCCGCTTCCAGATCGAGCACCAGATCGAGACCGCGTTCTCGCGCACGGTCAACCTGCCGGCCGGCGGCGCGATCGTGATCGACCACACCGAGGCACTGGTGTCGATCGACGTCAACTCGGCGCGCGCCACGCGCGGCGGCGACATCGAGGAAACAGCCACCCGCACCAACCTGGAAGCCGCCGACGAGATCGCGCGCCAGATGCGGCTGCGCGACCTGGGTGGCCTGATCGTCGTCGACTTCATCGACATGGAGGAGAGCAAGAACCGCCGCGAGGTCGAGCAGCGCCTGCGCGACGCGATGCGCTACGACCGCGCCCGCGTGCAGTTCAGCTCGATCAGCAAGTTCGGCCTGCTCGAACTCAGCCGCCAGCGGCTGCGCCCGGCGCTCAGCGAAGGCAACCACATCACCTGCCCGCGCTGCAACGGCACCGGCCACATCCGCGACACCGAGTCGTCGGCGCTGCAGATCCTGCGCATCATCCAGGAGGAGACGCTGAAGGACAACACGGCCGCCGTGCACGTGCAGGTGCCGGTGGAGGTGACCTCCTTCCTGCTCAACGAGAAACGCACCGAGATCACCAAGATCGAGCTGAAGCAGCGCTGCACCGTGCTGCTGGTGCCCAACAAGCACCTCGAGACGCCGAACTACAAGCTCGAGCGCCTGCGTCACGACGACCCGCGGCTGGAGAACCTGCAGGCCAGCTACACGATGATCGAGGAGCCGGACGACGAGGTCGCGATCTCGCGCCGTGAGAAGGCCAAGGCCAAGCAGGAGCCGGTGATCAAGGGCGTGCTGCCCGACGAGCCGGCGCCGATCGCGGTGCCGGCGCCTCCGCGCATGCCACCGGCAGCCGCTCCGGTGCCGGCCCCCGCAGCGGCCGCGCCGGTGCGCCCGGTGGCCGCCGCGCCGGTGGCCGCCAGCGGTGGTTTCGTGTCCTGGTTGAAGCGCCTGTTCGGTGCCGACAGCGCACCGGCCGCCATGCCGGCCACGGCCGCGGCAGCGACGACGAGTGACGCCACCCCGGCCGGCGACGACAAGCGCCCGGCTCGCGAAGGGCGTGACGGCCGAGGCGGACGTGGCCGCGGCGAGCGCGGTGGTCGCGGCCGTGGTGGCGAACGCAGCGGTGAACGCGCGGGCGAGCGCAGCACCAGTGAACGCAATGGCGAACGGGGCGAGCGCAGCAGCGGCGAGCGCGGCGAAGGC
>JBGAMU010000109.1:0-13995 GCA_044222685.1 Burkholderiaceae bacterium
GGAGTGCCGCTTGCATCGACCGCACATCCTGATCGCACGCGCGGTGTTCCCGGAGGCGGTGGCCCGCCTGCGCGAGCACTTCGAGGTCGAGACCAACCCCGACGACACCGAGTGGCCGCCGACCGAGCTGTCGCAGCGCCTGGCGGGCAAGGACGGCCTGCTCGCCACGTCGGGCGAACGCATCGACGCGGCCTTGCTCGATGCCCATCCGCAACTACGCGCGGTCTGCCTGATGACGGTGGGCTACAACAACGTCGACGTGCCGGCCTGCACCGCGCGCGGCGTGCTGGCGACCAACGCGCCCGGTGTGCTGACCGAGACCACGGCCGACCTCGGCTTCGCGCTGATGATGGCCGCCGCGCGCCGCATGGCCGAGGCCGAGCGCTTCCTGCGCAGCGGACAGTGGACGAAGTGGCGCTACGACCTGCTGACCGGCAGCGACGTGCACGGCGCCACGCTGGGCATCCTGGGCATGGGGCGCATCGGCCAGGCGATCGCGCGGCGCGGCGCACTCGGCTTCGGCATGCAGGTGATCTATCACAACCGCAGCCGCCTCGGCGCGGCCGACGAGGCGCCGATCGGTGCACGCTACGTCGACAAGGCGACGCTGCTGCGCGAGTCCGATCATCTGGTGCTGGTGGTGCCATACAGCGCGTCGAGCCACCACGCGATCGGCGCCGCCGAACTGGCGATGATGAAGCCGACGGCCACCCTGACCAACGTGGCGCGCGGCGGCGTCGTCGACGACGCTGCATTGGCAGCGGCGCTGCGCGAGCGCCGCATCGCGGCCGCCGGGCTCGATGTGTTCGAGAACGAGCCCACGCCGAACCCGGCGCTGCTGGAGTTGCCGAACGTGGTGCTGCTGCCGCACATCGGCAGCGCGACCGAGGCCACACGCCGTGCGATGGTCGGCTGCGCGGTCGACAATCTCGTCGCCGCGCTGACCGGCGGTGCGCCGCCGACACCGGTCAATCCCGAGGTGCTGCGCGGCGAACGCTGGCGCACCTGACAGGTCGTGACCGGGCGGCTGCGTCCGGGCTGAGACAATCGCCGCATGACCGAGTGGATCGTGTGGGCGCTGCTGGCGCTGGACACCGTGCTGTTGCTGTGGCTGCTGCTGCGCCGCCCGGATGCGTCGGCGTCCGATGCGATGTCCGCGAGCATCCAGCAGGCCATGCGTCAGGACAGCGAACGGCTCGAACGTGAACTGCGCGACGAGGTGGCTCGCAGCGCCACCGCCACGCGGCAGGAGCACCAGCACGGCTTGTCGACGTTCCAGCAATCGCTGCTGGCGCAGAGCACCGACCTGGCCCGCACGCAGGCCGAACAGATCGACGCGTTCCGCCTGCAGCTGCAGGCGGTGCAGCAGGGTCTGGCGCAGCAGTCGCTGTTCACCCGCGAAGCGCAGGACACGGCGCTGAAACGCTTCGCCGACGGGCTGATCGAACAGCTGCGCCAGCTCGGCGAGGCCAACGACCGGCGCCTGGCCGAGGTCAAGGCGTCGGTCGAGCAGCGGCTGTCGTCGCTGCAGGAGGGCAACGAGAAGAAGCTCGAGCAGATGCGCGTCACGGTCGACGAGAAGTTGCACGCCACGCTCGAACAGCGCCTGGGCGAAAGCTTCAAGCAGGTGGCCGACCGGCTCGAGCAGGTGCACAAGGGCCTGGGCGAGATGCAGAGCCTCGCGCGAGACGTGGGCTCGCTCAACCGCGTGCTCACCAACGTAAAGACGCGTGGCATCTTCGGCGAGGTGCAGCTCGCGGGGCTGCTCGAACAGGTGTTCACGCCGGAGCAGTACGCGACCAACGTGGCCACGGTGCCCGGCAGTCGCGATCGCGTCGAGTTCGCGATCCGCCTGCCCGGCCAGCGCAGCGATGGCGAGCCGCTGTGGCTGCCGATCGACGCCAAATTCCCGCGCGACGACTACGAGCGGCTGCTCGATGCCCACGAGCGCGCCGACCCGGTCGCCGCCGAGCTGGCGGCCAAGGCGATCGAGGTCCGCCTGCGCACCGAGGCGCGGACGATCCGCGAGAAGTACGTGTCGCCGCCACATACCACCGACTTCGCGATCCTGTTCGTGCCCACAGAGGGCCTGTATGCCGAGGCGTTGCGGCGGCCCGGCCTGGTCGAAGGCATGCAGCGCGAGCACAAGGTGATGCTCACCGGGCCGACCACGCTGCTGGCCACGCTGACCAGCCTGCAGATGGGATTTCGCACGCTGGCGCTGGAGAAGCGCTCGACCGAGGTGTGGGAGGTGCTGGGTGCGGTGAAGACCGAGTTCGGCAAGTTCGGCGATGTGCTGGCCCGCACGAAGAAGAAGCTCGAGGAAGCCAGCAACACCATCGGCGAGGCCGAGCGGCGCACGCGGGTGATGTCGCGACAGCTGAAGGACGTCGAGGCGCTGCCCGATGTGCGATCGCAGCGCCTGCTGCCGGGCGTGCTCGACGACGAAGTCACCGAGGCCCGGGAGGACGCGCCTGGAGCCTGACCCCGCGGCCGGCAAGTCGGGCAGCGCACAGACGCTCGGGCCGGTGCTGCGGGCGCTGATCGTCAGCCAGCTCGGCCTGCACAGCGCGATGGCCGGCCTGCGCATGGCGGCGCCGCTGCTGGCGCTGCGCGAGGGCTCCAGTGCACTCGCGGTCGGCGTGCTGATGGCCTTGTTTGCGGTGGCGCCGGTCGTGCTGGCGCTGCGTGCCGGCCGCATGGCCGACCGGCATGGCTTTCACAAGCCGGTCAAGGTCGCTGTCGGCCTGACGCTGGCCGGCATGGGCGTCGCGCTGATCGCCACCGCGTTCGACGGGGCGGTCCAGTTCGCCTGGCTGTGCCTCGCGGCCACGCTCACCGGCGCCGGCACCAACGTCGGCCTGATCGCGATCCAGCGCACGGCCGGTCAGGCGGCCATGGACAGCGTGCAGCGCATGCGCGTGTTCAGCTGGCTCGGCATGGCGCCGTCGATGTCCAACGTGATCGGGCCGGTGCTCGCCGGCTTCGTCATCGACGCAGCAGGATTTCGCGCGGCGTTCGCCGTGCTGCTGCTGTTGCCGATCGTCTCCTTGATGGTGGCGCGTCGCGTGCCACGCACTGCACCACGGCCGCAGGCTCCGACGGCGGGGGCGGCATGGGAACTGCTCGCTCTGCCAGGCTTGAAGCGCCTGATGGCAGTGAACCTGCTGCTGTCGGCGTGCTGGGACGTGCACACCTTCGCGGTGCCGGTGCTGGGCCATGAGCGCGGGTTCGATGCGTCGACCATCGGTCTCGTGCTCGGCAGCTTCACGTTGTCGGTGACGGCGGTGCGCCTGGTCATCCCGATCCTCGCGCATCGCATGCGCGAGGTGGTGGTGCTGCGCGGCGCGATGATCGGCACCGGCCTGGTGTTCGCCGCCTATCCGTTTGCCACGTCACCCTGGCTGATGGGGCTGCTGGCGCTATGCCTGGGTCTCACGCTCGGCTCGGTGCAGCCGATGATCATGTCGGGCCTGCACCATCTGACGCCGCCGAGCCGGCATGGCGAGGCGATCGCCCTGCGCTCGATCGTGATCAATCTGTCGAGCAGCGTGCTGCCACTGGTGTTCGGACTCGCCGGCGCCGCGGTGGGCGTGGCGCTGCTGTTCTGGAGCGTCGGCTCGGCTACCGCGGTGGGCAGCTGGCCGGCGCGCCACCTCAGAATCTGATGCCGGTGGGCGAGGGCGGTGGCGCGACGGGTGCGGCCGCCGTGCTCTCGGCCGCCGACGCGGCACGCGCGGGCGGCGCGGCCTTGGTATCGGCCTCGCCGCGTGCGACGAGCGGCGTGGCGACCGGCGGCTGGTAGCCGCGCGGCAACTTGGACTCGCGCGGGTAACCCGCGGCGTCGAGGTAGGCGTGCCAGTCGGTGTCGGACAGTCCGCGTAGTGCCTGCGAGCCGACCATCAGCGACGGTACCGAGCGGCCGCCCGTGATGCGGTTCATCGCCTCGGCATCTTCTTCGTTCGTGACGCGGCGCTCGGCGTAGGGAATGCCGCGTTGCTGCAGCAGCCGGCGACCCGTCTCGCAGGGGGCGCAGTCGGTCGAGGTGTACAGCGTGACCGGGAACCGCGCGCTCACCTGGCGCAGATCGCTCGGCAACGCGGCGTTCGGCGAGGCGTCGGGAGCGGGCGTGCCGTCGCGGCCGATCGGCTGCACGCGGCCGAGCTCGGACGAGGGCGCGCGGTCGATGTACGTGACCTTGCCATCGGGACCGACGACCTTGTAGAGCGCGTGACTCGGCAGGGCCAGCAGGCAACCGGCCAACAGGCCAACGGACAGACGCAGGGACTTCATGCGCCGCAATCTAGCCCACCCGAGGCAGACACTCAAGTGATTCCTTGGTGGCGAAGCAACGCAGTGATACTTGGTTCACGCCCGCGGAAGGCCTTGAAGCTGTCCATCGCGTCGCGGCTGCCGCCGACCTCGAGAATCTCGCGCCGATAGCGGCGCCCGGTCTCGGTGTCGAACAGGCCGGATTCCTCGAACGCGCTGAAGGCGTCGGCCGACAGCACCTCGGCCCACTTGTAGCTGTAGTAGCCCGCGCTGTAACCACCGGCAAAGATGTGCGAGAAGCTGTGCTGGTAGCGCTGGAACGACGGCTGCTCGAACGCCGCGACCTCGCGCCGCACCTCGCCCATCACCTGCTGGATGTCGGCGGCGGCCGCCGGTTCGAGGTGGATGCGCATGTCGAACAGCGCGTACTCCACCTGTCGCAGCAAGCCCAGCGCGCTGTGGAAGTTGCGGGCTGCCAGCAGGCGGTCGAACAGTTCGCGTGGCAGCGCACTGCCGTCGTCGACGTGGCTGCTCAGGCGCACGATGACCTGCCACTCCCAGCAGAAGTTCTCCATGAACTGGCTCGGCAACTCCACCGCATCCCATTCGACGCCCGAGATGCCGGCCACCGACAGCTCGTCGACACGCGTGAGCACGTGGTGCAGCCCGTGGCCGAACTCGTGGAACAGCGTGACGACGTCGTCGTGCGTCAACAGAGCCGGCCGACCGTCGACCGGCGCGGCGAAGTTGCACACCAGATTGGCCACCGGCGTCTGCAGCGCGCCGTCGGCGTCGGGCCGGCGCCAGCGGCCGCGCGCATGGTCCATCCATGCGCCCGGCCGCTTGCCCGGCCGTGCGTACAGGTCGAGGAAGAACTGGCCGACCAGCCGGCCGTCGCGCTCGATGCGGAAGAAGCGCACCGACTCGTGCCAGGCCTGCGCCGCCTCTTCGGTGATCTGCACCTCGAACAAGGTCTCGACCAGCCGGAACAGGCCCTGAACGACGCGCGGCGCGGTGAAGTACTGCTTCACCTGCTGCTCGCTGAACGCGTAGCGCTCCTGCCGCAGGCGCTCGGCCACGAAGTCATGGTCCCACGGCATCAGCTCGTCGATGCCGAGCTGCTCGCGCGCATGCTGGCGCATGTCGTCGACGTCGTGCAGCGCCTGCGTGCGTGCCCGCGCCGACAGATCGCGCAGGAACTGCAGCACGCGCGCCGGCGACTTGGCCATCTTGGTGGCCAGCGACAGGTCGGCGAAGCTCGGATAACCCAGCAGGTGCGCCTCTTCCTGTCGCAGCGCGAGCAACTCGGCCATCAGCGCGCTGTTGTCGAACGCGGCCGGCCCATGGTCGCTGGCGCGGGTGAAATAGGCTCGATACAGCGTCTCGCGCAGCGAACGGTCGGTGGCGTACTGCATCACCGGCCGCCAGCGCGGAAACTGCAGCGTGATCGCGCAGCCGTCCTGGCCGCGCTCGCGCGCCTCGAGCGCCGCCGCGCGTTGCACGTCGTCGGGCACGCCGTGCAGGCGCTCGGCGTCGACGATGAGCACGAAGGCATCGGTGGCGTCCTGCACGTTCTCGTCGAAGCGCTGGCCCAGCGCCGCCAGCCGGTCGCGCACCTGCAGATAGCGCTCGCGCGCAGGACCCGTCAGCTCGGCGCCCGACAACACGAAATCGCGCAGCGCGTTGGCCAGTGCCCGGCGCTGCGCCGGATCGAGCCGCTCGGCGTCGGCGTCGATGCGCTTGTACTTGGCAAACAGCGCGGCGTCGGCGCCGAGCCGGCTGAAGAAGCCGGTTATGCGTGGCAGGTTGTCGTTGTACGCGGCGCGCAGCGCCGGCGTGTCGGCCACTTCGTTGAGATGGCCGACCGTGCCCCAGACGCGCGACAGCCGCTCGACCGCCGTGTCGAGCACCGACGACAGGGCGTGAAAGCTGGCCGGCACGTCGGGGCCACCGGCGCGCTGCAGCGCGGCCTCGGCGTCGGCCAGCAACAGGTCGAGCGCCGGCGTCACGTGCTCCGGCCGGATCGCCGTGAAATCGGGCAGGCCGGAGGTCTGCAGCAGCGGGTTGTCCATGCGCGTGGAGGCCGCCGGGTGGGCAGCGTCGCTCAAGGGGTGGCGGCCCGTTCGGCCGCTTCGAGAGTATTGACCAACAGCATGGCCCGCGTCATCGGCCCGACCCCGCCGGGCACCGGGGTGATCCAGCCGGCGACCTGGCGCACCGCCTCGAAGTCGACGTCGCCGCACAGCTTGCCGGCGTCGTTGCGGTTCATGCCGACGTCGATGACCACCGCGCCCGGCTTGACCATGTCGGCACGCAAGGTGTCGCGCCGGCCGACGGCCACCACCACGATGTCGGCGCCCCGCGTGTGCACACCCAGATCGGGTGTGCCGCTGTGGCAGATGGTGACGGTCGCGTTCGCCTGCAGCAGCATCAGCGCCATCGGCTTGCCCACGGTGTTGCTGCGGCCGATCACCACTGCATGGCGGCCTCGCAATGCCACGCCGGTGGTCTCGATCAGCCGCATGCAGCCGTAGGGTGTGCAGGCCTTGAAGCCGGGCTGGCCGGTCATCAGGGCGCCGGCGTTGGCGACGTGGAACCCGTCGACGTCCTTGTGCGGCGCGATCGCCTCGATCACCCTGTGCGGGTCGATGTGCTTGGGCAATGGCATCTGCACCAGGATGCCGTGGATGCGCGGATCGGCGTTCAGCGCGCGCACCCGGGCCAGCAGATCGGACTCGGGCATTTCGGCCGGGTATCGCTCGAGCACGGAGTGCAGGCCCGCGGCCTCGCAGTCCTTGACCTTGTGGCGCACGTAGACGGCGGAGGCCGGATCGTCGCCCACCAGCACCACGGCCAGTCCCGGCGGATGCCCGGCCGCCGTCAGCTGTGTGGCGCGCACGGCGACCTCGGCGCGGATGCGGGTCGCCAGCGCGTTGCCGTCGATCAACTGGGCGGTCATGGGGTGGGTGTTTCTCGTTGCAAACGATGAGGCCGCTGTCGCAGCGGCCTCATCACGGTAGGGACAACGCGCAAGCCGATCAGGCCTTGGCGGCTCCGGACGCACCGAGCGCGATCTTCAGCAGGTCGGCCACGGTGTTGGCGTTGAGTTTTTCCATGATGTTGGCGCGGTGCGCCTCGACCGTCTTGATGCTGATGCCCAGGTCGTCGGCGATCTGCTTGTTCAGGCGGCCGGCGACGATGCGCTCGAGCACCTGCGCCTCGCGCGTGGTCAGGCGCGACAGCAGCGCGTCGCGGCTGGCTTGCTCCTGGTACTGGCTGAAGGCGGAGCGCGCCTGGTCGAGCATGCGCTCCACCAACGGCAGCAGCTCTTCCTCCTTGAATGGCTTCTCGATGAAGTCCATCGCGCCCTTCTTCATCGTCGTGACCGCCATCGGCACGTCGCCATGGCCGGTGATGAACACGACCGGCAGCGGGCTCTTGCGCTCGAGCAGGCGGTCCTGCAGTTCGAGGCCGCTCATGCCGTCCATGCGGATGTCGGCGATCAGGCAGGCCACCTCGCGCGGGTCGAAGCGCGACAGGAACGACTCGGCCGAGTCGAAGCACTTGACCCGGTAGTCCTTGCCTTCGAGCAGCCACTGCAGCGAGTCGCGCACGGCCTCGTCATCGTCGACGACGTAGACCGTGCCTTTCTTGGGTATCAGGCTCATGGGGATGTCAGGGCAGCTGGATTGACGGCCGAATCGGGCGCCGGGGCCGGCGGTTCGGATTCGGGGCGCGCCGGGATGTCCACCGGCAGGGCAAACGAGAAACGGCACCCCGAAACCGCGGCGCCATTGTAGAGGTTCTGCGCCTTGATCCGGCCCCGGTGCGACTCGACGATCGACCGGCACAACGACAGACCGATGCCCAGGCCCTCGGCCTTGGTCGAGAAGAACGCCTCGTACAGCCGACCGATCACCTCGTCGGGCAATCCCGGGCCGGTGTCGGTGACGCTGAAGTCGATCACGCCGCCTTCCTCGGGTGTGTGCCGCGGCACCACGCGCAGCTCGATGAAGCGGCGCGACGGCGGCATCTGCGCCTGGTCGATCGCCTCGGCCGCGTTGCGCACCAGGTTCAGCAGTACCTGTTCGATCAGGATCGGGTCGACCATCAGCTCGGGCAGGCGCTGCGCCACATAGCTGTGGATCGCCACGTTTCGCCGACGCAGCTCGATGCTCGCGAGCTCGAGCGCGTCGTCGACGATCTGCTGCGCCTGGGCGGCCTGGCGTTGCGGCACGCTCTTGCGCACGAATGCGCGGATGCGCTGGATGATCTGGCCGGCGCGCTCGGCCTGGCGCGCCGTCTTCTCGAGCGCCGACACCAGGTCCTCGCGGCCGATCGATTCGCCGCGCACGCGCGAGATCATGCCGTTGCAGTAGTTGGTGATGGCGGTCAGCGGCTGGTTCAGCTCGTGCGCGACCGACGACGCCATCTCGCCCATCGTGATGAGCCGGCTCGACATCTGCGCCTTGTCGGCCTGCTGCGCGGCCTGCTCCTCGACCCGGCGACGTGCCGTCACGTCGGTGGCGATCAGCATCTGCGCCAGGCGCCCGTCGGTCCACTGCAGGTAGCGCGAGCGCACGTCGAACCACTTCTGCAGCGACTCGATGTACACCTCGCGCGGGTCGGCGCCGGTGTGCGTGAGCTCCTGCGCCGGCAGGCCCGACAGGCCGTCGACAGTGTCGTCGGCGTCGCCGTCGAAGCCGTGCGCCGGCCCGCTGCCGCTGGCCAGCTGCGCATGGCCGCGGGCGTCGGCACCGAACCAGAGCCGGTACGAGCGGTTGGCGAACAGCAGCTCGCCTTGCTGCACCGACAGCACCGACACCGCAGCGTCCAGCCCTTCGAGCACGGTGGTGAAGCGTTCGTGCGACGCGGACAACTGGTCGCGGATGCGCTTGGCCTCGGTGATGTTGGTCATCGAGGTCATCCAGCCGGTCTGCTTGCCGCGCGCGTCGATCAGCGGCGAGACGTACATGCGCACGTCGAACAGCACGCCGTCCTTGCGCATCACCTTGACCTCGATGCCGCCGGCCGGGCTGCGGCCCTGCAGCTCCTGCTGCAGCAGGCGCGAGTTCTCCTCGATGCGGTCGCTCGGCCAGTAGGGGTAGGGCGGCATGCGGCCGATCAGCTCGGGCTCGGTGAATCCGGTCATCGCGCAGAAGGCCGGATTGACGTAGCTGATGCGTCCCTCCAGGTCCATCGCGCGCATGCCCGTCAGCATGGAGTTCTCCATGGCGCGCCGGAAGTTGGTCTCCTGCACCAGCGCACCCTGGATCTGCGCGCGCCGGCGCATGTGGCGCCAGGTGCCCAGCAGCATCCACACCGTCAGGCCCGACAACGCCAGCACCATCCAGAACAACGTGTTGCCGATCAGGCCGACCGACGTGCGATAGCCGCTGCCGCGCAGCACGATGCCGTGCGGCGATGGTGTCAGCGGCACGTCGTGCACGATCGGCGCACGTGTGCTCACGTTGCCGGGCATCGCGCTGACCGTGCTGGCGAGCACGGCGCCGTTCTCGTCGAGCACCGAGATCGCGCGTCGCCGCGCCACCTCGGGCGGCACGAAGTAGCGCATCAGCGCATCGATCGAGTACTCGACCACCAGCGCGCCGGCGAACACGCCGCCGTTGAGCAGCGGCACGTGGGTCTGGAACACCGGGGTGCCGATGGCGTCCTTGAACGGTTGCGAGTACACCGGCTGGCGCGTGTCGCGCGCCGCGATGAACGCCCACTCGGCCTCGCTGCTGCGCGTGTTCGGCTGGCGCGTCTTGTCGTCGCCGTTGCCCAGCGGGTGCGTCTCCGAGTCGGCCAGCGGCGAGCTGTAGCTGGCGCGCTTGCGGCGCAGGGCGTCGAGCCAGGTCAGCTGCGCGATCTCGGGACGTTCGAGGCCGAACGCGGTGGTCTGCCGCTGCACCTCGTCGGCGTCGATCTCCTTGGTGACGATCTGCCGCGCCAACTGAACGAGCTGCTCCTGGTTCTCGATCAGGTGCAGGCGGATCTGCTGCTGCGCGATCTCGGCGTCGCGCTTGACGCTCTCGGCCTCCCGCTCGAATTCCTCATTGCGCAGATACCAGAAGGCCGAAATGATGGCCGCGAGGAACAGCATCACCGACACCAGCGGGCCGAGCGTGGCGAAGCGGTCTTGTCGCGCGGGTGTCTGGCGGCGCCACCAGCGACCGATCAGACGCTGGCCGAAACTCGGTCGCGACGGCAGCGGGGGCTTTGCGTCCGGGCGCAGGTCCATCGTTGGATTATCCCGGGCGGCTTCGATCGACGGGGGAGGCACAACGCGAACCTGAATTCATAATACGGAATGATGTCGCACTATTTGAAATTGAGAAACTTTATGCGACACTGCCGGCCGACCCGATTTGACGACCCTGAAGACCCAATAGCCAGGAGACAAGAATGTCCGCAATGCCGGAATCGTTTCGCGACACGGCCGCCAACGACACCGACGCGCAGGAGACCCGCGAGTGGCTCGATGCGTTGTCGGCGGTCATCTCCGCCGAAGGCCCGGATCGTGCGCACTACCTGCTCGAGCAGTTGCTCGAAGAGGCCCGCCAGCACGGCGTGAACCTGCCGTTCTCGGCGACCACCGGCTACGTCAACACCATCAAGCCGGGCGAGGAGGAACGCAGCCCCGGCCGGCTCGACCTCGAGGAACGGCTGCGCGCCTACATGCGCTGGAACGCGATGGCGATGGTGGTCAAGGCCAACCGGCTCGAGCCCGAAGACGGTGGCGACCTCGGCGGCCACATCAGCTCGTTCCAGTCGCTGGCCCACATGTTCGCGGCGGGGTTCAACCACTTCTGGCACGCCGACACGCCCGAGCGGGGCGGCGACCTGCTGTACATCCAGGGCCATTCGGCACCCGGCATCTACGCGCGGGCCTACCTCGAGGGCCGCATCACCGAAGAGCAGCTGCTCAACTTCCGGCAGGAGGTCGACGGCCGCGGCCTGTCGAGCTACCCGCATCCCAAGCTGATGCCGGGCTTCTGGCAGTTCCCCACCGTGTCGATGGGCCTCGGGCCGATCATGTCGATCTACCAGGCGCGTTTTCTCAAGTACCTGCACGCGCGTGGCATCGCCGACACCAGCCAGCGCAAGGTGTGGGTGTTCTGCGGCGACGGCGAGATGGACGAGCCCGAGAGCCTGGGCGCCATCAGCCTGGCGGCGCGCGAGAAGCTCGACAACCTGGTCTTCGTCATCAACTGCAACCTGCAGCGCCTGGACGGACCGGTGCGCGGCAACGGCAAGATCGTGCAGGAGCTCGAGGGCGAGTTCCGCGGCTCGGGCTGGAACGTCATCAAGCTGCTGTGGGGCAGCAACTGGGACGCGCTGCTCGCGCGCGACAAGGACGGTGCGCTGCGCAAGATCATGATGGACACCGTCGACGGCGACTTCCAGGCCTTCAAGGCCAACGACGGCGCCTTCGTGCGCAAGCACTTCTTCGGCCGCTCGCCCGCCACGCTGGAGATGGTGGCCAAGATGAGCGACGAAGACATCTGGGCGCTGCGCCGCGGCGGCCACGATCCGCAGAAGGTCTACGCCGCGTTCCATCGCGCCAACTCGCATGTCGGCCAGCCGACCGTGCTGCTGGTCAAGACGGTCAAGGGCTACGGCATGGGCCGCGCCGGTGAGGGAAAGAACACGGCCCACCAGACCAAGAAGCTGACCGACGACGACATCCGCTACTTCCGCGACCGCTTCAACATCCCGATCCCGGACAGCGAGTTGTCGAAGATCCCGTTCTACAAGCCGGCCGACGACACGCCGGAGATGAAGTACCTGCACGACCGCCGCAAGGCGCTTGGCGGTTATCTGCCGCAGCGCCGAGCGCGCGCCGACGAGCACTTCGACGTGCCCGCGCTCGGCACCTTCCAGGCCGTGCTCGACCCGACGGCCGAAGGCCGCGAGATCAGCACCACGCAGGCCTATGTGCGGTTCCTGACCACGCTGCTGCGCGACAAGATGCTCGGGCCGCGCACGGTGCCGATCCTGGTCGACGAGGCGCGCACCTTCGGCATGGAGGGCCTGTTCCGGCAGATCGGCATCTACAACCCCGCGGGCCAGAACTACACGCCGGTCGACAAGGACCAGGTGATGTACTACCGCGAGGCCAAGGACGGACAGATCCTGCAGGAGGGCATCAACGAAGCCGGTGGCATGTGCAGCTGGATCGCCGCGGCGACGTCGTACGCGACGAACAACCGCATCATGATCCCGTTCTACATCTACTACTCGATGTTCGGCCTGCAGCGCGTGGGCGACCTGGCCTGGGCCGCGGGCGACATGCAGGCACGCGGCTTCCTGCTCGGCGGCACCAGCGGGCGCACCACGCTCAACGGCGAGGGCCTGCAGCACGAGGACGGCCACAGCCACGTGCTGGCCAGCACGATCCCCAACTGCGTGAGCTACGACCCGACCTTCGCGCACGAGGTGGGGGTGATCCTGCACCACGGCCTGAAGCGCATGGTCGAGAAGCAGGACAACGTCTTCTACTACATCACCTTGCTCAACGAGAACTACCCGATGCCCGGACTGAAGGCCGGCACCGAGGAGCAGATCATCAAGGGCATGTACCTGCTGCTCGAGGGCGCGAAGAAGACGCCGCGCGTCAACCTGCTCGGCAGCGGCACGATCCTGCGCGAGAGCATGGCGGCCAAGGAACTGCTCGAGAAGGAATGGGGCGTCGCCGCCAATGTGTGGAGCTGCCCGAGCTTCAACGAGCTGGCTCGCGAAGGCCAGGAGTGCGAGCGCTGGAACCTGCTGCACCCGACCGATGCGCCGCGCGTGTCGTTCGTCGCCCAGCAGCTCGCCGGGCACGCCGGGCCGGTGGTGGCATCGACCGACTACATCAAGAGTTATGCCGAGCAGATCCGCGCCTACATGCCCAAGGGCCGGACCTACAAGGTTCTCGGCACCGACGGTTTCGGCCGCAGCGACTTCCGCAACAAGCTGCGCGAGCACTTCGAGGTCAATCGGCACTACATCGTGGTCGCCGCGCTGAAGGCGCTGGCCGAGGAGGGCACGGTGCCGGCCGCCAAGGTGGCCGAGGCGATCAAGAAGTACCAGCTCAAGGCCGACAAGGCGAATCCGCTGTACGCCTGATCAGAACAACGGAGACAACGACATGGCATTGGTGGACGTGAAGGTCCCCGACATCGGGGACTTCAAGGACGTGGCGGTGATCGAGCTGCTGGTCAAGCCGGGCGATCGGGTCAAGGCCGAGCAGAGTCTGGTCACCGTCGAGAGCGACAAGGCGTCGATGGAGATCCCCTCCAGCCACGCCGGCGTGGTGAAGGTCCTCAAGGTGGCGCTCGGCGACAAGGTCAACGAAGGCGCGGTGCTGCTCACGCTGGAGGCCGAAGGCGCCGGCGAGTCGGCCGCGCCCGCTGCTCCGGCACCGCAGCAGGCGTCGCCGGCAAGCGCTGCACCCGCACCCGTGCCGGCCCCTGCGCCGGCTGCTGCGGCAGCGGTCGAATCGGCATCGTCATCCGGCCCAGTGCAAGTGCTGGTGCCCGACATCGGCGACTTTGCCGAAGTCGCGGTGATCGAGATCTTCATCAAGCCCGGCGACACGATCAAGGTCGAGCAGAGCCTCGTCACCGTCGAGAGCGACAAGGCGTCGATGGAGATTCCGTCGTCGCACGCCGGCGTCGTCAAGCAGGTGCTGGTCAAGCTCGGCGACAAGGTGTCCAAGGGCTCGCCGGTGGCGCT
>JBGAMU010000013.1:0-69696 GCA_044222685.1 Burkholderiaceae bacterium
GCGCCCAGGCGCCGACACCGACGATCATGCCGCTCTCCTCGAGCAGCGGCACGAACTGCGACGGCTCGACCAGGCCGAGCTCGGGGCTCTGCCAGCGGATCAGCGCCTCGACGCCGGTGATGCGCCGGGCGGCGACGCCGACGATCGGCTGGTAGTGCAGCACGAACTCCTCGCCTTCGAGCGCGCGGTGCAGCAGCGACTCGAGCGCGAGCTTCTGCGCCACGCGCTCGGTGATCTCCTGCGTGTAGAAGCGGTGGCGGTCGCCCGCGGACTTGGCCTTGTTGAGCGCCGCTTCGGCGCGGGCCAGCAGCGTCTCGCCGTCGTCGCCGTCGATCGGATAGAGCGCGATGCCGGCCCGCGCCGAGACACGCAGCTCGGCCTTCTCGAGGCGGAACGGGGTGTCGAAGCAGGCGGCCGTCCAGCGCTGCAGCAAGCGGACGACGTCGCCATCGTCCTCGGCCTCGGTCATCAGGATCGCGAACTGGTCGCCGGCGACGCGGGCGACTTCGCTCGGGCCACCCAGGCAGCCGGTGAGCCGGATCGACAGCAGGCGCAGCAGCTCGTCGCCGGTGCGCCGGCCGTAGGTGTCGTTCACGTACTTGAAGCGCTCGATGTCCAGCGTCACCACCGCCAGGCGGCGGCCGGCGTGGCCGGCCGCGATCACCGCCTGCGCCAGGCGCTCCTCGAACAGGTCGCGGTTGGCCAGGTTGGTCAGGTCGTCGTAGTAGGCCAGGTGGTGCAGCCGCTCCTCCTTCTCGATGTGCTGCAGCGCGAACGCGATGTCGCCGGCCAGCTCGTCGAGCAGGCGCAGCTCCTGGGCATCGAAGAAATCGCGCTCGTCGGCATACAGCGCCAGCACGCCGAACACGCGCTTGCCGTAGGTCAGCGGAAAGGCCGCGGCCGAACGCAGGCCGCGCTCGCGCATCACCGCGGCATCGACCCGCGCGGCATCGAAGGCCTGCGTATCGTTGCAGACGATGGCCTTGCGCGCGCGTGCGGCGGCATTGACCAGCGCCGCCCCGGCCGGCACGTCGTCGCTGTGCGCCAGCGGGTCGAAGCCGGCCAGCCGCGGGTCGGGCCCGGCCGAGGCCACGCCCTGCAGCGTTCGTGTGCCCGGCTCGAGCAGGCCGATCCAGGCGAAGCGCAGACGGCCCTGGTCGACGGCGATCTGGCAGGCCTCGATGACCAGCTCGTTGCGCGAATGCACCCGCACGATCAGCGAGTTGATGCCGCTGAGCACGGCATGCACGCGGCTCAGGCGGCGGATGCGGTCCTCAGCCTGCTTGCGTTCGGTGATGTCCTCGGCGACGCCGGCCACTCGGTAGATCTCGCCGGCTTCGTTGCGGATCGGAAAGCCCCGCGTGCGGATCCAGCGTGTCGTGCCGTCGGGGCGCTGCAGTCGGTATTCGTACTGCATCGAGTCGGTGCTTCCGCGCCGCTGCGCGTCTGCCACGATGCCCGCCTTGTCCTCGGGATGGATGGCGTCCACCCACGAGCCTGGCTTGGCATACAGGCTGGCGCAGCTGCGGCCGGAGATCTCCTCGTAGGCCGGGCTGACGTAGAGCACCTTGGTGTTGGCCGCATTGGTCAGGAAGAACACGTCGCGGATGTTCTCGGCCAGCTGGCGGAAGCGCTGCTCGCTCTCGCCCAGGTTGACGATCGCGCGCTGGCGCTCGTGGCTCTCGAACTGCAGTTGCGCGGCGTAGCGCCGCAGCTCGACCACCAGGTTGCGGTTCTCGTAGATGCGGCCGGTCTGCGCCGCCAGCGTCGACAGCAGGTGTTCGTCCTCGTCGGTGAAGCCGTCGGCGCCGACCTTGTCGACCAGGCAGACCCAGCCGTGCACCCGCGTCAGCGAGGTGATCGGTGCGACCAGGCTGTTGTGGGCCGCGGGGTAACCCGCCGGCAGGCCCGCCCGCTGCGGGTCGCCGCCAAGGTCGCCGCGGCGCTGCGACCGGCGCAGCGCCAGCAGGGGCAGCAGCAGCTCGGATTCATAGGCCGGCCGCGGCAGCTGCGCCGCCAGCAGCGCGTCGATGCCGGCGAGGCTCACGTATTCCGGTGCACCCTCCGACCGCTCGCGCACGCACAGCACGGCGTAGGTGGCGCCGAACAGATGGCGGGCCTGGCGGCACACACGCTCCAGCAGCATCTGCGGGTCGAGCTCGGAGGCCAGGTGCCCGTTCAGCTCGATCAGCGCCGACAGGCGCTGGTTGGTCAGCGCCAGTTCGTCGACCTTGTGCGACAGCTTGTCGGTCAGCACGCGCAGGTGTTCGCGGTCGAACGAGGGGTCGAGCGCCGAGGCTGCTGTCGCCGGCGTGGCCACAGGCGCGCTGCCGAGGGCGTCGTCGACCGCGCGCACGATCTCGCCCGGCGTGCACGGTTTCATCAGCCAGCGCGTCACGCCGCACGCCTGCGCCAGGTCGCGGGCGCCGCCGTCGTGGAAGTGGGCGGTGTGGAAGATCACTTCGGTGTGCGCGAGCGCCGGGTCGGCGCGGATCTGGCGTACCAGTTCGTAGCCATCCATCGCCGGCATCAGCACATCGGAGATGACGAGCTCGGGCCGCTCCAGGCGCAGCATGTGCAGCGCCTGTGCGCCGTCGGCGGCTTCCAGCACGTCGTAGCCGTGCGGGTGCAGCACCTCGAACAGCAATTCGCGGTTGGCGTCGTTGTCGTCGACCAGCAATACCTTGGCCATGCCGCGGCGTGCCGTCAGTTCGGGCTGCGGGTCGGCGGGCTCACCCGCTGCGCGGGATCGAGGAACGCCTCGACCTCCTGCACGAAGGTGCCGGGCACGATCGGCTTGGGCAGATAGCCGTCGAAGCCGGCCTCGAGGGCGCGCTCGCGATCACCGCGCATCGAGAAGGCGCTGATCGCCACCACCGGCACGCGGCGCCACTGCGGGTTCTCGTGCAGCTCGTGCACCAGCATGTAGCCGCTCAGCACCGGCATCTGCACGTCGCACAGCACCATGTCGGGCTTGGCGGCGAGCGCCAGCTGCAGCCCGGCGCCGCCGTCACTGGCCGACAGCGTGGCGTAGCCGGCACTGTCGAGCAGGAAGAGCGCGAGCTCCAGGCTCGGCGCGTCGTCTTCCACCACCAGGATGCGTGTGTTCATCGTCTGGTCTGCCTCAGGACGTGTCATGCGATGTCGGCAGGTGCAGCGTGAAGCGGCTGCCGCGCCCGACTTCGCTCTCGCACAGGATGCGGCCGCCGAGCAGGGCGGCGAACTTCTGCGACAGGTACAAGCCGAGGCCGGTGCCCTCGAAGCGGCGCGACGGCGACTCGTCGAGCTGGCTGAAGGCCTGGAACAGCTTGTCCTGCTCCTCGGCGCGGATGCCGCGGCCGGTGTCGGCCACGCACAGCTCGGTGGCCAGGCCTTCGGCCAGTGGACGCTGCACCAGCGAGACGAGCACATGCCCCTGGTCGGTGAACTTGATCGCGTTGTTGGTCAGGTTGATGATGATCTGGCTCAGCGCACGCTGGTTGGTCTGCAGCACCACCTCGTCGGGCGGCAGCTGCACGCGCAGCTCGAGCTTCTTCGCCTCGGCCAGCGGGCGCAGCGTGGCGGTGACCTCGCGGATCACCTCGTTGCAGCGCACGGGAGTGCGCGTCAGCTCGACGTCGCTCGATTCGATCTTCGCCAGGTCGAGCAGGTCGTTGATCAGCGACAGCAGGTGCTTGGCGCTGGTCTCCACTGTGCGCAGCTGGTGCTCCTGCTTGGCCGTCAGCGGGCCGGGCAGGCGCATCAGCAGCACGCCGGTGAAGCCGATGATGGCGTTCAGCGGCGTGCGCAGCTCGTGGCTCATGGTGGCGAGGAAGCGGTCCTTGGCCAGGCTGGCGCGCTCGAGCGCGATGTTCTTGCGGCGCAGCTCGTCCTCGATGCGCTTGCGCTCGGTGATGTCGCGGATCGCGGCCGACACCAGGATGCCTTCGCCGGTGTCGAGCGGGCTCAGGCTGATCTCCACCGGGAACTCGGTGCCGTCGCTGCGCTGCCCGAACAGCTCCAGGCCGGCGCCCATCGGCCGCACACGCGGGTCGGTGAAGAAGCGGTGCTGGTGCGCCGGGTGCTTGGCGCGAAAGCGCGGCGGCAGCAGCAGCTCGATCTTCTGGCCGAGCATGTCGGTGCGCGCATGGCCGAACAGCTTCTCGGTCTGCGAGTTGACGAGCACGATGTCGCCGTCGCTGTTGACGATGACGATCGCGTCGGGCGCCGACTCGAGCAGGCCGCGGAAACGCTGCTCGGCCTTCTTGCGTTCGCCGATGTCGCGGATCGCCGACATCACCAGCACCGACTCGTCCATCTGCAGCGGGCTCAGGCTGATCTCGATCGAGAACTCGCGGCCGTCGCGGCGCAGGCCGTAGAGCTCGAGCCCAGCGCCCATCGTGCGGGTGCGCGGCTGCTGCTGGTAGGCGGCGCGGTGGCGCAGGTGCGCACCGCGAAAGCGCACCGGCAGCAGCATCTCCACCGGCTGGCCGCGCAGCTCGCCCGGCGCGTAGCCGAACAGGCGCTCGGCGTGGCTGTTGACGTAGACGATGTGCCCGGTCACGTTGGCCAGCACGATGCCGTCGGGCGTCGACTCGAGCAGCTCGCGAAAGCGCGACTCCACCGTCTTGCTGTCGCGCAGCACGCGCAGCGGGGTGACGTCCTTCTTGGTCAGCAGCAGCAGCGTGTCATCGCCGTCGTGCACCAGCTTGATCGAGCCGTCGACATAGACCAGCGTGCCATCCTTCTTGCGGCGCAGCGACTCGTACGTCACGCTGCCCTGCGCGCGCGCCAGCGCGCGATGGCGGGCTTCCTCGTCGGCGCCTTCGGGCGGCACGATCAGGTGGCGCAGGTTGCGTCCGACGGCCTCGGCAGGCGTATAGCCGAACACCGCGGTCGCGCCGGCGCTCCAATGCAGCACCTGGCCGTCGACCGTGGCCACGATGACGGCATCCGGGGCCTCGCGCAACGACAGCGCCTCGTAGTCCAGGCGTACCGATCTCATTTGGCTTCTTGTAGCGCCCTGGGCAAGCTCGCGCCCGAGGTATCACATCGGGCTGCTTGCGGCCCGATCACGCATTAAAGCGGGCGTTGCCACGCCGCGCTGTCAGGCGGGGCCGACAGCCGGTGTCAGGAAAATGCTGACAGCCAGCGACACGTCAGCGCGGCAGCTGGACCCACGCGCTGACGCGGGTGCCGGCTCCCTGGGCCGTGGTGACCTCGAACCGGCCGCCGACCGACTGTGCCCGCTCGCGCATGGTGGCCATGCCGCGGCCGGCGCGCGGTGGCACGCGGGTCGGGTCGAAGCCGACGCCGTCGTCGGTCACGGCGAGGCTGAAGTCGGTGTCGGCCACCTGCAGCTCGATATCCACCCGCGCCGCCCGCGCATGCTTGGCCACGTTGTTGAGCGCTTCCTGGGCGATGCGAAACAGCGTGATCTCCAGCTGCAGGCCCGGCCGCGGCGATACGTCGTCGCCCTGCACCGACACTTCGATGCCGGTGCGCTGCGTGAACTGGCTGGCATACCACTGCAGCGCCGCCAGCAGGCCGTGGTCGTCGAGCATCGGCGGGCGCAGCTCGGCCATCACGTTCTCGATGGCGTCGGCGGTGGATTCGACCAGCGCGATCGAGTCGTCCAGCCGCGCGCGCATGTCGGGCGGGAAGGGCGCGGCGCCCTGGCTGCGCAGGATGTCGAGGTTGATGCCGAGCGCCGTCAGGTTCTGGCCGACGCGGTCGTGCAGCTCGCGCGACAGCTGCCGGCGCTCGGACTCCTGCGCATCGACCAGCCGCCACGACAGCGACTCGAGCTGCTCGGCGGCGTGGCGCTTCATCTGCAGGTACAGCGTGCCGCTCTCATAGCCGCGGCCGACCAGCTCGCCCAGCAGCGACAGCAGCTGCTCGTCCTCGTCGGAGAAGGCGTCGGCGCCGAGCTTGTTGGTCAGGCAGATCCAGCCGTACACCGCGTGGGGCGAGGCGATCGGCGCCGCCAGCAGCGAGCGGACGGTGGGGTAACCCTCGGGCAAACCGTGCCCAGCATCGCCGTTGCCGTCGCGGTCGCCCGACGCGTACAGCCGCCGCGTCGGCCGCCGCCCGGCGACCACCGCGCCGAGCACGCCCTGCTGCAGATCGGCGTCACCCAGGCGCGTCGCCACCGGGTTCGGTACGCCGCGCGAGGCGTGCTGCGTCGTCGCACCGGGCGCGGGGTCGCGTACCGCCAGCGCACACTGGCGCGCACCGATCAACGCGCAGGCGCCGCGGCACATCTCGTCGAGCAGCTTCGGCGGATCACGCAGCGACAGCAGCTGCAGGGTCAGCGTGACCAGCGCATGCAACTGGTGGTTCGACTGGCGCAGCTCGTGCACCGCGTCGAACAGCTTGCTCGTCACCAGGCGCAGGTGCTCGCGGTCGTAGTCCGCCGTCGACGCGGCGATCGGCGCCTCGAGCGCCGGCTGCTGCTGCAGCGCCTCGTCGACCACGCGGAACAGCTCGTGCGGCGCGTAGGGCACGGCGAGCACGTGGTGCACGCCGGCCTGACGCGCCAGCGGGTCGGCGTCGCTGCTGCGGTAGTGCGCGCTGCACAGGACCACGCGCGTGGAGGCGATCGCCGGATCGGCGCGCAGCTGGCGCACGAACTCGTAGCCGTCGGTCACCGGCATCAGGATGTCGCACAGCGCCAGGTCGGGCCGCGCGGCGCGCACCAGTGCCAGAGCCTCGTGGGCATCGCCGGCCTGCAGCAGCCGGTGCCCCTTCGACCCGAGCAGCGTGACCAGGACTTCGCGGTTGGGCGGGCGGTCGTCGACGACCAGAATCGTGGCCATGCCTCGAGGACACGAGGGAGGACCTCCCTGACGTCATGAATGGTAGCGATGCCCGGAATCCTGAAGGAGCAATGACTACGCGGCTGTCAGGGGGAGCCGTGAGGCCATGTCGGGATTCTCCCGACGGATACGTCGGACGTCAGTCGACCGACGTGATGCCCTGCGCGATCGCGAAGCGCACCAGGCCGGCGAGATCGTGGATGCCGAGCTTGACCATCGTGCGCGCGCGGTAGGTCTCCACCGTCTTCGGCGACAGCGAGATCTCGGCCGCGATCTCGACCACGCTGTGGCCTTCGGCCAGCATCTGCAGCACCTGGCGCTCGCGCGAGCTGAGCTTGCCGAGCGCGTCGGGCGTCTCGTTCTTCGAGACGAACTGGTCGATCACGCTGTCCACCAGCGGCCGGCCCAGGTAGCGCCGGCCGGCATGCACCGCGCGGATCGCATCGATCAGCTCCTTGGCCACCGACTTCTTGACGACATAGCCGCTGGCGCCGGCCTGCAGCGCGCGGCACACGTGCACCGGGTCGGAGAACATCGACAGCATGACCACGCGCGTGTCGGGCTGGCGGTGGTGGATCAGGTGGGTCGCCTCGGTGCCGTTGAGTTCGGGCATCGCGATGTCCATCAGCACCACGTCGGGCCGCGTCTCGATCGCGCGGCGCACCGCCTCGCGTCCGTCGGGCACGCAGTCGACCACCGCCATGTCGGGCTGCGCGTCGATCATGTAGCGCAGGCCCTCGGCGACGACGCCGTGGTCGTCCGCAATCAGCACGTTGATCGTCATTCGCTGGACTGTAGTGCCTGGCTCAGCGCTGCGGCATGTCCTTGGCCGAATAACCCACGCTCACCGTCGCGTCGTCGGGAATCGGCGGCATCGTCGCGTTCCACGCCAGCCAGTCGGCGCGCATCGCGGCCAGCCGGTCAGGCTGGCGTGCCGCGTGGTTGGCGCGCTCGCGTTCGTCGGCGGCGATGTCGAACAGGTACTCGTGGCCGTCGACCATCAGGTACTTCCAGTCGCCACGGCGCATCGCGCGCTGGCCGCGATGATTCATGCGCCAGTACATCGGCCGCTCGAACACTTGTGAGCGGTCTTGCAGCAGCGGCAGCAGCGACACGCCGTCGAGCGGGTAGGCAGGGTGCGGCGCCACGCCGGCGGCGGCCAGCATCGTGGCCGACCAGTCCATCGTCAGGCACTGTTGCTCGCTGGTGGAACCCGGTGCGATCACCGCCGGCCAGTGCGCGATCCACGGCACGCGGATGCCGCCTTCGGTGAGATCCATCTTGCCGCCGACCAGCGGCCAGCTGTCGGAAAAGCGTTCGCCGCCGTTGTCGCTGGTGAAGACGACCAACGTGTCGCGCTCGCAGCCGAGCTCGCGCAGCGTGCGCATCACCTGGCCGATGCCCTCGTCCATGTGGTGGATCATGCGGCGGTAGCTGTGCACGTTGCCGCCGTGCAGGTGGAACAGGTTGTCCTTCACCTCGTCGGCGAGCGCCGCGTCGTCGCGTGTCTCCCATGGCCAGTGCGGCGCGGTGTAGTGCAGGCTCAGGAAGAACGGCGCGTCGCCGGCCGACACGCGGCACAACCACTGCACTGCGCGGTTGGAGATCAGGTCGGTCAGGTAGCCGATCTCGTGGTGGTGCTCCTCGCCGATCCACAGGTCGTGCGTGCCGCGCGAGTTGTGGTGGCTGAAGTAGTCGACACCGCCCGACATCGGCCCGTAGAACTCCTCGTAGCCCGAGCGCAGCGGCCCGAACGCCGGCGGATAACCGAGGTGCCACTTGCCGATCAGCGCCGTGCGGTAGCCGGCGCCGCGCAGCAGCGACGGCAGCGTGGGGTGTTCGGGCGGCAGGCCGAGCGTGGTGCTGCCCTGGCTGCGGCTGTTGATCGGCTCCTCGGCGGCGCCACGCAGGCGGTACTGCCAGCGCGCCGTCATCAGCGCGAAGCGCGTCGGCGAACACACCGGCGCGTTCGAGTAACCCTGCGTGAAGCGCAGCCCGCGAGCAGCCAGTTCGTCGAGCTGCGGCGACACCGCGCCGAACGGCGCGTCGCGCCCACCGTAGCAGCCGAGGTCGGCATAACCGAGGTCGTCGGCGACGATGAAGACGATGTTGGGGCGTGACATGGGGTTGCGGCGGATCGTTCGCTCGTGAGCCTGCAGTGTGCCGCCGTGCCACGGTGATCGCGCTGCCGCGGACCCGGGACATTCCCGTAGCTTCCATCGCGCACGTGTCCCGTTGATCGCCGGTCAAGGTGGGGTGTCGGGCGCAGGCGATACTTCGCGCATGAAGCCGGTTCGCATCGCCTGCGTGGGTCATGCCGCGCTCGACCACGTGTTCGAGGTCGAGCGTTTTCCGACGCGGCCGACCAAGACGCCCGCGCGCAGCTACCGGCCCGGCACCGGCGGCATGGCCTTCAACGCCGCCATCGCCGCGGCCCGGCTCGGTGCCGTGGTGCGCATGATCGGGCGCGTCGGCGACGAGGCGGCCGTGCAGTTGCTGCGTGACCGGCTGCGCAGCGAAGGGGTCGACGACCGCGGCCTCGAGCGCGTGGCCGGCACCACCACGTCGGTGTCGGCGATCGTCGTCGACGCCCACGGCGAGCGGCAGATCTTCAATCACCGCGGCGAGGCCATCGTGCGCGCGCACGCGCTCGACCTGCGGGTGCTCGACGGTGCCGACGTGGTGCTGGCCGATCCGCGCTGGGCGGCCGGTGCGCTGGCGGCACTGCGCTGGGCGCGCGAGCACCGCGTGATCTCGGTGCTCGACGGCGACGTCGCGCCGGCGGCCGACCTGCAGCGGCTGGTGCCGCTGGCGCAGTGGGCCGTGTTCTCCGAGCCCGGGCTGGCCGCGTTCGCGCCCGGTCTGGCGGTGGCCGATGCGCTGGCGCGCGCGCTGCAGCTCGGCTGCGAGGTGGCGATGGTCACACACGGCGCGCTGCCGGTGCAGTGGCTGCGGCGCGGCGGTGCGCCGCAGAGCCAGGCGGTGCCGGCCGTCGCGGCGATCGACACCACCGCCGCCGGCGACGTGTTCCACGCCGCGCTCGCGCTCGCACTCGGCGAAGGCCGCGGCGAGCGCGATGCGGTGGCGTTCGCCGCCCAGGCCGCCGCACTCAAGTGCCTGGCCGGGCCCGGCGTGCTGGGTGCGCCGCGGCGCGCCTCGGTCGACGCGGCCACTCGGCGGCAGACCGACGTCGGCGCGGCATCCGCCGGCAGGCGCAAGCTGCCTGCATGAAGATCATCATCCTGGGGGCGGGGCGCGTCGGCGAGAGCGTGGCCGAGAGCCTGGCCTCCGAGCGCAACGACATCACGATCATCGACAGCGAACCCGAGCGATTGCGCGCGCTGCAGGAACGGCTCGATCTGCGCGGCGTGGTCGGCAACGGCATCCAGCCCTCGGTGCTGCGCGACGCCGGCATCGAGGACGCCGACATGCTGATCGCGTGCGCGCCGCTCGACGAGACGAATCTGGTGGCCTGCAAGATCGCGCACGACCTGTTCGGCGTGCCCACGCGCATCGCGCGCATCCGTTCGCCCGAGTTCACGACCGGTACGCCGCTGCTCGGCAAGGGCGGCTTCTCGGTCGACCAACTGATCTGCCCGGAGGAGTCGGTTACCGCCTACGTGCGCAAGCTGATCGAGTTTCCCGAGGCGCTGCAGGTGCTCGAGTTCGCCGGCGGGCTGGTCAGCCTGATCGCGGTGCGCGCGGTGTCCGGCGGGCCGCTGGTGCAGCACGGCCTGGCCGAGATCCCGCACCTGCTGCCCGACGTCGACATGCGCATCGTGGCGATCTACCGGCAGGACACCGCGCTCGGCGACCTCACCGGCGACACACGCATCGAACCTGGCGACGAGGTGTTCATGCTGGCCGCCACCGAGGACATCCGTACGGTGCTGGGCGCCTTGCGCAAGATGGACCGTCCGGTCAGGCGGGTGATGATCGCCGGCGGCGGCAAGGTGGGCCTGCGCCTGGCGCGCCAGCTGCACGCCGACCACCAGGTCAAGGTGATCGAGACCAGCGCGGCACGCTGCGAGTATCTGGCGACGCAACTGCCGGCGCAGGTGCTGGTGCTGCATGGCGACTCCACCGACGCCGAGCTGCTGGCCGACGAGAACGTCGCCGACATGGATCTGTTTCTCGGACTGACCAGCGACGACGAGGACAACATCATGGCCTGTCTGCTGGCCAAGCGGCTCGGTGCCCGCCGGGTATTCGCCTTGATCAACCGGCGCGCCTACGCCGACCTGGTGCAGGGCACGCAGATCGACATCGCGATCTCGCCAGCGCAGGCGGTGATCGGCGAGCTGCTGGCCTACGTGCGGCGCGGCGACATCCAGGCCGTGCACAGCTTGCGCCGCGGCGCGGCCGAGGCGCTGGAGGTCGTCGTGCGTGGCGACCGCAAGACCTGCAAGGTGGCCGGTCGCCGCATCGACGAGATCGGCCTGCCCGAAGGCGCGCAGATCGGCGCCATCGTGCGCAACGGCGAAGGCGAACGGCGCCGCGTGCTGATCCCGCACCACGACACGACGATCGAGACTGGCGATCACGTGGTGGTGTTCGTGCCGCGCAAGCGCATGGTGCGCGACATCGAGAAGCTGTTCCAGGTCAGCGCCACCTTTGGCTTCTAGGCCATGATCTCGCCGCTGGCCGTCATCGCGCTGGTCGGTCGGCTGATCGTGCTATTTGCATTGCTGATGCTGGTGCCGCTCGGCTTCGCCTGGGCCGGCCACGGACACGACGGCGGCGAGGACTCCTTTCGCCTGGCCATCGCGATCACGGCCGGCGTGGGCGGGTTGATGAGCCTGGCGATGCGGCGCTTCCGGCGCGAGCTGCAGCCGCGCGACGGCTTCGTGCTGGTCGGCTTGACCTGGCTGGCGCTGCCGGCTTTCGGCGCGCTGCCGCTGTGGCTGGCGATTCCCGGCTTGAGCTTCACCAACGCGTACTTCGAGGCGATGTCGGGCTTCACGGCGACCGGCGCCACCGTGCTGAGCGGGCTGGACGGACTGCCGCTGTCGGTGAACGTATGGCGCTGCTTCATGATGCTGGTCGGCGGCCTGGGCATCATCGTGCTGGCGGTGGCGATCCTGCCGATGCTCGGCGTCGGCGGTACGCAGCTCTTCCGCGCCGAGACCGCCGGACCGATCAAGGACCAGAAACTCACCCCGCGCATCGCCGAGACGGCGCGCGGCCTGTGGACGGTGTACTTCGTCATCTCGCTGGCGTGCATGCTGGCCTACCGCTGGGCGGGCATGAGCTGGTCGGACGCCTTCATGCACATGTGCACGACGGTCAGCCTGGGTGGCTTCTCCTCACACGACCTGAGCTTCGGCTACTGGAACTCGCCCTTGCTCGAATCCGTGGCCAGCGTGTTCATGCTGCTGTCGGGTGTGAACTTCGCGCTCTACTTCGTGGCGTGGCGGCAGCGCTCGCTGGCCTGCCTGTGGCGTGATATCGAGCTGCGCGCCTATTTAGGTGCGCTGCTCGGCAGCATCGCGCTGATCGTGCTGTTCCTGATGGCGCATCGCAGCTACCCAAGCTTCGAGCAGACCCTGCGGCACACGGTGTTCCATGTCGTCTCGGTCGCCACGACCACCGGCTTCGCCTCGTACGACTATGCGCAGTGGCCGCTGTTCGCGCCGCTGCTGATGATCCTGCTCGGCTGTTTCGTCACCTGCGCCGGCTCCACCGGCGGCGGCATCAAGATGGTTCGCCTGCTGCTGCTGCTCAAGCAGGCCAAGCGCGAGCTCGTGCGCATCGTGCACCCGAGCGTGGTCAATCCGGTGGTGCTAGGCCACGCGGCGGTCTCGGCGCGCGTGATGAACAGCGTGATCGCCTACATGATGATCTACGGCGGCACGCTCGTCACGCTGACGATGCTGCTGCTGTTCAGCGGCCTCGACGTGGTGACGGCATTCACCGCCGTGGTCGCCTGCGTCAACAACATCGGGCCTGGCCTCGGCGAGGTCGGGCCGGCAGTCAACTACGGCGGACTGAGCGATTTCCAGACCTGGGTCTGCACCTTCGCGATGCTGCTCGGCCGCCTCGAGCTGCTGTCGCTGCTGGTGCTCTTCACGCCGCACTTCTGGCGCAGCTGACGCGCCGCACTTCAGCGGCTGCCGCAGACCGGGCAGCCGCTCTGCCGCGCCATGCGGATCTCGCTCCACTGCATGTCGCGTGCATCGAGCATCTGCAGCCGGCCCGCGAGCGAACGGCCCACACCGGCCAGCAGCTTGAGCGCCTCGGCCGCCTGCATGGTGCCGATGATGCCCACCAGCGGCGCGAACACGCCCATCGTGGCGCACTGCGTCTCCTCGACCGTCACCTCGGCCGGGAACACGCAGGCGTAGCAGGGCGAGGCCGCGTCGCGGCTGTCGTACACCGAGATCTGCCCGTCGAAGCGGATCGCCGCACCCGCGACCAGCGGCTTGCGGTGCGCCACGCAGGCGCCATTGACGGCATGGCGCGTCGCGAAGTTGTCGCTGCAGTCGAGCACGACGTCGGCGTCGCGCACCAGCGTGTCGAGCTCGGCCGCGTCGGCGCGGCGCACCAGCGGCTGCACGCGCACGTCGGGGTTGATGGCGGCGATCGACGTGCGCGCCGATTCGGCCTTCGGCGTGCCCACGCGCGACAGATTGTGGGCGATCTGCCGCTGCAGGTTGGTCAGGTCGACGCGGTCGTGGTCGACGATGGTGATGCGGCCGACGCCGGCGCTGCCGAGGTACAGCGCCACCGGCGAGCCGAGCCCGCCGGCGCCGATGACCAGCGCATGTGCGTCGAGCAGGCGCTGCTGGCCTTCGATGCCGATCTCATCGAGCAGGATGTGCCGCGAGTAGCGCAGCAGCTGGTCGTCGTTCATGCGCGCAGCATAGCGGGCCGCACCATCGCGGCGCCCGGAGTGCGCCCGGCTGCGCGTCTATCATGCCGGCCAGCCGGCACCTGCCATGACCCCGTCGCCCGAGTTCCGCCGCTTTGCCGACCTGCTGCTCGCCAGCGTGCCGTCGCTGGCCGCCGAGGCGTGCGACCGGGCCCACGCGCAGCTGCAAGCGGCGTCGCTGGCCCATGCCGCTGCGGGCGACCGCCCGCACACGATGACCGTGCTGCAGGCCACCCGGCCGGGCGCACGCGGCCTGGCGGCCGGCTTCTCGGCGGCGCTGCGCGAGCAGTTGCGCGACGAGCTGGCGCGCACCTTCGCCGACGCGGCGCAGCGCGCGGCGCCCGACACCGAACCCTCGCTCGACAGCCTGACGCTGGTGGACGACCAGCAGATCGAGGAGGACATCGAGGTCGCGCGCGTGATCCAGCTGATCGACACGGCGGCCGAGGCCGACCTGCGCGAGCTGCGCTCGCTGTGCGCCACGCTGCGCGGCGCCGACGAGGTGTCGCCCGAGCTGCACCCGATGCGCCCCGAAGTCTGTGCGCGTGCGCTGGTGCGCGCGCTGCATGCGTTCGACTGGGCACGTCCGGCGCGGCTGCTGGCGCTGCGCGTGGTCGGCAAGTGCCTGGCCGAACGGCTGGAGGGGCTGTACCGCGATCAGCTGCGCGAGTTGCGCCGCTGGGGCGTGCAACCGCTGCCCTATCGGCTGCGCACGATCGACGAGGCACCGTCCGGCGGCGTTGCGCAGGCCGCGGCGGGGGACGACGCCGCCATGCGCCGGCTGGCCGCGCTGGCCGGCGGCCCGTCGCCGCAGCAGGCGGCGGCTCAGCTGATTCCGCGTCTGCTGGTGCAGGTGGCCGACCAGGCCGCCCTGACGCCGGTGCTGCGCAACCTGCTGGCCCGGCTGGCGGTGCCGGCGCTGCGCGGCGGCGACGGCGACAGCGTGCTGGCGTCGTTCGAGCACCCGATGTGGCGGCTGGTCGATCGCATCACCACGCTGGGCAGCCTGCGCGGCGGGCGCGGCGGCGCCGACACGCTGGCCGGCCTGCTGCAGCCGGTGGTGGCGCGGCTCGAGCGGGCGGGCGAGCCGACGGCGCAGGCCTACCAGCAGGCACTGCAGGAGCTGGACGCGGTGGCCACGGGATGGGCCGACTCGCAGCTGGCCGACGCCGGACTGGCCGTCGACGAGCACGCCGCGGCCGGCTCGTCGCTGCCCACCGACTGGGGCGGCGAGGGCAGCCTGCCGACGGTGCCGATGCCGCTGCCCGACAGCGCCGAGGCCGTGCACCTTCAATGGCTCGCCGCGCTGCGCGAGGGCGACTGGCTGCGCCTGTTCCTGCAGGCGCGCTGGACCACCGCGCAGGTCAGCGGCCGCAGCAGCGCACACCTGGTGCTGGCCGAGCGCGGCGGCGCCACGTTGCAATCGGTCAGCCAGCGGGCGCTGCTACGCCTGCGCGAGCAGGGCCTGGCGACCTCGATCGACGACCATTCGAGGCCGGTGCGCCGGGCCGTCGACACGCTGACGCTGGATCTCGGTCCGCCGGGCTGACGCGCGGCGCCAAAAGGAAAGCCCGCGTCGAGCGGGCCTTCGGTGTCGCGCCGGCGAGCGGCGGGTTACTGCTTGGTGTCGGCCTCGGCCTTGCGCTCGCTGCTGGTCTTGCTGACGACGACCGGCTTGCCCTTCAGCTGGTTGAGCGCCTGCACGAGCTGGAAGTCCTCGCTGCTGCCGAACTCGGGCAGCGGCTTGGGCGGCTCCTTGCTCTTGGCTTGCTGGTCTTCCAGGCGCTTGCGGGCCTCTTCGCGCGCCTTTTCGCGGGCCTCGTCCTTCTTCTCGTCCGGGGTGCCCAGGTGCTTCTCGAGGTCGGCCTCGCGCAGGCGCAGTGCGGCGAACACATTGCCTTCGGCGGTCTCGTCGAGCCAGATGTCGGGCACGATGCCCTTGGCCTGGATCGAGCGGCCGTTCGGCGTGTAGTAGCGCGCGGTGGTGATCTTCAGCGCGGTGTCGGCGGTGAGCGGGCGCACCGTCTGCACCGAGCCCTTGCCGAAGGTCTGCGCGCCCATCACGGTGGCGCGCTTGTGGTCCTGCAGCGCGCCGGCGACGATCTCGCTGGCCGATGCCGAGCCTTCGTTGACCAGCACCACCATCGGGATCGTCTTCAGAGCCGCGGGCAGCTTCTTCAGCGGATCGGCGCCGCCGCGGCGGATGTAGTACTCCGGCGCGGCCTTGAACGAGGCCTTCGACTCGGCGATCTGGCCGTTGGTGGACACCACCATCGCGTCGGCCGGTAGGAACGCCGCCGACAACGCCACCGCGCCTTCGAGCAGGCCGCCGGGGTCGTTGCGCAGGTCGAGCACCAAGCCCTTCAGGTTCGGGTCCTGCTTGTACAGCTCGTCGACCTTGCGCGCGAAGTCGTCGATCGTGCGGTCCTGGAACTGGCTGACGCGCACCCAGGCGTAACCGGGCTCGATCAGCCTGGCGCGCACGCTCTGCACGCGGATCTCCTCGCGCACGATGTTGACCGGGAAGCTGCGGTTCTCGCTCTTGCGGAAGATCGTCAGGATCACCTTGGTCGCCGGCTCGCCGCGCATGCGCTTGACGGCCTGGTCCATCGTCAGGCCCTTGACGGCGGTGTCGTCGATGCGGGTGATCAGGTCGCCGGCCTTGACGCCGGCGCGGAAGGCGGGCGAGCCCTCGATCGGCGACACCACCTTGACCAGGCCGTCTTCCATGCCGATCTCGATGCCGACGCCGACGAAGCGGCCGGTGGTGCCTTCGCGGAATTCCTTGAAGGTCTTCTTGTCGAAATACTGCGAGTGCGGGTCGAGCCCGGCCACCATGCCCGAGATGGCGTCGGTGATCAGCTTCTTCTCGTCGACCGATTCGACGTAGTCGCTCTTCACCATGCCGAAGACGGCGGCCAGCTGTTGCAGCTCTTCGAGCGGCAGCGGGGCGACCGTGTTGCGGGCAAAGGCCTGCAACTGCATCGTCGCCAGCGCACCGGTGACGGCGCCCAACGCGATGAACCCAGCGACTTTGAGTTTGGCACCCATCGATTCCTGCCTTGCCCCGAAGGAAAATGGGGCGTTTCAGAGGTGATTTGCCCCAGTATAAGACCCGGTCCTGGGTTTGAGCAGGCACCCCCGGGATAGTTGCACCCCGGGATCACGGGCCCGTGGCGCAGGGCTCATCCCGTGGCCCGAGGGGACCGCGCGACCCGTTCAGGGTGGTACTCGCGCGAAGGTGACCACGTGGTCGAGCGCGCTGCGGATGCCGATCCACTCGCCGACCTGGTGATCGTGGTGCGACGGCACGTGCGATCGCACGAGTTCGCCGCTGGCCAGCCGCAGCGTGTAAAGGAACTCGGAGCCGCGAAACGACTTGTGCTCGATGCGCGCCTTCACCGGCGAGGCGTCGTCGTGCACGATGTCGTCGGCGCGCAGCAGCAAGTCGCATTCGCCGCCGGGGTAGGCGTCGGGCAGCGGGCATTCGGCCATGTCGCTCATGCGGCCGAACGGCGTCTCCACCACTGGCGCGCCGCCGTCCATCGCGATGCGCGCCGGCGTGAACACGCCGTGGCCGATGAAGCCGGCGACGAAGCGCGTGGCCGGCCGGTGGTACAGCGTGTAGGCGTCGTCCCACTGCTCGAGGCGGCCGCGGTGCATCACGCCGATCAGGTCGGCCAGCGCAAACGCCTCCAGCTGGTCGTGGGTGACGAACAGGGCGGTGATGCCGGTGTGCTGCAGGATTGCCCGCACATCGACCGCCAGGCGTTCGCGCAGGTCGACGTCGAGGTTCGAGAACGGCTCGTCGAGCAGCAGCAGCTGCGGGCGCGGCGCCAGCGCGCGCGCCAGCGCGATGCGCTGCTGCTGGCCGCCCGACAGCTGGTGCGGCAGGCGCTTGGCGGTGTGGGCCAGGCCCACCAGCTCGAGCATCTCGTGCACCCGGGCATCGGCCTCGGACCGGGGCAGTGCGCGCAGGCCGAAGGCCACGTTGGCGGCCACGCTGAGGTGCGGAAACAGCGCGTAGTCCTGGAACACCATGCCGATGCGGCGTTCCTCCGGCGGCGCGTGCAGCCCGTGCGCCGCGTCCGACACCGGCTGGCCGGCCACCGTGACCTTGCCGGCGGACAGCCGCTCCAGCCCCGCGATGGCCCGCAGCACGGTGGTCTTGCCGCAGCCCGAGGGGCCGATCAGCACGCCGATCTGGCCGTGCGACAGCCCCAGCGAGACCCCGTCGACGGCCGGCCGGGAGGGGTCGGCACCAGGGTAGCGGATGCTGACGTGCTCGAGCTGGACGCCCATGGCGCCCATGATACCCTGCGGTGTAATGAGGATTGTTCGCATTCGGCCGCCGTTGCTCCGCCGCGCCGCGACCCTGGCATGCGGGCCCTGCTGATCGCCGTCTGTGCCGTGCTGGCGCTGCCGGTGCTGGGCGTCTGGGCGGCCTGGCTCGGCTTCGATGCCGCGGCCGCCGCCACGCTCGGCCACCTGTGGACCACCGTACTGCCGGCCTACGCGCTGCAATCGCTGTGGCTCAGCCTGGGCGTGGCGGTCGGCGTGGCGCTGGTCGGCGGCGGCGCGGCCACGCTGGTGGCGCTGTTCGAGTTTCCCGGCCGGCGCGCCTTCGAATGGGCCTTGCTGCTGCCGATGGCGATGCCGGCCTACGTGCTGGCCTATGCCTACACCGACGCGCTGCAGCCGAGCGGGCCGGTGCAGTCGTCGCTGCGCACACTCGGCGGCGGCGGCGCGGCCGGCGGCGCTTTGTGGCCCGACGTGCGCAGCCTGCCCGGCGCCGTGGTGCTGTTCGTGCTGGCGCTGTATCCGTACGTCTTCGTGCTGGTGCGCGCCAGCCTGGTCGAGCGCGCCGCCGGCTTGATGGAGGCCGCCCGCCTGCTCGGCGCCGGGCTGCGCCGGCGCCTGTTCGAGGTGGCGCTGCCGCTGGCCCGGCCGGCGCTGGCCGCCGGCGTGCTGCTGGCGCTGATGGAGACGCTGGCCGACTACGGGGTGGGGTCGTACTTCGGGTTGGCCACCTTTACCACCGGCATCTACAAGGCCTGGCTGGCGATGGACGACCGCATCGCCGCCGCCCAGCTGGCGAGCCTGCTGCTGCTGGTGGTGGCGTCGCTGCTGTGGCTGGAGCGCAGGGCGCAGTCGCGCCTGCGGTTCGCGGGCACCCGGGGCGGGGCGGCGGCGCAGGGGCTCGATGCACGGCCGACCGAGCTGGCCGGCCCGGCGGCGTGGCTGGCCATGCTCGTTTGCGCCGCGCCGGTGCTGCTGGGCTTCGTATTGCCTTGCGCGTGGCTCGCGCGGCTGGTCTGGATCGAGGCGGCGCACGGCGGGGTCGGCCTGCCGCTGGCGCGTTTCACCGGCTGGGCCTGGCACACGCTCACGCTGGCTGGCACCGCCGCCGTGCTGGCCACGCTGCTGGCGATGCTGCTGGGCGCGTGGCAGCGCGCCGAGCCGCCGCGCCAGTGGTCGTGGCTGCGCTCGGGGGCGCGGATCGTCTCGCTCGGCTATGCGGTGCCCGGCGCGGTGATCGCGGTCGGCCTGCTGCTGCCGCTCGGCTTCGTGCAGGCACGCTGGCCGGGGACGGCGGCCGGCGTCTGGCTCACCTCGACCGCGCTCGGGCTCGTCTACGCCTACGTCGTGCGCTTCAGCGCGGTGGCGATGCAGTCGGTGCAGTCGGGTTATGCCCGCATTCCCGCGTCGATCGACGACAGCGCGCGGCTGCTCGGCGCCGGTGTCTGGCGCACCTGGCGCGAGCTGCACCGGCCGCTGCTGCGCCGCTCGGCGTTCGCCGCCGGGCTGCTGGTGTTCGTCGACGTGATGAAGGAGCTGCCGGCGACGCTGCTGCTGCGCCCGTTCGGCGTCGACACGCTCGCGGTGGTGGCCTACAACTTCGCGCGCGACGAGCGCCTGGCCGAGGCCGCGCTGCCGAGCCTGGCGATCGTGGTGGTGGGCCTGCTGCCGGTGGCGCTGCTGTCGCGGGCGATGCGCAGTCGCTGAGGCCGCGCGCCACAATCGAGTCCATGCTCCATCACGCCGATCGCGTGCTGCGCCTGGCCGGCGCCACCAACTTTCGCGACCTGGGCGGCTACGCCGCACCGGGCGGCCGCATCGTGCGCTGGCGGCGCCTGTTCCGCTCGGAGCATCTGGCCGGTCTGTCGAAGGAAGACCACGCCGCGTTGGCCGAATTAGGCGTGACGCGCACCTTCGACTTTCGCGGCGAGGCCGAGCGCGCCGCCACGCCGTATCGGCTGGAGGGCGTGGTACAGCATGCGCTGACGATCGAGCCGACGGTGGTGCAGCGACTGCAGGAGTTGCTGCTGTCCGGCACGAGAGTGACGCCGTCCGTGGTGGAGGCGCTGATGAAGGAGCTCTACCGCGGCCTCGTCAATGACCAGGCGCATCGCTTCTCGGCGTTGTTCGAGCATCTGCTGCAGTCCGATGCGCCGCTGGTGATGCACTGCACCGCCGGCAAGGATCGCACCGGCGTCGCCGCCGCGCTGATCCTGCTGGCGCTCGGCGTGCCGCGCGACGTGGTGGTCGACGACTACCTGCTGAGCAACCTGCACTACCGCCGCCCGCCCGCGCCGGCGGGCGAGATTGCGGCCGACGCGCTGGCCGTGGTGTGGCAGGTGCAGGACGGCTTCCTGCATGCCGCGTTGCGGGCCATCGACGACGACCATGGCGGTGTCGATCGTTACCTCGAACGCCGGCTCGGCCTGAGCCGCGCGGCGCGCGACGCGCTGGCGGCGCGTTACCTCCAGCCCGCCTGAGTGCGGGCGCGAACCCCAGGAACCGGGAGCCACCCATGCGTGCAGCGTTCTACGAATCCGTCGGCTCGGCGCGCGAGGTGCTGCAGCTCGCCGACCTGCCCGACCCCACGCCGGCGCCTGGCGAGGTGCGCGTGCGCGTGCAATGGTCCGGCGTCAACCCATCGGACGTGAAGAGCCGCGGCGGCCTGCGCAGCAGGGTGATGCCGTTTCCGCGCGTGATCCCGCACAGCGACGGCATGGGCGTGATCGACGCGGTCGGCGAGGGCGTGAGCGCGGCTCGCGTCGGCGAACGCGTCTGGTTGTGGAACGCGGCCTGGGGCCGGCCGCACGGCACCGCGGCGCAGCTGATCTGCCTGCCGCAGCGCCAGGCGGTGCCGCTGCCCGAGGGCGTGAGCGGCGAGGCCGGCGCCTGCCTGGGCATCCCCGCGCTCACCGCGATGCACGCGGTGCTGATGGACGGCGGCGTGGCCGGCAAGCGCGTGCTCATCGCCGGCGGTGCCGGCGCGGTGAGCCACTTCGCCCTGCAGCTGGCCAGTCGCATGGGCGCCGCGCAGCTGATCACCACCGTGAGCAGCGAGGCCAAGGCGGCGCTGGCCCGCGCGGCCGGCGCCGACGTGGCGCTGAACTACAAGAGCGAGGCAGTGGTCGAGCGCGTGCGCGACCTCACGCACGGCAAGGGGCTGGACCGCATCATCGAGCTCGACCTGGCGGTGAATGGCGCGCTCGACCTCGACATGCTGCGCACCGGCGGCGAGCTGGTGGTCTACGGCAGCAGCCCGCAGCCGCTGAACCTGCCGTTTCCGGTGCTGCTGTCGAAGAACCTGCAGTTGAAGTTCTTCATGGTCTACCACCTCGACGAGGGCGATCGCGCCCGCGCAACCAGCGCGTTGCAGCGCCTGCTGGCGCGCCACGAGCTCGTGCACAACATCGCGCTGCGCTTGCCGCTCGAGCGCATCGTCGACGCGCACGAAGCGGTGGAGCAGGGGCGCACGGTGGGCAATGTCGTGCTGCAGGTGAGCTGAGCGCGGCCGCGTCACACGGACGACCCATGCCACGGCCCGATCCCGACCTGCGCCGCACCTGGTTGTTCGGCCCCGGTGCCGACGCGTCGGTGCACGAGGCCATGCTGGCCAGCGGCGCCGACGCGCTGATCGTCGACCTCGAGGACTTCACGCCGCCGGCGCGGCGCCCCGAGGCGCGCGCTCGGCTGGCCGGCTGGGCCGCGGATTGCCGGAAGGCGGATTGCATCGTCGTCGCCATTCGCATCAATCAACTCGACCATGCCGATGGCCTCGCCGACCTGGCGGCCGCGATGAACGCGCGGCCCGATGTGGTGGCCTACCCCATGGCCGAACGCGCCGATCAACTGCGTGCGCTTGACTCTGCGGTGTCGAGCTGGGAGTCCACGCTCGGCCTGCCGGCCGGCAGCGTGGAGCTGCTGCCGGTGTGCGAGACGGCGCTCGGCGTCGTGGATGTGCGCAAGCTCGCGGCCGCCAGCCCGCGCGTGCGCTGCGCGCTGCTCGGCGCCGAAGACCTCGCCAACGACCTGTGCGCCGAGCGTGGCCCCGATGCCGTGGAGCTCGACCACGCGCGCCGGCGCTTCGTGCTGGAGTGCCGCGCCGCGGGCATCGAGCCGATCGACGCGCCCTACACCTTCAGCGACGTCGACGGTGCCGTGCGCGAGGCGGCCTACGCGCGGCGGCTGGGCTACCGTAGCAAGAGCCTGGTGCGGCCCGAGCACGCTGCCGCGCTGAATGCGGCGCTCACGCCCGACGAGGCCGCGCTGCGTCATGCGCACGCGGTGGTGCAGGCCTTCGAGGCCGCCCGCGCGCGCGGCGAGGAGCGTGCGTTGGTGGACGGCCTGTGGGTGGAGGTGCCCACGGTGCGCAACGCAAGGCGGGTGATCGAGCGCGCAGAGCGGTTGCGGTCCGGACCTGGGCGTGATCGTGCAATGGTCCCACCGACAGGAATCGAAGCCTCCTAGGAACAACTGACGCCGGTTTCGTTATCTGCCCCCAGAACTGCCCCCAAGTCTCTGCCGCGCAGGCCACGGGCGAGCTCAATAGCTCTGCCAGGCGGTCGATGTCTTCCTGCGCGTCGCTTTTTCGACGTGCTCTGCTCGTGGCGCACCTGGATGAAACGGATGCCGGCCTCGGGGAACAGGGCTAGAGGGTCCATGAAGGCCGACCCCACGATGCCCAACGTACTCGACGCCTTCCTTGCGCAGCGCCTCGACCATGGCTTCGCAACCGGAGATTCTCGGCATGTGTTCTCGTCCTCGGCGGATAGTGGTTGGGTTGCTAGGCGGCAGGCAACCGGCTGCACGCCCACTGTGCGACCTGCAACAACCGGTCGTCGTCTCGCTCGGCCGCGACCATCTGGACTGCGAGCGGAAGGCCGAGGGCCCCCGTGGCCACCGGGATGGCCAAGCTGGGGACTCGCAATGCGGTCCACATTCGACTCATCACGGGATCGCCGGTGGACTGAGCGAGGGGCGCTTCGCCGATGGTCGCTGGTGTGATGAGCGCGTCGCAGTCATTGAAGACGGCCGGTAGCAGCGCCGCTGCACGCATGACGTGCGTCCTGGCTTCAAGATACTGAAGGCGAGAGATTCGTCGGCCAACCTCGCAAAGTTCCCGGAACTGGCGGCTCAGTTGGCCGGAATGACGTGAGATCTCATGGACATAGTTGTGCGCCACTTCGTAGTCCATGATGGTCTTTTGAGCCGCGTTCACTCCGTCGAACGGGCGCGCCAAGACAACCTCCGAAACCTGAGCTCCCGCTGCACGCAGCAGGTCTGCCATCGACTCGACCGCGTGCCGGGAACCGGCTTCGGCGAGCGGCCAGTTGGGCGTCCGGCAGACTCCGATTCGCGGGGGCGCGGTCAACGGGTTCGCCGTGGGCCACTCGCCGATCAGCGCCCCGCGAACCAGCACCAGATCGTCGACCGAACGGGCGAAGACGCCTAGCGTGTCGAGTGACTCGGCGAGTGGCCGGATGCCCGAAAGGCTTAAGTCGCCGAAGCTCGGCTTGTAGCCGAGCACTCCACAGAAAGCGGCCGGGCGAATCACCGATGCGGAGGTTTGTGTGCCGAACGCGACCGGAACCATGCAATCGGCGACCGCAGCAGCCGATCCGCTCGACGACCCTCCCGGCGTTCGATCCAGCCGATGCGGGTTTCGGGTCTTGCCTGGCGCAAAGAACGCAAACTCGGTGGTGACAGTTTTGCCTAGGACGACGGCGCCGGCGGCGCGCATTGCTGCGACACAGGACGCGTCCCACGATGCACGTCGACCCGCGTAGATCACACTGCCCAGCTCGGTCGGCATATCGCAGGTGTCGATGATGTCCTTGAACGCGACCGGTACTCCGTGTAGCGGGCCGCGAGCGTCGCTTCTGTCAGCTGCGCGCGCGCATTCGATCGCACGCTCACCGTCGATGTATTGCCAGGCTCCGACCGCGTCGTCGCGAGCATCGATGCGCGCGAGACAGGCGGCCACAAGCGCCTCCGATGTCAGCTCGCCTCGCCGAATGCGGTTAGCGGCTTCGGTCGCGGTGAGTTCGCACAGCATTCGCTCGGTCCTGTCTTGAGAAAGCGGGCAAGGCCCGCTTGGCGGTCTGTCCGACGGTGCGATTGGCCTTGAGGGTGAGGCCAGGCCCGCGTTCGGAGGAGCAGTTCAATTGACGCTGATCCTGCGCTGCTGCACCAGCTCGGCCCAGCGTTTTAGCTCGGCATCGATCTGCCGCCGGAACTCAGTTGGGTTGCTGCCGACGGCAGTCATGCCCAGCGTACTCAGCTGCGCCTTCACGGGGGCTTCGGCAAGCGCAGCCACGCAATCTCCGTGCACTCGGGCCAGCACGCCCGCCGGTATACCTGCCGGACCCAGCAAGCCAAACCAGCCGGTGTTCTCGAAACCTGGCAGTCTTTCGGCGACGGTGGGCACTTCGGGCAGAAGTGGAGAACGTTCGCGTCCTGTGACGGCCAGCGCGCGCAGCCGACCGTTGCCCAGCAACGCGGCAGCCGCTGCGAAGTTGCCTACCACGAGCTGGATCTGGCCGCCGATCGCATCCGTGTAGGCGTTGGCCTCGCCTTTGTAGGGAACATGCTGCAGCTCGACGCCAGCGGCACTGGCTAGATTCTCCGCGGCGAGATGCGTTTGACTGCCGACCCCGGCCGAGCCGAAGGCGATACGCCCTGGGTTGGCTTTTGCGTCGACGATCAGGTCCTCGATCGAACGCCATCGCGACGATTCGGCGGTGACCACGAGCATCGGACCGGCCGCGACGTTGGTGATCGGGACCAAGTCGCGCTGCGTGTCGAACGGCATGCGCGGGTAGATGCTCGGGTTGATCGTGATGCTGCCCGATGCCATCAGCAGCGTGTAGTCGTCGGGCAATGCCTTGGCCACCGCGTCTGCGCCGACGTTGCCGCCTGCGCCGGCGCGGTTGTCAACGGTGACGGCCTGGCCCCACTTGTCGGACAGACGCTGTGCGAGCACTCGCGCGATGACGTCGGTGGCGCCGCCGGCCGCGAACGGCACGTCGATTCGTACCGGCTTCGCCGGCCACGACTGGGCGCGCACGGGTGGCATGGCGAGAGCTGCGAGCAGCAGGAAGGGCGCCCCGATCAGCAGCTGGCGGCGTCCGGCGGCGACTGGCGGATGCGCGCGACGATCGATCATTGGTTGGATCCTCGGAAATGTGGGCTCGGGCGGCCGCCGCTTCTTGGCGGATCTACGATGCGACGTCGATCAAGATCTTGCCTTGCGTGCGCCCGTCTTCGAGCCGGCGCATCGCTGCCGCCGTGTCGGTCAGGGCAACGCGACTATCGATGGCCACCTGCAGCGAGCCCCCGATGGCCCAATCGAATAGCTGCATGCTGCGGCCGCGTAGCTCTTCGGGCGTCCCGATGTAGTCGGCCAGATGCGGCCGGGTGAAGTACACCGAGCCTGCCTCGCCAAGCTCAAGCGGCTCAATCGACGCCACTAGACCCGAGGCGCCACCGTAGTTGACGCACAGGCCACGCCGGCGCAGGCAGCGGATGCTGCGCGCGATCGTGTCTCGCCCCACCGAGTCATAGACGACATCGACGCCGCGGCCTCCAGTGAGGCGCATCACCTCGTCGCGAAAGTCGACTTCGCGATAAGGCACGATGTGGTCGCAGCCGAGCGCATGCGCGCGCTCGGCTTTGGCCTCGGAGCCGACGGTGCCGATCACCATCGCGCCGCGCTGCTTGGCGAGCTGTACCAGCAGGCCGCCGACGCCGCCGGCAGCGGCGTGCACGAGACAGCTGTGACCCGGGCGCAGCTCAAAAGCCGAGTGCGACAGGTAGTGCGCGGTCAGGCCCTGCAACATCAGTGCCGCGGCGCGGTCGAAGTCGAGTGTTTCGGGTACCTTGACCAGCTTGTTCGCTGGCACGGCCGCCAGGTCGGCGAAGCTGCCGCGCACGATGCAGTAGGCGACGCGGTCGCCGATGCGAAAGTCCTGCACGCCGGTTCCGAGCGCTACCACGGTCCCGGCGCCTTCCATGCCGAGCACCATCGGCAGGGCGTTGCGGTACGTTTGTGACTTCGCATAGCGGCCGAGACGGATGTGCACGTCGATGAAATTGAGCCCCGCGACTGCGTGGCGCAGCAGCACCTCACCAGGTCCCGGCGACGGTGCGGCAAGCTCCTCGACGCGGCACTCCGATGCGTCGCCATAGGCATGGATACGCAGCGCACGCATCGGCGGCCGCCTCATTGAGGTTGCTTGGTTCCGGCGGACAGACTCGCTTGTGCGCGCCGCATACCCTCGATGTCCTCCGCCAGGAAAGCTGGCGCAGCGTTGCTTGGCACGAAACTGTCTGGCAGCGCGAGTTGGTCCTTCAGGTAGTTGACGTACTCAACGCTGGTCGCGAAGCGCGCCAATGACGCGGCAAGCTGCGAAAGCCGCTTTGCGTCGGTGTCGGATCGCACGACTAGACTGCGCAGTTGCGGAATGTAGAAGTCGATGCCGAGCTCGCCAGCCACCGGCACGTCGGCGAATGGCGCAGGCAGTTTCGTTGCGGTGAAAAACAGCAGTGGCCGCAGCGTTCTTGCGTCGAGGTGTCCCTTGATGTCGCCCGCTTGCTCGAACAACAGGTCGACGTGGCCCCCGAGCACCGCGGCGTAACGCTCGCCAGGTCGCGAGAACGGCACCAGCGTCAGCTCGACGCCTTTGCCCTTGAGCACGACGATGCTCATGTCGTCCGGACTGCCGGGACCCGTTGTCGCGACGCTGATCGCACCCGGCTTCGCCTTCGCTTCTGCGACGACATCGGCCCAGCTCTTGAAACGGCTCTCGGCTCGGGCGAACAGTCCCGACGGCTGGCGCGTCAGCACCGCCACCGGCAGCAAATCGGCCAGCTTCAGCTGACGGCCGGCCGGCGAACTGAGTGCGAGTGCCATCGAGGTGTCGGAAGTCAACACGCCGACGTTGTGGCCGTCGCTCGGATGCTGCATCAGTTTGGCCAGTCCGATCGTGCCTTGACCTCCGGGTAAATTGATCACCGGGACCGTGATGCCCAGGTCGCTTTCAAGCCACCGCGCCACGATCCGGCCGATCGAGTCGGCGCCGCCGCCCGGGCCCCATGGCACCATCATCTCGATGTTGCGCATCGGGTATTTGTCTTGCGCGGCAACCTTGTGCGCGGTCAACGCGGTGGCACCCAAGGCACCGAGCAGCAGCCGGCGTCGCCGTAGATGCGCGGTAGATGTCTCCATGACGATCTCCTCTGGTTGTCGTCGTGTCCGGCGTTGGGGCGCGCCGTTCGTCCGGCTCAGATGCCGAGCAACTGCCGCGCGTTGGCGCCCATGATCTTGTCGCGGTTCGACGGCTTGATCGGCAGCTGTTCGAACCACCGCTTGTATGCCTTGACGGGGCAAAACGGAAACGAACTGGCGTACAGCATGCGATCTGCCAGAAATGAGTCAGCCGCCTTGAGGTACTCCTCCCAGCCGGGCATGCGCGAGAAGTACATGTCCGGAGACAGCCACAGGTTCGGCCGTCGGAACGCAAGGTGAAGCATCTCGTGCACCCACGGCCAGCCGCCGTGTGCTGCGACGACTTCGAGCTGCGGGAAGTCGGCCAGCACGCGGTCGGTGCGCACCGGGTCCGAGTAGCTCAGGTCAGGTCCTGCGGTGCCGCCGACCATCAGGATCACCGGCACGCGGCGATCTTCGCAGTGCGCGTAGATCGGGTACAGCCGGCGGTCGTCGGCGTACAGCGGCACCGGATACGCGCCGGGCTCAATGTTGATCGCCCTGAAGCCGGCGTCGATCGCTGCGTCGATCGCGCGGCAGGCACCGAGGCGCGAGGTCGGGTCTATCGACGCGGCGCCGACGAACCGCTGCGGCCACCGCGCCACGATCGACTGCACGTCCGCATTCGGCACGCTTCCGAGCGTACCCGCGAGTCGGCCGACGACGACGCCGCGATCGACGCCGGCTTCGTCCATCTCCTGCAGCAGCAGCTCGATAGACTGCTCGCGCGCCGCAGGCGACGGCTCGAACCCGACTGTGCGCGTGAAGCCGTCGCGGCGCTCGCCGGCGCGGTACATCAGCGTGTCCAAAAAACCTGCCAGCGGCGGCCGTAGGCGGAAGTCGATGATCATCTTGGGTTCGCGGTCAACATGGGGCCGAAAGTTCAGCGCGCGCCAAGCGCCGCTAGATGAGCTCATCCTTGCGGTCGTCGGTCTCGCCGTAGCGCTGCAGCACCGGTGCCTTTAGCCCTGCGTAAAGCTGCTCGATGCCTGCGTTGATCTGCTTGGCGTGCTGCGCGAATAAAGAGCGGCCCTGCAGGTCGCTCTCGACCAAGAATGGCCCGAGCTGCTCGACCTCGAACAGCCACATCGCCTGCGCGATTCCGAGCTCGTCTAGCCAGAACACGTCGCGTACCCGCTGGATGCCGCGGCCGAGCAGCGCTCCTGTGCCATAGCCCACGGTGGTGAGGTACACGGCGCCGGCCGGCGCGAGCACGCTCGCGTAGTCCTCGGCGGGCATGCCGCCCTTGCCGATCACGAGCCGGCAGCCGGTGGCGGCGATCCAGCGCGCCATCCATTTAGAGAAGCGGAAGCTTGCCGTCGCGGTAACGGCGCCGACGCGGTATCCGCCGCGGCCGTCGGGCGCGGCGGCGGGCGAGCAGTGGAAATTCGCGTTACCAAGCGTGGTCAGGTCGACCGGCAGGCCGACGCCCTCGTCAAGCACGCGCTTGTACACGCCCTCGCGCGCGGTGTAGACGACGCCGCTCAGGTACACCGCGGCGCCGATCTCGAGCCGAGCGATGTCCTCCGGCGTCGCCGGCAGTCGCAGGCGAAACACCTTCATCTCTTCGTCGCCAGTAGGCTCTACCATTCGACGGTCTCGCGGCGCAAGTACGGCGTGAACCAGCGGGGGTCGGTGCGGTGCTCGATCGTGCCGTCGGAGTGGACCCGCGCTGTCGCGCGCCGTGACGACAGGCAGAACATGTGCACGCTGATCGGCATGCCGCCGGTGTGCGTGTAGCCAACCTCGATGTGGCAGTCGACGACCATGGCCGAGCCAACGAAGCCCATCGCGCCCATGCCGATCGAATTACCGAGCACCATCAGCTCACGCTCGAGGGCCGCAACGCGTGGGTCAGGGTTGGCGTCGCCGACGACGCGCAGGCACGCCGCCTGCTTGCCGAGCTGCATGCACGTATCCTTCGATCCGCCCAGGCCGATGCCGACGATTGCCGGCTGGCAGGCGAGCCCCCGCCTGCCGAAAGCGATCACCGTGTCCAGCACGAAGCGCTTAATCCCGTCAATGCCGTCCCCGGGAAACAGCATCCGGTAGTCAGTACCGAACAGGCCGCCTTTGTGCACGCTGGTGATGTCGATCCAGTCTGCGTCAGGCTCGAACGACCAGTCGACCTCGGGCGCGTTAATGCCGACGTTGTTGTCGTGGTCGGTTCGCCAAAGTGGATGGACGCGATTGGGCCGTAGCGGTATCTCGGCGGTCGCTTGCGCCGTGGCGCGACGCAGTGCACGCTCGACGCCGACAAAACCCGACTGAACGGCCGCATCGTTGCCGACCTTGACGAAGTAGCGCGGCAGTCCCGTGTCGCCGCACATCGGCCGCCGTTCGACTTCCGCGACCTGCCAGTTGTCGACCATCGTGTGGATCACGAAGCGCGACAGCCGACCACTTTCGCGGCGCTGCAGCGCTTCGACGCCTTGCTTGTAGTCCGGCGGAATCTCGATCGCCGCTCTTCGCATGAGCTCCAGCGCCGTCTCCTCGATGCGATCGATCGGGATCATGACTTGGCGCTCCGGCGGTGACTGCTACGCCGCCTCTTGATCGAGACGTCAAAGTACTCCTTCAACGCAGTGGTGAATCGCGTCCGGCTGTGCCGGGTGCGCTCGAGCAGACCGACGTGGCGTTGCACGTCGACCCCAGGCAGCGCCATCACCGCAAGAGAGCGGTCGCGTGCCCAATCAATGTTAGCGAGCTTCGGCACGATCGATACGCCAAAACCTTGACGCACGAGCTCGACGATAGCCTCCACAGAGTTCAGCTCCATCGCAACCGTCGCTTTTACCTTTGCCTGGTCGAGGACCTGCTTGATCAGGTAGCCGGTCCAGGTTTCGCGTTCGAACTGCAGGAATGGGGACTGACGCAGCGCGTCGTACGGAGCGGCCGGCAGCGCGAAGTGCGGCCGCCGGGGCACGACTAGCACCATTGGCTCGGCGTACAGGGGCGTCCAGACGATGCTCGATGGCAGCGGCCGAGGCGATTGCGTGACGATCGCGGCGTCGAGTTCGCCGTGCTCTACCTTGTGCGCGAATGCGCTCGACATGCCGCCGAACAGCTGGACCTCCAACCTCGGGTGCTTGGCCTTCAGGCTCCATAGCGCGTCGGCGAACGAGCCCATCAGGGCCGACACCAGGGCGCCCATCACGATTGTCCCCGACAGGTCGTCCGCGTCGCGCGGCTCGACCATCGCCTCGTAGCGACGAACCATTTCCTCGATCTGCGGCAGGACGCGTCGGCCTGCGGTGTTAAGCACTACTGAGCGCCCGCCGCGATCGAAGAACACCTGACGCATCTCTTCTTCCATAGCGCGAATTTGCAGCCCCACCGCGGCCGGGGTTAGACCAACCTCCTGCCCCGCACCAGCGAACGTGCCGTGCTTGATCACGGCGAGAAACGTTCTGAAGTTCCGAATCGAGGGCATAAGAGTTGGTGTGGCCAAAATGGTGCCATGGAATCGAACCGGCGCGCCTAAAGAATCGCTTGAGCTCGCATCGAAAAACATTCGCTTCAGTGCTTCCGGAGCCTACCTGAATAATCGTTCCGTCGGCCGATCGGAACGTCCGTTGGCGCGACTTCGGGTCTCACGCGAAGAGGCCGCGCGTCCAGGGAGAGTTTCGGTGAAGCAGTCTGGCGCAGAAGCAATAGAGGTAAGGGTCTGGCGCGGCGCTGATGACGGCCGCTTCGTCTCCTATACCGTGCCGCGTGCGCCAAGCCAGACGGTGCTCGACGTTGTTACCCACATCCAGCGTCACATCGACTCGACCCTCGCCTACCGCTTTGCCTGCCGCGTGGGCATGTGCGGTTCGTGCGCCATGACCGTCAACGGCATCGCGCGCTGGACATGCCGTACCCACGTGTCGGCGGTCGCCGACGGCGGCCGTCTGGAAATCGCGCCGCTGGCGCATCTTCCGGTGGTGAAGGACTTGGTCACCGACATGCGCAAGTTCTTCGACAAATGGGCCGCGGCCAAGGGCTTTTTCAAGGGAAGTCGGACGCGGCACGATCCGATCGAGCGCATCGAGCCTCGGTCTTCAGCGCGACTCGCTGCTGATGCAGGCATCGAGTGCATCGGCTGCGCGGTGTGCTTTGCGTCGTGCGATGTCGTCGCCTGGCGGCCGGCGTTCGCCGGACCGGCGGCGCTGAACCGCGCCTGGACTCTGGCCAACGATGTGCGCGATGTTCAGCAGAGCGAACGCCTGCAAGCGGTCGCCGGTGATGCAGGTTGTCACGCGTGCCACTCGCAGGGCTCGTGCGGTGAGCGCTGTCCCAAGCACATCGAACCGACTGCTGGCATCGCGGGCCTTAAGCGTTTGGCGGCCCGCGCCGGACGGCGAGGCGAGTTGTGAGCCGCGCGGCGACGCTGGCCCGACGGTGGTGGTGGCAGCGCGCCAGCGCGGTGGTGCTCGCTCTATGCGTCGTGGTACATCTGGGCGTTGTCATCTACGCGGTACGCGGCGGCTTGACGGCCGGCGAGATCAGAGGCCGCCTTCACGAAAACTGGGCCTTCGGCGCCTTCTACGTGGTCTTTGTTGGAGCCTGCGCTATTCACGCGCCGATCGGCATCGTCAACGTACTTACCGAACTGCGGGGCGGAGAGTCGCGTTTGATTGGCGGGGTCGCGCTCGTGTTCGCGGTGCTGGTGTTGGCGCTAGGCCTGCGCGCCGTCTACGCGGTCGTGATCCGATGACTCGCCGCAACGACCGCCGCGCGCGCGGGCATGCCGCCTACTGGGCATTTCGGCTGCAGCGCGTGTCGGGCGTGCTCCTGGCGCTCTTCCTGCCGCTGCACTTCGCCGCGCTCGGTGTTGCGCTACGCGGCGAGATCGCCTTCGACTCACTGCTGCGCTACACGGATGATCCGCTTCTGAAGGTGGGCGAATGGGTGCTTGTCGTGCTGTTGAGCCTGCACCTGCTCGGCGGGCTGCGAGTCCTGGCCCTCGAGTTCCTGCCATGGTCGGGACCGCATAAGGACTGGATTGCCGCCGCAGCGGCCGGTGCATTTGCCACCGGCCTCGCGTTCGCGCTTGCTTTGATCGGTTGACATGAGACGGCTACACACCGACATCCTGATCCTCGGCGCCGGGGGCGCGGGCCTGTTCGCTGCGCTGCATGCCCACCAGGCCGACCCGTCGCTGTCGATCGTCATCGCGGTCAAGGGGTTGCTCGGTAAGTCGGGCTGCACGCGGATGGTTCAGGGCGGCTACAACGTAGCGCTCGCACCAGGCGATTCCGTCGAGCGACACTTCATGGATACCATCGAAGGCAGCAAGTGGCTCGCGAACCAGGAGCTTGCTTGGACTCTGGTCGAAGGCGCTATCGTGCGCGTGCGCGAACTCGAGAACGAGCTCGGCTGCTTCTTCGACCGCAACCCCGACGGGTCGCTTCACCACAAGGCCTTTGCGGGCCAAAGTTTCGATCGCACAGTCCACAAAGGTGACCTGACTGGCATTGAAATCATCAACCGGCTGGCTGAGCAGGTGTGGGCGCGCGGCATCGGGCGGCTCGAGGAACACCGTGCGGTCGACCTTATCAAGACCGCCGACGGCAGCGCCCTGGCTGGCGTGCTCATGATCGACATCCGCTCGGGAGAGTTCGTATTGGTGCAGGCGAAGGCGGTGTTGCTGGCCACCGGTGGCGGGCCGACGATGTACCGCTATCACACGCCGTCGGGCGACAAGAGCTGCGATGGCATGGCAATGGCGTTGCGCGCCGGCCTGCGGCTGCGCGACATGGAGATGGTGCAGTTCCATCCAACTGGACTCCTGGCCGGTGCCGACACGCGAATGACTGGCACTGTGCTCGAGGAAGGCCTGCGCGGCGCCGGCGGGCACCTGCTGAACGGCGACGCGGAACGATTCATGCAGCGGTACGACTCGCACGGTGAACGTGCCACGCGCGACATTGTGTCGCGGGCGATATTCGCCGAGATGCGCGCAGGCCGCACCAGCCCGAACGGTGGCGTTTTCATACAAATGAGTCATCTGGGTGTTGAACAGGTGACGCGGCAGTTCAAGGGCATGGTCGAACGTTGCGCAGACTGCGGCTTCGATCTGGCAGGTGGCCGCGTCGAGGTGGTGCCGACGGCGCACTACATGATGGGCGGCGTGATCTTTGACGCCGACACCACGACCGCGCTGCCAGGCCTGTTCGCCGCCGGCGAGGACACTGGGGGCGTCCACGGCGCGAATCGGCTTGGCGGCAACGGTGTCGCCAATTCGACCGTCTTTGGTGGCATCGCTGGCGACACGATGGCACGTTGGGTACGCGTGCACGGCGAGCTGCGCGAGCCAGACTCCGATGCCTTGAGAGTCGCTGTCGATGCGCACGAGCGGCCACTGCGGCAAACCGTGGGCGACCTTGATGCTGTGCGACGCCAGTTGCAGGGTGCAATGTGGGACGACGTAGGCATCGCCCGGCACGAGCAGGGGCTGCTTCGTGCGACCACTGCGTTGGCCGAAATGGACGCTGAGCTCGACCGTATCGGCGTCGACGGCCGCGACCGCGCGTTCAATGTAGCTTGGCATGAGTGGCTCAACTTGAAGAGCCTCATTCAGGTGTCGCGCGTGATTGCCGCAGCGGCGCTGGCGCGTGAGGACTCCCGCGGCGCCCACTATCGCGAGGACTTCACTGATGCGGGCGACCTCGAGAACTCGACCTACACCATCGTGTCTCAGCGCGGAGCCACCATCTCGGTTGCCCACGAGTCGGTGCGCTTCACCCGCGTGCGGCCCGGCGAGTCGCTGCTGCGCTGAGGTGTGCGCTCAAGCCAATACGATCAGCGCCGACAGCACCATCAGCAACCACAATGTGATGCGACGAAAACGTTCGTCGGAGGTGTGTTGAAACCATCGGCCGCCAACCCAGACGCCCAGGGCGAAGCCGGGGGCAAGCAGCAACGCCTGGGCTGCACCGGGTAGGCCGAGCAGTCCTCGGCTGACGAGCATGACAAGCCCCGCCGCCGAGATCAGCACGACGTACAGTGTCATGTTGGCGCGCGTCACTGCGACGGGATCCGGGCCTGAAAGCAAGTACAGGATCACCGGTGGTCCGCCCATGCCCGTGGCGCCGAGCAGCGTGCCGCTGAACGTCCCGAGAGCGACCGATGGGCCTACTCCGTGCCCACCGCGGTGGCGCACGCCTCGCAACAGCAGCAGCGCAAAGACGACCACGGTCGCAGCGATTCCGCGGCGCAGCCACAACTGATCCGCGTGTGCAAGCACCCAGCCACCAATTGGAACCGCCGCGCATGCGGCCAAACCGATTGGCGTCAACACGCTCCAACTCGCACGCCGGCTCGCGTCGGGCAGCATCGACGCACCAGCGAAGGCCTCGAGCAGCAGCACCACTGGTACCGCCTGCTGGGGACCAAACAGCAACGCCAGCGGAGGTGTCATCACCATCGCGCCGCCGAACCCCGTCAATCCACGCACCAGCCCTGCGGTCAGCGCGATACCGATTGCCAGCGCCTGCAAAGGCGCGAATGGCAGCTCGGACCACGTCGCCATTTGCGCCTCCCCTCAGGCCGCAAAGTGCATCTCGGTGCCAGCGAAGCGCAACCGCGCGCCGCGCAGGTCGCGACGTTCGCCAATGTGGCGGATCAACTCTCGCAGCGGCGTGGTCTCAAATTCGTAGGCGGGCTGTGCTCGCGCGAGCGGCGCGAGCAGTCTGCGGTCGTAGAACGCCGCCAGCAGCATCTCCTCGTCGCTGGCCGTCGCGCCGAGTTCGCGGCGCAGCCGGGGCAGCGCCGGCTGAAGGCGATCGCCGACGCGGCCCTCAAACCGCTCGTCGTTCCGGATCGCGGCGCGCTCAAGAAACTCAGGCGACGGCGAGGCCGCCAGCCGACCGTATCGTCCTGCAGCGTACTTGCGCACCTCGTCAGGAATCGTCTTGTAGCGTTCGCCGCTGACGACGTTAAGCACCGCCTGGGTGACGATGTACTGCGCGAACGGGCTGACGAGGATCGGATAGCCGAGATCCTCGCGCACGTGGCCCACCTCCTCGAGAATCTGTGGCAGCCGATGCTCCATGCCCATCGTCGCCAGCTGCGACTTCAGGTTCGAGATCATCCCGCCTGGCACCTGGTGGGCGTACAGCGCCGGGTCGTGACGCGCGACGACGCCGCGCGGCTTGCCCTCACGCTCGGCCAGCCAGTCGAAGTAGCCCGACGTCTGTGCCAGCGCCGCCCGGTCGATGCCGGACGAGCGGCCGTCGAAACGGGCACGCGCCTCGATGTCCTCGGCGGCCGGCAGCGATGCGCCGTTGGCAAGCGGCCGCACTGCCGTGTGCCCGTAGCGGAAGCCGGCGCGGATCGCCTGCGTGTACACCTGCGGTGCCAGCCCCGACTGGCAGTGCGAGTGCAGCTGCAGCGGCGTTGTCCCTGCCGCAGCGACGATCGTCGGGAACAGCGTAGCTGCGCGCTCGGGGGTCAGCAGGCCGGTCGGATCCTTGATTGCCAGATAGTCGCAGCCCAGCGCGCGCAGCTCGCGCGCGCGATCGGCGTAGTACGCATCGGTGTGCACAGGACTCAGCGTGTAGGTGATCATGCCGTTGACCTGCATGCCGACGGCGTGTGCGGCGTGGATCGACGATTCGACGTTGCGGTTGTCGTTCAGGGCGTCATACACCGTCAGCACGCGCACTCCGAGTCGCGCCAAAAGCTGCGCGTTGAGAGTGACGACGTCGTCGGGGAACAGTTCGAACGTGTACAGGCTTTGACCCCGAGTCAGGGCGTCGCAGGGCGTACCCAGCCGTTCGCACAACAACGCGACGCGCCGGTAGGGATTCTCGTGCAGGAAGCGCACGCAGACGTCAAATACCGCACCGCCAAGGACATTGACGATCGCATAGCCGACGCGGTCTATGCCAGAGAGAATGGGCGTCATCATCGCGGTAGTCATCCGTGTCGCCCACAGGCACTGGTGGGCGTCTCGCAGGGTGACGTCGATCAGGCCGAACGGTTCGGTGCTCGTCGCATTGCGGAGGATTGGGTTCAAAGATGGTTCCCGTTGGGTTGTACGCCGGAAGCTCGGCAGGTCCGTGTCAGCGATGCCACGGTCGACGCGGCGCCCGAGGATTGCACACATGCCGCTCGCCGACAATTGAGGCCGCGCCCAAGGCCGCCGCGAAGAGGCGGGACAGACTCATCCACAGGAGTGCACCATGACCACGCCCGTCATCATTACCGTCGCCATCACCGGTGCGCTGCCGCGCAAGAAGGACAACCCGGCAGTGCCGGTCACGCCGAGTGAGCAGATCGAGTCTACCCATGAGGCGTTCGATGCCGGTGCGTCGCTCGTGCATGTGCACGTGCGCGCCCCGGACGAGTCGCCGTCGTCCGACCCCATGCTGTTCGCACAGGTAATGGAGGGCGTCCGCAAGCATTGCCCGGGGATGATCGTGCAGTTCTCGACTGGCGGTCGCGGCCGAGATCAGGCTGCGCGCGGGGCGATGCTGCACCTGAAACCCGACATGGCGTCGCTCGCCACTGGTTCGGTCAACTTTCCAACGCAGATTTACGAGAACCCCCCCGACTTCGTCGAAGGCCTGGCGCGCACCATGCAGCAGAACGGCATCAAGCCTGAGATCGAGGTGTTCGACTTGGCGATGCTCTACAACGCCGCGACGCTAGCAAAGAAGGGACTGATCCCGGAGCGGCCGCACGTTCAGTTCGTCATGGGCATTCCGAACGCGATGCCCATGCGGCCGTCCGTCTTCCACTTCCTGCGCTCGGAACTGACCGAGGTGCTGCCAGGCGCGACATGGGTTGCCGCCGGTATTGCTCGACACCAGTGGGAGGTCAACGAACTGTGTCTAGCGCACGGCGGCCACTGTCGCACCGGCCTTGAAGACAACACGCGCTTCGACGCCACTCGGCTTGCGGCGAGCAATGCCGAACTTGTGAAGAAGATCGTCGATGCCTGCTCGCGCTACGGCCGTCGTCCGGCCACGCCGGCCGAGTCGCGGGCCATCCTTGGGCTACAGCCGGTCGGCTGACGCTGCGCACGTTCGCCGCCTGGCCTGCGCCCGCGCGGCGCTCCGCGACTAAAGATTTCATTGAGGCGGCGACAATAAATACTCGCTTTCTGCTTGCGAATCGCAACCCCATAATCGGTTCAGGGCCACTTGCTGGGCCCGTAAGCAGGCACCGATCGGCCGCAGGAGACCAGGCGAGTGAGCAAAGAGATCCTCACGTATGACGACCTGTTGCAGATCGTCGAGCTGATCAAGTCCGCGGAAGCCTTTTCCGAGTTCCATCTGAAGGTCGGCGACATCGAGCTCAACCTGAGCAAGTCGCGCGACGGTGCGGCGCCGTCGACGATGGGCGCGCCGGTGGTCGCCAAAGCCGCTGCCGCGGCGGCACCGGTCGCGGCGGCGCAGCCGCAGGCTCCGGCCGCCGCAGTGCCGGTCACGGCGCCCAGGAAGGTCGATGTGCCGGCCGGCGCCGTGGTGATCGCAGCACCCATGGTCGGCACGTTCTATCGCAGCCCTGAGCCGGGTGCGCGGCCGTTCGTCGAGGTCGGCGACCGCGTCGAGCCGGACACCACTGTCTGCATCATCGAAGTGATGAAGCTGATGAACTCAATTGCCGCTGGTCGTCGCGGCCGGGTGACGCAGGTGCTGGTCGCCGACGCCGAGGCTGTCCAAATGGGCCAGCAGCTGATCATCATTGACTCTACGGTCTGACGAGGCATGGCTGATCGCCTCGGCTTCATCGATGTCACGCTGCGCGACGGTCATCAGTGTCTGTGGGCGACGCGGATGACCACCGCGATGATGGCGCCGATTGTTTCGACGATCGATCGTGCCGGTTACGACCTCGTCAACGTGCTTGGCGGCGCGGTTTTCGATGTCTGCGTGCGCTACCTGCACGAGGATCCGTGGCGCCGCGTTCAGATGTTATGCAGCCGGCTCGCAACGCCGTGCGACACCTTTCTGCGCGGACAAAGCCTGTACACGTTCGAGCTCTTTCCCGACGACATCGTCGCGCTGAACGCGCAGGTGCTCGCGCGCAACGGCATGTCCAACGTCACGGTCTACGACGCGATCAACGACACGCGAAACCTCGAGGTGGTGATCTCGTCGGCACTCGACGCCGGCATGGGCGTGACCGCAGTCGTGGTCTACACAGTCAGTCCGGTGCACACCGACGCCTACTACGTCGAACGTATCGGCGAGCTGCTGGCGCTCGGCGCTGGTCGCGTTGGTATCAAGGATCCGACCGGTCTGCTAACGCCGGAGCGGGCGCGCACGTTGTTTCCGGCGGTCGCGGCGGCCGCTGGAGCGGCCAAGGTCGAGCTCCATTCGCACTGTCAGTCGGGGCTGGCGCCACAGGTCTACCGCGAGGCGATCCGCTGCGGCTTCGACCGCGTGCACACCGCGGTCGAGCCGCTCGCCAACGGCGCGTCGTTGCCCTCTGTGCAAGAGATTGTGGCCTACGCGGGGGAGCTCGGCGTTTCGACCTCGCTCGACTTGGCTGCGGTGGGCGAGATCAGCGGCTACTTCGACTGGCTGTGCCTGCGCGAGAGTAAGCCGCGCGGTCGTGTCGTGCCATTCGATCCGGCGCTGTACTCGCACCAGGTTCCAGGCGGGATGATCTCGAACCTGAAGTCGCAGCTGGCGACGATGGGCATGGAGCATCGGCTGCCACAGATTCTCGAGGAGGTGGGCCGCGTGCGCGAGGATCTCGGCTATCCGATCCTCGTCAGCCCGTTCGCGCAGTACGTCGTCACGCAAGCCGTGATCAACGTGATTGGTGGTGAGCGGTACAAGACGATTCCCGACGAGGTTCGCAAGTACGCGATGGGGTACTACGGTCGTCTTGCAGCGCCACCGTCGGGCGAGTTCCTAGAGCGCGCGCAAACCGAGCCGGGCGTGCTGGCGGCCCAGCGCTCGGGCGCGCACGTCGAGCCATGGGTACCCCGGCTGCGGCGCGAGCTCGGGCCCCACGCCACCGACGAAGACATCCTGATGGCTGCCTTCTACAGCGCCGAGCTGCTGGCGCCGGTGAAGGCCGCCCGCGCCGCGCCGCTGCGCGGACGCACGTCGCCGATCCAGGAGCTGGTCGGTTATCTGCAAGGCAAGCCCGAGCTGCGGAACCTGCGACTGCGTTTCGCCGGCGCCGAATTGAGCGTCGCGCACTAGGCCAGACCGACATGAGCGACCAGGCCCCGCGCCGCCCGCTGCCCGAGCTGCGCAACGCCGGTGCCGAGTTCTGGCGAGCGGCGGCGCTGGGCAAGTTGCGACTTCCGCGCTGCGACATTTGTGCACGCGCCTTCTGGCACCCGCGGCCGCGCTGCCCGCACTGCGGCTCTGCCAAGGTCAGCTGGATCGACGCGGCCGGATTCGGCAGCATCCACACCTTTACCGTCGTGCGACAGTCGACCGACCCGTACTTCAAGACACGCGTGCCCTACGCGGTGGCGATGGTCGAGCTCGACGAAGGCGTGCGACTGATGACCGAGATCGTCGCGACGCCGCTCGATCAACTGCGCGTGGGCGCAGGCGTTCGGGTGCAGTTCGAGCCGGCCGGTGACGGTCTTGCGATTCCGGTCTTCTCCGTCATCGACGAGGCGACCGCGAGATCAGCCCAACGGCAGCGGCCCGCGACCGACTTCCGACCCCTGCAACCGGCTCCTAGCGCGCCAGGGACGCCAGCGAGCGCGTCGCGGCTGTCGGGCGAGGCGGCGATCGTCGGCGCAGCCACGGCCGGTATTGGTTGGGATACGACCTTGAGTGTTGCGGAGATGATGGCCGAGGCGGTGCACTGCGCGCTCGCCGACGCGGGCCTCGGCCTGCGCGACGTGGACGGCGTGTTTGCGGTGACGCCCTATTTCTGGATGCCTTCCGCGACGCTGGCCGACCAGCTCGGCATCCAGCCGAAGGTGACCGACTCGACCAATATCGGCGGCGCGTCGGTGGTCGCGCACGTGGGCCACGCACTGCGCGCGATCGCCAGCGGAGCGTGCGAGGTCGCAGTGATCGCGTACGCGAGCACGCAGCGCAGCGATGCCGGCAAGCTCGTCACCGGCGCCGACATTCTTCCGAGCGAGAAACCCTACGGCGCGCTGTTTCCGATCTCGGGCTACGCGATGCTGATGCAGCGGCACATGCACGAGTTCGGCACCTCGCGCGAGCAGCTCGCACGCGTGGCGGTCAGCGCAAGTCAGTGGGCGTCGCTGAACCCGGACGCATTGAAGCGCGAATTGCTGACGGTTGATGAGGTGCTCGCCTCGCCTCTGATCAGCGATCCGCTTCGCAAGCTTGATATCTGCCTGGTCACCAACGGTGGCGGCGCGATCGTGATCACGAGCCGGGAGCGCGCGCGCGGGCTCGCTCGGCCGCCGGTTACGGTACTCGGGACCGGCGAGAGCCACAGCCACTGCTACGTCAGTCATCTGCGCAGCTTCACCAGCACCGCCGCGGTCGAATCGAGTCGCGCAGCCTATGAGATGGCTGGCCTAGGGCCGCGCGACATTGACGTGGCCCAGATCTACGACGCCTTCACGATCAAGGTCATCCTCGGCCTCGAGGATCTCGGTTTCTGCGCCAAGGGTGAGGGCGGGCGCGTCGTCGACGCCGGAATCGGGCCGGGGTCGAAGCTACCGGTCAACACCACGGGCGGCGGGCTGCGCTATTGCCACCCTGGCATGTTCGGCATCTTTTTGCTGGTGGAGGCGGTGCGGCAACTGCGCGGGGAATGCGGAGCGCGCCAGGTGAGCGGTGCACGGCGAGCCTTGGTGCACGGCTTCGGCGGAGTCGTTGCCGGCAACGCTACCGTGATACTGGGTCGCGACGCCTGACGCGTCCACCGGCTCAACAGAGACGCCATGAACGCTCTTGCCGAGATGATCCATCGGGCGGCTCGTCAGCACGCATCGCGCGTCGCGTTGATTGGTGGAGACAAGACGCTTTGCTTCGCTGAGGTTGACGCTGAATCGAATCGGCTGGCATCGTACCTTACCCAGGTGCTCGGTCTCGCCAAAGGTGAGCGCGTGGCAGTGCTGCTGCCAAACGTGCCCGAATTCATCGTCACCGACTTCGCGTTGATCAAGGCCGGCCTGGTGCGGGTGCCGGTCAATCCACGATACGCTCCGCCCGAGATCGAATTCATCGTGAAGCACAGTGGCGCCGCGGTGCTGGTCGCCGGACCGGCGCACGTGGCGGTCGCGCTCGAACTGCGCCGGCGGCTGACAACGCTGCGCTGCGTGCTTCAGGTCGGCGCCGACGCGTCGAACGACGACGAGACGACGCGTTTCGACGACGCGCTCGCCCAGGGCTCGCCTGCGGCGTTCGCGGTCGACACCGCCAACGACGACGGCTACATGATCGCCTACACCTCCGGCACCACAGGGCGGCCGAAGGGCGCCCTGACGACTGTTGCGGCACGCTGGGCCAATGTATTCAATTGCTATGCGAACGAGGCGTTCGTCGGGGCCGACGACGTGATGTTGCACGTGGCCTCGCTGGCGCACGGCAGCGGCACTAAGGTGCTGCCGTTCTTCGCGCAAGGCGCGTGCAACGTGCTGACGACGAAATTCGAGCCCGAGTCGTTCTTCCGCTTGGTGCAGGAGCATCGCGTCACCGTAAGCTGGATGGTGCCGACGATGGTCGCCATGCTGGCTGATGCGCCGCAGCGTGCGCGGTTTGACCTGTCGAGCCTGCGCACGATCGTCTACGGTGGCGCGCCGATGCCCGAGCCGGTGTTGCAACGCTCACTGGCGGCGTTCGGCCCGATCTTCGTGCAGATCTACGGCTTAACCGAGGCGCCGCATCCCGATCTTGTGCTCGCTCGCCGCGACCACCTGCCCGATCCTCGTAGCGGACAGCGCGCGGGCGTCGGCGCCGCAGGGCGCGTTGCGGTCGGTGTGTATCTCAAGTTGGTCGGCGGCGACGGCCGCGAGGTGCCGGCGGGCGAGGTCGGCGAGGTCGTGATCGCCGGGCCGCACGTGATGGCCGGATACTGGCGCGATGCCGAGGCAACCGCGCAGACCCTGGTCGAAGGCTGGGTGCACACGGGCGACCTCGCGCGCGAGGACGCCGACGGCTTCGTGCACATCGTCGACCGAAAGAAGGAAATGCTCATCTCCGGCGGGTACAACGTCTATCCACGCGAGGTCGAAGACGTGCTCTTCCGCCATCCCGCGGTAGCCGACTGCGCGGTGGTCGGCGCTCCCGACGATACTTGGGGCGAGACGGTTCTTGCCTACGTCGTTGCGCGGCAGGGCGTGGCGATCGATGAGGGTGCGCTGCGCGAGCATTGCGCGCGCGAGCTTGCCGGCTACAAGAAGCCGCGGCGCATCGAGTTCGTCGCCGAACTGCCGAAAACAGCCAACGGCAAGGTCGACAAGAAGGCGTTGCGCGCCGCGGCGCACGACGCGAGCGGAGCGTGCGCATGAGCGCCATAGCGGTCATGCGCGGCCACGCCGACGAGGCGTCGATGGTCATCACGCCAGCGCTCGGCGCTGGCGTTGCGAAGAACCACCCGCGAGAGGGGTGCCAGGGATGAGCTATCTCAGCATCGTTGAACACGCCGTCCGTTCGCAAGCGCCCGGCGCCGATTGGTACGCGCCGGAAGGACATGGCGGTAGCGTGCACCTGCTGCGTGGCGACGCGGCACTGGCAGACCACGTCGACACTACGCGCGCCGGCAATGTGGTTACGCGCTGGACCGGCGTGCGCATCGGCCATGGCGGCACGTTGCACAAGGGCTCGATGGTCTTCGCACTGAAGTATCCGGTGCCACTGGAGTTTCTCTACGAGTTTGACGCCTGGTTCCAGGCCGAGCATATGCCGATGCTGCTCGAGGAGCCGACCTGGTACGGATTCGAGTTCTTCCGTGCGCTTGGCGCGTCCTGCTACACCTTCGCGGCACTGCACTACCTCGAGCCGCAAGCGCTCACATCCGATGCGCGCAACCGCTCGATCGATACACCGTGGTGGCATCGGCTCAAGCGCAATGACTGGTTCGACCAAGGTTTCGTGCGCTGGCGGATGCGCCGCCTGTAGCGCGCACGAAGGAAGACAAGCAATGGGCCGCCACATTCCGATCATCGATGAAACGCTGCGCGATGGCCACCAGTGCCTGTGGTCGACGCGAATGACCAACGCGATGATGCTGCCGGTGGCATCGCGGATGGACGAGGTCGGCTTCGATTCGATCGACCTGATCGGCGGCGCCGTGTGGGACGTCGCGGTGCGCTTTCTCAAGGAAGACCCGTGGCAGCGCATCCGCCACGTACGCAAATTGATCAAGCGCACGCCGCTCAACGCGATCGTGCGCGGTCAGAGCCTGTGGACGTTTGAGGTCTTTCCGAACGACGTTGTCGAATTGGCGATCGAGCGGCTCGCCGCGAATGGCATCGATAACGTAGCCGTCTACGACCAGTTCAACGACCTCGCCAATGTCGAGGTGGTGGTCGCCAAGGCGAGACAGGTTGGCCTGACGGTCTGGGGGACGCTGGTCTTCTCGTGGAGCCCGGTGCACACCGACGCCTACTACGCAGAGAAGGCGGCGCAGTTCGTCCGTATCGGCGCCCACCAGATCAATTTGAAGGATCCAAGCGGCATGCTATCGGCCGAGCGCATCGGCACGATCGTGCCGGCGCTGCGCGCGGCGATCGGGGCGGTGCCGATCCACGTGCACACCCACTGCATGACCGGCCGCGCGCCCGATGCGTTGCTCGCGGCGGCCGAGGCGGGCGCCGACAAGTTGCACACCGCGATCGGCCCGCTCGCGCACGGCGCGTCGCACCCGCCGTCGGACTGGATTCACGACCGACTCGTCGAGCGCGGCTACACGACCGGGCTCGACCGTGCGCGACTTGAAGAGGTTGGGGGCTACTTCCGCTACCTTTGCTGGCGCGAGAACAAGCCGCGAGGCGAGCCACTTCCGTTCGACGAGCGGGTGCTCGAGCACCAGATGCCGGGCGGCATGATTTCCAATCTGCGCAATCAGCTACGTGAGAACGGCATCGAGCACCGGCTCGACGAGATCCTTGAAGAAACCGCGCAGGTGCGCAAGGACATGGGGTATGCGCCGGTGGTGAGCCCGACTGCACAGTTCATGGTGACGCAGGCGGTGCTCAATGTGATGCAGGGCGAGCGCTACCGCACGGTGCCTGACGAGTTGCGCAAGTACTGTCTCGGTTACTACGGCAAGCCGCCGGCTCCAATCGCGCCGCAATTGCTGGAGCGCGCCGTGCGCCCGGGTGATCGCCTCGTCGATGGTCGCTGCGGCGACCTCGTAGAGCCGGCGCTCGAGCGCGTGCGCCGCATGCGCGGCCCGTTCGGCAGTGACGAGGATCTGCTGAACGCAGTGTTCTACGACGACGAGATTGTGCGGCCGATGTTCGCCGCGCGCGACGCCTCAGACGACACGAAGCACTACCACGCCTGGAGCCCGCTGCGCGAACTGCTGGCCCAGGTGGTCCGCGACGGCCGCATCGGCCATCTCGCGCTGCGCGGCCGCGGCGAGTTTCGGGAGGACTTGAGGATCGAACTCGCACGATGAACTGCACAAATTCCCCCCGCACCGCCAACCACAGCGTGGCGGGTCATGTTGGAAGCACGGAAGGAGACGCAAGATGAATATGATCCATCGATTTGTGATCAGTACGCTCGCCACGCTGGCGGCGATGCTCGGCGCTGCGGGCGGCGCGCAGGCGCAAGACAAGCTGCGCTTGACGATGGGGCACGGCAACCCGCCGACGATTCCCACCACCTACTGGTTCGACCACCTCAACGCGAAGCTGGTCGAGTACACCGGCGGCCGCGTCGTGACGAACCTGCAGGGCGCCGGCTCCCTTTGCTCGGAGCACAAGTGCGTCGAGCAGGCCAAGCTCGGCCAGATCGACATCGGCTCGGTTAGCGGTGGCAACATCGGAGCATTTGGCCCGACGGTCGACATCCTGAACCTGCCGTACATATTCAAGGATGATGCGGCCGCTGAGAAGCTGATCAACGGCTGGCTCGGCGATGAACTGAACAAACGTGCGGAGGCTGAGCTGGGTTTGAAGTTCATCGCGATCATTCCGTCCTACGGTTTTCGCAATCTGGACAACTCCAAGCGCGAGATCCGCGTGCCGGCCGACACGAAGGGCATTAAGTTTCGTGTCACCAAGTCGCCAGTCGAGCTGAACCTCGTGAAGACCTGGGGCGGCACGGCGGTGCCGTACGACTGGGCGCAGCTCTACGACGGGTTGCAAAGCGGCGTTGTCGATGGCATGTACATCCCTGACGCGTACGTCGCCGGCCAGAAGTTCTACGAGGTGTCGAAATTCATCACGCAGACCGGTGGCGGCTGGAATACGCACATCCTGTTCATGACCAAGAAGCGCTACGACGCACTGCCCGACTGGGCGCGCCAAGCGATCGACAAAATCGGCGCCGAGATCCGCGCCAGCAGCTTCAAGGTCGACGCCGAATGGACAGCGCGGCAGATGAAGGTGCTCGAAGGCAAGGTGAAGATCTACAAGCCGACGTCCGCCGAGATGCAGCAGTGGTACGGCGGCGCGCCGCCGGCGTGGGTGGCGGTGAAGGGCACCTACGATCCGGCGCTCGCCCGCCGTGTGCTGAAGGAGCAAGGCCAGGACGAGCTGATCAAGAAGCTCGAGACGGCCGGCGCACTGTAGATCTGCGATGGAGCTCTGGGACTATCCCGGTCTCGACGACGCTGCCGCACGCGCGACGGCCGCCGCGTGCCCAGCCGGCAGCGAGGTCTATCGCCGCGACGACGCTAGCGGGCTGATCGTGCTTTCTTCTGGGGGAGTTGCTCCCCCAGGTGCAGCTGCGGTGCGCGAGTTGCAGCTACTGTTTGCAGGCGGGCGGTACGGCAAGGATGCGGGCGACTGGCTGTTCGCGGTCGGCCTATGGACGCCGGGCGAATGGCGCGATGAGTTTCTCGCCTGGTACCGCGTCGAGCACCTGCCAATGCTGCTCGAGTGCCCTATCTGGGACGGCTGCCGCTTTGTCGAGCAGCGGGTGACGGACGGCTGTCAGTTCTTCGCGCTGCACCAATTCGCCGATCGTGCGGCTCTTGACTCCGACCACCGTATGCGCTCGCGCGCTACTCACTGGTTCGCACGGCTTGCGCGCAACGACTGGTTCGATCGGGGTTTCACCCGCACCCTGTGCAGGCGATTGGGGTCATCATGAGACGACGCTGAGGCCACCACCGAGAGGGTGCCTTTCCGGCGATTCGCCGCAGGCTCACACGAAGAGCACGGCCCGCTACTTAGCCCGTAGGACAGCAAGGAGACGACTATGCAAGCATTCGATCCGCGCGACAATGGCAAACCACCAGCCAAGGTGCAGTTCACGCGCCGCCGCTTTCTCGGTACCGCAGCAGCCAGCGGCGCCACTGTGGTCGCCGCACCGTACGTGAACGCCCAGGGCCAGCGCTTCACCGATTGGGGCTGGCCGACTCCATACGACCAGGTCTCGGCCAATTCGAAGGCTTGGCTGCAGAGCAAGGGCTGGTGGCCGATCAACGCGGGCTGGATCGTTGTCTGGTCAGGCGAGGAGCTGATCGGCAGCATCCTGCAAAACGAGAAGCTGCTTGAAAAGCGCGGCATCGAAACCAAGTGGCAGACCTTCGTCGCTGCGGGCTTCTCGAACGAAGCGTTTATCCCGGGCCGCATCCAGCTTGCCAACACCGGCGCGCTTGGTGTGCTAGCGCTGTTGTCGAACAAGGTACCCACGCGCGCCCTGGCCGTTCATTCGCCGGGCATCACCCACGCGGCGACCGTGCCGCTCGATTCGCCTTTGAAGAGCCTGGCCGATCTGAAGGACCAGAAAGTGCTCAAGCGCCCGGCGGTCGTTGGGACCACCACCGGCTCGACGAATCACTTCGGCTTCATCGCGGCGGCGGCGTACCTCGGGCTGAAGGAAAACCAAGACTTTACTTTGCGCAGCACTCCGCCCGGCGACCTCGCCACTGGGCCTAAGGGCCTGGACGTCTACACCATCTGGGAGCCGCACGTCTCGTACTCGACCGAGGTGCTGAAGACCACCCGGCTGCTCGAACCGCTGAACCCGTACTACATCTACAGCGGCTACTACTACACGCGGCTCGAAATCGAGGAGAACGCGCCCGACGTCGCTCAGCTGATGACCGACGCGTTCATCGAGGCGGTGCTATGGGCCAAGGCGCACCCTGACAAGGCGGTCGCTCAGCTGATGGAGCACCCGGCCTACGGGCGACTGAACAAGGACTTGATCATGCGGATGTCCGAGCGCTACCTGCTCTGGCCGAAGCCGACCGCGTACTACCCGTTTGACGATGTCAACGGTCTGTGGCCGAAGGAGGAAGCGCGCATCAGCGAGTGGGCGTTCTCCACGGGAGCGTCCAAGAACAAGGTCACTGGCGCTGACTGGCAGGGCGTGCGCAAGACGAGCTACATGGCGAACACATTCGGCAAACTCGGCTGGAAAGTGCCCGAGAGGCCACCGATCTTGCCTCGCGATTTCGGCGGCGTGGGCAACCTCCCGTACAAGCCGTACGGCGCTGAGATCCTCAAGGGACCGGTACCATTTCCCGAGGCTGGCGAGCTGACGAAGCCGTGGACCTTCATGGGCAAGACGTACAGCACCTGATGCATCTGCCACCGTCGTTGCTTGCCACCGCTGTGCCCGCCAACGAGGTGTCAAGCGAAGCATCATCGCCGGCCGCGGCGTCGGAACTGCCCGGCTCCGGTGGGATGAGCGCCGCAGAGGCGGCGCGCATTGCAGCATCGATGGTTCCGCCGCCGCCGCCGCGCTGGCGTCGTTGGCTCGACCAGGCGCTGCATTTCTGGCTGCTGGCAGCAGCGATCGTCGTCTGGCAGCTGATCAGCGTACTCGGTCAGCGCGTCAACCCGCAGCTCGACGTGATGCTGCCACCGCCGACCGCCGTGTTCTCCGCCGCGGTCGAGCTTGGCCAGCGCGGTGTGCTCGTGACGCACATCGTCGACAGTCTCAAGCGGGTGCTGATAGCGGTGGGCACTGCCTCCGCAATCGGCATACCGCTCGGGCTCGCGATGGGTTGGCTCCCGCGCTTTCGACGCGCGGTTGACCCGTTGCTGGAATTCGTGCGGCCGATCCCGCCGCTGGCGTGGATTCCACTGTCGATCCTGTGGTTCGGCATCGGCGACACGCAAATCGTCTACATCATCTTTCTCGCGGCGTTCTTCCCGATCGTGCTGAACTCTCTGGCTGGCGCGCGCGATGTCGACAGTTACCTCGTGCGCGCCGGCATGAGCCTGGGCGCGCGGCCGGTCGCGCTGTTCGGCACAGTCGTGCTGCCGGCAGCCCTGCCGAATGTATTCACCGGCGTACGCGTCGGCCTGGGCATCGGCTGGATGGCGCTCGTGGCTGGCGAGCTGGTCGCCGCGCCGAGCGGACTCGGCTTCATGATCAACAACGCCCGCACGCTGTTTCGCAGCGACCACATCCTGCTCGGCATGGTTCTGATCGGCGCGCTCGGACTGCTGCTCGACTTCGTAATGCGGCGTCTGGCGGAGTTCGTGATGCCGTGGCACCGGGGACAGTGACGATGGCGCAGTTGGTCGTGAGCCACGTAAGCAAGGTGCACCACTCGGTGCGCGGCGAGCCGCTCCTGGCGCTGCACGACGTGACCTTCACCGTCGAGCGCAACGAGTTCTTCTCGATCGTCGGCCCGAGCGGCTGCGGCAAGACGACGCTGCTGAACCTGATTGGCGGATTCGAGCGGCCCACGCGCGGGGAGCTCCGCATTGGCGAGCGTTTGATAGAGGCACCCGGCGCCGATCGCGCGGTGGTGTTTCAGGAGTACGCGTTGTTCCCGTGGTACACGGTCGAGCAGAACGTGCGCTACGGGCTGAAGCGCAAACGGTTACCCGAGGCGGAGCAGAAGGAGCGCGCGGAGCACTACATTGCGCTAGTGGGCCTGCGCGGTTTCGAGCGGCGTTATCCGCGCGAGCTGTCGGGAGGCATGCGCCAGCGCGTCAGCATCGCCCGCGCGCTGGCGGTCATTCCGACGATCCTACTGATGGATGAGCCGTTCGCATCGCTCGATGTGCAGACGCGCGAATACATGCAGGACGAGTTGCTGAAGATTTGGCAGCGCGAGCCGAAGACGGTGATCTTCGTCACTCACGGTATCGACGAGGCGCTCAAGCTGTCGGACCGCATCGCGGTAATGACCGCACGGCCGGGGCGCGTGCAGCAGATCAAGACCGTCGGCGTCGAGCGTCCGCGCGAGCCGGCGCACCCGGAGATGGCTGCTTTGGCGTCAGAGGTCAAGGCGTGGATGCGCCAGCAGGCCTTCGCCAGCGAAGTCGCTGCGGGCGACGCCTGAGGTTGTGATACCTCGCCGCAGTGAAGAGAACCGAAACATGGCCGTGATCGAACCTTGGGGCATCATTTCCGATATCTCCGTGCCGGCAGTGCCGCATGACGATCGCCTATGGGTGCCTGAGCCGGGCAAGGACCGCGTTTGGTTTCGTCCGCTGATGCTCGACACGGTGCGCGGCGGCTGGACGATCCTGCTGCGCATGAAGCGAGCCGGCATCTATAGCCGTCATCGCCATCCGGGGCAGGTGCACGCCCTGGTGCTTGAAGGCTCATGGCGCTACCTCGAGCACGACTGGGTAGCCAGTGCCGGTACCTACGTTTTCGAGCCGCCTGGCGAGACGCACACACTGGTCGTGGACGGCGACGAGGGCATGACGACCTTCTACCACAACGTGTCGGGAGTCGTCGTCTACGTTGACGACGACGGCCGTGCCACGGGCCACGAGGACGTCTTCACTCGTATCGATATGTGCCGGCGACACTTCGACGCGGTTGGGCTTGGGGCAGATTTCGTCAGGCAGTTCATGCGCTAAGTGCGCGCAATCGGGAGAGCGAACGATGGACTTGATGCTGCGTGGCCGCGTCGCCTGGGTGACCGGCGCGGCAAGCGGGCTCGGCCGCGCGATCGCTTTGGCTTTGCTCGACGAAGGCTGCATCGTGCATGCGGCAGACGTGAACGCGGCCGCTAAGCCGGTTGGCAACGCGGCGCAGCGCGACTTTCACATGCATGCGCTCGACGTCGGGGACGCCGACGCCGCGCAGCGCGTGGCCGAGGCGATCGTTGCCGCCGACGGGCGGCTGGACATCCTGGTCAACTGCGCCGGCATTCTCAAGACCGGCTCGGTGCTCGACGCGACGATCGCCGACTGGGATCAGGTGTGCCGGGTCAATCTTTCCGGCGTGTACTACGTCTGCAAGGCGGCGGTGCCAGCGATGGTGGCGGCGCGCCACGGGAAGATCGTCAACATTGCCTCGATCTCGGCGGCCAAGGGCGGTGGCCAGTTCGGCAACGTGCTCTACGGCACCAGCAAGGCCGGCGTCGTCGCGCTGACGCAAGGCCTCGCGCGCGAACTCGGGCCGTATGGCATCAACGTCAATGCGATCTCGCCCGGCGTCGTCGAGGGAACAGCAATGACAGGCCCACTGATCACCGACGAGATCCGGCGCCGCGTCACCGAGACGATTCCGCTGCGCCGGCTGATCATGCCCGACGAGATTGCGCGCATGGTGCTGTTTCTCGCCTCCAACGTGTCGGAAGGCATCACTGGACAGAACATACCGGTCGACGCGGGGTTCCTGGTCCGCTGAAGCGTCGGGTCCGGACCTGCGCAGCTCATGGTCGATCGGCGCCCCGTCAGATGATCTCCTGGCCGCCGGTGGCGACGCTGGCCTGCCGCCTCCCGGCGAGCACCAGCACGTCGTTCAGCAGCAGCCCCGCCGCCGCCGCCGCGACGAGCACGCCAGCGATCGGCATGATCATCATTGGGTATGTCTTCTTGAGCCCGCCGAGTTCCCAAAACATGCCAGGGACATCCTGTGCAGCGACCCAACCAAACCAGGCGAGGTAGAGCCCGAACACGAACACCATCAGCGTCCACAGCATGTCGAGCAGGAAACTCGCGCGCGGTGGAAGCAGACTGTGGATCATGCGCAGCGCGATGTCCTCGCGGTCGCGCACCGCCAGGCTGTAGGCCAGCATCGTGACCCAAATGTTGCAGAACATCGAAACGGTGTCTCCCCAGAACGGCGGGTTCTGGAACACATAGCGCATCACCACCGTATAGACGGTGAAAAGCACCATCAGGCCAAGCAGCGCGCCGCAGAGCACGCGGATCGCCGCCGCTGCGCGGTCGGCCGCGCACTCGATCCACAGCCGCTCGGCCAGCGGCGCGGTTGCGTTCATAGAAACCCCACCGCCTTGGGCAGCCACAGCGTCAGGCCCGGTACGAGCAGGATCAGGAACATCACGGCGATTTCGACCGCCATGAACGGGATTAGCGCCCAGCCGACCTTCTCGAGACTCTCCTCGGCGATGAAGGCGGCCGTGAAGTAGACGATCCCCACCGGCGGTGTCACCGCTCCCATGATGAAGCCCACTACCAGCACCAGCGCTGCCTGGATCTCGTGGAATCCCGCCGCGACGCTGACCTTGATCAACGTGGGTGCCAGCACGACGATCGCTGGAATTGTCTCGATCACCGTGCCGACCACCAGGATGAAGCCCACCAGCATCAACGTAAACATCACCGGCGACCCGGTGAACTGCATAAACCAACTCTCCAGGCCCTTCAGCGCCCCGATGCGGTTGAGCAGCCACGAGAACGGGCCCGACGCGGCCAAGATGAAGAACACCGACGATGTGACTTTGACGGTGTGCATGAACGTCTTCGAGACGTCGCGAAGCGTCAGGCTGTGGTAAACGACGACGCTGATCAGCGCAGCCACCAGCACCGTGATCGCGCCGGCCTCGGTGGCTGTGAACACGCCGAACACGATGCCCAAGATGATCACCAGCGGAATCAGCAGAGGCGGCAGCGCGTCGACGAATGCGCGGCCCAGCACCGCGAAGCGGAACGGCACAGCGTAGCGTGGGTAGCCGCGCCGCACTGAAATGACGTATGACACGGCCATGAGCAGCAGCCCGACCGCCAGCCCGGGCAGCACACCGGCCATGAACAACGCGCCAGTGGACAGGCCCATCGCGCTGGCGAGAAGGATCATCACGATGCTCGGCGGGATGATGCCGCCGATCGTGCCAGCCACCGCGCACAGCGCCGCGGCGAAGGGGCCGTGATAGCCCTCCTTCTTCATCGCCGGAATCAGCACGCCGCCCACTGCCGCCGTGTCGGCCACCGCCGAACCGCTCATGCCGGCGAATAGCATGCTGACCAGCACCGTCGTCTGCGCCATGCCGCCGCGAACACGGCCAACCAACTCGCGGCTCAGCAACAGCAGCCGCTCGGTGATATGCCCGCTGTTCATCAAGGCGCCGGTCAGCAGAAAGAACGGGATCGCGATCAACGGCGCGCTCGCGATCGCCTCGTACATCTGGTAGGGCACGGTGGCGAGGGGCAGCTCATCGGTCAGCAGGATGTAAACAGCCGGCAGCACCGCCATCGTGACGCCGATCGGCGCGCCGACGATGATCATCAGCAGCAGTGCAATCATCAACGCGGCAAGTTCCACCGGGCAAGTCCTCCAGTCGGTGCCGCCGCGTCGTCATCGTCACGAGGCGGCCTTGGCTGCGGGTGGCGTAACGCCGTAGTCGTTGCGGATCATTATTGAGGTTCTGGCGGCCGTCCCGAAGCGAGTTTCAGTTCATGCAAGCTCAAGCATTTCTTGGCCTCGCGACCGGTCGCTGCCGTCCGCTCTCGATGGAGCTCAAACAAAAGTTTTGACCGGCTGAAAAAATACTCGCTGTCTCTTCCGGGGTCCAACCCCAATAATCAGCTGCTGGCGGTGACTGTGGGCGCCGCTGGCAGCACAGCGTTACAGCGAGATCAAGTGGCTCTGTCGAACTCAGGCGATGACGTGAGCGTCTCGGTGCGCGCTCTGCTGCATCCTGCCAGCATCGCGATTGTTGGTGCGTCGTCCGATCCGGGCAAACTCGGTTCTCTGCCCCTTGCGTTCCTGGTCAAGCATGGCTACCGGGGCACGATCTATCCGGTCCATCCGAAAGAAGCGCAGATCGCCGGCATCCGCTGTTGGCGCTCGATCGCCGAGATCGATGCCACGGTTGACCTACTGGTCATCGCGGTTGCGGCCGACCGTGTGTTGTCGATAATCGACGAATGCCGGCCGGACCAGGTGAAGTCGTCGCTGATCCTGTCGTCAGGCTTCGCCGAGAGTGGCGAAGCTGGCGCGCTGCTCCAAGCGCGGCTGCGCGAGCGCGCGGCGGCCAAGGGCATACGCTTCATCGGGCCCAACTCGGTCGGCTGCGCGAACCTGTTCGAGCGCATCTTTCCGTCCATCAGCCAGGTGTTCGATCAGGCGGCACTGCAGCCGGGGCCGATCGGCTTCGTCAGTCAGAGCGGTGCAGTTGGCACCGCGATCACCGCCTTGGCGCACCGGCGCGGTATGGGAGTGGGGTACTTTCTCAGTACGGGCAACGAAGGAGATCTCGAGTTCAGCGACTTTTGCGCCTTCTTCGCGGCTGATCCGGCCATAGACACAATCGCCGGATACGTCGAGAGCATCCGCGACGGAGAGCGCTTTCGAGCTGCCGCTGAGAGCGCCGCGCGTGCCGGCAAGCCGGTGGTGCTGATCAAGGTCGGTGCCAGCGAAGCCGGAGGCCGGGCGGTGCAGTCGCACACCGGTGCGTTGGCCGGTTCGGACGCGGTCTACAGCGCCGCGTTCGAGCAGCTCGCGGTGCAGCGCGTGCAGGGCATCGAGGACCTGATCGATGCGCTGAGGGTGTTCGGCTGCTATCGGCCGGCGCTCGCACGTCCCGGGGCGCTCGGCCGCGTCGCTGTGCTCAGCCACTCAGGCGGCGCCGGCGTGTTGATGGCCGACACCTGCGTCGCTGAGGGGCTCGAAGTGCCGGCGCCGACGCCCGCGCTGGCTCAGGTGTTGGCCGCTCGCCTTCCGGCGTACGCAGCGCTTGGCAACCCCATCGACATGACCGCCAACGTCATCTTCGATCCCGCGCTGATGGCGCAGTGCGTGCGCGACGTCGCGCAAAGCGGCGAATACGACGCGGTGATGCTGTGCGTCAACCTCATTTGGCGTCAGGGTGCGGCGCTGGCTGAGCGACTGGCGACGCTGGTCGATGTCGACGGCGCGTTCGTCGCGGTGGCTTGGATCGCGGCCCAGCCGGAAGCGGCGACCGCGCTTGACGCTGCCGGTGTGCCGGTATTCGGCGACCCTGTGCGTTGCGTAAAGGCGGTGGCGGCGCGGCTGCGCTGGCAGGCCCGGCGCGACGAGCTGCTCGCCGCGCCGTCGACACGGTCTGCGGCAGCCGAGGCGCCGAGCACCCGCGACCTGTCTTCCTACGCCGCGCAGGTAGCGTTGCTGCGCCACCACGACGTCGAGATGGTACAAAGCGCGACAGTGGCTGACGAACAGCAGGCGCTCGCCGCGGTGCGCGACCTCGGCTATCCGATCGCCGCTAAGCTGCTGGCGCGCGGCCTCCTGCACAAGAGCGACGTCGGAGGCGTGGTGCTGGACATTGACTCCGACGACACGATGCGCGGGGCCGTGGCGCGACTGCTCGCGCTGCCGGTACCAGCGCGCGAGGGCGTGCTGCTGCAGCCGATGGTCACTGGCGGGCTTGAGCTGATCGTCGGCATGCAGCGCGACCCGGTGTTCGGGCCAGTCGTCGTTGTTGGGCTCGGCGGCATCTACGTCGAGGTCTTCCGCGAGACCGTCATGCGGCTCGCGCCGTGCGAGTACGCCGACGCCGAGCGCCTGATCCGGCGCGCTCGGTTCTTCCCGCTGCTTGACGGCGCGCGCGGCCAGCCGCGGCGCGACATCGCGGCGCTGGCACGGCTGGTCGCACATGTGTCGCGGCTGTCGCTCGCGGAACCGGCGATCGAGTCGCTCGATCTCAACCCAGTGATCCTCGGCGAGGCTGGCGTTCAGGTCGTTGATTTCAAACTGCAGGTGCGTCGATGCGACGACTGAGCGTGTCCACAGCGAGACGGCGGCGCGTTAGCGCTCTGGCGAAACCCCACTTGGCGCGTACGACCGCGCGACGTAAAGTGCCGTGATGACCCGACCGCTGCGCCGCGTGCTGATCGCCAACCGCGGCGAGATCGCCGTTCGCGTCAACCGCAGCTGTCGCGACCTCGGACTGCAGACGGTGCAGGTGTATTCGGAGGCTGACCGCGATTCACTTCCGGTTCAGCTGGCCGATTTCGCGGTCTGCGTCGGTGGGCCGCGCTCGGCCGACAGCTACCTGAACAAGTCGGTGCTGATAGAGGCGGCCACCGCCTTTAAGGCCGACGCGGTGCACCCCGGCTACGGCTTCCTGTCCGAGAACGCCGAGTTCGCGGCGATGTGCCAAGGTGCGGGTCTTCGCTGGGTTGGTCCGAGCCCAGAGGTGATCCGCCTGATGGGCGACAAGGCTGCCGCGCGCGTTGCAGCTGCTGAGGCAGGGCTCAAGACCACCCCTGGCTCCCCCGGCAAACTAGCTGACTGGAGCGAGGCGGCCGCAGTGGCAGAGCGTATCGGCTATCCGGTGATCCTGAAGGCGAGCGCCGGTGGCGGCGGTCGCGGCATGCGCCGGGTCGATCAACCCGGCTCGTTGCAAGCGGCTTTCGCGCAGGCGCACAAGGAGGCACTGGCCGCGTTTGGCGACGGTTCACTCTACGTCGAGCGGTTCCTAACGCGTGTGCGCCATGTCGAAGTCCAGGTGCTCGGCGACGGGGATACGGCGCTACACCTCGGCGAGCGCGACTGCTCGACGCAGCGGCGCAACCAGAAGCTGATCGAGGAGAGTCCTGGCGCCGGGCTCGACGCCGCACTGCGTCAGCAGATGTGCGAGGCCGCGGCGCGCCTTGCACAGCGCGTCGGCTACGAAAGCGCGGGCACCATCGAGTTCATCGTCGACCCGCAAGCTGGCGAGTACTACTTTATGGAAATGAATACGCGCATCCAGGTCGAGCATCCTGTGACGGAGATGGTGACCGGTGTCGACCTCGTCGCAGCGCAGCTGCGAATCGCCGCCGGCGAGGGAATCGGCTTCGCGCAGCGCGACGTTGAACATCGCGGTCATGCGATCGAATGCCGGATCAACGCCGAGGACCCGGCGCACGACTTCAGGCCCGCGCCGGGCCTGGTGTCGCGCTGGGTCAGACCGGGCGGACCAGGTAGTCGCGTCGATTCGCACGTCCTCGACGGCTACGGAGTTCCTGGCTCGCGCGCCGGGCTAAGGGCGTGCGTGCAGTCGGCGCTGTTACGCAACGAGGACCCGAAATGACGAGCCTTGACCGGATCAACGCTTACCGGCTGCGCGTGCCGCTGAAGGTGCCGTATCGACTGGTGTTCGGCACCGTCGAAACTTACGACACCGTGATCGTCGAACTGACCGACTCCGACGGTCGAAGCGGCTTTGGCGAGGCGACGATTCTCACCGGCTACACGGACGAGACAATCGCCGACTGTTGGGCGGCGACGCGTGGCCTGGTCGTCGAGTGCCCGCGCCACGAGGCGGCTCTGCGCACGCGAATCGCCGAGATGGGTGCCGCGCTGCCGTTCACCGCAACGGCGTTCGGCACCGCATTGGAGATGCTGCGCGGCAGCCCTCTGCTGCAGCTGAACGCCGACGCGCAAGTGCCGCTCGTCGGTCTGCTGAATGCCAAGGACCGGCCGGCGATCGACATGGAGTGCGAGCAGCTGCTCGCCGCCGGCTACCGGACGATCAAGGTGAAGGTCGGCTTCGACCTACAGCACGACATCGGCATGGTCAAGGCGGTGCAGCAGGTGCTGGCCGGCCGCGCGGCGATTCGGCTCGACGCCAACCAAGCCTTCAGTGCTGAACAGGGGGTCGCGTTCGCGCGCGCGCTCGATCCCGCTGGCATTGAGCTGTTCGAGCAGCCGTGTGCCGCCGGCGACTGGGATTCGCACATGGCCGTCGTGCGTGCCGCCGGCGTGCCGATGATGCTCGACGAGTCGATCTACGGCCTTCCCGACATCGAGCGAGCGGCGCAGCTCGGGGCGGCAAGCTACATCAAGCTTAAGCTGATGAAGCTGGTTACGCTGGACGCCCTGGCCGCGGCGCTCGAGCGCATCCGCGCCCTCGGTATGAAGGCGGTGCTCGGCAACGGCGTCGCCTGCGACGTCGGCTGCTGGATGGAGGCTTGCATCGCCGCGCGGCTGATCGACAACGCCGGCGAGATGAACGGCCACCTGAAGGCGCGCACGCTGCTGATGCTCGGCGGCCCCACGTTCGAGCGGGGTGCTATGCAGCTATCGGCGCAAGCACGTCCGACACTCGATGCCGAGGCGCTTGCTTCGGTTTGTGTCGACCAACTCGTCGCGGCGCCTGGCCGCGTGTGACAAGGAATCCCGCCCGATGCCAACCCCAGATCAACGGCAGCGCGTGCTCGTGACCGGCGTCATCGGCTCGGATACTCACATCGTGGGCAATCGCATCCTGACGATGGCGCTCGAGCGCGTTGGCTACAAGGTCGTGTCCCTCGGCGCGCTGACACCGGCCGGCGACTTCGTCAAGGCGGCGGTCGAGACCGCAGCAGACGCGATCTTGGTGTCGTCGCTGTACGGCCAGGGCGAACTCGATTGCCGCGGTTTCCGCGACGTGTGTATCGAAGCCGGGCTCGACGGCATTCTCCTGTACGTCGGCGGCAACCTGGTGGTAGGCAAAACGCCATGGCCGGAGGTCGAGCGGCGTTATCGCGAGATGGGCTTCGATCGCGCCGCACCTCCCGGCACGCGCGTCGAGACGGTGCTCGAGTGGCTGGCAGCGGACTTTGCCGCGCGCGCTCTCGAGGATGCGCGCGGTCATGGCGGCCGAGCCTGACTACCGATGTCGAACGCAGCCTTGCTGATCGACTTCGGCAGCACCTACACCAAGCTGCGCGCAGTTGACCTAGGCACACGTCGTGTGCTCGGCGCTGGGCAGGGGCCGTCGACGGTGACGACCGACGTCATGATCGGCATGAAGGCGGCGCTGGCCGACCTCGGCACGCGGGTTGGCGGACTGCCGCGTTTTCGCTACCGGCTCGCCTCGAGCAGCGCGGCCGGCGGCCTGCGCATGGTGACAGTCGGGCTGGTGCAGGAGTTGACCGCCGAGGCGGCACGCCGTGCGGCGCTCGGCGCTGGCGCCAAGCTGGTCGGCACCTTTGCCTACCGTCTCGGTCATGCCGATATTGCACGCATCACCTCGCTCGCGCCTGACATCCTGCTGCTGGCCGGCGGCACCGACGGCGGCAACCGCGACGTGATCCTGCACAACGCCGGTGCGCTGGCGGCCAGCCCCTTGGCGTGTCCGATCGTGTTGGCCGGCAACCGCGATGCCGTCGATGACGCGCTGGTGGTGCTGGACGGTCGACAAGTTTATGTTTGCGGCAACGTGATGCCTGAGTTCAACCTGCTCGACATCGAGCCGGCGCGCGAGGTGATCCGGCGCATCTTCATTGACCGCATCGTCCACGCAAAGGGCATTGACCGTGCACACGCGGAGTTCGACCAGGTGCTGATGCCGACGCCGGCGGCAGTGATGGAGGGAGCACGTCTCGTCGCCGATGGCCATCGTGACTCCGCGGGGCTCGGACCGCTGATGGTGGTCGACCCCGGCGGGGCGACGACCGACGTTCACTCGGTCGCTGAAGGCGCACCGTCCGTGGCCGGCGTGCTGCCGCTAGGGCTGCCCGAGCCGCGCGTCAAGCGGACCGTTGAGGGCGATCTCGGCATGCGCCACAACGCGGCAACTATCGTCGAGGCGGCCGGACTGGACGTGATCGCCGCTGCGGCCGGTGTCGCGCCGGAGCGGGCCACGCAGATGATCGAACAGGTGTCACGCGAGGTCGAGCGCCTGCCTCAGCACGCCGACGAGGTCGCGCTCGACGAGGCGCTGGCCGGCGCCGCGATCGGGCTGGCGGTGACGCGGCATTGCGGCCACCTGCAGACAGTGTTCACTGCCAACGGCCCTGCTACCGTGCAGTATGGCAAGGACCTCTCGGAATTGCGCACGGTGATCGGGACCGGCGGCGTGTTGGTGCATGCGCGTGATCCTGCGGCCCTGCTCGGTCGCGCGCTCGCGTCGGCGGACCAGCCCACCTCTCTGCGGCCGCGCCGTCCGCGACTGCTTCTCGATAGCCACTACATCCTATATGCCTGCGGCCTGCTTGCAGCGGTCGAGCCGCAGGCCGCGCTCGAGCTCGCGCTCGCGCATCTGGCGCCGCTGCAACACGAGGTGCAATCATGAACGCTCGCGAGGCGCCCTCGCGCGCACTTCTTTCCGAAGCGCGCATCCCCGATGACGACTTCGCAGCGATGCGTTACGCCAACCTGTCGCGCTGGGCGACAGGCGCAGGCGTCGACTTCGAGCGTTCGCTGGAACTGCACCGCGCGCTGCCGGCGCACAAGCAGCTTGGCCCGGTGATGCGTCGCGCCGCTGCTGAACGGCGGTGCCTGACGCAGCCGCGCGGCGGCTTCGGGACGTTCGAGATGCAGCGCGCTTTGATGGTAACGCTCGACCGCGAAGGTTTGGCCGACATCGTGCCGACCACAACCGACAGCTACACGCGCAACGAGAAGTGGGATCTGGCACAAAAGGGGATCGAGGAGTCCGAGCGACTTGGCCGCTCAATGCTCAACGGCTATCCCATGGTCAACTACGGCGTCGAGAAGGCGCGCGAGCTGATCGAGGCGGTCGACAAGCCTGCGATCATGCTGACTGGCACCACGATGCCGCGGCTGACGGGTGAGATCGCCTTCGCCGGTGGCTACACCGGCTACCTCGGATCGGGAATCGCCTACACGACGTCCTACATCAAGGAGCTTTCGATCGAAGATGGGATCCGGAATTACCAGTACCTCGATCGACTTGCCGCCATGTATCGCGAGCACGGCGTCGACCTGCACCGGCGGCAGCCCGGCTTCCTGACCGGCACCAACATCCCGCCGTCGATTGCGATCGCGACCTGCGTGCTCGACTGCCTTCTCGCCGCCGCGCAGGGCGTGCGCAACTATGGGCTCGAAATGGGCGAGACGATGCACTTGGTGCAGGACGCCGCAGCGGTAGCCGTCTGTGCCGAAATGTGCCAGGAGTACCTGGCGCGCAAGGGGTACCGCGACGTCTTCACACCGGTAACCCTGCTGCACTGGATGGGCGCTTGGCCGCAGGACGAAGCGCAGTCCGCTGCACTGATTGCGTACGGCGGCACGCTCGCCGCGATCGCTGGGGCCACCAGCGTCACGACGAAGAGCGTGCACGAGGCCTTCGGCGTGCCGACGCCGCAGGCCAACGCCGACGGCCTGCGCACGACACGGATGGCGATCTATCTGGCGCGCGACATCCGGCTCGACGGTTTGCCGGCGTACGAGGCCGAGAAGGCTCTGATTCGCGCCGAGGTGCGTGCGCTAGTTGACAAGGCGCTGGAGATGGGCGACGGCGACGCTGCGGTCGGCACAGTCCGTGCGTTCGCGGCTGGCGTGCTCGACGTGCCGTGGTCACCGAACCGGCACTGCAAGAGCGCTGTTCTGCCAGCCCGCGACTGTGATGGCTATCTGCGCATCCTCGACCCCGGCGCGATGCCGATCCCGAAGGACGTGCTTGCGGTGCACGAAGAGCGGTTGCGTCGCCGCGCCGAGCGCGAGAGGCTGACCTATGGGCCCGATCTCGCCGTGCGCAGCGTCTACGAGATGGCCGAACCGCTCGGCGAGCTCTTGCCGACGCTGTCTGCCCCGATCGCCGTCGCCTTGACCGCGACAAGGGTGACTCAATGATCCGGCTCGGAGTGCCGCGGTGATCCTGATCGGCCGCTATCGGTCGCCGTTCTCGCGCCGTGTCGCGGTCAGCCTGCGCCTGCTTGGCTTCGACTACGAGCATCTGCCGCATACCGCATGGACGCATTTGACAGAGGTGCGCCGCGCCAATCCGGTCGGGCGTGTGCCGGCCTCGGGCGTGTGCCGGCCCTCGTGCTCGACGACGGGGAGACGCTGTTCGATAGCACCGCGATTCTTGACTATCTCGATCAGCTGGTGGGTGCCCGGCGCGCTCTGGTGCCGGCGCAAGAGCCGCAACGTCATCGGGTGCTGCGTCAAGTGGCCGCCGCGATGGGTGTGCTCGACAAGGTGGTTGCCGCACTTTACGAACAGACAATGCATCCGCCGCAGAAGATTCATGTGCCCTGGGTTGTGCACAACGAAGAGCAGGCGCGTGGGGGGTTGGCATGGCTCGAAGCCCACCAGGCCGAAGCCGATACGGGGCGCGAAGAATCGCTGACACAGGCGGACATCACGAGTGTCGCAATGTTCGACTTCACACAGCTCGTCAATCCCTTGCTGCTGCCCTCGGGAGCCTATCCTCGACTGGAGCAGTTGAGCGCGCGCTGCAACGGTATACGGGCCTTTGCTGAGACGCGGCCATCTTCCGAAGTCGACCGGTCGAACCCTGCGCTGCCGGATGCGGCCGCAACGTAGCTGATGGCCTCCGAACAATTGACACGAGATGCCGCGATGAGCAAGACGACGTTGTGGATGCCGCGACCACGCGTGCTGAACGCTCAGTCTGTTGGAGTCCATCGTCATTTCCAAGTGAATGCGGAGGAGCTCAGGCGGCCTTCAACGCTTTGCGTGATTGCGCGCAGAGGAGGAGTTTCATGAATCTGGGCTTAGCCGGAAAGACCTGCCTTGTTACTGGCGCGAGCACCGGCATCGGTTACGCTGCTGCCGTCTGTCTCGCTGAGGAAGGAGCGCAGATCCTCGCGGCTGCGAGGTCGACTGCGTCACTTGCGGCGCTTGAGCGCGCGATTCGCGATCGCGGCGCTTCGCCACCGCTTTGCTTCGCGGCCAACCTCGCGAATGCTGATGGTCCCGCGAGCCTGGCGAGCCAGGTACTCGCGCAGGTGTCGCATGTGGACGTCCTGGTCAACAACGCCGGCGCGTCGCGGCCGCTTAGCCGGCCAGACGATGAATCAACATGGGAGGAGGCGTATCGGCTCAACTTCGTCGCTGCGCGCCAGCTTGCACAGACCTTTCTGCCCGGCATGGCCGAACGCAACTGGGGGCGGGTGATCAATGTGAGCGGTGCGATCGTAGCCAAGTTTATGAACGCGGCAACCCCTGCAAAGGCGGCACTCGAAAGCTGGTCAAAAGCTAACGCTGCGTTCTACGCGGCAAAGGGCGTAACGGTCAACTGCGTCGCGCCTGGGCGCATCACGACGCCTCAAATTCTGGAGCGACTGCATCCGACTGAGGCGTCGCGGCGTGACTTTATCGACCGCAATATTCCAGCAGGGCGTTTTGGTGACCCCGCTGAGGCCGCGGTAGTGATCGCTTTCCTGGCGTCGGCATTGGCCTCTTATGTCAACGGCGTAACGGTTCCTGTCGACGGGGGAAGTCTGCGATTCGCCTTCTGAAGACCGAAGAAACGTCGACCATGGGTGTGCTGATCGTGCCGGCACTGATGCAGCAAGAGTTTGGTGGGCCTGGGCGTCTACCCGCTGAGCGGGGCCGAGCTGTCGCACTGCGTCGTGGAGTTCCTGCGCGCCGCGTGCCAGGTGGACCGTGAGGTCTGCGCACCACGCTGTTCCACAATGCGCGGGGCACATTGAACGAAACGCACTTCGGCGTGCTCAACGCTGCAGCGCTCGAAAGCCGCCTGCGGTGCGGGCGACTCACTGACAGTTCGCCTGACAATGGACTCTGCACCGCCATGAACCCTGACCGACACATCGATGCGCTCGTGGACAACGAACTCGACGTGCTTGGCGAACTCATACCGATCGCCGGACGGGACATCATCGAACTCGGCTGCGGTGCGGCGAAGCTCGCCCGCTCGCTGCTGGCGCTCCACCCCGACAGCAAAGTCACCGGCCTGGAGGTCGACGAGCGGCAGCACGCAAAGAACCTGGCCTCACCGCAGCCTGGTCTGCAGTTCGTGGCTGCAGGAGCGCAAGCCATGCCGTTTCCCGACGCAAGCTTCGATGTGGCATTGATGCTCAAGTCCTTGCACCATGTCCCGATGCCGCTGCTCGGGCAGGCATTGGGTGAAGTGGCCCGCGTTCTGCGACCGCATGGTTACCTGTACGTGTCCGAGCCGGTCTACGGCGGTCCTTTGAACGAGGTGATCCGGCGCTTCAACGACGAAGGCATCGTCAGGGCCGCTGCACAGGCGGCCGTCGATACGGCGCTGACGACCGATGTCTGGAGTTCGGTTGCCGAGCGGTTCTTCGAGATGCCGGTGAGCTTCACGGACTTCGCCGACTTCGAGCAGCGCATGATGCGCCCCACGTTTGCAGACCATCGGATCGACGACGCCAAGCTCGCCGAGGTGCGAGCCGTATTCGCGCTTCACGTGAAGGCCGATGGCGCGCATTTCACCCGGCCTATGCATGTGCGTGTTCTGCGCAAGCGGGTCTGAACGAACCATCGGCCGCCGCAAGGCCACGTTCCCCACATCGCACGCTTGATGCCACTCCAAGTGGCGACCCGTGCCATCGTGATGCAGCACAAGGCGCAGCGATCCGTGCAGGTCGAGATCACACCGGCAGCCCTTGCGCCAGAACCCGTGCATCCGCGCGCTGCCTGTTCGCGCAGATCCTATGCTGCGCCGCAGCCTTGCCCTACCTGCGCGAAGCTCTAGGCGGCACGGTCATGCGTCTGACGCGGCCAAGCTGCCGGCACCGGTCGAGAGCTTGATCGGGGCTGCGATGGCCGGCATCGTGGTTCACGCGCGCGCTCGCGGTAGAGGGCAAGCGACGGCATCCGTGCCAATGTCGTGACGCCCCCCATGACGAGCGGCACCGACCACCTCGACAAGATCATGCCCGATCGTTTCAGCGGCAAGGATGTTCGCCAAGGCAGGAGAGAGAGCCGCGCTTGGTGTCGTGAGCAAGGAAGAACTGGCGGAATTGGTGGTGTTCCTCGCGTCGCCGCCGGCTGTCAGCGGACTCCTCTACCTTCACGGTGGTACGGCCAGAGGGGGCGGGTCAATACGATCAGCATGAGGCGAGGCATCTCGGCGCTATGAAGTCGGAGTCTGCCGACATCGAGCGCACGATCGGCCGGCCTTCCCAGCAGCTTCTTGACCTGATGCTCACGAGTTCACGCACGACGAGCGCAATGCGCGCATCTTGAAGCACTTGCGAAGCCCGCCGCACCAAGATCGAGCTCCCGTGTTAGCCGAGGCCTGCGCAATGAGGCAGAACCGGGCTCCGAACGGATCGTATGCCCACGATGCCGGTACTCGAAGCCCAGTCATCCGAAGGCACCCAATCTCGAACTACTCGACCTTAATATTGGCCTCCTTGATCAGCGCTCCCCACTTAGACATTTCCGCCTTGATGTACGCGTCGGCTTCCGCTGGGTTGGTCTGGACGATGTCCATGCCGAGTGAGAACAGTCTTTCCTGAACGGCGTTCGACTTGAGCGCCTGTGCTGAAGCGGCGCTCAGCTTCTCGACGACATCGCTAGGGGTCGCCGCCGGGACAAGCAGGCCGTACCATCCGTACGCCTCGAATCCAGGCACGCCAGCCTGCGCAATGGCTGGGATCTGCTCCATGCCGCGCATTGGTTTGAGCGAAGTCACTCCGAGCGGCACGAGCCGGCCGGACTCGACGTGCTGCCGAACGACTAGCGGGCTGATGAAAGCAATTGGCGTGCGGCCGGCCAGCAAGTCCGTCATCAACTCGCCCGTTCCCTTGTAGGGGATGTGCAGAAGATCGACTCCGGTGCTCCGCTTGAAGAACTCACCCGCCAGGTGCAACGAGGTGCCGATTCCGCCACTCGCGTACGCAATGCTCCCGGGCTTGGCTTTGGCAGCCGCAATTAGCTCTGCGACGGACTTCAGGCCCAGGCTTGGATGTGCAACGAGAACAAGCGGACCCTGTGCAACGATCGAGATCGGCCTGAAATCGGTGACCGCGTAGGGCACCTTGGCAAAGATATATGGGTTGACCGCGAAGGGGATGCCCGGGAGCAGCACGGTGTAGCCGTCGGCTGAGGCCTTGGCCGCGTAGCCGGTAGCGGTATTTCCTCCGGCGCCAGGCCGATTCTCGATGATCATCTGCTGACCGAGAACCTTTGACATCTCCGGACCCAGAGTGCGCGCGATCACGTCGTTCGGCCCTCCCGGCGGATACGGCACCACCAGCGTGATCGGGCGAGATGGGTAGTCGCTGGCAAGGGCGACCGGGGCGGTGCTCCAACCAGCCACAGCGACCAGCGCGGCCACACAACATCCGAGGACTCGGCTCATCTTCGTTTCCCTTTGTTTGCTATTCAGGTCTGCCAGCAAATGGCGCTCGCTACACATGCACGGTCTGGAAATGGCGGGGGATCACCACTTTTGTCTTTGGTGAGATCTTCTTCACCTCGCTCACGAAGACTTCCGCCTGTTCCAACTGGACCTCCTGAGAGGCGCCATATGGCGCAGACTGCAGATCCCAGTGCGTGGAAATGACGAGGGGCGGCTTTCCAATCGCACGTATCAGGCGACCCGTGTAGTCGTGCACCTGCAGGCGCCATGGCGAGGCCGGGATCAGAGCCACCGTCGGCTCAAGCCCCACCATTTCACGCTCAATATAGTTCATCGAACAGAGCACGAGAATCCGGTGCCCACCAAACCTGATCATGTAGGCAAGCGTCCCACCCTCGACGTAGTCTTCGAGACGCGGCGGTCCTTTGAGATCACGCGGGACTTCGCGCCCATCGAAGTACCGGCAGTTGTCCCAGAGCGAGTAAGGACTCGGGATCACCAGGGATGAGTGGAGGCTAGGGATCGCCTTTACCGAGATGGCCCCGAACTCGAAGTCGTCGCCGCCGCGCACGGGGATGATCTGCCGATCGGGGACGCCGCACGCTCGGGCCAAGTTGGCCGTGCTTTCAGTGCCGATCACAGTCGCGCCTGTCTTCTTCGCGATGTACGGCATGTCCATGCAGTGATTGAAATGCGAATGCGAGATCAGGATGAAGTTCGCGTCCGTCACATGCTTGTCGATCGTCGCCGTATCCGAGACTGGAACCTCGTCGTAACGGTACACGTGGCGTGGATCATTCGACGGCGGAGGAAAGGAAGTGCCGAATACCTTCACCGTTCGAAGTCTTGAGAAGTACGGATCGACATAGACAGTGGTCTTGCCGTCGGTGATCCGCCAAGCCGCCGCACCGAAATGCGTCAGTTGCAGACCGCCCGCCGTACTGCCCGTCGCCACACGCCGCTGGCGTGACCCCCCTGTTCCGTTCATTACCCTTCTTCTCCTCTTCATCGGCCTGACCAGTCATGCGGCATGCGCGAGGCTGCCAGCACAAACTCAGGCAATTAATGGAAGCACTCATCGCCGTCGGCGCTGAGTGCAGGCAGCTCTTGACTTGCGGCAAGCGCCTCACGAGTGCTTGGCCAAAAGGAGGGTAAACGAACGACCGAAGAGGGTCAACGAAGCCATACCTTCATCGGCCTTCTCGACAGAACGTTGTGAGCAACGACCACGTCGTTCTCGCCGTCAAGGTCTGTGCGCGCGCGTGGCGGGCGCTTGCGGCCTGCGGCCGTCTTCGCTGTCCGCTGAACGCGGCGGCGGTGGTTCTCGCGCACCACCTCTGTCGTGAGCGGGGCCGATCCGTGCCGATGAGTTCCCGACGCAGACGCTCACGACCACGCTGGTGCGCGTGGACGTGCGGGTGCTGGACCACTTCGTCGTGGCCGCCGCGGACTGTGTTTAGTTCGCCGAGCGCGGGCTCGTGTCAGCGGGGCTGATATCGTGGCCTCATTCACTACGGCTTCAGGCGAAGCTGGTGGTCGGTTTCGCCCTTGCGCACCTCGACGACCGCGTCCAGGGCCTTGAGCATTTCGCCGAAGCTGGCGTGGCCGTGATCCTTGGGGTCGAAGGTGGGGTCGAGACGCTTGATCATGGGCCACACGCTCGCCTTGTTGACCCAGGGCTCGTCCTTCGATTCGGCTAGCAGGTGGACGGCCCGGCGCAGCACGTCGGCGGCCGGGTCGGCAGGCGCTGCAGGCGTCGTCTCCGTGGCCTCGGCGGGCTTCACCTCAGTGGTCGGCTCTGGCTCTACGAGGCTGTCGTAGTAGCGGAATTCGTGGCAGCTCTTGGCCCAGTGCTTGTTGGTGTTCTTGCGGTTGCCGATGCCGATCAGCGTCCTGCCCGCCGCCTTGATCTTCTGGGCCACGGGCATGTAGTCGCTGTCTCCGCCGATGATGATGACGGTGCCCACGTGGGTAAAGCGGCTGATGTCTTCGGTGGCGTCGAGGCAGAGCTTGATGTCGGCGCCGTTCTTGGCCGAGGCGCCGGGCGGGAAGAGCTGAATCAGTTCGACCGCGTTCTGGAGCAGGGCGTCGCGGTACCGGCCGAAGTACTGCCAGTTGCCGTAGGCGCGGTTGATGGCGACGGGGCCGAAGGAGGCGCCGAGTTCGACGAGGGCTTGCACGTCGACCATAGGCTCCTGCGGCTTGAAGCGGTTGTCCTGCTTGACGTAGGCGCCTTCGCCGTACTTGGCTTCGAGCACGCCGGCGTGCACGTTCTCGAAGTCCCAGTACATGGCGACCGATCGGCCGTTGTCGTTGTTGTCGCTGACCATACGTTTGGTCCCGGCGGGTTGTTTGAGTTCATCCTACTTGCCTCCGGCCGCGGTGTCCTCATGCCAAGGCGTTGGATTGCGATGCGCGGCAGTGGATGCTGGTCATGCCGGTAATGATGTAGTGAGAGGTTAGTGGCCTGGGCGTGTCCCCGCTGCGCGGGGCCGGGCTGTCGCGCTGCGCGTCGAACCACCGGAGTACCGGCGTCTCGCCTCTGACGGGTCTCCATCCCTGACGCATCACGGTCAGGCCGGCGATGCCGGCGCTCCTCACGCGGCGGCCCCTTCCCGTGTCCGGGGATCGCGGGCTTCTTTGTCCGTCATGCTGCGCATGACCGACGCCCGCTTGGCGATCGGGCCGGCTCGCAGGTCACTTCGCGTGCTCCGCTCGGTGCTCGCACGTCCCGAACGCCACCCCGGTCACCGCCACGCCCGAAGCCGGGCCGCTGAAGAACAACGCCGCGATGTGATCGCCGCGGCTCGTCCGTCGCGCCAGTCGTCCGCTGTGCTCCCTTGGTGTCACGCCGGCCGCGGAGACGCCGCAGCTCAGGTCGTCTGGCCGGCTGCGCTGCAACCGCTGCGCCAGGCGAGCTGGCACATCGGCCGCGACGCTGCGCCGCCCGTTGGGGGTGGCAGCCCGTGCGCCAGTCGTCCCACCGCGCTCCCCCCACGGCGCCCCCGTCGAATTGCGAGGGGGACTTGTGGGGGGATCTTCAAGCGGCGGGCCGGGAAACCAGCTCACTGCTTCGGCTGCGCAAAGACCAAACGCACACCACCCATCCCCAACCCCTTCGCCGTGAGGGAAGGGGCCATGCCCACCCCCCGCCCGCCCGTGGGCGGGAGCGAGGGAGTCCGAGCGAGAGGATCAGTTTTCAGGGAACCCGGATCGGGACCCGGCTGGTTGCTCTCGACAAGGAGTCCGTCATGGCAAACGTTTCTGTCATCCAGCGTCACGCGCATCTGGCCGGGGCCGTCAAGCTCGAATTCGTCAACGGCCGCGAAGGCAAGATCGCCAAGGGCGTGCTGACTGCGATCAGCAACTCGCGGCGCGGTTCGGGCGAGACGCGCGAGGAGGAGTCCACCGCGATCCAGTGGACGCTGTGGGGCAAACAGGCCGAGAACGCGGCCGAGTACCTGGGCAAGGGCTCGCACGTCAACATCGTCGGGCGCCTGCGCAACAACAACTACGAGAAGGACGGTGAGACCGTCTACGGCATGGCATTCACGGCCGAGGAGATCGACTACCTCGACAGCCGCGCCGAGAGCGAAGCCCGCCGCACGCGTGGCGACGACAACGACGACGCACCGAGCACCCGCAACGGCAGCGGCGAGCAGCCCGCAACGGCCGCCAGCAGCCGCAAGCCCCGCACCACGCGTCAGCCGGCGCACGCCGAGGCCTGAACCGAGCCGGGTGGGCGTGAAGCCGCTCAACACACCGACCAGCCGCGCCCACCCCTCGAACCTCTCTTCAACGATCGAAGGAAACCATCATGTACTCGACCCCGACCTTGGCGACCCGCTTTGCCCGCAACACCCGCGTGATGCGCGGCGACCAGCCCCTGAGCGAAGACCAGATGCGCGCCGCGGTGCCGTCCATCTTCGCCGAGGGCAAGCACGCGAGCCGCTCCGAGCGCTACACCTACATCCCCACCATCGATGTGCTGCGCGGCCTGCGCAAGGAGGGTTTCGAGCCCTTCATGGTCGCCCAGGGCGCCAGCCGCGTGGAAGGCAAGGCGGAGTTCACCAAGCACATGATCCGCATGCGCCACGCCGGCCAGGTGCAGACCCGGCCCGAGGCGAACGAGATCATCCTGATCAACAGCCACGACGGCGCCAGCTCGTACCAGATGCTGGCCGGCATGTTCCGCTTCGTCTGCTGCAACGGCCTGGTGGTGGGCGAGGTGGTGGAGGACATCCGCATCCCGCACAAGGGCAATG
>JBGAMU010000110.1:0-13877 GCA_044222685.1 Burkholderiaceae bacterium
GTCGCTGTCGGCGTTCACGCACCAGCGCTGCGGGTAGTCGATGATGCTGATCGCCGAGTAGCAGTTGGCGGCGATGAACACCAGCGCGCGGATCGCCTGCGCGCGTGCGGCCGGGTCCTGCGGCAGCAGGCCGGCCTGCGGGAACTGAAGGCCCAGCTGGATCAGAATCGCCGCGCTCTCGGTGAGCACGCTGCCGTCGGGCAGCTGCAGGGTCGGGATCTGCCGCAGCGGGTTCACGCGGGCCAGCGCGTCGATCGCCGAGTCGCGCTCCCACGACGACGCGCGCACCACCCGAAAGGCGGCGCCGCAGCGCACCAGCGCGGCCTCGACCGCGGCCGACCCGGAGCCGCGGCTGCCGTACAGCGTGTAGGACTTCGACGGTGCATGCGCCATGGGCCGTCAGCGTAGCGCCGCAATGACAGGTCCGCAAACGGCGAGACAATGCGCGCCCGCCGGCCGCACCATGCGGCCTTGCTCCATCGCGCCCACGCCGCACCCACCGATGTCCACACCCGTCCTGCCCGCCGGATTCAATCGCCTGGCCGGTGCCAACCTCGCGGCCCAGTCGGCCGAGCAGATCAGCCTGGCGGCGGTGCCCATCGTGGCGGTGCTCGCGCTCGGCGCCGGTCCCGGCGAGATCGGCGCGCTGGCCACCGCGCAGACGCTGCCGTTCCTGCTGCTGTCGATTCCCGCCGGCCTGCTGGCCGACCGCTGGTCGCGCCGGCGCCTGATGGTGTGGGCCGAGGGCCTGCGTGCGTTGTCGCTGTTCGCGCTGCTGGTCGCGGTGGCCAGCGGACAGCTGTCGCTGCCGCTGCTGGCGGTGCTCGGTTTCCTCGGCGCCGCCGGCACCGTGGGCTTCTCGGTCGGCGCACCGGCGCTGGTGCCCGCGCTGGTGGGGCCGGCCGCGCTCGGCGCGGCCAACGCGCGGCTCGAACTCGCGCGCAGCGCCGCCTTCGCCGCCGGGCCCGCGCTGGCCGGTGCGCTGGTGTCGTGGGCCGGCGCGAGCGCGGCCTTCGTACTGGCCAGCGTGCTGTCGGTGGCGGCGGTGGGCCTGCTGCTGCGCCTGCACGAGCCGGCCCGCAGCGGTGCAGCGCAGCGCCATGTGCTCGACGAGCTGCGCCACGGCGCCGCGCTGGTCTGGCAGCACCCGCTGCTGCGGCCGGTGCTGCTGTGCGCGGTGGCCTGGAACACCGCGTGGTTCGTGCTGCAGGCGGCCTACGTGCCGTACGCGGTGCGCGTGCTCGGGCTCGATGCCGGCGCGGTCGGCGCCACGCTCGCCTGCTACGGCGCCGGCATGGTCACCGGCGCGATGCTCGCCGCGCGCGTGATGCGCGCACTGCCGTTCGGCGGCGCGATCCTGCTCGGCCCGATCGTCTCGGTGGCGGCCTCGCTGGTGATGACGTGCACGCTGCTGTGGCCCAGCGGCGTGCTGGCGGCGCTGTCGTTCTTCCTGTTCGGCGTCGGGCCGATCATCTGGACCATCGCCTCGACCACGCTGCGCCAGACGATCACGCCGCAGGCCGTGCTCGGCCAGGTGTCGGCGATCTTCCTCACCGTGAACACCGGCGCACGGCCGATCGGCGCGGCCATCGGCGGCCTGGTCGGCGCGCACTACGGCGAGTCGGCCTGCCTGCTGCTGTCGACCGTCGGCTTCTTCGTGCAGGCGATCGTGATCGGGACGTCGCCGATGCGCACGCTGCGCAGCCTGCCGGCGCCGGCCTGATCCCTCAGGTCGACAGCCCCTCGCTGCGTGCGGCCACGCAGGCGGTGATGCGCCAGTTGCGGTCGGCCTGGCGCTGCAGCTCGTAGACCACCATCCACGCGACGCCGGTGTCGTCGGTCATGCGCACGCGTTGCAACAACGACCCTGCCTCGCCCACCGGCTCGAGAAACCGCACCGAGGTCGGCCGGTACACCACCGGATAACCCTTGCGCACCATCGCCATGAAGCGCTCGGCGGTGCCGAACGACTCGCGGATGCCGGGGGCGGCGAACGAGAACGCACGTTCGGCGTCGTCGGCGGCGAAGGCCGCGAGCTGCGCCTCGATCACCGCACGCGCGGCGCGCGCGTCGGCCGGGTTCACGTCGCCGGCGGCGAGCACCGCGCCGGTGGCGCCGCACCACAGCAGGCCGAATCGCCAGACCCAGTGCCAGAGCACGCTTCGCATGGTCCACGCTCCCGATGCCTTGTCCCGGGCCGATTCTGCCGCTGCCGTCAAGACCCCGTCAGCGCCACGCCCGCCACAGGAAGCCGGCCGCGCCGGCAACGACGACGCACTCCATCACCCACTCGTGCACCCGCTGCGGGATGCGCGCGATGAGCCGCCGCGCGACGAAGGCGCCGGGCGTCGTGCACAGCCCGACCAGCACGCCGGCCAGCACCAGCGACGCGTCGAGCCGGCCGAAACCGCCGAACAGCGTGATCTTGGCCACCTCGAGCACCACCGAGATCGCCGCGTCGGTGCCGATCAGCGCGGCGCCCTGCACGCCGCTGGCCATCAGCAGCGAGATCAGGATCACGCCGGTGCCGGTCATGCCGCCATTGACGAAGCCGAAGGCGGCGCCGGCGCCAACTTCGGCGCGCACGCCGAGCCGCCACTGCGAGCGCTGCAGCAGCCGGCGCAGCGGCAGGCTGGCGAGCAGGAACACGCCGAGCAGCAACGCGACGCCGCGCGAGTCGAGCAGCGTGTAGCCCCAGGCGCCGAGCAGATTGGCCGGCAGCGCCAGCAGCAGCACGCGCTTCACGTGGACCCACTGCACGTCGCGCAGGTAGGCGGCGACACGGCTGGCGTTGTTGATCAGCATCGCGATCGCCATCACCGGCACGACCTGCGCCACACCGATCACCGGCGCCAGCACGATCGGCAGCACGAGGCCGGTGCCGTAGCCGGCCAGGCCGCCGAGGATCGACGCGGCGAAGGCCACCGCTGCCACCAGCAGCATCTGTTGCACCGTCACGTCGGCGAGGGTGAAGGCCATCGGGTGCATCGCATCGGCGCGGAAGTTGCGGCGCATTGTCAGCGCATCGTCAGATTCATCCCCAACAGCGGTCATTCGGGCGCCCTTTGTCACGTTGTTCCCGCCGCCACCGGCCGAAAGCCGGCACGCAGGTGCATAACATGCAACGAGCTGCGCGCGACATCGACCTCTGCCCTTCATCACAGCCATGTCATTGACCATCTTCGACCTCGACCACACGCTGCTCAGCGGCGACAGCGATGTGCTGTGGTGCGAGTTCCTGGTCGAGCTCGGCCTGCTCGACGTCCACTTCCGCGAGCGCAGCGCCGAAGTGGCGATCGGCTATGCCACCGGCACGATTGCGCCGCGCGACTACTGTGATTTCTACGCCGGCACGTTGGCCGGGCGCACGGCGGCCGAGCTCGAGCCGGTGCGCGAGCAGTTTCTCGTGACGCAGGTGCGCCCACGCATCTCCGACGATGCACGCGCCCTGCTGAACAAGCACCGCGCGGCCGGCGACACGCTGGTGCTGACGACGGCCACCAACCGGGTGGTCAGCGAACGCACGGCGCAGGAGCTCGGCATGGATCACTACCTTTGCACCGAGCTCGAGTTCGACGGCCATCGCTACAGCGGTCGCACCACCGGCACGCTGAACATGCGCATGGGCAAACTCGAGCGCCTGCGTCAGTGGCTGGCCGAGCAGGGCCTGCCCGAGCAGACACTCAAACGCGCGAGCTTCTACAGCGACTCGATCAATGATCTGGTGCTGCTCAGCGTCGTCGGCCGTCCGGTCGTCGTCGATCCTGATCCGCGCCTGGAAAGCGCGGCACGACGCAACAACTGGACGGTGATGCGCCTTAACCGGGCAGCGCAGCCGGACCTGGTCGCTACACGCTGAGCAGCATCTGCATCAGGTTGGGGATGCCGCGGCCCTGGTGGTAGCGGTCGCGTCCGATGTCGGTGCAGGTGTCGAGCAGCAGGCGCTTCACCTCGTCGGGGCGGCCGCGGAACTCGCGCCGCACCGAGAGAAACGCCGCGAGCAGGCCCGACACATGCGGCGCCGCCATGCTAGTGCCGCTCTCGGCGTAGTAGAGCTCGCTGCCGTCCTTGCGGAAGCGCGAGTTGCACGAGCTGATGCGCTCGCCGGGCGCCACCACGTCGGGTTTGGCGCGGCCGTCGGCGGTGGGCCCGCGCGACGAGAACGACGACACGCCGTACAGGTGCGGCTGGTCGGCGTTGATCGAGCCGACCGCGATGCACTCCTCCAGGTTGGCCGGGTCGCCGATCGACATCGCGGTGTTCAGCTGGTACTCGCCGTCGGCCACCTGCACGTCGAGCTGGCCCTCGTTGCCGCTGGCCACCACCACCAGCACGCCGGCGCGCCACAGGCGGCGCAGCTCGGCGCAGATCGGCGAGAAGCCGCAGCCGTAGACGGTGGCGTCGAACGGACCGCCAAGGCTCAGGTTGATGCCGTGGATGGCGAGGCCGCCGCTGTGGTTTTCGTTCTGCGCGGCGATGTGGTCGAGCGCCTTGATGATCCACGCGTCCTCGCCCGAGCCCTTGTCGTCGAGCACCTTGTAGATCACCAGCTTGGTCAGCGGCGCCATGCCGCGCTCGCGCCGATGCGCGACCGCCGGCGCGCGGCCGGCGATGATGCCCGCCACGTGGGTGCCGTGGCCATCGGGGTCGCGCGCGTTGGCCAGCGGCACCACCGGACCCGGGCGCGTGCAGTCCCACACCTGGCGGATCACGCCGTCGGCGAAGTGCGGATGGTCGGCCCGCACGCCGGTGTCGAGCACGGCCCAGGTGATGCCGCGGCCGCCGGCGTCGAAGCTGGCGAGCGCCGCGTCGGCCTTCAGCACGCTGGCCGAGCGCGCGGTGAGCTTGCTCTTGCGCGAGCTGCGCCACACGGCGTAGACACGCAGCTCGCGGTGCGCCGCCGCCACCGTGCGCAGCTCGTCGGGCGTGAGGTGCGCGGCGACGAAGCGGCGCAGCGGGTCGATGCGCGCGGCCTGCGGGTCGGCGACCAGCCGGCGCAGATGCAAGGTGGCGCGCGCGATGCGCTCGGCCAGCAGCAGCGTCTTGGCCGACTCGGCGTCGCCGCCGGCCGTCTCGACCGCCTCGCGCTGCTCGACGGCGGCCGTCTCGTCGGGCGACTCGTCGACCGCGCCGTAGCCCGGCTCGAGCACCTCGATCAGCACCGGGTGGCGCTCGTCGGGCGGCGTGCCCAGGCGCTCGGCGACGTCGCGCGACAGCACGAAGCGCTGCATCGTGTCGATGCGCAGCGCGGCATGCACGACCTTGCGCACCGCCGGATGTGCGAGGTAACCGACCGCCGAGTGCGGGTTGAAGCCGATGATCTGCCGCGTGCGGTCGTTGCGGATCACGTCGTCGACGATGAAGTGCGACGGATCGAAGTCGCTGGCCAGGCCCTTGTCGAGCGCCACCGGATCGAGCGGATCGGCGAAGTTGTGCCACTGCTTCACCACCGCCGGCACCTCCAGGCCGGCGGGTTCCAGCAAGTCCTGCACCTCCTGCAGGCCGAGCGGCGAGCCGACGGTGACGAGCTCGATCACCTCGGCCGCGTCGCGCGCCATCGCGGCCAGCACCTCGTAGGCCACGATCGAGCCCTGGCTGTGCGCGACGATCGTCACCGGCGCGCCGTCGGTGGGCAGCACGTCGCGCAGCCGCGCGCGGATGCGCCGCCGCATCTCGGGCTTGAAGAAGTAGGCCGAGGTGTCGCCGACGAAGGCGTTGAGGAACACACGCGCGATCGGCTTGCGCAGCCAGGCGGGCAGCGGCAGCACGCGCTTGCCGACGCCGCCGCCGGCCGCGTCGGTGGCGCCCAGTCGGCGCGCCATCGCGTTGGCGAAGGCCATCGCGTCGTCGTTGTCGGGCCGCACGCCGGCCTGGCGCAGCACGGCGTCGAGGTCGATCGCGGTGCCCTGGGCGCGGGTGCCGATCGTGCCGGTCGCGGCGTCGTCGTCGCCATGCAGCAGGTCGGCCCAGTAGGCCATGCGGCTGCGCTCGCCGAGGTCGCGGCCGAAGAGGGCCAGGTCCCACTCGAGCTTCAGTGCGTCGCGCGCCGGCTTGCGGCCGATGCCGTGGATGTAGACCACGACGGCTTGCTCGGCCGTGCCCGACTTCTTGCCCGGCCCGCGCGCGGCGGCCTTGCCCTTGCCGCTGCGGGCGGCCGGGTTGCGCGCGGTTGGCTGGCGGACGGACGACTTGCGGTTCGACGACTTGCGGGTGGCCATGCTCTGGTTCCCTTCAGCAGAGCCCGAGGCCCTGCAACACCGGCTGCCAACACTGGTCGGCGATCTTGCGAAAGCCGCTCGAGCGCGGATGCAGCTCGTTGGCCCAGTCGTCCGCGTTCAGCGTGCCGCGGCTGTCGACCACCACGATGCGATCGGGCGCGCCGGCGGCCAGGCGCTGGAACACCGAGAACGCATAGTCGACGATGACGCGGATGCAGTCGGCCTGCAGCGCGGCCGGCACCTGCGCGACGTCGAGCGCGGGCTTCAGCCAGCCGGCACCGCCGAAGACGCCGCGGCCGTCGGGGATGGCGTAGTCGTAGGTGTGCAGCAGCACGCGGCCGCTCGGCGGCATCACGTACAGCGCGCGCGAGATCAGCAGCGCGTGGTTCTCGTAGATGCGGTGCATCAGCCACTCGATCGTGCCTTCGTCGTCGCCGGGCACGAAGCAGCCTTCGGCGCTGGTGCAGCCGGCGCAGTCGGCCTTCAGCATCGGGCGCAGGTCGTTCAGGCCGGCGAAGTCGTTGCCGCCGCCGCTGATGAGCACCGCGCTGGCCGACGAGCCGTACAGCCGCAGCAGCTCGGCGACCTGGCGCTTGTATTTGCCCTTGACATAGTCGTAGGCCTCGGCGCCGTTGTTGCCGGCGACCAGGATGTTGTGGTCCTGGCGCGCCACCAGGTCGCCGATGCGGTTGATCAGCGAGCCGCCGGGGAACGGGTACCAGAACCAGGAGTCGCCGATGGCCAGGATGTCGGCCGTGGTGGTGTCGAGGTCGAGCGCCGTCTTCGACCAGTAGACGTTGTTGTATTTCATCGCGGCTCCCAAGCTGGTGCGCCGGCGAGGGTAGCGCGTCGAGGCGCGAACACAAGGGTTTGCATTAGGGAGTTACTTCGGTGCATGCACGCGCGCGCACTGCACCGCCAAGGTGCCGACGGGGCCTTCATGCTCGGCATCAATATTGCAACGAGCTTGCCGCACGTCACGGCGCTCGGTGCGCGCGCCCGACGAATCGATCCACTTCCACGAGAGGCAAGCCATGGCTGACTTTTCCACGCCCGCGATCCGCGGGCGCCGCATCGCGCTCAAGGCCGGCGTCGCCGGCGCGCTGGCGGCCCCGTTGGTCGCTCGTGCGCAGCAGAGCTTCAGCTGGAAGATGACCAGCGCCTACGGCAAGGGCGCACCGTTCTACATGGACGGCCCCGGCAGCGCGACCGATCTGGCCAAGCGCATCGAGACGATGTCCGCCGGCCGGCTGAAGATCCAGGTGTTCGGCGCCGGCGAGCTGATCCCTGCGCTCGAGGGCTTCGACGCGGTGCGTGCCGGCACGGTGGAGATGAACCACGCCAACAGCTACTTCTGGACCGGCAAGACCGCCGCCGCGCAGTACTTCACCGCCGTGCCGTTCGGCCTCAACTTCCAGGGTATCAACGGCTGGCTCTACGACGGCGGCGGCCAGGCGCTGTGGGACGAGGTCTATGCGCCGTTCGGCCTCAAGGGCATGGCCTGCGGCAACACCGGCGTGCAGATGACGGGCTGGTTCAAGAAGGAGATCAAGTCGGTCGCCGACCTGAAGGGCCTTAAGATGCGCATTCCCGGGCTCGCCGGTCGCGTCTACGCGACGCTCGGCGTCGACGTCAAGCTGCTGCCCGGCGGCGAGATCTTCCCCGCGCTGGAGCGCGGCGTGATCGACGCGGCCGAGTTCGTCGGCCCGTTCCAGGACCGCAAGCTCGGGCTGCACAAGGCCGCCAAGTACTACTACACCACCGGCTGGCACGAGACCGCCACCGTGAGCGAGCTGCTGGTCAACAAGGCCGCGTGGGACAAGCTGCCGGCCGACTTGAAGGCCATCGTCGAGAACGCGGCCGCCGCCTGCAACGTGATCAGCGAGGCCTGGTGCCAGCGCACCAACGCCGAGGCGATGGAAGACCTGGTGAAGAACCAGGGCGTCATCGCCAAGCCGCTGCCGGAAGACGTGGTGAAGAAGCTGCGCGAGACCACCACCACCGTGCTGGCCGAGGCGGTCGCGAAGGACGCGATGACGAAGAAGGTGCACGAGTCGTACATGGCCTACATGAAGAAGTACGTCGACTGGGCCCGCTACAGCGAAGGTCCGTACCACGACGTGGTGCTCGGCATCTGACGCCGCGGCCCATGTACCGATTCGCCGACGCGGTCGACCGCTGGGTCGACCGGATCGGCCGCGCTGCGGCCTGGCTCACGCTGGCCGTCGTGGTGCTGATGGCCGCCAACGTGCTGCTGCGTTATGCCTTCAGCATGGGGTCGGTGTGGTCGCAGGAGCTCGAATGGCACCTGCTCGCGCCGCTGGTGCTGGCCGGCATGACCTACGCGCTCGGCAAGGGCGAGCACGTGCGGGTCGACGTGCTCTACGCCCGCTATACGCCGCGCGCCCAGGCCGCGGTCGACATCCTCTCCGCCGTGCTCGCGCTGGTCTTCGCGCTGCTGGTGATCCGTTATGCCGTGCCCTATGTGCGGCAGAGCTACGTGATCGGCGAGATATCGTCCGACCCCGGCGGCCTGACGCACCGCTGGCTGCTGAAGGGCCTGATTCCGCTCGGCTTCGCCCTCTTCGCACTGCAGGCGGCCGCCCAGGGCGTCGCGGCATGGCGCCGTTTCGTCGAGGCGTCGCGATGAGCCTGAACGAATGGCTGGCGATCGGATTGCTGATCGCCTTCTTTGCCCTGCTGATGGCCGGCGTGCCGGTGGGCATCACGCTGGCCACCAGCGGCTTCGTGTTCGGCTACCTCGGCTTCGGCGAGACGCTGTTCATGCTGCTGCCGGCGCGCATCTACGGCGTCGTCGCCAACTACCAGTGGCTGGCGATCCCGCTGTTCGTCTTCATGGGCGTGATGCTCGAGAAAAGCCGGCTCGCCGAGGATCTGCTCGACGTGATCGGCCACCTCGCCGGCGGCGTGCGCGGCGGCATGGCGCTGGGCATCATCGGCGTCGGCGTGCTGATGGGCGCCACCACCGGCATCGTCGGCGCCACCGTCATCACGCTCGGCCTGCTCACGCTGCCCACCCTGCTGCGCCGCGGCTACGACCCCGGCGTGAGCTGTGGCGCGATCTGCGCGTCGGGCACGCTGGGGCAGATCATCCCGCCGAGCCTGGTGCTGATCCTGCTGTCCGACATCATGCAGCAGTCGGTCGGCACGCTGTTCGCCGCCGCCGTGCTGCCGGGGCTGATGCTGGCCGGCCTGTACTGCGCCTACATCGTGGTCTACGGGCTGCTGAGGCCGAACGCGATGCCGCCGGTGCCGCAGGCCGAACGCGACGCCCTGCCGCGCGCCGAGTTGTGGAAACGCGTGTTCAAGGTCGCGCTGCCGCCGCTGGCGCTGGTGCTCGCGGTGCTGGGCTCGATCATCGGCGGCGTCGCGGCGCCCACCGAAGCGGCATCGATGGGCGCGCTCGGCTCGATCGTCGTCGTCGCGCTGGCGCGCCGGCTCACGCTGACGGTGCTGCAGGACGTGATGCGCGGCACCGCGCGCATCTCGGCGATGGTGCTGTTCATCCTGATGTGCAGCCAGGTCTTCTCGATCGCCTTTCGCGGCCTGCAGGGCGAGAAGCTGATCGAGGATCTGTTCGCCTTCCTGCCGGGCGGCATCAACGCCGACATCTGGTTCCTGATGGCGCTGATCTTCGTGCTCGGATTCTTCATCGAATGGATCGAGATCAGCTACATCGCGGTGCCGCTGTTCCTGCCGATCTTCAACGCCGCGGGGGTCGATCCGGTGTGGCTCGCGATGCTGATCACCGTGAACCTGCAGACGAGCTTCCTGACGCCGCCGTTCGGCTGGGCCCTCTTCTTCCTGCGCGGCGTGGCGCCGCCGCAGATCACCACGCGGCACATCTATGTCGGCGTGGTGCCCTTCGTCGCGATGCAGATCCTCGGCATCGTGCTGGTGTTCTTCTTCCCGGCGATCGCCACCTGGCTGCCCAAGGCGATCGGCTGGTAGCGCGCACCGTTCAGTCGCAGGCCTTCGCCCAGGCCTGGCGCTGCGCGGCACTGGTCGCATAGCTGCCGCCGAACAGGCGCGAGCCCCGGCGCACGAACAGCAGCGCCAGCCGGGCCGACTGGGCGTGACCTTCGTCGGCCAGCTCGCTCAGGGCATGGAAAGCGTCCTGCCAGCAGCCGTCCTGCATCAGACCGAGCGCACGCTCGAAGCGCTCGATGCGGCCGAACGAGGCCGCCGTCGTCGGCGGCATGCCGATCGGGCGGATCGGCGACGGGTGGCGGGCAAACGGTGCGGAAGTCCTGCGCATCATGGTCGGCTCCTGAAGAGGACGACACTGGGTTGCCCCCGAGCGCGCCGCGGTTCAACAAGACCCACACCCGCAAGAGGGTGCGCAGGCCTATCATGGGTTCGCCGGGGCTGCACGAGACGACACGCCCCGGCGTCCACACAGGAGCGCAAGCCATGGCCAAGAAGAACGCTGATTCCGGCGTCTACCGCGTCACCGAGATCATCGGCACCAGCACGGTGTCGTGGGAGGCCGCCGCGAAGAACGCGGTCGAGACGGCCGCCAAGTCGCTGCGCGATCTGCGCGTGGCCGAGATCAGCAAGCTCGACATGAAGATCGAGAACGGCAAGGTCGCGGCCTACCGCGCCCGCGTGTCGCTGTCGTTCAAGTACGACGGCTGAGCCGCTGGCCGCCGGTCAGGGTGCGGGCCGGTAGCTGGCCAGGTAGTGGGCCAGGTTGGCCAGGTCGGCGTCGCGCAGGCCGTACAGCGACGCCGACATGATGGTGTCGCGCCCCGGGCCGGCATGGTCGCGGAACTGCTTCATCGCCTGCATCAGGTAGGCCTCGTCCTGCCCGGCCAGGCGGGGCACCTGCTGCTGGCCGACGAACGTGCTCAGGTGGCAGGTGCCGCACAGCGCCTTGCGCGCCAGCTCGGCGCCCAGGCGCTGGCGCTCGGGCTGCACCGCCACCGGGCGCGGCACGAACGGCTGCGCGGCGAAGTAGCGCGCAAGGTCCACGATCTGCTCGTCGCTCAGGCGCGCCATCGCGTCCTTCATCACCGGGATGTCGCGCAAGCCTTCGCGCACCAGCACCAGCTGGTTCTCGATGAACACCTTCGGCTGGCCGGCGATCGACGGCGTCAGCGGCACGGTCGCGTTGCCGCCGAGGCCGTGGCACGCCGCGCACAAGGCCAGCGTCTCGGCAGCGGGCTCGGCGCGCGAAGCCGGCGCGAGCAGCAGCGACCCGGCCGCTGCCAGGCCCGCCGCCGCGCGCCGCCATCGCTCACCGGGCATAGCTGATGCGATAGATCGCACCGAGCTGCTCGTCGGTGACGAGCAGCGCGCCGTCGGGCATCTGCAGCATGTAGGTCGGCCGGCCCGAGAAGCTGTCGTTGCTCTCGTTCAGGAAGCCGGTCATGAACGGCACGATCTGCGCATTGCTGCCGTCGGCGCCGGCGCGCACGGTGACGACGTCGTAACCGAACTTCTTGGTGCGGTTCCACGACCCCTTGCGGGCGACGAACAGCACGTTGCTGTACTCGGCCGGGAACATGCTGCCGGTGTAGAAGTGCGCGCCCATCACCGCGGCGTGCGGCCCCATCGTCTTCACCGGCAGCGTGACGCCGTCGCACGGCCCCGCCTTGCGGATGTCCTTGTCGGCCACGCCGGCGGCGTGGCAGTACGGGAAGCCGAAGAACGCGCCGGTGGCCGGCATGCGGTTGAGTTCGTCCTCCGGCGTGTCGTCGCCCATCCAGTCGCGGCCATGGTCGGTGAACCACATCTCCTTGGTGACCGGATGCCAGGTGAAGCCCTGCGTGTTGCGCACGCCGCGTGCGATGACCTCCATGCCGGAGCCATCGGCGTTGTAGCGGCGGATCTGCGCGTACTCCTCGCCCGGCACGCAGATGTTGCACGGCGCGCCGAACGGCACGTACAGCTTGCCGTCGGGCCCGAAGGCGATGTACTTCCAGTTGTGGTGCTGCTCCTTCGGCAGCTTGAAGGCAGCGGTCATGTCCACCGGCGCCACCGTCGGGTTCTTCTCGATGCCGTCGAAGCGCAGCACCTTGTCGATCGCCATCACGTACAGCGCACCGTTGCTGAACGCGACGCCGGCGGGCTGGTTCAGCTTGTCGACGACGACGCGGCTCGAGCGCTGGCTGCCGCCGTCGGTGACCTCGTAGACGCGGCCGATGCCGCGTGTGCCGATGTAGATCTTGCCGTCGCTGCCGCGCGCCATCGCGCGCGCACCGGGCATGCCGGTGGCCCACACCTCGGCCTTGAAGCCCGGCGGCAGCTTGAAGCTCGCCACGGGGATGTCGCTCGCCGGCGTGGCGGTCATCTTGCCGGCGATCGGTGCCAGCGGCGAGCTGGCCTGGTCGGCCGTGCGGCCCTGCTGCCAGGCCGGCGCGGGTGCGGCGGCCGCGGGGGCGGCCGCAGGCGCGGCCGCCGGCGGCTTCATCGACTGGCAAGCGGCCAGCAGTGCCAGCGTCATGACGGCGGCGATGGTATGCAGTTTCATCCGTGTCTCCTCGATGTTGTGGGTCGGGCCTCGTCCGAAGGGCGCCGATCATGGTGGGCGCGTCAGTCGGCGTCAAGGCGCGAGCCTGTCGCGGGGGATGGTCCTGGGGGCTTTCGTGCGGCTGGGTTTTCCCGAATCGCACGCGTGAGTCGCGCGGGCAGAGTGCGGTCATGGACAGCCCGATCGGCGTCGACCACACGCGTGCGTCAGCCCAGCGCCCCGAGCGGCTGCGCGTCGACGGTGCACGCCTGTGGCAGTCGCTGATGGACCTCGCGCGCATCGGCGCCACCGCCAAGGGCGGCGTGTGCCGCCTCGCGCTGACCGAGCTCGACCGCCAGGGCCGCGACCTCGTCGTGGGCTGGGCGCGCGAGGCGGGGCTGGCGGTGCGGGTCGACGCGATCGGCAACATCTTCGCGCGCCGCGCCGGTCGGCGCGACGAGCTGCCTGCGGTGATGGCGGGCAGCCACATCGACACACAACCCACCGGCGGCAAGTTCGACGGCAACTACGGCGTGCTGGCCGCGCTGGAGGTGGTGCGCACGCTCGACGATGCCGGCGTCGCCACCGAGGCCCCGATCGAGGTCGCGGTGTGGACCAACGAGGAAGGCTCGCGTTTCGTGCCGGTGATGATGGGCTCGGGTGTGTTCGCCGGCGCGTTCACGCTGGAACACGCCCTGTCGCAGTGCGACGCGCAGGGCATCAGCGTCGCACAGGCGCTGCAGGCGATCGGTTACGCCGGCCCTGCGCGTGCGGGGCCGCCGCCGCGCGCGTACTTCGAGGCGCACATCGAGCAGGGGCCGGTGCTCGAGGCGCATGGCCGCGTGATCGGTGCGGTGACCGGTGCGCTCGGCCAGCGCTGGTACGACCTCGTCGTGCAGGGCAGCGAGGCGCATGCCGGACCGACACCGATGGACCGTCGGCACGACGCGCTGCTGGCGGCCAGCGAGATCGTGCTCGAGGTCAACCGCATCGCGCTCGCGCATGCCCCGCACGCGCGCGGCACGGTGGGTTATGTCGACGTCTTTCCAATTTCACGCAACGTGATACCCGGCGGGGTGCGGCTGTGGGTCGCCCTGCGCGCCGCCGACGACGCCACGCTGGTACAGCTGGACCTTGCGCTGCGCCGCGCGGTGGACGCCACCGCCGCGGCGCGCCGCGTGCGC
>JBGAMU010000014.1:0-56047 GCA_044222685.1 Burkholderiaceae bacterium
GAAACGGGAATCGAGGTCGAGCGCCTTCAGCACATGGGCGCCCCGGCGCAGTTCGAGCTTGCCGTCGAGATTCGCGCCCCGGTTCTGGCCTTTGGCGCTCAGTCCGGTCAGGCGTCCGTGCAGCGTGGCATGCGAGTCGCTGGCCCGGTGGGCGATCGTCGCGGCCATTTCCGCATCGGGCAGGGCGAGCGCGGTGGGGGCCGCCTGCCACAGCGTGCCCTCCTGCAGCGTCAGCTGCAGGTCCTCCAGCGTCCACGGCGCCTGCGTCAGTCCGCGCAGCTTCACCGTGCCGCCGGCGGTGTCGAGCCGCTCGGGCGTCAACGCCGCGTCGAGCACGAGGGCGAGCGGTGCGGCCAGCGCGAACGTGGCGCCGGCGAGCGCGGCCTCGCACGCCGTGACGTCCAGCGTGGATTGCCGCGACTGCTGCACCTGCAACGCGCCGGTGCATTGCGCGCTCGCCTCGCCGCGCGGCGTATCGGCCTTGCCGCCGAGGTGCAGCGTGGCTGAGGCGAGCGGGCCGCTGCCCTCGAACAGGTCGCTGCTGCCCTGCGCGGACAGCGTCAACCCGCGCAACTGTAGCCCGTAAGCCTCCAGCGCCGGCAATTGTGCCTCGAGCTGCCAGTCGGCGCCGCTCGGCGTGGCCCGCAGCAGCAGCGTGCCGTTCGGCCCTGCGACGGACTCGCCGCGCCAGTCCACCTGCCAGGCCAGGGGCATGTCGGCGTGGGGCTGCCACTGCAGCGCGAGCGCGGGCAAGTCGGTGACGCGCAGCGTGGCATTGCCGCTCGCGCCGCCGTCGCTGGCCTCGATACGTCCGTCGAGCAGCCGGGTGCCCTCGCTGTCCTCGATGCGCAACTGTTCGCTGGCCGCGCTCATGCGGGCAAGCAGCGGCCACCAGTCACTGAGCCAGAAGCGCGGCAACAGCGCGACGTTGTCCGTCGCCGCGAGTCGCACGCCGAGGGCGCGCATGCCGACCCGTTGCGGTTCGACGGCGAGCGGCCAGATGCCGGTGATGCGCCAGAACCAGCGCGCGTCCTCGATGCGCAGCGCCGTGCCGTTCGCCGCCAGCGCGAGCAGTTCGACCCGCCCGCCCACGGCGGAGACCCGCAGGCCGCGCAACTCGCCGAGCGCGATGCCCGGGGGCAGGCGCGCATTGAGTGCGGTAATGACGCTTTCGGGGTGCTGGCGCAGCCACAGGGTCAGCGCCAGCGCGCCCAGCAGCAGCGCGGAGGCCGCAACGAGCAGGACGGAACGAAGCCGGCGCCGGTTCATGCGCAGATCGCGGCGCGTGCGAGCGCTCGTTGCGCCGTGGCCGGCACCGCGTTGCGTGCCGCGCTCAGACGCGTTGCGAGGAGATGTTGCCGCCGTCTACCACGATTTCCGCCGCCGTGACGTAGCTGGCCTCGTCCGAGAGCAGGAAGCGCACCACCGCGGCGATCTCGCGTGGCTCCCCGATGCGCCCGAGCAGGATGCGCTTCGTGAAGGCCTCGTCCGAGAGATGGTCGAGCACGGGCTGCATCATCGGCGTGCGGATCTGGCCCGGGGAGACGGCGTTGACGCGCACGCCGTCGCGCCCGAGGTCGTCGGCGAGCGAGCGCACCAGCGACAGCATGCCTCCCTTCGAGGCGGTGTAGGCGGGGTTCATCCAGTTGCCCAGCGTGGCGTTGATCGAGGCGATGCCGACCACGGCCGAGCCGGCATTGGTCGCGAGGTCGGCGCGGATCGCCTTCACCACGAAGGGCAGCGCGCGCAGGTTCACGTTGAGCACGGTGTCCCACTGCGGCACATCGAGATCTTCGAGCGGGATGGCCAGCGACACGCCGGCCGCGTGCACCAGCCCCCCGATCGAGTGCAGCGCGGTGCGCGTGGCGGCGACCGCCGCATCGATGCCGTCCGTGCCGCACAGGTCGATACCGAGGCCGATGCAGGTGACGCCAAAGCGCGATGCGATGTCGTGCGCCACGCGCTCGGCGTCGGCGGCACGCAGGTCCCAGATCGCGACCGGCCGTCCGACCGCGGCGAGCGCCTCGGCCGAGGCGAGGCCGATGCCCGAGGCGCCGCCGGTGACGATCACGCCACTCAATGGCGAATGCGATGTTGCAGGGTTCACGATGGGTACTCCGGGTCGCAGGTTCGAGGCCGCGCAGGATCGCTTCAGGCGGGCGCTCGCGTCAACGGTTCATTCCGCCGGGTCGAGGGGTGGCAGTCGTGCACGCAGCCGGTCCGGAACTTTCAGCGCTGCGCCGGCGTCACAGTAACGGCATCGCGCATATGCGCACGCGTCGCGGTGGCGGCGGGCATCATGGCATTGCAGGAGAAGAGCAGGTGAAGCGACGGGATCTTGTGCAAGGGGTGCGGTGGGTGACGGCGGCGCTGGCGCTGTGGTCGCTGGGTGTTGCGACGCAGGCGGTCGAGCGCCTGCGCAAGACGCGCGAGGAGTGGAAGGCGCTGCTGCCAGCGCCGGCTTTCGCGGTGCTGTTCGACGAGGCCACCGAGCCGGCGGGCAGCAGCCCGCTGAACGGGGAGAAACGCGAGGGAACCTTCGTGTGCGCGGCCTGCTTCCTGCCGTTGTTCGACAGCGCGCACAAGTTCGACAGCGGCACCGGCTGGCCGAGTTTCTTCGACGTGCTGCCGGACGCGGTGGGCACCCGGCGCGACTTCAAGCTGATACTGCCGCGCAAGGAGTACCACTGCGCGCGCTGCGGCGGGCACCAGGGCCATGTCTTCGACGACGGGCCGCGCCCGACCGGCAAGCGCTACTGCAACAACGGCGTCGCGCTGCGTTTCGATCCGGAGGCGGCATGAAGGCCGCGCTGCGCGTCGGCGGCGCGGCGGCGCTGGTCGGGGCCGGGACGCTGGCCGCGCTGGCGCTGCTGGCCGCGCCGGCTGCGACGGTGCAGGCGCAACCGGCCGCGGCGCCCGCACGCACCGAGGTGGCCATCTTCGCGGGCGGTTGCTTCTGGTGCGTCGAGGCCGACTTCGACAAGGTGCGCGGCGTGATCTCCACCACCTCCGGCTACACCGGCGGCAAGGTGGCCAACCCGAGCTACGAACAGGTCTCGTCCAAGTCCACCGGCCACGCCGAGGCGGTGCGCATCGTCTACGACCCGGCAGTGGTCAGCTACAAGGCCTTGCTGGGCCACTACTGGAAGACCACCGATCCGACCACCGCCGACCGCCAGTTCTGCGACGTCGGCTCGCCCTACCGGCCGGCGATCTTCGCCACCGACGACGCCCAGTACGCGGCGGCGCTGGCCTCGCGCGCCGAGGTCGAGAAGACCAAGCCGTTCAAGGAGCCGATCGTCACGGCGATCGAGCGGGCCGGCGCGTTCTACGCGGCCGAGGAGTACCACCAGGACTACTACCACAAGAACCCGGTGCGCTACAACTACTACCGGGCCGGCTGCGGGCGCGACCTGCGCCTCAAGCAGCTGTGGGGATCGCACTGAGCGGCACGGATGCGGGCCTCGTTGGCGCCGCGCGCGGATCGAGCGGGCCGTGGCCCGCGGATCCAGGCCCGCCCCGGGGGTTGTGCCGGTGCGACCGGCCGACCCCGTCGCGTCGAACCGCCTCAGGAGGACTTGCGCTGCTCCAGCCGGAGCATCAGCTTGAGGTATTCCAGGTGTGCCGCGAGCTGCGCCAGTTCGTCGCGCAGGCGCACCCAGTCGTCCGTGCGGCGCCGCATCGGGTGCGATGCAGGCAGGGGACCGGGCAGCTGGGGCTTGGGCGTGTTCATGGAGGCGCTCTCGATCGGACTGCGCGCATGCTGACCGCCGCCGCGGTCCCGGACAACCCCCGAGCATGGGGCTGGTCCCGCGGATGCGGGGTCGGCCCCCCGAAGCGCGCTGCGGACTCAGCGCCCGGCCAGTGCGCGCAGGAAGGCCTCGCAGCGGGCCAGCTGCTCGAAGCTGACGTACTCGTCGGCCTGGTGCGCCTGGGCGATGTGGCCGGGCCCGCAGACCACGGTGGGGATGCCGGCGCGCTGGAACAGGCCGGCCTCGGTGCCGAAAGCCACCAGCGCCGTGCCGTGGTCGCCGCTGAGCCTTTGCGCCAGCCGCACCGCCGGATCGTCGGCGTCGGCCCGAAACGAGGGGATCGAGCAGATCGGGTCGAAACGCACGCCGGTGGCCGGATCCACCGCGTGCATGGCCGGCTCCAGCGACGCGGCATACCCGGTGACCCGACGCTGCAGCGCCGCCAGGTCGGTGCCGGGCAGGTCGCGGAACTCGTACTGGAAGCGGCAGTCCTCGGGCACCACGTTGTCGGCGATGCCACCCTGCATCAGCCCCACCGACGCCGTGGAGTACGGCACGTCGAAGCCGGCCTGACGCGGCTCGCGCTCGCGCAACTCGTCGGCCAGGTCGGCGATGTGCGCCACGATCCGGGCCGCCGCCTCGATGGCGTTGACCGACGACGGCGTCTGCGACGAATGGGCCGCGTGGCCCTTGACGGTGCAGCGCCAGCGGTGCACGCCCTTGTGCGCAATGGCCGGCCGCATGCCGGTGGGCTCGCCGACGATGCACGCGTGCGGCGCGATGCCGGCGTCGCGCAGGTCGGCCAGCAGGTGGCGCACGCCGAAGCAGCCGATCTCCTCGTCGTAGCTGAAGGCCAGGTGGATGGCGTGCGGCAGGTCGGCCTCGAGGAAGGCCTGCGCCTGCGCCACGACCAGGCCGATGAAGCCTTTCATGTCGGCGCTGCCGCGCGCCACCAGCCGACCGTCACGGCGCACCGGCACGAGTGGATCGCTGGTCCAGGCCTGGCCGTCCCAGGGCACGGTGTCGGTGTGGCCGGACAGCACGACGCCGCCGGGCTTGCCCACGCCCAGCGTCGCGAACAGGTTGGCCTTGTGCCGGCCGTCGTCGTAGGTCAGGCGCGGCTGCACGCCCAGCGTGCGCAGATGGTCGGCGATGCACTCGATCAGCGCCAGGTTCGAGTGCGTGCTGACGGTGTCGAAGCGCAGCAGGCGCTCGGCCCATTGCAGGCCCAGGTCGGACGGCACGTCGGTCGGCGGCATGCAGGGATCGTAGCGGCGTCGCAGAATCCCCCTCGCCCGTCCCCGGGGTTGGCGGGCCAGGAGACTGCGATGGAGGGACTTTCGCGTCGCGACGTGCTGGGGTCTGCGGCGCTGCTGTCGGGCCTCGGCCTGGGAGGTCCGGCCCGGGCGGCGGCGACCATGCAGTCGTGGCCGCTGGACACGCCGGTGCGCACCGGCATCCACGACGTGGCGCCGGCCCCCGACGGCGGCGTGTGGTTCACCGCGCAGCGCAGCGGCCACCTCGGCTGGTTCGATCCGCGCAGCGGCCGCAGTGAGCTGATCCCGCTCGGCCCGGGGTCGTCGCCGCATGGCGTCATCCAGGGGCCGGACCGGGCGGCCTGGATCACCGACGGCGGCCAGGGCGCGATCGTGCGCATGTCCTGGCCCGATCGCGGTCTGCGGCGCTTCGCGCTGCCCGACGGCACGCCGTATGCCAATCTGAACACCTGCGCCTTCGACGGCGACGGCGACCTGTGGTTCACCGGCCAGAGCGGCGTGGTCGGCAAGGTCGCCGTCAAGACCGGTGTCGTGACGGTGAGAGACGCGCCGCGCGGCCGCGGGCCGTACGGCATCTGCGCCACGCCGGCCGGCGACGTCTGGTACTGCTCGCTGGCCGGCAGCTTCATCGCGCAGATCGACCGCAAGAGCGGCGAGTCGCGCATCGTCGAGCCGCCGACCAAGGGCCAGGGTGCGCGTCGGGTGTGGAGCGACAGCAGCGGCCGCATCTGGGTCAGTGAATGGAATTCAGGCCACGTGTCGATGCACGACCCGCGTGCGCGTATCGCCGGCGGCCTGTGGAAGACCTGGAGGTTGCCGGGCAGCGGCCCGCGCACCTATGCGGTCTACGTCGACGACAAGGACAAGGTCTGGCTCAGCGACTTCGGCGCCAACGCCCTGGTGCGCTTCGATCCCGCCACCGAGTCGTTCGACAGCTGGCCGCACCCGCGCGAGTCGGCCAGCGTGCGGCAGATCCTCGGCCGGCCGGGCGAGGTGTGGCTGCCCGAAAGCGGCACCGAGCACATCGCGGTGATGCGCACGGCCTGACAGCAGCGACGCCGCCGGCGCCTCAGTACGGCTTCACGCCGATCAGCACCGCGTGCGCCCAGCCGGCGAACACCGCCCAGGCCAGCACGCCGATCACCACTACCGTCACCGTGCCGCGCAGGCTGCCGGGGGGATAGACGGTCTGCGCCAGCCGGTCGCGCCGGCGCGCTGCGCGAAAGCTGAAGACCGCCCAGACCAGAAAGCTGCCGAACAGCAGCACGTCGGCCAGCGTGTTGTTGGCGAGCAGGTGCGCGAGCGCCCAGACCTTGACACCCAGCACCATCGGGTGGTGCAGCCTCGCCTTGATGCCGTTGCGCGGCACGTAGGCCGCCGTCACGAGCACGAAGCTCACCAGCGTGAGCAGCGAGGCCAGGTGCCGCGTCCAACCGGGCGAGGCCCACAGCACGCTCGGCGCCATGCGGGCCTGGCCGTAGCCCCAGACGATGAGCACCAGGCCGAGTACCGAGAGCAGCGAGTAAAGGCCCTTCCACGGCCCCTCGCCGCGGCGCGCGATGAAGCGCGCACGCGGCTCGTCGGCGACGATGCGTGCCGAGTGCACGCCGAGAAACAGCACCAGACCCAGCAGCAGTGCGCCCATGTTCGTGTCGAGGCTTTCTTGGATGTCGGAGGTCGGCGCGATTGTCACGCCGTTCGTGACGGCCGGCTATGCTGGCAGCCCGCCCACCCCGCCACGGCCATGCCCGACAAGACCTATCGCTACTACTGGGAGGACTTTCCCGTCGGCCACACACGCGACTTCGGGCCGATGCCGGTGACACGCGAGGCGACGGTGGCGTTCGCGCAGCAGTTCGACCCGCAACCGTTCCATGTCGACGACGCGGCCGCCGCGGACTCGCTGTTCGGTCGCCTGTCGGCCAGCGGCTGGCACACCTGCGCGATGTCGATGCGCATGATGTGCGACGCCTATCTGCTCGACACCGCCAGTCTGGGCAGCCCCGGGGTCGACAACCTGCGCTGGTTGAAACCCGTTTTCCCCGGCGACACGCTGAGCGGCCGGCTCACGGTGCTGGAGTCGCGGCCGATGAACAGCCGCCCCGCGGTCGGCCTGGCGCGCTCGCGCTGGGAGGTGGTCAACCAGCACGGCGAGCCGGTGCTGACGATGGAAGGCTGGGGCATGTTCCGCCGCCGCACGCCGGCGGCCTGAGTCGTTCAGACGCGCCCGGACGGGCTGCGCGCGAACAGCGACCACACGCGCGCCAGAGCGGCGCTGCCGTCGCCGCCCTTCACCTCGGCAAACGCGCGCGCCGCCTCGTCGCGCCTGCCGGCGAGCCACAGCGCGATGCCCAGATGCAGCCGCGCCTCGTCGGGGCGGCGCAGGTTGCCCTTGGCAATGCCCGCCTCCATCAACGGCAGGCCGCGCGGCACCTGGCCGCCCAACACCCACGCGAAGCCGGCGTTCACCAGGGCATCGCCTTCACGGGCCGCGCGGGCGGAGCCTTCGCTGCGCGGCAGATCGGCGCTGTCCTTCTCGGCCGCCTTGTCGGCGCGTTCGCGCAGTTTGGTATGCGCCTCGGCGTCCTTGCCGTTGCCCAGCAGCGAGAGCGAGTAGCCGCGGTCGATCACCCGCAGCGCCTCGGCCGGGTAGCCGGCCTGCAATGCGAGTTGCGCCATCTCGACGAACTCGTCGGTGTTTCGCATCACGTTGGCCGCCAGACGCAGCCGGTAGACGTCGAGCCACAGCCGCTCAGCGAAACCGGGCTGCTTGGTCGCGCGCGTCGACAGCTCCGACCAGTACTCCGGCTTCGGATAGGCAAGCGCCATGCGTTCGAGCGCACGCACATAACCGGCGTCGTCCTTGGCCTGCACGAAGCTGCTGGCAAGCAGCCGCAGCGTGGCCTCCGGCGTCGTGCGATTGGCCGCCTCGTCGGCGGCGACGCGCGGCTCGAGTTCGGCGGCAGCACCCTTGAAGTCGTTGGCCAGGTACAAGGCCTGTGGCAGCAGTTCGCGCACCGCGTCGTCGGTGCCGCCGTCCTGCGTGTAGCGCCGGATCCACCCGGCCGATGCCGGATAGTCCTTCTGCTGGTAGGTCAGCTTGGCCAGCAGGCCGACCAGTTGCAGCTGGTCGGCGCCGGTCAGCTGGTTGGTCGCGACCACCGCGTCGAGCGACTTGATCGCCTGGCCGTAGTCGCCGAGGCTCAACGCCACGGCACCCCGACCACGCTCGATCACCGCCTGCTCGAACGCCGTCAGCGACGGCACCGCCGCCGCCTCGGCCAGCTTGGCCTGCGCGGCGTCCTTCTGGCCGGTGCGGCCGGCCTCCTGTGCCGCATTGACGGCGTTGGCGACCTCGGGCCGCAGCCTCGGCGCCTGGGGCGCGCTGGCGGCCGGCTCGGACGCGGCGGTCTGCGCGACCGCCGGTGCTGTGAAGGTGAGGAAGAACGCGCCCAGGGCGCAGGCGACGGGCAGCAGGATCCACGCGGGCTTCATGGGGCGGCGACGATGAGGGTCGAGACGGCGCACATTGTCGCTGCAGGCCCTCGGCCTCTACCATGCGCGACATGCAAACCCCCGCCATCGAGATTGAGACGGCTGCGCGACCGAACGCCAGCATCATCGTGCTGCACGGCCTGGGCGCCGACGGACACGACTTCGTGCCGGTCTGCGAACAGCTCGACCTGCGGGCCGCCGGCGCCGTGCGTTATGTGCTGCCGCATGCGCCCGAGCGGCCGGTGACGATCAACGGCGGCGCCGTCATGCGCGCCTGGTACGACATCCTGGCGATGGGCGGCCGCGGCGGCGAGGACGAGGCCGCCCTGCGCGCGTCGCAGGCGTCGATCGACGCGCTGATCACGCGCGAGGTCGAGCGTGGCGTGCCGAGCGCGCGCATCGTGCTGGCCGGCTTCTCGCAGGGGTGCGCGATGGCGCTGATGACGGGGCTGCGCCGGCCACAGCCGCTGGCCGCGCTGGTCGGCCTGTCGGGTTATCTGCCGCTGGCGGCGACCACGGCGGCCGAACGGGCGCCGCAGAACCAGTTGACGCCGATCTTCCTGGCTCACGGCCGCTTCGATCCGATGATCGCGCTGCCGCGCGCGCAGTCGTCGCGCGACGCGCTGGCGGCGCTCGGCTACGCCGTGCAGTGGCATGAATACCCGATGGAACATTCGGTCTGCCTGGAAGAGATCCAGCACCTCAATCGCTTCCTGCTCGAGGTGCTGAAACCCTGACGGTTCGGGGCTCGCCCACGATGCGAGCACTCGCCTTTCCGCGATCGCCCGCGCCTGGGGTGTGAGCGGCCACCGGCGCCCGCCCGGCGGCAGGGTGTCGACGCCCCGGCTGAATCGCCGCGGGACAGACCCTTTTCAAGCCGCGCGGGCCGGCGTATGTTGCGGCTCCAAGTTCCGCCGCGAGGCACCCGTTAGGAAGGAGAGTTCCCATGAGCTACCTGCCCGGCAAGTTCGTCTGGTTCGAGCATCTGTCCCACGACATCCCGAAGGCGCGCAAGTTTTACGACGCGCTGTTCGGCTGGCACACCGAGTCGATGCCGATCGGCGATCGACGCTACTCGATGATTCTCAACGGCGACGGCACCACCAGTACCGGCATCGGCGGTTACGGCGCGGCGGCGCCGGGCGCCCGGCCGAGCTGGATGAGCTACTTGTCGGTATCCGATGTCGACGCGGCCTACCGCGATGCGATCGCTGCCGGCGCGAGCAGCGTGATGGCGCCGATGGACTTCGGTCCGGTCGGCCGCGGCGCGACGCTGGCCGACCCCACCGGCGCGGTGTTCTCGGTCTGGAAGAGCGCCGAAGGCGACGCCCCCGACACGCAGAAGACGCCGGTCGGCGGCTGGTGCTGGAACGAGCTGTGGACGCGCGACGACCAGAAGGCTCTCGCCTTTTACGAGCGCGTGTTCGGCTATGGCCACGACGCGATGGACATGGGGCCGCAGGGCACCTACTACATGCTGAAGACCGGCGAGGCGATGCGCGCGGGCCTGATGCGCGCAGTCGATCCGAACGCACCGTCGATGTGGCTGCCCTACGTGGCCGTGGCCGACTGCGACGCCACCGTCGCACGCGCCAAGGCGCTGGGCGGCCAGGTGTTGTCGTCGCCCGAGGACATCCCGAACATCGGCCGCTTCGCGATCCTGCAGGATCCGCTGGGCGCGGCAATTGCCGTCATTCGCATGGCGGGCTGAAGCCCGGCGGGGCGGGCCGGTCGGCCGGCGCGGGGTCTGACCGCCGCCGGCCCGTGGGTTTCGCCTGTTATCCAACACCCGGCGATATTGGGATCGCCGCACGTCGGTGCGCGCCGCACAATGCCAAGCCAGCGCTGGCTGCCAGTCCTTCGATGCCCACTCCACACGACCGCAGCACCGGCTCGCGAGGACCGCGCAGCCGCTGGTATCCGGAAGCCGACGACGTCGGCTCGGGCTGGGCCCATGCATCGGGCTGGGCCCAGCTGTATGGCACGCGGCGTTCGGTGTCGTGCGTGCTGCCGGTGCACGACGAACTGCAGGTGCTGCGCGCCCTGTTGCCCCAGCTGAGCGACCTGCTCACCGAATGTGGCTATCCGTGGGAGGTGATCGTCGTCGACAGCGCGAGCAGCGACGGCACCGAGACGGTGTTGCGGGCCTGGTGCGAGCTGCCCGGCTACCGACTGCTCGCGCTCGACGACGATGTCGGCCGTGCGACGTCGATCGTGCTCGGTTTCGAGGCGGCGCGCGGCGATGCGGTGATCCTGCTCGACGCGCAGACGCCGCACCCGCTGTCGATGATCCACGAGATGGTGCAGCGCTGGGAGGCCGGCGCGCAGGTCGTCTTCGCTGCACGTGACGCCTCGGGCGACAGCGAATTGCGCATGCCCGGACAGGGCCGCTTGCTGAACGACCCGTCGGCGCTGTCCGGCTTGCGGCTGGCCGACGACAAGACCGACCTGGTGCTGCTCGACAAGGTGCTCGTGCGCGAATTGCTGCGCTGAGGCCTGCAGGCGGCTATCGCCGCCGCCATCCCGCTAGACGTCGATGTTCGCCGCGCGCAGAGCGTTGCTCTCGATGAAGTCGCGGCGCGGCTCGACCTCGTCGCCCATCAGCATCGTGAACACGCGGTCGGCCTCGATGGCATCCTCGATCTGCACGCGCAGCAGGCGGCGCACGGTGGGATCCATCGTGGTCTCCCACAATTGCTGCGGGTTCATCTCACCGAGCCCCTTGTAGCGCTGGCGGCCGACCTGGCCCTCGGCCTGCGCCATCAGCCAGGCCATGGCGCCGCGGAAGTCGCCCGCCTTGTGCTCCTTGCGTCGATCACCCTCGCCGCGGCGCACCACCGCCTCACCGGTGAGCAAGCCCTTGAAGGTGTGGCCCGAACGGGCCAGCACCTCGTAGTCGGTGCCGTGCACGAAGTCCTGCGTGATCACGCTGGCGCGCACGTTGCCGTGGTGGCGACGGCTGATGCGCAGCAGCGGCTTGTCGGTGCGCGCGTCGATGTCGGTCGTCACCTCGGCGTCGACCAGCGCGGCCTTCAGCGCCGCGGCGCTGGCCTCGGCGGCCGCCGGTGTGTCGAGATCGATCGCCAGGCCGTCGGCCATCGCGCGCAGCGCGGCCAGGTCCATCCAGTTGCCCACGCGCTCGATCACGTTGTTGGCCAGGATGTACTGGCGTGCCAGTTCCTCCAGCGCACTGCCGCCGATCGGCGGCTTGCCGCCGCCGGGCTCGACACTGGCCTCCTGCAGGGCCACCTTCAGCATGTAGGCATCGAGCTCGATGCCGTCCTTGAGGTACTGCTCGGCCTTGCCGAGCTTCACCTTGTACAGCGGCGGCTGGGCGATGTAGATGTGGCCGCGCTCGACCAGCACCGGCATCTGGCGATAGAAGAACGTCAGCAGCAGCGTGCGGATGTGGGCGCCGTCGACGTCGGCGTCGGTCATGATGATGATGCGGTGGTAGCGCAGCTTGTCGATGTTGAAGTCATCGACGCCGATGCCGGTACCCAGCGCGGTGATCAGCGTGACGATCGAATCGCTCGACAGCAGCTTCTCGTAGCGCGCCTTCTCGACGTTGAGGATCTTGCCGCGCAGCGGCAGGATCGCCTGGAACTTGCGGTCGCGCCCCTGCTTGGCCGAGCCGCCGGCCGAGTCGCCCTCGACGATGTAGATCTCGCACAGGGCCGGATCCTTCTCCTGGCAGTCGGCCAGCTTGCCGGGCAGCCCCATGCCGTCGAGCACGCCCTTGCGCCGCGTCATCTCGCGCGCCTTGCGTGCCGCCTCGCGCGCTCGCGCCGCGTCGACGATCTTGCCGCAGACGATCTTGGCGTCGAGCGGGTTCTCAAGCAGCCAGTCGGTGAGCGCCTTGCTCACCACGTCTTCCACCGGGCCGCGCACCTCGCTGGAGACCAGCTTGTCCTTGGTCTGGCTGGAGAACTTCGGCTCGGGCACCTTGACGCTCACCACGCAGGCCAGGCCCTCGCGCATGTCGTCGCCGCTGACCTCGACCTTGGCCTTCTTGGCGAACTCGTTGTCGTCGATGTACTTGTTGATCACGCGTGTCATCGCCGCGCGCAGGCCGGTCAGGTGGGTGCCGCCGTCGCGCTGCGGGATGTTGTTGGTGAAGCACAGCACGGCTTCGTTGTAGCCGTCGTTCCACTGCATCGCCACCTCGACGCCGATGCTCGTGTTCTGCTCGCTCATCTTGTCGCCGTCGACGTGGAAGATGTTCGGGTGCAGCACCCGCTTGCCCTGGTTGATGAACTCGACGAACCCCTTGACGCCGCCGACGAAGGCGAAGTTGTCTTCCTTGGCGTTGCGCTCGTCGACCAGGCGGATCTTGACGCCGTTGTTCAGGAACGAGAGCTCGCGCAGGCGCTTGGCCAGCACGTCGTAGTGGAAGTCGATGTTCTGGAAGATCTCGTCATCGGGCAGGAAGTGCACCTCGGTGCCGCGGTTCTCGGTGTCGCCCTGGATGCGCATCGGCGACACATCGAAGCCGTCGCGCTGCTCGATCACACGGTCCTGCGGCACGCCGCGCTTGAACTCCATGAAGTGCACCTGGCCGTCGCGGCGCACCGTCAGGCGCAGGCTCTTGCTGAGCGCGTTGACGCACGAGACGCCCACGCCGTGCAGGCCGCCCGAGACCTTGTAGCTGTTCTGGTTGAACTTGCCGCCGGCATGCAGTTCGGTCAGCGCGATCTCGGCCGCCGAGCGCTTGGGCTCGTGCTTGTCGTCCATCTTCACGCCGGTGGGGATGCCGCGGCCGTTGTCGATCACCGAGATCGAGTTGTCGGTGTGGATGGTGACGACGATGTCGTCGCAGTAGCCGGCCAGCGCCTCGTCGATCGAGTTGTCGACCACCTCGAACACCAGGTGATGCAGCCCGGTGCCGTCGGAGGTGTCGCCGATGTACATGCCGGGGCGCTTGCGCACCGCCTCCAGGCCTTCGAGGATCTGGATCGAGCCCTCGGCGTAACCGGAGTCGTCGGACTTTCGATCAGGGCTCTGCGATTCACTCATAACTTCTCTTGCGAGGACCCGAAGGGTCCCGACCATGTACTGTCTGGAACCCCCGCTTGGCGGGGGCAGGGGGTGCAAAACGGACCGGCAAAGCCGATGAGGTCTAGCCGCCCGTCGGCGGCTAGATCCTCATCGGCATCACGACGTACTTGAAGCCAGTCTGCTCGGGCACGGTGATCAACGCGCTCGAGTTGCTGTCCTGCAGCTCGAGCTTGATCATCTCCTGCGGGATGTTGGCCAGCGCGTCGATCAGGTAGGTCACGTTGAAGCCGATCTCGATCGCGTCGCCCGCATAGTCGATCTCGAGCTCTTCCTTGGCTTCCTCCTGCTCGGCGTTGCTCGACGCGATGCGCAGGGTGCCGGGCTCGACGTTGACGCGCACACCCTTGAACTTCTCGCTCGTCAGGATCGCCGCGCGCTGCAGGCTGGCCAGCAGCGGCAGGCGGCCGGTAACGATGGCGTTCTTGTGGTTCTTCGGGATCACGCGGTTGTAGTCGGGGAACTTGCCCTCGACCAGCTTGGTCACGAACTCCATGCCGCTGAAGGCGAACTTGGCCTGGTTGCCGGCGAAGCGCATCTCGATCGGCGTGTCCTCGTCGCGCAGCAGGCGCTGCAACTCGAGCACCGTCTTGCGCGGCAGGATCACCTCCTGCTTCGGGATGTCGGCCCCCAGCTGCGCCTGCGCCAGCGCCAGGCGGTGGCCGTCGGTGGCCACCAGCGTCAGCGCCTTGCCCTCGGCGACGAACAGGATGCCGTTCAGGTAGTAGCGGATGTCGTGCACCGCCATCGCGAAGTGCACCTGGTTGATCAAATGCTTCAGGGTCTTCTGCGGCACCGAGAACGACGGCCCGTAGTCGGCCGACTCGTTGACCAGCGGAAAGTCCTCGGCCGGCAGCGTCTGCAGCGTGAAGCGGCTCTTGCCGGCCTGCAGCGTGAGCTTGTTCTGCGCCCCCGACAGCGTGATCAGCTGGTCGCTCGGCAAGCTGCGCAGGATGTCGATCAGCTTGCGCGCGCCCACCGTCGTCGCATGGCTGCCGCCGTCGCCACCGAGTTCGGCACGGGTGCGCACCTGGATCTCGAGGTCGCTCGTCGTGAACTCGATCGACGAGCCGTTCTTGCGCAGCAGCACATTGGCCAGGATCGGCAACGTGTGCCGCCGCTCCACGATGCCCGAGACCGCCTGCAACGCGCCGAGCAAGGATTCTTGCGGAGCTTTCAGAACAATCATGTCTTCCTCATCAACTTAGTCGTTGTAGTAGAGCGGACCGCCGGCTGTGGAGAACGTCATTTTCACCTGTCTTTTCAGCGACCTAGGCACCCGCCAAGCCTGTGGGTGGCCGACCTTGAGCTCGCGCACAGCGGTACAACAACTTCGCCAACAAGCCCGACGCTGTGGATGACCGCCCGATTGCGACGGAATTGTCCCCAGGGTTGTCACTTGACGAAGTGCCCCCGCGCATGCTTCAGCCCTTGAGGGTCTGCTCGAGCACGTGCAGCTGCTGGTTGAGCTCGGTGTTCTTGCCGCGTTCGCCGCCGATCTTGCGCACCGCGTGCAGCACGGTGGTGTGGTCACGGCCGCCGAACAACTCGCCGATCTCGGGCAGGCTCTTCTGCGTCAGCTCCTTGGCCAGGTACATCGCGATCTGGCGCGGCCGGGCGATCGAGGCCGGCCGCTTCTTGCTGTACATGTCGGCGACCTTGATCTTGTAGAAATCGGCGACCATCTTCTGGATGTTCTCCACCGAGACCTGCCGGTTCTGGATCGACAGCAGGTCCTTCAGCGCCTCGCGCGCGAGGTTGATGTTGATGTCCTTCTGGCTGAAGCGGCTGTAGGCCAGTACCTTGCGCAGCGCGCCTTCGAGCTCGCGCACGTTGGCGCGCACGTTCTTGGCGATGAAGAAGGCCACGTCCTCCGGCATCTCGGTGCCTTCGGCCAGCGCCTTGCGGATCAGGATCGCCACCCGCATCTCGAGCTCCGGCGCCTCGATGGCCACCGTGAGCCCGGCGTCGAAGCGGCTGGTCAGCCGCTCGTCGATGTCCACCAGCCCCTTGGGGTAGGTGTCGCTGGTCATGATGATGTGGGCCTTCTTGGCCAGCAGAGCCTCGAAGGCGTTGAAGAACTCCTCCTGCGTGCGGTCCTTGCCGGCGAAGAACTGCACGTCGTCGATCAGCAGCAGATCCAGGTTGTGGTACTTGGCCTTCAGCTCGTCGAAGGTCTTGCGCTGGTAGTTCTTGACCACGTCGCTGATGAACTGTTCGGCGTGCAGGTAGAGGATGCGTGCATCGGGTCTGTCCTTCAACAATGCATTGCCGACGGCATGGATCAGATGGGTCTTGCCAAGGCCCACCCCGCCGTAGATGAACAGCGGGTTGTACATGACGCCCGGCGCGCCCGCGACATGCAGGGCCGCGGTGCGTGCCATCTGGTTGGCCCGTCCCGCGACCAAGGTGTCGAAGGTCAGTGCGGTGTTCAGCCGGTGGCGCGATGGCGCCGCCGCAGCCTGCGCAGATGCATGGCTCGAGCCCGCTTGCGGGCTCGACCGCTCGCCCGGAGCAGGGGCACCAAACGTGCTGCCGTTCAACGCGGCGGCGATGGCCTGCGGCTGCAGGCTCGACAACGGGCGCGCGCTGGACAATTCGCGCGGAGCCAGACTCAGCTCGAGACGCACCGGCTTGCCGGCGATCTCGCTCAGCACGTCTTCGATGCGGCCGGCGTACTGCGACCGGATCCAGTCGAGCTTGAAGCGGTTGGGCACACGCAGCGACACCACAGCCCCGTCGTCGCCACGATCATTGAGATCGCCAGGCGGAAGCGGACGGATCCAGGTGTTGAACTGCTGCTCGGGAATTTCGGCGGCGAGGCGCTCACAGCCTCGTTGCCAAAGATCGACGCTCATTGTGGACAAGTTCTTCTAGGAGCGGCCGGATTGTAGGCCAGGGTGACGGCGGGAGGCGCGGTTATCCACAGTTTTCGGACGCCGGTCAAGCCCCGCGCAAACCCAATCTGCGCCGTGCAAGTGTTTGACCGGAAAAGGGGTTTTTGCTCTAATACTTGGTTTCCCGAACGCACGGCGACTGCCTCACGCGCTCGGCACACAGATGCGGCAACGCATGCAACGCATGCGACAAAAGGGGCGAGCATTCCAGCCGCCGAGCCGCGGCCCGCCCGCGACCCAAGGATCGACACGACATGAAGCGCACCTACCAACCCTCGAAAGTCCGCCGTGCCCGCACGCATGGTTTTCTCTCCCGCATGAAGACGCGCGGCGGCCGCGGCGTGATCAACTCGCGCCGGGCCAAGGGCCGCAAGCGCCTGTCGGTCTGAGCGCGGTCGCGTCGCTGCCATGGCTGGCCGCATCCTGCGCGCGGTGGATTTCGAGCGCGCGTTGGCCACGCCCGCCCGGGCCCGAAGCGCCCACTTCTCGGCGCACTACGTGCCGGCGCCGCCGGCGCGTTGGGTTCCAAAGGGTCGAGCAGGCGAAGCAACAAAGTTGTCCACAGGTGATGCAAAGGTTTGCGCACAGCCTGTGGATGATTCGCCCCCATCGACGCCCGCAGGGTGGTGGTTCGGTGTGGCCGTGCCGAAGCGGCATGCCCGCGAAGCAACCACTCGCAATCTGATCAAACGGCAGATTCGGGTGGCGCTGCAGCAGCACCAGGCCGAACTCGCGCGCGGCTTGTGGCTGGTGCGCCTGCGCGCCGGCATCGACCGGCGCCGCTTCTTGTCGTCGACCTCGGCACCGCTTCGCGAACATGCCCGGCGCGAGCTGGACGAGTTGTTGCGGCGTGCGGCTCGCTAAGCGACGAGCCAGCTCTATGGCGGACGGTCCTCCGAATATGCTCGAGCGCCTGTCTCGTCTGGCGGCACGCCTGTTGAGCTTGCCGATTCACGCGTACCGATGGACGCTCAAGCCCTGGCTGGGCAACGCCTGCCGCTTCGAGCCCACCTGCTCGGCTTATGCGCTGCAGGCGCTGGACGACCATGGGGCGTTGGCCGGCAGCTATCTGGCCACGCGGCGCCTGCTGCGCTGCCATCCGTGGTGCGACGGCGGCTTCGATCCCGTGCCGGTGCAACGCCCGACCCTGTTCTCCCGATTCCGCGCCAAGGCAGGCCCATGACCGATATTCGACGCACTCTGCTGTGGGTGGTGTTCACGATGTCCCTCGTCCTGCTGTGGGACGCCTGGAACAAGCACACCGGCGCGCCCTCGCTGTTCGGTGGAGCCCCGCCACGACCGGTCGCCGCGTCGGCGCCGCCCGCTGCGGTGCCGGGCAGCACCGCCGCACCAGGCGGGGCCGTGCCGAGCGCATCGACCGCCCCCGCCACGTCGGCGGCCGTGCCGGGCGCAGGTCCGGCGCCGGCGCCTGCATCAGGCGCGGCCGAACTGATCACGCTGACCACCGATGTGCTGCGCGCGAGCGTCGACGTGCGCGGCGGCGACATCGTGCGGCTCGAGTTGCTGCAATACCGCGATCACGTCAATCCGACCAGCAACGTGGTGCTGTTCGATCGCAGCCGCGAACGCCTGTACTTTGCGCGCACCGGGCTGGCCACCGTCGACGGCGTGGCGTTTCCCAACCACGAGACGGTGTTCGTGCCGAAGGCCGGCGAACGCGAGCTGAAAGCCGAGGCCGGCGCGCTCGAGCTGCAGCTCGAGTCGCCCGAGATCAACGGCGTGCGTGTGCGCAAGACCCTGACGCTGCGGCGCGGCGACTACCGCATCGGCGTCAAACACGAGCTCAGCTACAGCGGTGCCACAGCGCTGTCACCGCAGCTGTATCTGCAGCTGGTCCGCGACGGCAATCCGCCTGCGGGCGAATCGAGCTTCTACTTCACCTTCACCGGCCCGGCCGTGTACACCGACGCCAAGAAGTTCGAGAAGATCGACTTCAAGGACATCGAGAAGGGCAAGGCCGACTACCAGCGCAGCGCCGACAACGGCTGGATCGCGATGGTGCAGCACTACTTCGCATCGGCCTGGCTGATCGGCGCCGGGCCGCGCGACTACGTGACCAACAAGGTGGGCGACAACCAGTACGCCGTGGCGATGATGCTCAAGCTGGGGAGCCTCGCGCCGCAGGCCACGCTGACCCACGAAGCCACGCTCTACGCCGGCCCGCAGGAGGAAAAGAAGCTCGAGGCGCTGGCGCCGGGGCTCGAGCTGGTGAAGGACTATGGCGCTTTCACCATCCTGGCCAAGCCGCTGTACTGGTTGCTCGATCGGCTCTACCAGGTGCTGCACAACTGGGGCTGGTCGATCGTCGCACTGGTCGTGCTGCTGAAGATCGCCTTCTACTGGCTCAACGCGAGCGCCTACCGCTCGATGGCCAAGATGAAGGCGATCAATCCCAAGGTGATGGAGATGCGCGAGCGGCTGAAGGACAAGCCGCAGCAAATGCAGCAGGAGATGATGCGCATCTATCGCGAGGAGAAGGTCAATCCGCTCGGCGGCTGCCTGCCGATCGTGGTGCAGATTCCGTTCTTCATTGCCCTGTACTGGGTGCTGTTGTCCAGCGTGGAGATGCGCAATGCGCCGTGGATCGGCTGGATCACCGATCTGTCGTCGAAGGATCCCTTCTACATCCTGCCGGTGTTGATGACCGGGTCGACGATGTTCCAGACCTGGTTGAATCCGACGCCACCGGATCCTGTACAGGCCAAGATGATGTGGATCATGCCGCTCGTCTTCAGCGTCATGTTCTTTGTCTTTCCCGCGGGCCTGGTGCTCTACTGGCTGACCAACAACCTGCTGTCGATCGCGCAGCAGTGGTACATCAACCGCAAGCTGGGCGTCAACAAGTAGGGGCCTTCGACAAGAGGCGCCGGCACGTGTCGGATGCCCGTGACGCTTGCACGTTAGCCGGAGCATGCCCCATTCGGGGGGTTGGATCCGCCTCGTGTGAGGTCCATCATGGACACCAGTGATCGGCGCAGTAGGACCGACACCCTCACAAGAAAATGGCCCGGTCGCACCGGGCCATTCTGGTCAATGCGGGGCCGACCCGGCACCAGCCGGCTCTGGACGCGACTCGCGCGATTCAAGCGAATCGTTCGGCGCTCCTCCCCGCGCCAACACGGGCGGCGTGTCTTTCGGGGCACGCCGCCTCGTTTTGTCGAAGTGAATGCGACCGCCGCCGGCTCCCGGCGAAAATCGCCGTCGCCATGCTGCCCCGCCTGCACGACCCGATCATTGCCATTGCCACGCCGCCCGGGCGGGGCGCCGTGGGCATTGTGCGTGTGTCGGGTGGCGACCTTGCGCCTCTGACGCTCGCGTTGTGCGGACGCGCAATCGCCGCCCGCCGTGCGACCGCGCTGGATTTCCGCGCTGCCGACGGCAGCGTGATCGACCATGGCCTCGCGCTGTACTTCGCGGCGCCGCACTCCTACACCGGCGAGGATGTGCTCGAGTTGCAGGCACATGGCGGGACCGTGCTGCTGGAATTGCTGGTCGCCCGCTGCCTCGAAGCGGCGGCCGAGAGCGACGACGCCGCCGGCACGCCACGCCTGCCCGGCCTGCGCCTGGCCGAGCCGGGCGAGTTCAGCGCGCGCGCGTTTCTCAACGGCAAGCTCGACCTGGCGCAGGCCGAGGCGGTCGCCGACCTGATCGATGCCAGCACAGTGGCGGCCGCGCGTTCAGCGGCACGCTCGCTGTCCGGCGAGTTCTCGCGCGAGATCGGCGCATTGAGCGAACAGGTCGTCGCCCTGCGCACGCTGGTCGAGGCCACGCTCGACTTTCCCGAGGAGGAGATCGATTTCCTGCAGCGCGCCGACGCGGACGGCCGGCTGAAGCGCATCGCGGCCACGCTGGATAGCGTACTGGCGCGCACGCGCCAGGGTGCCTTGCTGCGCGAAGGCCTTCATGTGGTGCTGGCGGGTCAGCCCAATGTCGGCAAGAGCTCGCTGCTCAACGCGCTGGCCGGTGCCGAACTCGCCATCGTCACGCCGATGGCGGGTACGACGCGCGACCGGATCGGGCAGACGATCCAGATCGAGGGTGTGCCTGTGCACGTGGTCGACATTGCCGGTCTGCGACCCGACCACGAGCTGCACGACGAGGTCGAGCGCATCGGCGTACAGCGCGGCTGGCAGGCCATCGCGCAGGCCGATCTGGTGATCCACCTGCACGACCTGACGCGGATCGGCCAGGCCGACCATGACGCAGCCGACGCCGCGATCGCGCGGCAGCTCGAGGACGCCGGTGTGCGCGCGCCGCTGCAGGTCTACAACAAGAGCGACGCCACAGCGGTTCGCCCGGCGGAGGGCATCGTGCTGTCGGCACTTGCCGGCGAGGGCCTGGACCTGCTGAGAAGGACCTTGCTGCAACGCGCCGGTTGGAGTCCCGCAGGCGAGGGGGTGTTCATTGCGCGCAGCCGGCACGTGCAGGCGCTCACCCGCGCGCGCGACCATCTTCGGCAAGCACACCACCTGGCATCGCGCGGCGATGCGGCGCTCGATCTGCTGGCCGAGGAGCTGCGGTTGGCGCACCACGAGCTCGGTGCCATCGTCGGCGTCTTCACGACCGACGATTTGCTCGGCGAGATCTTCGGGAAATTCTGCATCGGCAAGTAGTCCGCCAGCGCGGCCCCCACCGGTCAGACTCGCAACAGCTTCGCCTCGGCCAGCGCCAACGCCGCCGGCAAGCCGGACAGCACCAGCGTATCGCCACCCGCGAGTGACTGGTTGTCGTCCGGCATCAGGACGCGACCACCTGCCTGCCGCAACGAAACGACCTGAACGCCGGTGGCGTGCAGCGCCAGCGCGCGCAGCGGCTTGCCGATGCACACCGCTGCCGCCGGCAAAGTGACGCTGGCCAGTCGGGCCTGCTGCAACTCGGCCGCGGTGTCGTCGTCGGCGCCGTGGAAGTAGCCGCGCAGCAGCGCATAGCGCGCATCGCGCGCGTCGCGGGTGATGCGGATGACGCGCTGCATCGGCACGCCGACGAGCGCCAGCGCCTGCGCGGCGAGCATCAGCGAGCCCTCCATCGCCTCGGGCACGACCTCGGCCGCACCGGCGGCGCGCAGCGACTCGAGGTCGCTGTCGTCGATGGTTCGCACGATCACCGGTACACGCGGCGCGTGTTCGCGCACCAGGTGCAGGATCTTCAGGGCGGACGCGGTGTCCGGATAACTGACCACCACGGCGCTGGCGCGCGCCAGGCCGGCCGCCATCAGACTGCGCAGCCGGGCCGCGTCGCCGAACACCACGCTCTGGCCGGCGGCGGCGGCCTGGCGCACCCGATCGGGGTCGAGGTCCAGCGCCATGTAGGCGATGGCCTCCCGCTCGAGCAGTCGCGCCAGATTCTGGCCGCTGCGGCCGTAGCCGCAGATGATGACATGAGCCTCGGTGCGCATCGCCTTCTTGGCGATCGCGGTCAGCTGCACCGACTGCAGCATCCAGTCGGTGGCCGACAGCCGCATCACGATGTGGGTGCTCGCCATCACGAGCAACGGGGTCGCCAGCATCGACAGCACCATCGCCGCCAGCACCGGGCTCATCCAGGTGCCGACCAGCAGCTGTTGCTCGACGCCGAGGGTCAACAGCACGAAACCGAACTCACCGGCCTGCGCCAGGTACAGACCGGTGCGGATCGCGACACCGGGCGTGGCACCGAACACGCGGGCCAGGCCGGCCACCAGCGCGGCTTTGGCGACGATCGGCAGCGTCGTCAGCAGCAACACCAGCGGCCATTGCTCGATCAGCGGTCGCCAGTCGAGCTTCATGCCGATCGTGATGAAGAAGAGACCCAACAGCACGTCGTGGAACGGGCGGATGTCGGTCTCGACCTGGTGCTTGTATTCGGTCTCCGCCACCAGCATGCCGGCGACGAAGGCGCCCAGTGCCAGCGACAGCCCGGCCATCTCGGTCATCCAGGCCAGGCCTAGCGTGACGAGCAGCAGGTTCAGCACGAACAGCTCCTCGCTCTTGCGACGGGCCACGATGGTCAGCCACCAGCGCATCGCGATCTGGCCGCCGACCAGCAGCAGCGTCAGCAGCACAGCGGCCTTGGCCAGCGCAATGGCGAGCACGATGCCGAGCTGGCCGCGGTCCTGGCCGAGAGCGGGGATCACCACCAGCAGCGGCACCACCGCCAGATCCTGGAACAGCAGCACGCCGAGCACCCGGCGGCCGTGTTCGCTCTCGAGCTCGAGGCGCTCGGACATCAGCTTGACGAGAATCGCGGTCGACGACATGGCGATCGCCGACCCGAGCACGATGGCGCCCTGCCAGGTCAGGTCCCATGCGCGGCCGAGTGCGGCGAACATGACGACGAGCAGCGCGTTGCCGGCCACCGCGCCGGCGATCGTCAGACCCACCTGCGACAAGCCGAGTCCGAACACCAGCGAGCGCATGCTGCGCAGCTTGGGCAGGTTGAACTCAAGCCCGATCACGAACATCAGGAACACGACGCCGAATTCGGCCAGCGCGCGTGCACCGGCCGGGTCGCCCGCCAGCGACAGCGCATTCGGCCCGATCAGCACGCCGACAGCCAGATAGCCGAGCATCGGCGGCAATTTCAGCGAACGGCACAGCACCACACCGAGCACGGCAGCGACGAGGTACAGCAGGACGACTTCGAGCGTGGTGGCCATGGCGGACGATCTGCCGGCAACGAGGGCGCGGCCTAGAATGCCCGATCCTAAGCGAGCGACATCCGCACCCGTGGCCGCCCAGAAGACATTCGATGCGCAACGCGCGCTCGCGCTGGCGGCCGAGACGTTCGAGATCGAGGCACGCGCCCTGCTCGGGTTGCGCGCGCGGCAGGACGGCGGCTTCACTCGGGCGGTGCAGGCGATGCTGGAGTGCCAGGGGCGTGTCGTCGTGATGGGCATGGGCAAGAGCGGCCATGTCGGCCGCAAGATCGCGGCGACGCTGGCGTCGACCGGCACGCCGGCGTTCTTCGTCCATCCGGCCGAGGCCAGTCACGGCGACCTCGGCATGGTGCAGCCGGGTGACGTGCTGCTCGCCATCTCGAACAGCGGCGAGAGCGACGAGCTGTCGGCCTTGCTGCCGGCGCTGCGCCGGCTGGGCGTCACGCTGGTGGCGATGACCGGTCAGCCCGAGTCGACGCTGGCGCGGCATGCCGACATCGTGCTGTCGAGCGCGGTCGATCAGGAGGCATGCCCGCTCAATCTCGCGCCCACGGCCAGCACCACCGCGCAGATGGCGCTCGGCGATGCGCTCGCGGTGGCTCTGCTCGATGCCCGGGGTTTTCGCGAAGAGGATTTCGCGCGTTCGCATCCGGGCGGCGCGCTCGGCCGCAAGCTGCTGATGCACGTGAGCGACCTGATGCGCAGCGGTGACGCGCTGCCGCGCGTCGCGCCGACGACGGGTTTCACCGACATGCTGCGCGAGATGACCGGCAAGGGCCTCGGCTTCACCGCCGTCGTCGGCCCCGATCAGCGCGTGCTGGGCATCTTCACCGACGGTGACCTGCGCCGTCTGATCGAGCGCGGTGCCGACTTGCGAGCACTGACCGCGCAGCAGGTGATGCACCCGAAGCCGAAGCTGGTGCGCGCCGATGCCCTGGCGGTCGACGCGGCGGGTGTGATGGAGATGCATCGCATCACCAGCGTGCTGGTCACAGATGAGGCCGAGCGCCTGGTCGGCGCGCTGAACTCCAACGACCTGATGCGCGCCAAGGTGATATGAGCGTCGCCGGACCGGCGCGGCCCGCGCTCGACTTCGCCGCGGAACTGTTGCTGCGGGCGCAGGGCATGCGCGCGGCCATCTTCGACGTCGACGGCGTGCTGACCGACGGGCGGCTCTACATCGGCGAGCACGGCGAGCAGTTCAAGGCCTTTCACGTGCACGACGGCCACGGCCTCAAGCTGCTGGCCCAGGCCGGCATCACGCCGGTCGTGATCAGCGGCCGCGATTCGCCCGCGTTGCGCAGGCGGCTGGCCGATCTGGGCGTGACGCGGTTGGCGTTGGCTGCAGGCGACAAGCTGCGCGCTGCCGAACCCTTGCTGGCGAGCCTGTCGCTCGACTGGTCGCAGGTGGCGGTGATCGGTGACGACTGGCCCGACCTGCCGCTGCTGCGGCGCGCCGGCTTCGGCTGCGCGGTGGCCGATGCACATGTGGAGGTGCGTGCGGCGGTGCACCACGTCACCACACGACGGGGTGGCGAAGGCGCGGCGCGCGAGTTCTGCGATCTCCTGCTGATGGCTGCCGGGCGTTATGCCGCATTGCTGCAGCAGCAGCACGACAGCCTGGACGTGCGATGAGCGTGTCGGCGGCGCCGCCGGAGCTGCACCTGCCCGACCTGCCCGAGGTCGAGGTGGCATTGCGCCCGGCGCCCAGAGCCGTGGCGCGGCGGCAGCGCCGGGGCTTGGGTCGCCGCCTGCGTGACCTAGTCGGTACCTACCTGCCGCTGCTGCTGATGGCGCTGCTGGCGCTGTCGACCTGGTGGCTGGTGAAGAACACGCCGCGTGTCGAGGCGCCAGCCGAGAGCGGTGTCATCCGCAGCGATCCAGATTACGAGATGCGCGACTTCGCCATCACGCGCTTCGCGGCCGACGGACGCATCAAGGTGCGCATGCAGGGCGCGGTGCTGCGCCACTACCCCGACACCGACCGACTCGAGATCGACAACGCGCACATCGAGGCGGTGTCGGCCGATGGCCGCGTCACGATCGCGCGTGCGGCCAAGGCGTTGGCCAACGGCGACGCCAGCGAGTGGCAGTTGACCGGCGGCGCGCGGGTGGTGGCCACCACGCCGGCTGGGCAGAAGCTCGAGATCGAAAGCGAATTCCTGCACGCGTTCGTCAATACCGAGCGCGTGCGCTCGCACCTGCCGGTTCGCGTACGGCGCGGCGCCGACGAGCTGCGCGCCGGTGGCCTCGACTACGACAACCTGACGCAGCGCCTCGATCTCGCGGGCCCCGTGCGTGCGCAGTTTGGCGGGATTCGCGCCTCGCCGTGAGCGCCGGCCTGCAGGCTCCGCTGGTGTTCATCACCGGTGCCTCCAGCGGCATCGGTCTGGCGCTGGCGCAGCGCTTTCGTCGTGCCGGCTGGCGGCTCGCGCTGGTGGCGCGGCGTATCGACACCCTGTCCGCCTGGTGTGCCGAGCGGCAGCTGTCGACGCCCGAAGTCGAGGTCTACGCGGCCGACGTGCGTGACATCGATTCGATCACCGCGGCGGGCCGTCAGTGCATCGAGCGCCAGGGCCTGCCCGACGTGGTGATCGCCAATGCCGGCATCAGTCATGGCATCGACAGCGCGTTGCGCGAGGACCTCGACGTGATGCGGGCGACGCTGGAGACCAATGTGCTCGGCGTGGCCGCCACGTTTCAGCCGTTCATCGCCGGCATGCGGGCGCGGCGTGCGGGGGCGCTGGTCGGCGTCGGCAGCGTGGCCGGCATTCGCGGGTTGCCGGGGCACGCCGCCTATTGCGCGAGCAAGGCCGCCGTGATCAGCTACTGCGAAAGCCTGCGCGGCGAATGCCGTGGTACGGGGGTCGCGGTCGTGACGCTGCTGCCGGGCTACATCGACACGCCGCTCACGCGCGGCAATCCGTATGCGATGCCTTTCCTGCTGTCGGCCGACGCGTTTGCCGAGCGCGCCTATCGGGCCATCGCGTCACGGGCGAGCTATCGCGTGATTCCGTGGCAGATGGGGGTGGTGGCCAAGCTGATGCGGCTGCTGCCCAACGCCTGGTTCGACCGGACGTTCGCCGGTCGGCCGCGCAAGCCCCGGCAGTCGGCGCGCTGACGCGCTGCGCCGCCGCCAACAAGAAGGGCGCCCGCAGGCGCCCCATCTTTTTCCCAAACGGCCCGCGAGGGCCTGCGATCAGTAGCCTTGGCTACCGCCGCCGCGTGGTCCGCGGCCGGTGCCGTAGGGGCTGCGACCACCACCCCCGCCGCCGCCACCACCGCCACCGCCACCTCCGTAGCCGCCGCCACCGCCGCTGCGGCCGCCACCCCCGCCGCCGCCATAGCCGCCACCACCGCCGCCATAGCCGCCTCCGCCACTGCGGCCACCCCCGCCGCCGCCGAAGCCGCCCGGACGTTCTTCGCGAGGACGCGCTTCGTTGACGACCACGGCGCGGCCCTCGATCTGCTGGCCGTTCATGCCATTGATGGCAGCCTGGGCCTCGGCAGAGGACGACATCTCGACGAACCCGAAGCCCTTGGAGCGCCCGGTCTCACGGTCCATCATGACCTTGGCCGACGTCACTGAACCATATTGCGAAAACGCGGCCTGCAGCGACTCGTCGCGCACCGAGTACGCGAGATTGCCGACATAAAGCTTGTTTCCCATCGGGGGAAGCTCCTTCTCAGTACCAATAATCCATGTGGAGCTTCAACCCAGCGTGAACCGATCAAGCAAAGGCGCCGTCTCCAGACAAGGGCCGTGGACACTCGCGTGCCCGCGCGGATTATCAGCGTAAGTCCTAGGCACTGCCATCAGTAAGGCTTGGTGCAAACCCGCAGCCCCTAGATCGTCGCTTTTGCCGTGCAATAGCGCGCACCGTTGTGGCCCGGTTTGCACAGGCCCGGCCCTCCGGAGGCACACCACCCGATGCCAAACACACATTCCGACGCACCGACCTTCGACTACGTCGTCGTCGGCGCCGGCACCGCCGGTTGCCTGCTCGCCAACCGGCTGAGCGCCCATGCGGACCGGCGCGTGCTGCTGATCGAGGCCGGCGGCGACGACAACTACCTGTGGATCCACATCCCGGTCGGCTACCTGTACTGCATCGGCAATCCGCGCACCGACTGGCTGTACCAGACCGAGCCCGACCCGGGGCTGAACGGCCGATCGCTGCGTTATCCACGCGGGCGCGTGCTGGGCGGCTGCTCCAGCATCAACGGCATGATCTACATGCGGGGCCAGAGCCGCGACTACGACCATTGGGCGGCTCTGACCGGCGACGAGGGCTGGCGCTGGGCGCAATGCCTGCCCTACTTCCTGCGCCACGAGGACCATTGGCGCGGCGCCGATGCCTGCCACGCCGCACCCGGTTTCGACGCCAGCGGCAGACGCATGGGCGGCGAATGGCGCGTCGAGCGGCAACGGCTGTCGTGGGAGATCCTCGACGCGTTTGCCGCTGCAGCGCAGCAAGCCGGTATCCCGCCGCAAGCCGACTTCAACCGCGGCAACAACGAGGGCGTCGGCTACTTCGAGGTGAATCAGCGGCGAGGCGTCCGCTGGACCGCCACCAAGGCCTTTGTGCGGCCCGCGCAGCAGCGGCCGAACCTGACGGTCTGGACCGGTTGCCAGGTGACCCGGTTGCTGCTGGACTCGCGCGACGCCGCCGACGCGGCCTGCCGCGCGGCGGGCGTCGAGCTGATCGACGGCAAGGGGCAGCGACGACAGGTGCGGGCGGCGCGCGAGGTGGTGATGGCCGCCGGCGCCATCGGCACGCCGCAGATCCTGCAGCTGTCGGGCATCGGGCCGGCGTCGCTGCTGGCGCCGCTGGGCATCGCGGTGCGGCACGAGCTGCCCGGCGTCGGCGAGAACCTGCAGGACCATCTGCAGGTGCGCGCGGTGTTCGCGGTCGATGGCGTGAAGACGCTCAACCGCATCGTCCACCAATGGCACGGCAAGGCGGGCATCGCGCTCGAATACTTGCTGCGCCGCAGCGGTCCGATGAGCATGGCGCCGTCGCAGCTCGGCTGCTTCACCCGTTCGTCGCCGGCGCATGAGTGGCCGAACATCGAGTACCACGTGCAACCGCTGTCGCTCGACGCCTTTGGCGAGCCGCTGCACCGCATCAACGCGTTCACGGCGAGTGTGTGCAACCTCAATCCGCAGGCGCGTGGCCATGTGCGGATCCGCTCGCCCAAGGCCGCGGACGCGCCGGCGATCCAGGCCAACTACCTGTCGACGCCCGACGACCGGCAGGTGGCCGCCGATTCGTTGCGCTTGACCCGGCGCATCGTGCAGATGCCGGCGCTGGCGCGTTTTGCGCCGCGCGAAGTCAAGCCAGGTGTGCAGTTCGAGAGCGACGACGATCTGGCTCGCCTGGCCGGCGATATCGGCACGACGATTTTCCATCCGGTCGGCACCTGCCGCATGGGTCGTGCAGACGACCCGGCCGCCGTCGTCGATGCGCGTCTGCGTGTGCGGGGCGTTGCCGGACTGCGCATCGCCGATGCCAGCGTGATGCCGACGATTACCAGCGGTAACACGAATGCACCGACGCTGATGATCGCCGAGCGGGCCGCCGAGTGGATCACGCAGGCGGCGGCGGGTTAGTCCCGATGTGGCGGCCGCAGGCGCACTCGTAGAGTCACCGCACTCGCGACGGCGCCTGGGCACACCCGGGCCGCCGTTGCCGGGAGAGACCGAGGAGACAACGAGCAAGGCGCCGGACCACAAGTCTGGCGCCTTTGTGTTTTCCGTGCGGCCTTCTTCACGTGGTGCGCCCGCCGACAGAAATGGCCGGCATCCGGCCGCCGAATCCGGGCTTGGCCGCGTGCGGTCACCGCGTAGTCTGGCGTCACGCCTACCCGCGTCGACACCACGCCATGACCATCGACCCCCAGTTGCGCACGCTCGAGATCGACGTGCCGAGCCAGCCCGACGCGCTGGTGCGCCTGTCGTTGCTGATGGCCGAGCCGGAGGCCAACCTGGCCGACCTGGCGACGCTGATCGAGTCGGACATGGCGCTGGCCGCCGCGGTGCTGAAAGCGGTCAATTCGTCGCTGTACGGCGTGTCGGGTCGCGTGCAGAGCGTGCAGCAGGCGGTCACCTTCCTCGGCATGCGCGAGGTCGCCGGCATCACGCTCGAGATGGGCCTGCGCGCCGTGTTCCCCCCGGCGGCGGAGCTCGAGCCGATCTGGCAGCGCGCGGCCAAGCGTGGGCTGATCATGGGGCGCCTGGGCCAGGCGATCGACGTCGATGCCTGGGCCGCGCACTCGGCCGGCCTGTTCGAAGAGTGCGGCAAGGCCGTGCTGTTCCGCCACGCACCGGACCATTACCGCGCGATGCTGCGCGCAGCGGTCAACGACACCGTGTTGTGCGAACTCGAGATCTCCGGCTTCGGCGTCAGCCACGATGCGCTCGGCGCGGCCTTGTGCGAGAGCTGGGGCCTGAACGCGGCGGCAGTCGTCTGCGTGCGCCATCATGTGGCCGCGCAGGCCGACACGCTGTTGCTGCAGTCGCTGTCCCGACGAGCCGTGCTCGCACTGTCGGTGCTGGCGAACGCCATGATGGCGACGCCGCTCGAACTCGAGTCGATCGCGGAGCGCATCGCACCGCAGGCCGAACTCGACAGCCAGCTGGTGCTGCGCGCGGTGCGCCGGGTCTGCCAGCACGACGATCCGGCCGAGTCGTCGCGTCGCGCCTGAGGCGCCGGCGCGGCGCGCCCGTTTCGCAGGGACAGGAAAGTCCCATGCGCCGGCACGGGGCGCCCCGGCTACGCTGCATCCTCACTGTATCGACGGAGGACCGCCCATGAGCCGCACCCACGTAGCCGCCGACCAGCTCGCGCTGCAGCGCCTTTACCACTGGGAGCGCGTCGCGGCCGACCGCGTGGCGCTGACGCAGCCGATGGGCGGGGGCGTCGTGCGCGACTTCACCTGGAAGGACGTGCTCGACCAGACCCGCCGCATGGCCGCCTATCTGCGCAGCCAGGGCCTGCAGCCGGGCGACAAGGTGGCGATCCTGTCGAAGAACACCGCCTGGTGGCTGATGGCCGACTGGGCGATCTGGATGGGCGGTTTCGTGTCGGTGCCGCTGTATCCGACGCTGGCCGCCGAGACGATCCGCCAGATCCTCGCGCACAGCGAAGCCAAGCTGCTGTTCGTCGGCAAGCTCGACGGATTCGACGGCATGAAGGCCGGCATCCCGCCCGGCCTGCCCTGCATCGGCATGCCGCTGGCGCCGTCGAATGCCTATGCGCAGTGGGACGACATCATCGTGAAGACCGCGCCGCTGCAGGGCGAGCCGGTGCGCGACGGCGACGAATTGGCGACCATCATGTACACCTCGGGCACCACCGGCATGCCCAAGGGTGTGATGCACAGCTTCGCGACGTTCGCCTGGTCGGTGACCTCCGGGCTCAAGCGGGTGCCGGCGATCAACCAGGGTGCGCGCATGCTGAGCTACCTGCCGCTTTCGCACGTGGCCGAGCGCACGCTGGTCGAGCACGGCCAGCTTGCCACCGGCATGCACGTGTACTTCGCCGAGAGCCTGGACACCTTCACCGCCGACCTGCAGCGGGCGCGGCCGACGGTGTTCTTCTCGGTGCCGCGGCTGTGGGTCAAGTTCCAGCAAGGCATCAACGCCAAGATGCCGCCGAAGAAGCTGGACCGTCTGCTCGGCATCCCGATCCTCGGCGGCATCGTGCGCAAGAAGATCCTCACGGCGCTCGGCTTGCAGGAGTGCGAGTTCGCCGCCGGCGGCGCGGCACCGATGCCGCCCGAACTGCTGCGTTGGTACAACAAGCTCGGTCTCGATCTGGTCGAGGTGTACGGCATGACCGAGAACTGCGGCGTCTCGCACGCTACGTTGCCCGGCAAGAGCCGGCCCGGCACCGTCGGCCTGCCCTACGAGGGCGTGCAGTGCCGGCTCGACCCGTCGAACGGCGAGATCCAGGTCAAGAGCGAGGGGCTGATGCTCGGCTACTACAAGGAGCCCGAGCAGACGAAGGCCGCCTTCACCGACGACGGCTGGCTGCACACCGGCGACAAGGGCGCGCTCGATGCGGAGGGCAACCTGAAGATCACCGGCCGCGTGAAGGACTTGTTCAAGACCAGCAAGGGCAAGTATGTCGCGCCGGCGCCGATCGAGGATCGGCTCGTCATGCATGCGGCGGTCGAAGCCTGCTGCGTCACCGGCGCCAACCTCGGCCAGCCGCTCGGCATCGTGATGCTCAACGTCGACGCCATCACCCGCACGCGCGAGGCTGCCGGGCGCAGCGAACTCGAATCATCGCTCGGTGCCCATCTGCAGCGCATCAACGAATCGCTCGATCCGCATGAGCAGCTCGACTGCCTGGTGGTGGTGACGGAGCCGTGGACCGTCGATAACGGCTTCATCACGCCGACCTTCAAGGTCAAGCGCAATCGCATCGAGGAGGTTTACGCACCGCGCTACGACAGCTGGGTCGGCGCGCGCAAGCCGGTGCTCTGGGTGTCCTGACAGGCAGGGATGGAAAAAGAAAGGGGAGCGGGACGCTTGTGCCCGAGGCTCGCTCTCAACAACCCGAGCTCGCCCGCTCCCCTGTGGACGTCAACCCAGCCCCAACAACACGACGTCCTCGGGCCCCGACAATCTCAGGGCACGCGGTGAAACTGCAACTCCAGCTGCGCCTGCATCCGGCTCGGGCGAAGCACCGAGTTCTGGTTCTGCGGCACGATCGGGCGCGGCGCGGGCGTCTGCTGGCGCGGCGCGGGCTTCAAGACGGTGGGTTCAGCGCTCATGACGGGTCTCGAAGGCAACACAGGACTGTCTCAACGCCAGGCCGGCACGGTGCGCAGCGACGGGCTCGGCTGCAGCGGCGTCACGAAGGCCTCGCTGGCACCTTCGGCCACCGACACCATCTCCGGCACCATCGCCGCGGACGCACGATGCGCCCACTCGGTCAACTCGCTGCGCGTGGGCAGCCGCACGCCGCCCGGCTGAGCCAGCCGCAACAGCGACGACTTGCCACCGTGGATGGCCGTGGCCGCAGCGCGCAGCTTGCGCGGGCGGGTGAGGGGGGCGAAACCGCTGGACATGATGCTGAGGGCTCCTGGTACTGGGGCGGGCGATCAGGCCAGCCATTGCCGGGGGCATGCGCATCAAACGTGCCAACGCGAACGAGCGTCCGCGGCGTGAATGCGATCACGAACGGCGGCGGACGACGGCTCGACCGGCGCCGCGTCGCGGCGCCTGCCCTTCGGCTTTTGTTACAGGTCTGACCGAGTTGGTCAGCCGGCCGTCCCACTGCGGCGATCGCCGCGGTAGCCGCGCGGAATCGCGCCGAGCAGATTGCGCGTGTACTCCTGCGTTGGCGCCGCCAACAGCGCGGTGGCACTGGCCTGCTCGACGACCTCGCCGTCCTTCATGACCAGCACCTCGTCGCTCAGGAATCGCACGACCGCCAGGTCGTGGCTGATGAACACGTAGGCCAGGCCGAGCTCGTCCTGCAGGTCCTTCAGCAGGTTGAGCACCTGGGCCTGCACCGACACGTCGAGCGCGCTCACCGCCTCGTCGAGCACCAAGACCTCGGGGTCGAGCGTCAGGCAGCGCGCAATCGCGATGCGCTGGCGCTGGCCGCCGGAGAACTCGTGCGGGTACTTGCCGAGCGCGTCCTCGCCCAGGCCCACCTTGGCCAGGATGGCGCGGGCGCGCCGCTCTCGCTCGGCGCCGTCGGCGCCGATGCCGTGGATCGTCATCGGCTCCAGCAGCGTCTGGCCGATGGTGAAACGCGGGTTCAGCGAGGCATACGGATTCTGGAACACGATCTGGATGCGGCGGCGCATCAGCTGCCGCTCCGCGTCGCTCAGCTTGAGCAGGTCGCGCCCATCGAAGATCACCTCGCCGGCGGTCGGCTCGTGCAGCCGCAGCAGGGTCAGGCCCATCGTCGTCTTGCCCGAGCCCGACTCGCCCACCACTCCGAGCGTGTGGCCGCGCTTCAGCTTGAAGTTGACGCCGCGCACGGCCTTGAACTCGCGCTTGCCGAACAGGCCCTCGCGCAGGAAGAAGCTCTTGGCCAGCGCGCGCACCTCGAGCACCACCGGTGCGGCCGGGTCTTTCGGCTTCGCGACAACGGTCGACACCTGGCCCTGGATGTGCTCGTCGATCACCGTCAGGCGGGCCGGCACGTCGGTCAGGCTCGGCCGGCAGGCCAGCAGTGCGCGGGTGTACAGGTCCTTCGGCGCGCTGAAGATCGCGGCCACCGGCCCCTGCTCGCGCACGGTGCCCTGGCGCATCACGACCACCTGGTCGGCGATCTCGCCGACCACGCCGAGGTCGTGGCTGATGAACAGCACGCTCATGCGGCGCTGTTCCTTCAGCCGCGCGATCAGCTCGAGGATCTGGCGCTGGATCGTCACGTCGAGCGCCGTGGTCGGCTCGTCGGCGATCAGCAGCTTGGGGCCGCAGGCCAGCGCCATCGCGATCATCACCCGCTGCTGCTGGCCGCCCGACAGCTCGTGCGGGTAGCTGTCCAGGCGGCGCTTCGGCTCGGGAATGCCCACCTCGGCGAGCAGCCCTTCGGCCTGCTGCGTCGCCGCGCGCCAGCCCATGCCCATGTGACGGACCAGCGGCTCGGCCAGCTGTGCGCCGACCGTGAACACCGGGTTCAGCGAGGTCATCGGATCCTGGAAGACGCAGGCGATCTCCTTGCCGCGCAGCGACTGCAGCTGTGGCAGCGAGGCCTGCAGCAGGTCGTGGCCCTGGTACAGGATGCGCCCCAGGCGTTGCGCGTTGTCGGGCAGCAGGTTGAGGATCGACATCGCGGTCACGCTCTTGCCTGAACCCGACTCGCCGACCAGCGCGAGCGTGGTGTTGTCCGGGATGTCGAAGCTCACGCCGTCGACCGCCTTGACCAGCGTGACGGCGCCACGCTCGCCGAGGCGAAACGCCACCTTCAGGTCCTGGATGCTCAGCAGCATGGGGCTCATTCCGCGCCGCGCAGACGCGGGTCGAGCGCGTCGCGCCAGGCGTCGGCCATCAGCGAGAACGCGGTGACGAAGACGGCCATGAAGAGCGTGGCGGCGGCCAGCTGCCACCAGTAGCCGAGGATCAGCTCGGCCTGCGCCTCGGCGAGCATCGTGCCCCAGCTCACCTGATCGACCGGCACGCCCAGGCCCAGGTACGACAGGATCACCTCGGCCTTGATGAAGCCGACCACCAGCAGCGACATGCGCACCAGGATCACGTGGCTCACGTTGGGCAGGATGTGGCGGAACATGCGCGAGCCGGTGCTGGCGCCGATGGCCTCGGCCGCGCGCACGTACTCGCGGCCGCGGTGCTTGATGAATTCGGCGCGCACCTGCCGGTACACGCCGGCCCAGCCGGTGAGGCCGAGGATCAGCACCACGGTGCCGATGCCGCGGCCGAACACCGCCGCGAAGGCGAAGATCAGCAGGATGTCGGGCACCGCGGTGAACACGTTGTAGAGCCACTCCAGAAAGTCGTCGGCCTTGCGGCCGAAGAAGCCGGCGAAGGCGCCGAGCAGCGTGCCGATCCCGGTGGCCAGCAACGACGCCAGCACGCCGACGAAGACCGAGATCTCGGTGCCCTTGATCGTCTTGGCCAGCACGTCGCGGCCGAGCCGGTCGCCGCCGAGCGGCAGCGTCTGCGCCCGCGGGATCTCCTCGGTTTTCATCTTCGCCGCGCGCTCGGCCCACTCCTTGTACTTCGGCGCCAGCGGGTCGACGTCGGACAGGTCGACGTTCGGCCCCTTGGGTACCTCGATCGTGCCCAGGTCCTCGGGGGGCCGCGGCCCGAGCAGCGTCGGCGGCGCATTGGGCACACCGACCTCGCGCTGCCAGCTGCTGGCCACCAGCCGCGTCGCCGACAGCAGGATTAGCACCAGGAATGCCGCCACGATGGCCAGCGACACCATGCCCACGCGGTCGCCGCGAAAGCGCCGCCAGGCGGTGCGCCAGACGCCCTCGGAGCGCGGTACGGCCGCGAGCGGCGTCGCGAGCACCGCGCTCACTTGAACACCACCCGCGGATCGACCACCTTGTAGAGCAGGTCGGTGGCCAGGTTGATCAGCATCGTCAGCATCGCCAGGTACACGGTGGCGGCCTGGATCACCGGATAGTCGCTGCGATTGACCGCCAGCAGCACTTCGCGGCCGAGGCCGGGGATCGAGAAGAACACCTCGATCAGGAACGAGCCGACGAAGATGCCGGGCAGGTTGTAGCCGACGTTGGTGAGGATAGGGATCATCGCGTTGCGCAGCACGTGCTTGAACAGCACGGTGTCTTCCTTCATGCCCTTGGCGCGCGCCGTGCGCACGTAGTCGTGGCCCAGTTCGTCGAGGAAGAAGCTGCGATAGAGCCGCGTCTGCGGCGAAATGCCGACCAGCACCGCGAGCATCACCGGCAGCGGCACGAACGTCGTCAAGTTGGTCCAGGTCGAGTCGCTCCAGCCCTGCACCGGAAACCAGCCGAGCTGGAAGCCGAACAGGTACTGCCCGACGATGATGTAGACGAGGAACGAGATCGACAGCGCGATCGTGGTCACGATCATCAGCGTGCGGTCGGTCAGCGAGCCGCGCACATAGGCCACGCCGAGCGCCACGGGAATCGACAGCAGCGTGTCGAGGATCAGGATCGGCACCATCACCGTCAGCGTGGCCGGCAGCCGGGTGGCGAACAGGTTGCTCACCGCCTCGTTGGTGGCCCAGCTGCGGCCCCAGTCGAAGGTGACGATCTGCTTCAGGTAGATGCCCAGCTGCACGTACCAGGGCTGGTCGAGGCCGAGCTGCTGGCGAATGGCGGCCACCTGCTCCTGCGTGGCGTTCAGGCCGCCGAGGATCACCGCCGGATCGGCACCGAAATACTTGAACAGCAGCCAGACCAGCAAGACCACGCCGATCAGCGTGGGCACCATCTGCCACAGGCGCCGCAAGAGGTAGGCCGACATCGTGATTGAATCGCTGCCGCGGACCCGGCAAGCTCGTGGCGCCGGCACCGCAGGAATGAAAAAGATGCGGCAGTGTAGAGGCACTCGCCGCCACCCAGCCCCGCGTTTGCCCTGCGTCGAATCCGGGGTCGGACCGGGAACAACCCCGCAGGCGCCGCGCATGGTGCGCAGCTAGACTGCGCGCTTTCAAGGGCCGACCGCTCGACCCGCTGCGGCACGGCCGGGGACGACACGATGTTGCGATGTCTGCTGCTCGCGCTGGCCACCAGCCTCGCGCTGGCCGGCGCGGCGCGCGCGGAAGGTACGGCCGGCGGCGGCGCGCCTGCGTTGAAGGTGCTGCGCTACGCCTTTCCGGCGGCCGAATCCGGCTTCGACCCGGCGCAGGTCACCGACCTGTACTCCAACACGGTGCTGGCCAACATCTTCGAGGCCCCGCTCGAGTACGAATACCTGGCGCAGCCGGCGCGGGTGCGCGTCAACACGGCGGCGGCGATGCCCGAGGTATCGGCCGACTACACACAGTTCGTCTTTCGCATCCGGCCGGGCATCTTCTTCGCCGACGACCCGGCCTTCAAGGGCCAGCGCCGCGAGCTCACGGCCGCCGACTTCGTCTACGCGATCAAGCGCCACTACGACCCGCGCTGGAAGAGCGGCAAGGTCTACCAGTTCGAGACCGAGAAGATCATCGGCCTGAGCGAGCTGCGTAGCGAGGCGATCAAAAGCAAGCAGCCCTTCGACTACGACCGCGAGGTTGCCGGGCTGCGCGCGCTGGACCGCTACCGTTTCGAAGTGCGGCTGGCCGACCCGAGCCCGCGCTTTGCGCAGCTGTTCACCGACCCGGCGCTCACCGGTGCGGTGGCACGCGAGGTGGTCGAGTTCTATGGCGATCGCATCAGCGAACACCCGGTGGGCACGGGGCCTTTCAGACTGACGCAGTGGCGGCGCAACTCGTTGATCGTGCTCGAGCGCAACGCCGGTTATCGCGAGCGGGTCTACGACGAGCATCCGGCCATCGACGACGCGCCGCGCCAGCGCATCGCCCGGGCGCTGAAGGGCCGCCGCCTGCCGATGATCGACCGCGTCGAGGTCTCGATCATCGAGGAGCCGCAGCCGCGCTGGCTGTCGTTCCTGAACGAGGAGCAGGACATCGTCGAACGCGTTCCCGACGAGTTCTGCCTGCAGGCCGTGCCCAATGGCAAGCTGGCGCCGAACCTGGCGCGCCGCGGCATCGAGCTCGTGCGGTACCAGCGCAACGACATCTCGGTGTCGTACTTCGCGATGGAGAACCCGGTCGTGGGCGGCTACACACCCGACAAGGTGGCGCTGCGCCGGGCCATCTCGCTGGCCGTCGACGTCGACCGCGAGATCCGCATTCCGCGTCGCGGCCAGGCGATCCCGGCGCAGTCGCACGTCCCGCCGCAGATCTGGGGCTACGACGCGGGCTTCAAATCGGAGATGAGCGAATTCGATCGGGCCAAGTCGAACGCGCTGCTCGATCTGTACGGCTATGTCGACCGCGACGGTGACGGTTGGCGCGAGCAACCCGACGGCGCGCCGCTGGTGATCCAGTACGCCACCTCGCCCGACAAGGTGTTCCGTGACCTGTACGAGCAGTGGGACATCAACATGAAGGCCATCGGCGTGCGCATGGTGCCGGTGATCCGCCAGTGGCCCGAACACCTGAAGGCGTCGCGCGCCGGCAGGCTGATGATGTGGGGTGTCAGCTGGTCGGGCGGGCCGGATGCCGAGTCGTTCATGGTGCTCGGCTATGGACCGAACAAGGGCCAGGCCAACCATGCGCGCTTCGATCTGCCGGCGTACAACACGTTGTACGAGCGCCAGCGCGTGATGCCCGACGGGCCTGAGCGCGCCAGGCTGATCGAGGAGGCCAAGCGCCTGATCGTCGCCTACATGCCGTACAAGGTGCACGTGCACCGCATCTGGAACGACCTGGCCAACCCGTGGGTGACGGGCTATCACCGCAACCTCTTCGTGCGCGACTTCTGGAAGTACGTCGATGTCGACATGGCCGAGCGCGAGCGCCGGAGTCGTCGATGAGCCGAGGCCGCCGTCGCCTGCTGCAGGCAGCCGCCGCCACCGCGGCGTGGCCCGGCGCATGGCACGCCGTCACAGCCGCCGACGCGCCGGCGGCGGGCGAGCGCAAGGTGCTGCGCCTGCTGTTCAGCTCGGCCGAGACCACGTTCGACCCGGCGCGCATCTCGGACCTCTATTCGCGCACGGTGACCTCGCACATCTTCGAGGCGCTCTACACCTGGGACCCGCTTGCCCGTCCGGCCAAGCTGCGCCCGGTCACTGCCGTGGGCCTGCCGGAGCCGTCGAGCGACTTCCGCGTCTGGACGGTGCGCGTCGCGCCGGGCATCTTCTACGCCGACGACCCGGCCTTCAAGGGCCAGCGGCGCGAGCTGGTGGCGCTGGACTACGTCTACGCGTTCCAGCGCGCGGTCGACCCGGCCAACATCAGCCCGATCGAGGCCGACGTCATGGACCTCAAGATCGTCGGCCTCGCGGCCGCCCGAGAGGCGGCGGTCAAGGGCAAGAGGCCGTTCGACTACGACGCGCCGATCGAAGGCCTGCGCGCGACCGACCGCTATACGCTGCGCTTCGCGCTCGAGAACCCCAACCCGCGCTTTCCGCACACGCTGGCGGCGTCGGACCTGCTCGGCGGCGTGGCGCGCGAAGTGGTGCAGTTCTACGGCGACAAGATCGGCGAGCACCCGGTGGGCACCGGGCCCTTCCGGCTGAAGAGCTGGCGCCGCAGCTCGCGCATCGTGCTCGAGCGCAATCCGCACTACCGAGAGGTGCTCTACGACGCCGAGCCATCGCCCGACGACGCCGAGGGCCAGGCCATCCTGGCGCGCCTGAAGGGGCGACGCCTGCCGATGGTCGACGAAGTCGACGTGGCGATCATCGACGAGTTCCAGCCGCAGTGGCTGAGCTTCCTAAATCAGCAAGTCGACGCCCTGGCGGGTACCACCGGCCACCTGCCGAGCCAGTTCGCCAACGAGGCGGCGCCGGGCGGCAAGCTGGCGCCGAACCTGGCGCGCGAGGGCGTGCGCATGTACGCCAACCTGGCGGCCGACACGTCGTACACCTACTTCAACATGCAGGACCCGACGATCGGCGGCAACTCGCCGGCCCAGGTGGCGCTGCGCCGCGCGGTCAGCCTGGCCTACAACGTCGACGAGGAGATCCGCCGCATCCGCCGCGGCCGCGCCGTGCCGGCGCAGTCGCCGCTGATGCCGCACACCTTCGGCTACGACCCGGCGTTCAAGAGCGAGATGGGCGACTACGACCCGGCCCGCGCGCGGGCGCTGCTCGACCTGTATGGCTTCGTCGATCGCGACGGCGACGGCTTCCGCGAGCGGCCCGACGGTTCGCCACTGCTGCTGGAGATGGCCACCGAACCCGAGCAGATCAATCGAGCCTACAACGAGTTGTGGCAGAAGAGCCTGAACGCGGTGGGCATCCGCATCCGCTTCAACACGGCCCAGTGGCCCGAGAACCTGAAGGCCGCCGACGCCGGCAAGCTGATGATGTGGCAGCTCGGCGAATCCGCCGCGTCGCCCGATGGGCAGCCGTCGATCGGCCGTCTGTACGGCCCGCTGGCCGGCAACGCTAACTTCGCGCGCTTCCAGCTCGATGCCGTCGATCGACTGTACGAACGCATTCGCGTGCTGCCCGACGGCGCCGAACGGCAGGGCCTGTTCGACCAGGTCAAGCGGTATTCGGTGGCGTACATGCCCTACAAGATCCATGTGCACCGCATCCACACCGATCTGACGCGGCCCTGGGTGATCGGTTTTCGCCGGCCGTTGTTCGCGTCGGAGTGGTGGCATCTGGTCGACATCGACCTCGCGCTGCGCCGGCAGCACCGGGCATAGGGCGGGTGGAGCGATCGCCCGCGATGTTCTCGCGATGACACCACCGCCCGATCGACCCCGCCGGCGTCTGCTGCAGGGCGCAGCCGTCGCGGCGGCCCTGTCCGGCGGCTGGGCCGCCGCGGCCGATCGCGCAACGGGCAGCGGCGATCGCAAGGTGCTGCGGCTGCTCTTCAACAGCGCAGAGAGCAGCCTCGACCCGGCGCGCATCTCCGATATCTACTCGCGCGCCGTCACGGCGCACATCTTCGAGGCGCTCTACGGTTACGACCACCTCGCACGCCCGTCGAAGCTGGTGCCGCTCACCGCGGACGGGATGCCGGAGGTGTCGGCGGACTTTCGCGTCTGGACGATCCGCCTGCAGCGCGGCATCCGCTTTCCCGACGACCCGGCCTTCAAGGGCCGGGTGCGCGAACTGCAGGCGCGCGACTACGTCTACGCGATCCAGCGCACGGTCGATCCGGCCAACATCAGTCCGATCGAGGCCGACACCGCGGACCTCGGAATCGTCGGCCTCAAGGACGCCCGCGACGCCGCGATCCAGGGCAAGAAGCCGTTCGACTACGACCGCCCGATTGCAGGTCTGCGGGCGCTGGACGACCACACCCTGCGCATCGAGCTGCGCGCGCCACGCCCGCGGCTGCTGTACGCGCTGGCCAAGTCCGACCTGCTCGGCGGGCAGGCCCGCGAGGTGGTCGAGTTCTATGGCAAGGACATCACCGAGCATCCGGTCGGCACGGGCCCGTTCCGACTCAAGCGCTGGCGCCGCAGCTCGCGCATCGTGCTCGAGCGCAATCCGTTCTACCGCGACGTGCGCTACGACGCGCAGCCGGCCACGGACGACGCCGAGGGTCAGGCCCTGCTGGCGCGGTTCAAGGGCCGGCGCCTGCCGCTGGTCGACGAGGTCGACATCGCGATCATCGAGGAGTTCCAGCCCGAGTGGCTGGCCTTCCTGGGGCGCGAGGTCGATGCGCTGGCCGGCGATACCGGTCAGCTGCCGAGCCAGTTCGCGCCGCTGGCGGTGCCCGGCGGCAAGCTGGCGCACAACCTCGAGCGTCAGGGCGTGCGCGCCTACCGCCAGCTCACCGCCGACTGCGCGTTCCTGTACTTCAACATGGACGACGCCATCGTCGGCGGCATGACGCCGGAGCGGGTCGCCCTGCGCCGCGCGATCGCGCTGGCCTACGACTCGCGCGAGGAAATCCGTGAGATTCGCAAGGGCGAGGCGATCATCGGACAGTCGTTGCTGTTGCCGCACACCACGGGCTACAGCCCGGCGTTCAAGAGCGAGATGAGCGACTACGATCCGGCGCGCGCGAACGCCCTGCTCGACCTGTACGGTTACCACGACCGCGACGGCGATGGCTGGCGCGAGCGCCCCGACGGCTCGCCGCTGGTGCTCGAGATGGCCACCGAGCCCGAGCAGATCTACCGGGCCTACAACGAGCTGACGCAAAAAGGCCTCACGCGCATCGGGCTGCGTGTTCGTTTCAGGATCCAGCAGTGGCCCGAGAATCTGCGGGCCGCCGAAGCCGGCAAGCTGATGATGTGGATGCTGGGCAGTGCCGCCAGTTCACCCGACAGCCAGGGCATCCTCGCCTGGCTGTATGGTCCCCAGGCCGGCAACGGCAACCTGGCGCGCTTCAACATGCCGGAGTTCGATCGCCTCTATGAACAGACCCTGGTGTTGCCCGACGGACCGGAGCGCGCCGCGCTGATCGCGCGCGCCCAGCGCATTGCGGTGGCCTACATGCCGTACAAGGTGAAGGCGCACCGCATCTTCACCGACCTCGTTCACCCCTGGGTGCTGGGCTTTCGCCGGCCGCTGTTCTGGAGCGACTGGTGGCACAAGGTGGATATCGACCTGGCGGTGCGCGCCCGCCACATGACGTAGAGAAGACCGATGACCCCCAAGAAACTGCTTTCTCTGCTGCTGATCGCGGCCCTTGCCATCGGCGCGGCGCAGGCCCAGGAGCGCAAGGTGCTGCGCCTGGCCTTCACGCGCGCTGAAACCAGCCTGGACCCGGCGCGCATCGTCGACCTCTATTCGCGCAATGTCACGGCGCACATCTTCGAGTCGCCGCTGACCTGGGACCATCTGGCGCGGCCGTTCAAGCTGAAGCTGATGACGGCAGAGTCGATGCCCGAGCACTCGGACGACTACCGCGTCTGGACCGTCAAGATCCGACCCGGCATCTACTTCACCGACGATCCTGCCTTCAAGGGCCGCAAGCGCGAGCTGGTGGCGGCCGACTATGTGTATGCGTTCAAGCGCATCGTCGATCCGAAGAACAAGAGCCCGGTCAGCTCGGGCATCCTGGAGACCAAGTTCGTCGGCCTCGCCGCGCTGCGCGACGAGGCGATCAAGAACAACACGCCGTTCGACTACGACAAGCCGATTGCCGGGCTGTCCGCACCCGACAAGTACACGCTGCGCGCCGAGCTCGAGGAGCCGCGCCCGGGATTCGACGAGACCTTCGCGTCGGCAGACCTGTTTGGCGCGGTCGCGCGCGAGGTCGTCGAGTTCTACGGCGATCAGATCGATGCGCACCCGGTGGGCACCGGGCCGTTCAAGCTGAAGAGCTGGCGCCGCAGCTCGGAGATCGTGCTCGAACGAAACCCCGACTACCGAGACGTGCGCTACGACGCCGAACCGGCCGCCGACGACAAGGACGGCCAGGCGATCCTCGCCAAGCTCAAGGGCCGTCGCCTGCCGATGATCGACGAGGTGCGGGTGGCGATCATCGAGCAGAGCCAGCCGATGTGGCTGAGCTTCCTCAACGCCGAGGTCGACGCGCTGGCCACCAACGCCGGGCGTGTGCCGCCGGACTTCCTGGCATTGGCCATGCCAGGCGGCAAGCTGGCGCCCTTCCTCGCCAAGCGCGGCATCCAGGGCATCCGAAATCTCAATGCCGACTCGGGACTCGCCTACTTCAACATGGAGGACCCGGTGGTCGGCGGCTACACGGCCGACAAGGTGGCGTTGCGCCGCGCAGTGAGCCTGGCCTATGACGTCGACACCGAGATCCGCCAGATCCGCCGCGGCGGCATCCGCGCGCAATCGCCGGTGGTGCCGCACACCACCGGATACGACCCGAAGTTCAAGAGCGAGATGGGCGACTACGACCCGGCGCGCGCCCGCGCGCTGCTCGATCTGTACGGCTATGTCGACCGTGACGGCGACGGCTGGCGCGAACGCCCCGACGGCCAGCCGCTGGTCATCGAGATGGCGAGCCAGCCCGACGACCTGACGCGCAAGTTCGACGAGTTGTGGAAGAAGAACCTCACCGCAATCGGGGTGCGCATCGTGTTCAAGCCGGCCCAGTGGCCGGAGAACCTGAAGGCCGCGCGCGCCGGCAAGGTGCAGTTCTGGCAACTCGGCTCGTCGGCGGCCGGCTCCGACGGCCAGGGTGCGTTGTCAAGGCTGTTCGGCCCGCAGATCGGCAGCCAGAACTTGGCGCGCTTCAAGAACGCGGAGTTCGACAAGATCTACGAGCGCATGCGCGTGATCCCCGACGGAGCCGAGCGCGAGCAGCTGTTCCTGCGTGCCAAGCAGATCGCGGTGGCCTACATGCCTTACAAGCACACCGCGCACCGTATGGAGGCCGACATGCTGCAGCCGTGGATCGTGGGCTACCGTCGCCCGCTGTTCTGGCTCGAATGGTGGCACATGGTCGACATCGACCCCAGCAAACGGCCGGCGCGTTGAATGCGGATGCTAGGACGCCAGCGACACGATCTGCGCCAGCGGCAGCGCGCCCGCGCGGCGGCTCACCTCGCGCCCGCCGTCGAGCCGGACCAGCGTCGGGATGCTGCGGATGGCAAAGCGTGCCGACAATCGGGGGTTGTCGTCGCTATTGACCTTAATCAGCAGCGCGCGACCGCGCAACTGCTGCGCGGCCTGCTCGAACTGCGGCGCCATCGCGCGGCACGGGCCGCACCACGGCGCCCAGAAGTCCACCAGCACCGGCAGTTCGCTGCCCTGCACGACGGCATCGAACCGCGCGTCGTCGAGGTCGACCGGCCGGCCGTCGAGCAGCGGTTGGCCGCAGCGGCCGCAATCGGGCCGGTCGGTCAGCCGGTCCACCGGGATCCGGTTCTTCGCCCCGCAGCCGGGGCACACCACATGGGTCGTTGCCATCACAGGAACATTGGCACGACCGCCCCGCTTTCAAGCCCACCCTGGCCCCGGCACCGGAATAATCGATGACGTCGCCGCGTAAGCCCGGGGTGCAGGCCAACGACGTGTTCCGCCAACAGCTGCTGGGTGCGATCCCGCGCCTGCGGCGTTATGCGCGATCGCTGGTCTTCGACGCGGCCGCGGCCGACGACCTGGTGCAGACCACACTGGAGCGTGCGCTGGCGCACTGGCACCAGTTCGACCAGCGGCGTGATCTGCTGGTGTGGGTGCTGTCGATCGCGCACAACGCGCACATGGACCAGCGTCGGCGCGATTCGCGCGTCACGGTCGTGGACCCCGAGCGGGCGAGCGCCGAGCAGGACAGCCTGGCGCCCGACCCCGGCGTCGACGTCGGGCTGAGAATCGACCTGATCAACGCGCTGACCCGCCTGTCGGTCGAGCAACGCGAGCCGCTGCTGCTCGTCAGCGTGGAACAGCTCACCTATGCCGAGTGCGCCGAGGTGCTGCGCATTCCGGTCGGCACGGTGATGTCGCGGGTGTCGCGGGCCCGCGCGGCGCTGCGTCAGTGGCTCGATGGCAGCGCGCGGCCCGCGGCGGGTGCGCGCGGCCTGAGGCGAGTGGTGTGACCATGGAAGTACAACGACCCGACGACGAACTGATCTCCGCCTGGCTCGACGGCGAGATCGAAGGCGACGACTGCGTGCGCGTGCAGGAATGGCTGCGCGACCACCCCGAAGACGCTGCGCGCGTGCGGCTGTGGGCGGCCGATCGCGACGCGCTGCGCGCCCGGCTCGCGTCGGTGCTCGACGAGCCGGTGCCCGACAAGCTGGCGCAGACCGTCTGGCGGCGCGGCGGCCGCTTCGGGTCGGCTTGGCGCGGACCGTGGCTGCAGGTGGCCATGGCGGCCGGACTGCTGGTGGCCGGCGCGCTGATCGGCGCGACCTGGGTTCGCGGCGTGCCGCCGGAGCTGTCGTGGACGGCGGCCCCGCGCTGGACGCAGCGCGCGGCGTTCGCTCACGCGGTGTATGCGCCCGAGGTGCGCCATCCGGTGGAGGTGAGCGTGCGCGAAGGCGACGCCGTGCAGCAGCGCGAGCAGGAACAACATCTGTCGCGCTGGCTGACGCGGCGCCTGTCGGTGCCGGTGAAGCTGTTCGACCTGCGCGACCAGGGCTTCGAGCTCGTCGGCGGCCGGCTGTTGCCCGACGGCGGCGGGCCCAGTGCGCAGCTGATGTACCAGGACGGCGCCGGCCAGCGGGTGACCATCTACCTGCGCAAGGCCGACAAGGACGCGCCGGCGGCCTTCCGCTATGAACGCCAGGGTGACCTGGGGCTGTTCTACTGGGTCGAAGGGTCGAGCGGCTTTGCGCTCGTCGGCCCGCAGTCGCGCGAGAAGCTGCTCGCGTTGGCACAGAGCATCTACCAGCAGGATCAGCAGAGCGCGGCCGCGCCGACGCGATAGCCGCGTCGCTGTTCACGGGCCGGGCGAGGCCCGATCCCTAGAATCGCCCGATGCCCCAACTGGACGCGCCGGATGCCGCGCTTGCCGCGGCAACGCCGCACGGGCGGCTGCGTGCGTTGCATCGCCTGGTCGCCGTCACGGTGCTCGGTTTTGCCTCCGGCCTGCCGCTGGCGCTCACCGGCCAGGCCTTGCAGGCCTGGCTTGGTGTCGAGGGCATCGACATCGCGACGATCGGCTTCCTGAGCCTGGTGGGCCTGCCCTACACGTTCAAGTTCCTGTGGGCGCCGCTGATGGACCGCTTCGAGCTGCTGCCCTCGCTCGGCCGGCGCCGCGGCTGGCTGGTGGCGTCGCAGCTCGCGCTGGCGCTGACCCTGTGGGCGCTGGCGGGTACGTCGCCGTCGCAGTCGCTGCAGGCGTTCGCCCTGCTGGCGCTGGCGGTGGCCTTCGTCTCGGCGTCGCAGGACGTGGTGATCGACGCCTATCGCACCGACTTGCTGCCGGCGGCCGAGCGCGGCCTCGGTTCGTCGCTCAACGTGCTCGGCTACCGGCTCGCGATGATCGTCTCGGGCGGCGTGGTGCTGATCTGGACCGACCCGACGCAGGGCGGCGGCTGGAGCTGGCCGCAGGTGTATCGCACGATGGCCGGACTGATGGTGGTGGCCGCCGCTCTGTCGGCTCTGGCACTGCCGGCGCTGCGTCAGACCGCCGCCCCGCGCAGCGTGGCACGGCACGATGTGCAGGGATTCATTGCGGTGCTGGCGGCGGTCGGCGTCGGCTACGCCGCCACATCGCGGTTCGGCCCGACGATCGCGGCGTGGCTGCTGTCGCCGTGGCTCGACGCGAGCCCGCTGGCGCCGCCCCTGAAGGCGCGCTGGGTCGACCTGGGCGCCTTGCTGATCGGCATCGCGCTGACACTCCCGCTGGCCACGTTCGCGGCGCGCCGGGCCCGCTTCGAGACCCTGCTGTCGGGTCTGTCGAACTACTTCGCCCAGCCCGGCGCGGTGGGCTTCCTGTTGCTGATCGTGCTCTACAAGCTCGGCGATGCGTTTGCCGGCTCGCTGATGACGCCGTTCCTGCTGCAGGCGATGGCGTTCAGCCCGGCCGAGGTCGGCGTCGTCAACAAGATCATCGGACTGTGGCTGACGATCGGCGGCGCGCTGCTGGGCGGAGCGCTGATGCTGCGGCTGGGGCTGTGGCGCTCGTTGCTGCTGTTCGGCGTGCTGCAGATGGCCAGCAACGTGGGCTTCTGGTGGCTGGCCGTGTCGGGCAAGGGCCTGATGCCCGGGCTGACGCTGCCGGCGTTCGACTGGGGCGTCGTCAAGCTGACCCAGCCGACCGCGGTGGATGGTGGCCTGCTGATGGTGATCGCCGCCGAGAACCTGTCCGGGGGCATGGGCACGGCGGCCTTCGTCGCCTTCCTGATGAGCCTGTGCAATCAGCGCTTCACGGCGACGCAGTTCGCGCTGCTGAGCGCCTTCGCGTCGATCGGGCGGGTCTGGGTCGGGCCGCTGGCCGGCGTGCTGGCCGAGTCGATCGGCTGGCCGACCTTCTTCATCGTGTCGACCGTGCTGGCGCTGCCGGCGCTGGTGATGCTGTGGCTGCTGCGGGCGCCGGTGCGTGCGCTCGAACCCGAGAAGGCCGCTGACAAGGACAAGCGGTGATCGCCCACGCTCGTGGAGTGCGCTGCCTAGAATGATTGGAACCGACCGTCACGCGGCCGCCTCCGAGCCCACCATGAACCGCGACTTTCACATCGACGCCTCGATCGAGCCGCCCGCGCTGGCCCGCCACGGCGCCGGCTGTCGCTGCGCGCTGCACGGACGGCGCCTGTTCGCCGGCGGCCTGCTCGGTGCGGCGCTGGTCCCAGGTGCGGCGTGGGCGCAGCCGATCGCCGAATGCAAGCGAAGCGGCTTCACCAAGGTGGTGTCGGCTCAGCAGATCGAGCAGGCGGCGGGCCAGCAGTACCAGCAGATGCTGCAGCAGGCGTCGAGCAAGCGGGCGCTCGGGCCCAAGGACCATCCGCAGGTGCAGCGCCTGCGGGCCATCGCCGAACGCATCGTCCCCTTCACGACCGAGTGCAACAGCTCGGCCAAGGACTGGCGCTGGGAGGTCAACCTGATCGGCTCGCCGGAACTCAATGCGTTCTGCATGCCCGGCGGCAAGATCGCGTTCTACTACGGCATCCTGGCCAAACTGCAGCTCAACGACGACGAGGTCGCGGCGATCATGGGCCACGAGGTGTCGCACGCGCTGCTCGAGCATGCACGCGAGCGCATGGGCAAGACGATGGCTACGCGCGGCGCCATCGAGATCGGCGCGGCGTTGTTCGGCCTGGGCGGCGCCGGCCGCGCGCTCGGCGACATGGGCGGGCAGCTGCTGACGCTGCGTTTCAGCCGCGACGACGAGTCGGAAGCCGACGCACTGGGGCTGATCCTGGCCGCCAAGGCGGGCTACAGCCCGCGCGCCGGCGTCACGCTGTGGCAGAAGATGCTGAGCGCCAACAAGGGCGCGCCACCCCAGTGGTTGTCGACCCACCCGTCGGGTGAATCGCGCATTCGCGACATCGAGGCGCGTCTGCCATCCGTCGAGCCGGTTTACCTGGCCGCGGCCAAGCCGTCGCAGCGCTTCGGTCCGCCTCCGGCCACGCCCAATGCACCGGCGTCCGGCCAAAGCGGCGGCTGATCTCAGGTTCCGCCGACGTACGGATTGCCGCTGCGTTCGCGGCCGATCGTGCTCTCGGGACCATGGCCCGGGATGAACACGGTGTCGTCGCCCATCGGCCACAACCGTTGCGTGATCGAACTCACCAGCGTGTCGAAGTCGCCGCCGGGAAAGTCGGTGCGGCCGACCGAGCCGGCGAACAGCACGTCGCCGACGAACGCGCGCTGGGTGTCGGCATCGTGGAAGACCACGTGACCGGGCGTGTGGCCGGGGCAGTGTCGAACCTGCAGCGTGCTGTGGCCGACGCTGACGCGGTCGCCATCGTGCAGCCAGCGTGTCGGCGTGAACGGCTCGGCCGGCGGGAAGCCGAACATCCGGCTCTGCTGCGCAAGGCCGTCGATCCAGAACTGGTCACCCTCGTGCGGCCCGATGATCGGTAGCTGAAGTCGCCGCGCCAGCGCGCCGGTGCCGCCGGCGTGGTCGATGTGGGCGTGCGTGAGCAGGATCTGCTTCAACCTCACGCCGTGCGCCTGCGCGGTCGACAGCAGGACGTCCAGGTCACCGCCGGGATCGATCACCGCACCTTCCATCGTCTCGTCGCACCAGACGATCGAGCTGTTCTGCTGGAAGGGAGTGACGGGCACGGTCTGATAACGCAGCATGATGCGCAGCATGCTAACCGCGCGGCGCAAGCCGCCGCGGGCGGTGTCAGAACTGAAGATTCACGCCGAGCGAGACCTGCGGCACGACGCGGATGCGTCCGAAGCCTTCGCGCAGTTGCGCCAGTTCCTTGTCGAGATCCGACTGCGGTATGTTGCCGAGGTTGGGTCCGCTGTGTGACTCGCTCACGGTGGGCCGCCCGATCGAGCCCCCGAGGTCGAACAACACCGTCGTGCCGGAGCCCAGATGGTGGCCGTAGCCGATACCCAGGTACGGTGTCGTGCTCGGGAACCGCACCGAGACGTCGAAACGGTCGGCGGCCGAGGTGGCGAACGTGCTGTCGCCGATGGTGACGGTGCCGCCGTTGCCGTTGGCGCGCAGGTCGATGCGCATGCGGTTGAAGGTCAACCCGCCCGTCAGCCGCATGCCGCCGGCGACGAACCAGTCCATCAGGAACGCCGCACGGTCGGAGCGCAGCGTACCGCTATAGGACACGCCCTCCTCGATCGAGTCGCGGCCGATGCTGCCGAGCGTGCCAACGTCGCCGCGCAACGTGAAGCGCGGCGACAGGGGCTGCGCCCAGCCGACCAGCACGCCGGGCAAGCCGACGCTGGTGTAGAGCTCGCCAGCGAGCGTGGCCGGCGACGCGGACACGACCAGCAGCGCAAGGGCGATGCAGCGAGGATTCATCGAGGCAGCTCCGAGTTGTGTGCGGGTTCGGTGCATCGCACGGCGCGCGCGACGCATCACAACAGTGTCGGCCGCAGCAATGCCCTGCGCGGTGAAGCGAGGTAACCGACGGCGGGCGAGTGATCGATTCACGCGCCGCCCGCGGCTCGGCGCCGGCGCGCGTCACTCAAAGCACGAAGTCGTAATCGACTGTCACCGGCGCGTGATCGGAAAAGCGCTGCGCGAGAAAGATCGACTCGCGGCGCGCCGTCGCCGCGATGCCCGGCGTGGCGAGGTGATAGTCCAGTCGCCAGCCGACGTTCTTGGCCCAGGCCTGACCACGGTTGCTCCACCATGTGTACTGCTCGGGCTTGCCATTGAGCCGCCGGAACACGTCGACCAGACCGGCTTCCTCGAGCAGGCGCGACATCCAGGTGCGCTCCTCGGGCAGGAAGCCCGAGTTCTTCTGGTTGCTGCGCCAGTTCTTCAGGTCGATCTGCTGGTGCGCGATGTTGACGTCGCCGACCAGGATGAACTCACGCTGTGCCTTCAGACGCAGCAGGTGCGGGTAGATTACGTCGAGGAAGCGGAACTTCGCCTGCTGGCGTTCCTCGCCCGAGCTACCGCTCGGGAAGTAGCAGCTGATCACGCTGAAGCGCCGCTTGCTCGTGTCGAAGCGGGCCTCGACATAGCGTCCCTCGGCATCGAACTCCCGGTGCTTCAGGCCGACGATCACATCGCTCGGCGTCTTGCGCGAATACAGACCCACGCCCGAATAGCCTTTCTTCTGCGCGTAGTGGAAGTGACCCTTCAGCGCGCCGATGTGCTCGAAGCGTCCGGCCACATCGTCGGCCTGGGCCTTGATCTCCTGCACGCCCATACAATCGGCCGCTGCCTGCTCGGCCCACTCGACGAAGCCCTTGCTGGCCGCCGAGCGGATGCCGTTCAGGTTCAGCGTGACCAGTCGAAACCCCACGGTGCTGCCCTCATGACGCGAAAGACGCCCCCTCGCGACGCGCTCGCGCAGGAGTTCGTCCGCTTCGCGGTCGAGGCCGGCGTGCTGCGCTTCGGGGAGTTCAAGACCAAGGCGGGCCGCCTGTCGCCGTATTTCTTCAATGCGGGCGGCTTTGACGACGGCGCCAAGCTCGGTCGGCTCGCTTCATTCTATGCACGGCGCCTGCTCGACTCGAAGCTCGAGTTCGACATGCTGTTCGGCCCCGCCTACAAGGGCATCGTGCTCGCGGCGGCGGTGGCCATCGAACTGGCGCGGCTGGGCCGTAACGTGCCGTTCGCCTACAACCGCAAGGAGGCAAAGGACCATGGCGAGGGGGGTCAGCTGGTCGGCGCGCCGCTGGCCGGGCGCGTTGTGGTGATCGACGACGTGATTTCTGCGGGCACTTCCGTGCGTGAGTCGGTGGCCCTGATCCGCGCGTCCGGCGCAGTGCCGGCGGCGGTGGCCATCGCACTGGACCGGCAGGAACGCGCCGCCGAAGGCGGGCTGGACAAGCCGGGCTCCGCCGTGCAGTACGTCATGGCTGAACTGGGGATGGACGTGGTCGCGATCGCCACCTTGGGTGACCTGTTGGAGTATCTTTCGTCGGCGGGCGACAGCCCGCTGGCCCCGCATGCCACCCGCGTGGCGGCGTATCGAGATCGGTACGGAGTGTCGTGAGCAAAGCGTCCGCTTCCAACAGCGTGAGAGCCGGCGTCGCCCTGGGCATGGGGCTGGCGTCGCTGCTGCTTGTCCCGGCGGCGAATGCGCAGGGCAGCGGCGCGTCGGCCAGCGGCATCTATGTCTGCGTCGATGACAAGGGTGTGCGCCGCACGTCGGACCGCCCGATCGTCGAGTGCAACGACCGCGAGCAGACCATCCTCAACCGCGACGGCTCGCTGCGCGGCAAGCGGCCGCCGGTGCTGACGCCCGACGAACGCGCCGAGCGCGAGGCGCAGGAGCGCAAGCAGCTGGAGGCCCGCGCGGCGCTCAACGACGAGATCCGCAAGGACCGCAACCTGAAATCGCGTTTCCCCAACGAGGCCGCTCACAACAAGGCTCGCGAGGCGGCGCTCGATTCGGTGCGTCGTGCGATGAAGAGCTCCGAGCAGCGATTGCAGGAACTGCGCGATGAGCGCAAGCCGCTGCTGGAAGAAGCCGAGTTCTACAGGGGCAAGAAGATGCCGCCCAAGCTGCGGCAGCAGATCGATGCCAACGATGCCACCACATCGGCGCAGCGCGAGGCCATCCTGAACCAGGAAGCCGAGATCGCGCGTATCAACAAGCTGTTCGACATCGAGCTCGATCGGCTGCGCCGCCTGTGGGGCGGCGCGCAGCCGGGCACACTGGGCTCGACGGTGCAGGTCAGCGCGGAGCTCGCCCGCCGTTGAATACCGTTGCCTGCTGGCGCCGGGCCGGCGTGCCGGCCGTCATCGCGGTGCTGCTCGCCTTCGGGCTGTCCAGCGCTCGGGCGCGCCCGGCCGTCTACAAGTGCGGCGTCGAAGGGCTCGAGGTCAAGGTCGACTTCACGCCGCGCAAGGCGCAGTTGCACCTGAGCGACAAGCAGCACACGTTGCAGCGCATCAAGTCCGCCCACGACGCGCACTACGTCAATCGCAAGGCCGGCCTGAGGCTGATCGCGAAGAAGGGCGACATGACGCTGTTCGAAGGCGGCCGCGAGCACCACTGCAAGCTGCAGATCACGCCTTGACGGGCTGGCCGCAGATTGCGTCGGCGTTCAGCTGCCGCTGAGTTTGCGGCGCAACAGCTCGTTGACCTGTCCCGGATTGGCCTTGCCCTGGGTGGCCTTCATGACCTGGCCGACCAGCGCATTGAAGGCCTTGTCCTTGCCGGCCTTGAACTCGTCGATCGACTTCGGGTTGGCGGCCAGCACCTGATCGACGATGGCCTCGAGCGCGCCGGTGTCGCTCATCTGGCGCAGGCCACGGGCCTCGATCACCGCGTCGACCTTGGCAGCCGGTTCGTTCCACAGAACATCGAAGACCTGCCGCGCGGCATTGTTCGAGATCGTGCCGTCGGCGACTCGGCCGATCAGCCCGGCCAGCGTCGCCGGCACCACCGGGCAGGCGTCGATCGCCAGACCCTGGGCGTTCAGCCGCTTCGAGATCTCGCCCATGAGCCAATTGGCCACCAGCTTGGGTTGCCGGCTGGCCTCACGTGCGGCCTCGTAGTAGCGCGCGAAGGCCAACGTCTGCGTCATCAGCGCGGCGTCCTCGGCCGACAACCCGTCGTCGCGCTGGAACCGCGCCGCCATCGCGGCGGGCAGTTCGGGCATCGCGGAGCGAACCTGTTCAACCCACTCTGGAGCGATCACCAGTGGCGGCAGGTCGGGGTCGGGGAAGTAGCGATAGTCCTGCGCGTCTTCCTTGCTGCGCATCGCACGGGTCTCGCCGCTGTCGGGATCGAACAGCACGGTGGCCTGCTCGACGCACAGGCCATCCTCGACCCGGTCGATCTGCCAGCCCACCTCGAAGTCGATCGCCTGCTGCATGAAGCGAAACGAATTGAGGTTCTTGATCTCGCGCCGCGTGCCCAGCGGGCCGCCCGGCCTGCGCACCGAGACGTTGGCGTCGCAGCGAAAGCTGCCCTCCTGCATGTTGCCGTCGCAGATGCCGAGCCAGACGACCAGCGCATGCAGCGCGCGCGCGTACTCCACCGCCTCGGCCGACGATCGCATGTCGGGTTCGGTCACGATCTCGAGCAACGGCGTGCCGGCGCGGTTGAGATCGATGCCGGTGCGGCCGTGGTAGTCCTCGTGCAGCGACTTGCCGGCGTCTTCTTCGAGGTGGGCGCGGGTCAGCTGCACCGTGCGGCGCTGGCCGCCGAGCAGGAACGACACGCTGCCCCCTTGCACGACCGGTGTCTCGTACTGGCTGATCTGATAGCCCTTCGGCAAGTCGGGATAGAAGTAGTTCTTGCGCGCGAAAATCGATTGCGGCGCGATCTTGGCGCCAACCGCCAGGCCGAAGCGGATGGCTCGCTCGACCGCCGCCCGGTTGAGCACCGGCAGCGTGCCCGGCAGCGCCAGATCGACCGCGCAGGCTTGCGTGTTGGGCGGCGCGCCGAACGCGGTGTCGGCTCCGGAAAACGCCTTGCTGCGCGTCGACAGCTGGGCATGCGTCTCCAGGCCGATGACGACCTCGTAGCCTCGCACCAAAGCAGCCGTGGCGACCACGTTCAGACCCCCGGAGGCACCGCCAGGTGCCAGTCGGTCGCCTGTTGCAGCGCGAACGCGGCTCGCAGCAGGCGTGCCTCGTCGAAGTAGTTGCCGATCAGCTGCAGGCCGACCGGCATGCCACCCTCGCCCAAGCCAGCCGGCACGCTCATGCCGGGCAGCCCGGCCAGGCTGCCCGGCAGCGTGAAGATGTCGGCCAGATACGCCTTGACCGGGTCGTCGCCCTGCGCGCCCAGACGCCAGGCGACGCTGGGTGCCACCGGCCCGGCGAGCAGGTCGCAGTCGCGGAAAGCCGCCTGAAAGTCGTCGGCGATCATGCGGCGCAGCTTCTGCGCCTGCAGGTAGTAGGCGTCGTAGTAACCGTGCGACAGCACGTAGGTGCCGATCATGATGCGGCGCTTGACCTCGGCGCCGAAGCCTTCGGCGCGTGTCTTGCGGTACATGTCGAGCAGGTCGTCGTATTGCGCGGCGCGGTGTCCGTAACGCACGCCGTCGTAGCGCGACAGGTTCGAACTCGCCTCGGCCGGCGCGATGATGTAGTAGACGGGAATCGACAGCTCGGTGCGCGGTAGGCTCACGTCGACCAGGCGGGCGCCGAGCTTTTCCAGCTCGGCCAGCGCGGCGCGTACTGCATCGTGCACATCGCGGTCGAGTGTCGCCGGGAAGAACTCGCGCGGCAGTCCGATGCGCAGACCGCTCAACGGCCGCGTCGCGTCACCTGCTGCCGCTGTCGGTCGCAACGCGGCGGCGTAGTCCTGCGGCGGGCGGTCCGCACTGGTGGCGTCGCGCGTGTCGAACCCGCTCATCGTGCCGAGCAGCAGTGCACAGTCCTCGGCGGTGCGCGCCAGCACGCCGGCCTGGTCGAGGCTGGAGGCGAAGGCAATCATCCCGTAGCGCGAGCACACGCCGTAGGTCGGCTTGATGCCGGTGACGCCGGAGAAGCTCGCTGGCTGGCGGATCGAGCCGCCGGTGTCGGTGCCGGTGGCCGCCGGCACGAGCCGGGCCGCCACCGCAGCGGCCGAGCCGCCGCTCGAGCCGCCGGGCACGCGCGCGCGATCCCACGGATTGCGCACAGGCGAGTAGGCCGAGTTCTCGTTGGCCGAGCCCATGGCGAATTCGTCGCAGTTCAGCTTGCCCAGGCTCACCATGCCGGCCTCGCGCAGGCGCGCCACGACGGTGGCGTCGAACGGGCTGCGGTAGCCGGCCAGCATCTTCGAGCCGGCGGTGGTGGGCGCGTCGCAGGTGACGAAGATGTCCTTGTGCGCCACCGGCACGCCCAGCAGCGGCGCGGTGTCGCCCGCGGTGCGTCGCGCGTCGGCGGCCGCCGCGGCCTCCAGTGCGGTGGCCTCGTCGACATGCAGGAAGCAGCCCAACTCGTGTTGAGCCGTGATCCGTGCGAGCAGATGTTTCGTCAGCTCGACGCTCGACCATTGCCGCTCGGCCAGCGCGCGGCCGAGCTCGGCCACGCTCAGGCGCTCCGGCGCCGACGTGCTCACTCGATCACCTTGGGCACCAGGAACAGACCGTCCTCCACCTGCGGGGCACTGCGCTGGTTGCGGTCGCGGTCGTCCTGCTCGGTCACCGCATCGTCGCGCAGCCGCAACTGCACCGGCTGCACCGCCGACAGCGGCGTGTACAGCGGCTCGACGCCGCGCGTGTCGACCGCGCTCATGCGCTCGACGATGCCGAAGAAGCTGTTCAGTTGGCCGAGCATCGCCTGCTCTTCGTCGGCCTTCAGTTCCAGCCGCGCCAACAGCGCGATGCGGCTCACGTCATGCGAGGTCAATGCCATGTGGAGAATGCGTCGAAAAGCGGACCTTCGAACGCCGGAATCACCGAGGGGTTGCTGTATTATCGCCCGCCATCGACAGCCCCCCGCGCGCGCCAGCTACGCCCGACACACGCAGCGACCGCACGTCCGCTTGCCTGACCTGATCGTCCATTCATGTTCGGATCCCTGCGCCGCTACTTCTCCACCGACCTGGCCATCGACCTCGGCACGGCCAACACGTTGATCTACGTACGCGGCAAGGGGATCGTGCTCGACGAGCCCTCGGTCGTGGCGATCCGCCACGAGGGCGGCCCGAACGGCAAGAAGACCATCCAGGCGGTCGGCGCCGAGGCGAAGGCGATGCTCGGCAAGGTGCCCGGCAATATCGAGGCCATCCGCCCGATGAAGGACGGCGTGATCGCCGACTTCACCGTCACCGAGCAGATGCTCAAGCAGTTCATCAAGATGGTCCACCCGCGCTCGATGATGAAGCCGAGCCCGCGGATCATCATCTGCGTGC
>JBGAMU010000111.1:0-13790 GCA_044222685.1 Burkholderiaceae bacterium
CCTTGCGCGCCAGCTGGCGGATGATGTGGCGCAGGTGGTGGATCTGCTTCTGCCGCGCGATGTGGCTGTCGGCACGGCTCGCGTACTGGATGTCCTTCTGCCGGCTCATCACCTGCCAGATCGACTCGGGTTCGGGCCCGCTCGGCTGCCACACGTTGACCGCGAAGATCAGCGAGTCGCGCCGCGGCTTGTCGTCGAGCACCGCTTCGATCGGCGTGTTGGAGTAGATGCCGCCGTCCCAGTAGGGCTCGCCGTCGATGCGGATCGCCGGAAACGCCGGCGGCAGCGCACCGGAGGCCATCACGTGCTCGGCACCGAGCCGCGACTCGCGGCTGTCGAAGTAGCGCATGTGCCCTGTGCGCACGTTGACCGCGCCCACGGTCAGCCGCGGCCGGCAGGCCGACAGCAGCTCGAAGTTCACCAGCCGGTTCAACGTGGCGTGCAGCGGCGCCGTGCTGTAGTACGACGCCGCCTCGACGCCCACCTGGGCCTGCGCGCCGGCCCACGACGCCGGGTTCGGCGTGAAGAAGCTCGGGATGCCGCGTGAGACCAGGCTCATGTTGTTGAACAGGTTGCCCAGGCCCGGCCACAGCCGCCAGCCGTCGGTGGGCGCAGCGTGCTCGACGCGGCTCCAGAACTCGTGCAGCCGCTCCAGCCGGTCGGCCGGCCGGTTGCCGGCGATCAGTGCGCCGTTGATGGCGCCGATCGAGGTGCCGATCACCCAGTCGGGCTCGATGCCGCGCTCGTGCAGCGCCTCGTAGACGCCGACCTGGTAGGCACCGAGCGCGCCGCCGCCCTGCAGCACCAGCACCGTCTGCGGCGTCAGCGTGGCGGCGGCGCTGCCGTCGACACGGATCTCGGTGGGGCCGGTCGCTCGCAGCCTAGTGCGTGCCATGGTCGATCCCTGTCGTCGACGGGAGCGCTGCTGGCTGCGCCGGCAACGGCGCGCGCGCCAACGCGACCAGCTCACCATACGAACGCTGCGCGGCCTGCCAGTAGGCGTCCTGCGCGGCGCGCAGCGCATCGAACGAGGCCAGCAGCTCGTTGACGCGCTGGGCCTGTGCCTGCGCCAGCTCGTCGAGCAGGCGTTCGGCGCCGCGCCACAGCGCGGTCGTCGTCCGCTCCACGTGGCCACGCGTCAAGTGGAGCACCTGGTCGGCCGAGGTCGCGCAGACCTCGAAGCTGCGCCAGGTGGTGCGCCAGCTCTCGACGTGCTGTTCCGGGCCCTGCGGCGTCGTGATGCGCGCGTGCGCGAGCAGCGCGCGCGCCGCCGACAGGTTGAGCGAGGCGGTGTTCTGCACATTGGCCAGCAGCACGTCGGCCAGCGTGCGCGCCAGTAGCGCAGTCTGGCGCACGAGGTCTTCGCGCGCGGTCGCCGCGGATGCCGCGGGCCGCGCTGTCGTGGACGGATCGCGCTGTATCGGCAGCACGTTCATGGCGGGTCTCCTGTTGTGTGTCGTGTCGTGCGCGCGCCGGCGTCGCGGCGCGTGCGCCCGGGGCCTCAGCGCGGATCGGCAAGTGTCGCGGTGATCGAGCCCACCACCTTGTTGGCCATCGCGAACTGCGCGTCGCGTGTCGTGATCCGGTGGCGCTGCGCGATCCAGCTGAAGTCGGTGTAGACCGCCCACACCGTGCCGGCATCGTCCTGCGTCAGCAGCAGGCGCACGGGCCAGTCGAGGCCCGCGTCGGCGTTCGCGGTGATGAACTGCGTGCCCAGCGGCGGGTTGCCGAACTCCAGCAGCGTGGACGGACGCAGCGCGATGCCGGCCTTGGCGGCGAGCGCCGATTGGTCGACCTCGTGGAAGAACAGGATGCCCTTGGCCGCGATGTCGGCCTTGACGCGGGCGATCGACTCCTGCATCGAGTACGCGCTCTTCACGCGGCGCACCCCGTTGTCGGTGCTCTGTGCCGCGGCGGGCGCGGCAAACGACATGGCAAGGGCCGTGACGGCGGCCAGACGGACGATCGAAGCAAACATGAAGGGATCTCCTTGCGTTCTCGGGGTCACGAAAGCGGCCTGGTGTGACGTTGCCAGGGCCAGCGGCCATCGAGCTCGAGCGCGAGGCTCCAGCTCAGGAAGGTTCGGATCGCCACCACGACGGCGAGCACCGCCACGCTGGTCAGCGTCGGCGTGAAGGCCACGGTGCGCACGATGTCGGCGGCTACCAGCACCTCCAGGCCGAGCAGGATCGCGCGGCCCATGTCGTGGCGCGCCTGCTCGATGCGCTCGTTGGCGGGGCGCGCGCCGCCACGCAGCGCACGCAGCGCGGCGAGCAGCAGGCCGCCGGTGATGAGCGCCACGCCGGCCAGCTCGGTGGCATTGCCGACGCGCTCGATCAGTTCAGCGTGTGGCATGGCGATCGATGTTCGGTTGCAGCATCGGGTTGGCTGTGGCGGCGGCGCGCACCGGCGCCACCACCAGGCCACGTGCCAGCCAGGCCGCCAGCGCGAGCGCGACGCCGACCGCGGCCACCGCGGCCGGCCAGCCCAGGCGCTGGAACAACTGGCCGACGACGGCCGCGCCGACCAGCCCGCCGAGGAAGTAGCTCGCCAGGTACATGCCGCTGGCCGACGACGGATCGTCCGACGCCGCGCGGCCGACGAAGCCGGTGGCAGTGGCCTGCGCGAAGAACGTGCCCGCCCCCACGCAGGCCAGGCCGACGATCACCGCGACGAGTTGATCCACCAGCAGCAGCGGCAGCCCGGCGCCGGCCACGGCCAGCGCGAGGACGAAGCTGCGCTGCGTGCCCACGCGCGCCACCGCACGGCCGGCCAGCGGCGTGCTGAGCAGCGACGGCAGGAACACGAGGTACACCAGGCCCAGCGCCATCGCCGGCAGCGCGATCGGCGGCCGCGCCAGCACGAAGTTCACGTAGGTGAAGGTGCCGATGAAGGCGAACAGGATCAGGAAGCCGATCACGAAGCTCGTACGCAGCGCCGGGTTGCGCCAGTGGCCGGCCAGCGTGGCCAGTGGCGCGCGCGGCATCGCGACGATCGGCATCGGTGCGGCGCGCGCGAGGCTCAACCAGGCCAGCAGAGCGCCGGCGACGTTGAGCAGCGCGAAGACATAGAAGTTGCCGGCCAGCCCCACCGTGTCGGCCAGCGACGCCGACAGCAGGCGACCGAACAGGTTGCTCGCGACGTTGCCGCTCACGTAGGCCGCAAAGGCGCCGGCCGCGTCGGTCATGCTGCAGTGTTCGGACAAATACGACAGCGTCAGCGCGAACGCGGTGGACATCGCGAGCCCCTGCACGATACGCAGTGCCGTGAAGCTGGCGAGGTCGGGCGCCAGCGCCAGCGCCGCCGTCGGCAGCGCCAGCAGCGCCAGGCTGGCGGCGATGCCCACGCGCCGATCCAGCCGGCGCCCGAACAGCGCGACCGCCAGACCCGCGATCGCCATGCCGATGGTGCTGGCGTTGACCGCCAGCCCCATCGCCGCCGGGCTCACCCCGTAGTGCCGCGCCAGCGTCGGCAGGATCGCCTGCGTGGCGAACAGGTCGACCAGCGTCAGGAACGCCATCAGCGCGATCGTGAAGTTGCGGAACATGGCGGCGCCCGTCGTGCTACATCATGTGTTCGTCGTGCTTGTCTTCCGAACGGAAGAGATCGAACGCGTAGATCACCACCGGCTTGGTGCCGGTGTTCTTCCACCAGTGCGAGGTCGGGCTGCGCTCGGGCGTGATGTCACCCGCCTTGTGCACGATCGGCGTCGCGCAGGTGCTGGCGTATTCGGTGATCTCGCCCGAGGCGATCAGCAGCAGCGCCGGCCGGTCGCCGTGGCTGTGCCACGGCACCACGCCACCGGGCGCGATGTCGAGCTTGCGTGCGCGGAACAGCCGCCCCTGGATCGACAGCGGCTCCTTGGCCAGTTCGGTGAAGGTGATCACCGTGTCGGTGACGCCGCTGGCCGCCTGCGACGACATCGGCTGGCCGGTACCTTGCGGCCGGCGCTGGTCGGCCGGGCATTCGCCGGCGCGGGCCGAACTCAGTGCGCCGAAGGTCAGTGCGAGGGCGGCGGTGAGGCCGACGATCGCGCCGCGGGAATTGAGAAGGCGATTGTTCATGCGGGTGCTCCTTGGGTCGGTGGGGGACAGGTGCGGCCTGCTGTTCGGCCGCAGGGAAGGGAATCGAACGAAGAGGGGCTTGCCGGATGCCGCTCAGTGCGCCGTCCAGCCGCCCTCGATCGGCAGCACGGCGCCGGTGATCGAGGCTCCGTCGTCGCTGCACAGGAAGGCCGTGAACGCGGCCACCTGCTCGACGGTGACGAAGCGCTTGGTCGGTTGCGCGGCGAGCAGCACGTCGCGCACGACCGCCTCCTCGCTGATGCCGCGCGCCCTGGCGGTGTCGGGGATCTGCTTCTGGACCAGCGGCGTCAGCACATAGCCGGGGCAGACGGCGTTGACGGTGATGCCGGATTCGGCGACCTCGAGCGCGACCGTCTTGGTGAGGCCGGCGATGCCGTGCTTGGCGGCGACGTAGGCGCTCTTGTACGGGCTGGCCACCAGGGCATGCGCGCTGGCGACATTGACGATGCGGCCGAAGCCACGCTGCTTCATCATCGGCAGCGCCAGCCGGGTGGTGTGGAAGGCCGCGCTCAGGTTGATGGCGAGGATCGCGTTCCACTTGTCGAGCGGGAACTCGTCGACCGGCGCGACATGCTGGATGCCGGCGTTGTTGATCAGCAGGTCGATCGCGCCGAACTCACCGATGGCCGCACGCATCATCGACTCGATGGCGTCGGCGCGGCTCATGTCGGCGCCGTCGTAGAGCACCTGCACGCCGTGCTCACGCGCGATGTCGGCGCGCAGCTGCGCGATCTGCGCGGGGTCGCCGAAGCCGTTGAGCACGATGTGGGCGCCGCGCGCCGCGAGCGCACGGGCGATGCCCAGGCCGATGCCGGAGGTCGATCCGGTGACGAGGGCGGTCTTGCCGTTGAACATGACGAATCTCTCCTGCGGTGAAGGCGGCGGTGGGACGCGTGCCTCGACGAGCCGTGTCCTTGGCGGCGTCTGTCGCAGGTCGGTGGCGGTTCCTTACGCGCCGCCGAAAAAAGGTGAACGCGCTGTAAGCCGGCGGCCTTGTCGGCGACTACGCCGCTCGTCGTCGCGTTTCATCCACCCCGCCGTCGAAAGGCTCGCCATGCCCCACACCGAACGCTCGATCGTCATCGTCGGCGGCGGCTTCGCCGGCACCACGCTCGCCCGCGCGCTCGACGCCCGCCGCGTCGGCGGGTTGCGGATCACGTTGATCTCCGACGAGAGCTACACCACCTTCCATCCGATGCTGCCGGAGGCGGTGGGCGCATCGGTGTTTCCCGAGCAGGTGGTCGCGCCGGTGCGCGAGATGCTCGACCTGAAGCGCGGCGACCGCTTCATCATGGGCCGGGTGGTCGCCGTCGACACGTCGGCCCATACCCTGCGCTGCGACACGCTGGCAGGCGTGCGTGAGCTGCGCTACGACCACCTCGTGCTCGCCTTCGGCAACCGGGCGCGGCTCGACCTGCTGCCCGGCATGGCGTTGCACGCGTTGCCGCTGAAGACAGTGGGCGACGCGCTGCACATCCGCAACGTGGTGCTGCGGCGGCTGGCCCGCATCGAGCTCGAGGACGACCCGGCGTTGCGCCGCGAGATGGGCCACTTCGTCGTCATCGGAGGCGGCTTCTCCGGCGTCGAGGTCGCCGGCGAACTGGTCGACTGCCTGGCCGGCATCCGGCGCTTCTATCCGCGCGTGGCGCGCGACGAGCTGCAGGTCAGCCTGCTGCACGACCAGGATCGCCTGCTGCCCGAGATGTCGCCGGCGCTCGCCGACGCGGCGCTGCGTTCGCTGCGTCGCCGCGGCGTCGACGTGCAGCTCGGTGCGCGGGCGCGCGCGATCCACGAACGTGGCGTCGCGCTCGACGACGGGCGCTCGCTCGTCGCGCAGACGGTGATCTCGACCATCGGCACGCGGCCCAACAGTCTGGCCGCCGAGCTCGGCCTGCCGAGCGAGCGCGGCCGCATCGCGGTCGAGCCCGACCTGGCGGTGGCGGGACATCGCGGCGTGTGGGCGCTCGGCGATTGCGCCGCCGTGCCTAACGCCTGGGACGATCGGCTCTCGCCGGCGACCGCCCAGTTCGCCGTGCGCCAGGCGCGGCACCTGGCGGCCAATCTGCTGGCCGCGTGCCGCGGCGAGCCGACACGCGCCTTCCGTGCCCGCCCACGCGGCACGATGGCCGCGCTGGGTCGGCGCAACGGCGTCGCCGAGGTGTTCGGCATCGGCATCTCGGGCCTGCCGGCGTGGCTGCTGTGGCGTGCGTTCTATCTGTCGCAGATGCCCACCCTGCGCCGCAAGCTGCGCATCTGGATCGAGTGGACCTGGGGCATGTTCTTCCCCGCCGACATCACGCACCTGCGCTTCACGCGCAGCGCGGAGCTGCCGACGCAGGAACGCAGCGCCGGCGTCTAGCGGTGACCGACCCGGGACAACCCGTAGGCGTGGGCACGTCATGTGCTGTGTGTCACGGCGTGGCGGTGCCGAGCCCCGGGAACGGGGGAGCGTGGTCCCATGGCCGCGGGATGTGGCGGTGCACGGTGCTGATCACACTGCGTTCAAGCCTGCACGGCGATGCGCCGCAGGGGAGGCCGCGATGCCGATGACGATGCTGAATCTCTCACGCGAAGAACGCGCCAACATGGCCAGCCACGCGGTCGGCGTGCTGCTGGCGATGGCGGCGATGCCGGTGCTGGCGGCCGACAGTGCGCTGCGCGCGCCGTTGCGCGACCTCGGTGTCTGGATCTTCGCGCTCACCATGCTGCTGGTGTTCGCGGTGTCGTCGATCTATCACGCGGTGCCGGTCGGCCGCAGCAAGGTCTGGTGGAAGCGGCTGGACCATGCCGCGATCTTTCTGTTCATGGCCGGCAGCTTCACACCGTTCGCCCTCGGGCATGCGCTCGGCACGCCGCTGCTCACCAGCGTGTGGGTGGTGGCGCTGATCGGCGTCGCGCTCAAGCTGAGCGGTCACTTGCGCAACAAGTCGGTGTCGACGGCGCTGTACCTGGCCTTCGGCTGGTTCGTGATGGCGGCGGCGCAGCCGCTGCTCGGCACGCTCGGCCGCGAGGGCGTGCTCTGGCTGCTGGCCGGCGGCATCGCCTACAGCGCGGGCACCGTGTTCTTCGTGCTCGACCAGCGACTGCGCTTCGGCCACTTCGTGTGGCACCTGTTCGTACTGATGGGCAGCGGCTGCCACTTCGTCGCGGTGCTCAAGCACGCCGGCACGCTGACGTGAACTACACAGTTCACAAAATGACCGCACAGTTGCTAAGGTGAACTGATCAGTCTACATTCGCGCCTCGGCCTTGGTGTGCTTCACCGCATCGGGTCCCAGGCGCGACGAAAGCCGGGACCGCGGCCGACGCCCCTTCGTCGCCGTAATTCAAGGAGTCCCGACATGCTCTTGTGGTTCGAACGCCTGTCGCGCGCGGTCGCGCTAACCGGTTTGATGGCCCTGGCCGCCTGCGGTGGCGACGACGACAACCCGCCGGTGCGCAACATCGTAGAAGTCGCACAGAACGACCCGCAGTTCAGTGTGCTGGTCGAAGCAGTGGTCGCCGCCGACCTGGCGCCCACTCTCTCGGCGGCCGGCCCATACACCGTCTTCGCGCCGACCAATGCGGCTTTCACCGCCTTGCTGACAGAACTGAACCTCACCAAGGCGCAGTTGCTGGCCGACAAGGCACTGCTGACGCAGGTGCTCACCTATCACGTGTTGCCGGCGAAGGTAAACCGGTCCGCGGTGCCAGCCGGCAAGGCCATCACCACCGTGCAGGGCGGCGTCTTCAAGATCGACGCCAACGGCTCGGCGCTGGTCATCACCGACGGCCGCAACCGGCAGGCGAACATCACGGCGACCGACGTCGCGGCGAGCAACGGCGTGATCCATGTGATCGACAAGGTGCTGCTGCCGCCCGACAAGAACGTGGTGCAGACCGCGCAGGCACTGGCGGCCGGCGCGACGCCAGAGTTCACCGTGCTCGTCGACGCGGTCGTGGCGGCCAACCTGGCCGGCACGCTGAGCGGAGCCGGTCCGTTCACCGTGTTTGCGCCGACCGACGCTGCCTTTGCGGCCCTGCTCACCGAGCTGGGCGTCACGAAGGCGCAGTTGCTGGCCGACGTGCCGCTGTTGACCCAGGTGCTCACCTATCACGTGGTACCCAGCCGAGTGCTGAAGGCCGACGTGCCGCTGAACACGCCGATCACCACCGTGCAGGGTGACACCTTCACGGTCGATGCCACGCTCGCCATCACCGACCAGCGGGGCCGCAAGGCCAACATCGTCGGCACCGACGTGCTGGCGAGCAACGGTGTCATTCACGTGCTCGACAAGGTGATCCTGCCGGCGCCGTGAGCCCGTCCGGATCGCTCGCTTCTTCTCTCTTTGTCTCTCACGCCTTCTTTCCAACCCTTAGGAGAATCGACATGAAACATTGGATCGTCACCGCCGCTCTGTCGGCCGCCGCCTTGAGCGCCCAAGCGAAGGACATCGTCGACACGGCCGTGTCGGCGGGCAGCTTCAAGACCCTCGCCACCGCGTTGCAGGCGGCCGGGCTGGTCGACACCCTGAAGGGCAAGGGCCCGTTCACGGTGTTCGCACCGACCGACGAAGCGTTCGCGAAGATCCCGAAGGCCCAGCTCGACGCGCTGCTGGCCGACAAGGCCAAGCTGACCAGCGTGCTGACCTATCACGTCGTGCCGGGCGCGGCGATGGCCAAGGACGTGAAGGCCGGCAAGCTGAAGACCGTGCAGGGGGGCGACCTCAGTGTCACCACCGACGGCGGCGTTCGTGTCAACGGCGCCCAGGTGACGAAGGCCGACATCGTGGCCGACAACGGCGTCATCCACGTGATCGACCGCGTCGTGCTGCCGCAGTAGCGGCAACGGCGCTGTGCGACGCGCCGCTCAGCGGCGCTCGACGACCAGCGGCACCAGCTGCAGCGCCAGGCGCAGACGCTCGGCGGCGTCCTGCACCTCGGCGCGTGTCGGGTAGGGCCCGGCCTGCAGGCGGTGCAGCTCACGGTCGGTGAAGACGGCCATCATCGGGGCCAGCCAGTCGACCTCGCGCTCGACCTTGCGCTGGAAGTCCAACGCGCCGTCACGTTCACGAAACGCACCGAGCTGCAGCCAGTAACCCGGCGCCGCCTGCGCGATCGACCGCGCCGACGCGCGCGGCGCGTCGTCCAGGGTCGCTGGCGGCGGTGAAGGCATCGTCTCCGTGGCGCCCGGAGCGGCCGCGACGACGGCCCCCCCGCCGTTCGCTGGCTCGGCGGGTGACGCCGCCGGCAGCGCCGCCGCGGCTGGCGCGATCGCCGCAGGCACCGGCGTGGCGACGCCCGCCGCCGGCGCGGCCGCCAGCGTCCGCCCGTCGGCGCGCTCGCGCCACGCACCGGTGCGGATGTCGTCCAGCGTGATGCGCTCCACTTCCACCGGCGCCACCGCGTTCAGTACGCCCAGCTTCAGGGCGGCCGTATAGCTGAGGTCGATCACGCGACTGCCGTGAAACGGTCCGCGGTCGTTGATGCGCACGACCACCTCGCGCCCGTTGGCCGGGTTGCGCACGCGGGCGTAGCTCGGAATCGGCATCGTCTTGTGCGCGGCCGTCATCGCGTACATGTCGTAGGGCTCGCCGCTCGAGGTCGGCCGGCCGTGGAACTTGCGGCCGTACCATGAGGCGAGGCCCCGTTCGCTGAAAACGCGGTCGCCGGTCAGCGGCACATAGGCGCGGCCGAATACCTCGTAGGGCTTGTTGGGTCCGCCGGCGCGGATCGGCTCCGCACGCGGCACCGCGTCCGGCACCTGCGCCAGATTGGGTGGCGGGTTGGCGCCGGGGCCATCACGTCGCGCCGGACCCGCGCAGCCGACGAGCACGGCAATGACGATGGCCATCAGAGCGCGTGTGCCGGCCGGCGACAGGACCACCCTCATGACCACGACCATACACCACGCCTCGTCACGCGGGGTCGTCCGACGCATGCGCTACGCTGCGCCCCTTGGCACGCCGGCCCGGCAGGCGCGGCGTCGAGTTCGACCACCGGAGATCCCACATGAAGACCCGCGCCGCGGTGGCCTGGAAGGCCGGCGAACCCTTGACGATCGAGACGGTGGACCTGGCCGGCCCGCGGGTCGGCGAGGTGCTGGTGGAGGTGAAGGCCACCGGCATCTGCCACACCGACCACTACACCTTGTCGGGCGCCGACCCCGAAGGCCTGTTCCCGGCCATCCTCGGCCACGAAGGCGCGGGCGTGGTGGTCGACGTCGGGCCCGGCGTGGCGGGTCTGAAGCCCGGCGACCACGTGATCCCGCTCTACACGCCCGAGTGCCGCCAGTGCAAGTTCTGCCTGTCGCGCAAGACCAATCTGTGCCAGCAGATCCGCGGCACGCAGGGCAAGGGGCTGATGCCCGACGGCTCGAGCCGCTTCTCGCTCAACGGCAAGCCGATCCTGCACTACATGGGCACCAGCACCTTCGCCAACCACATCGTCGTGCCCGAGATTGCGCTGGCGAAGATCCGCCCCGACGCGCCGTTCGACAAGGTCTGCTACATCGGCTGCGGCGTCACCACCGGCGTGGGCGCGGTGCTGTTCACCGCCAAGGTCGAGGCCGGTGCCAACGTGGTGGTGTTCGGCCTCGGCGGCATCGGTCTCAACGTGATCCAGGGCGCGAAGATGGTCGGCGCCGACAAGATCATCGGCATCGACCTCAATCCGAAGCGCGAGGCGATGGCCCGGCGCTTCGGCATGACGCACTTCCTCAATCCGAAGGACCACGCGAACGTCGTCGATGCCATCGTGCAGCTCACCGACGGCGGCGCCGACTACAGCTTCGAGTGCATCGGCAACACCACCACCATGCGCCAGGCGCTCGAGTGCTGCCACAAGGGCTGGGGCAAGAGCGTGATCATCGGCGTGGCGGCGGCCGGGCAGGAGATCGCCACACGGCCGTTCCAGCTCGTCACTGGCCGGGTCTGGATGGGCTCGGCATTCGGCGGCGCACGTGGCCGCACCGACGTGCCGAAGATCGTCGACTGGTACATGGACGGCAAGATCCAGATCGATCCGCTGATCACTCACACGCTGAAGCTGGAGGACATCAACCACGGCTTCGAGCTGATGGAGCGTGGCGAGTCGATCCGCTCGGTGGTGGTGTACTGAGCCGATCGCCGTTGCAGCCGGCACCGTCAAGCAGCATGCACATCGAGGCCATCCGCGACCGCCTGCGCCGTCAGGGCGCCCGGCCCGCGCACGAGGCGCGGGTGCTGCGCCAGTGGCTGCAGGCCCGGCCGCTGCACGCCGGCCGGCCGGCGGCGGAGTACTGCCTGCCGCTCGCGCTGCGTGAGGATCTGGCCGCGTTGGGCGCGTCGCTCGACGGCTTGGCGCAACTGCGCTCGGTGCAGCCGGCCGCCGACGGATCTGAGAAGCTGCTGGTCGCGCTCGCCGACGGGCAGACGGTGGAGTCGGTGCTGCTGCCGCGCGGCGGCCTGTGCGTGTCGACGCAGGTCGGCTGCGCGGTCGGCTGCGTGTTCTGCATGACCGGGCGCGACGGCCTGCAGCGCCAGCTCGGCGGCGCCGAGATCGTCGCGCAGGTGGTGCTGGCGCGCGCCCGTCGCGCGGTGCGCAAGGTGGTGTTCATGGGCATGGGCGAGCCGGCGCACAACCTCGACGCCGTGCTCGAGGCGATCGAACTGCTCGGCACGCACGGCGGCATTGGCCACAAGAGCCTGGTGTTCTCCACGGTCGGCGATGCACGCGTGTTCCAGCGGCTGCCGCAGGGCCGCGTCAAGCCGGCGCTGGCGCTGTCGCTGCACAGCACACACGCGGCGCTGCGCGCGCAGCTGCTGCCGCGCGCATCACGCATCGAGCCGGCGGAACTGGTGGCGCAGGGCGAGCGGTACGCACGCGCGACCGGCTACCCGATCCAGTACCAGTGGACGCTGTTGGCCGGCATCAACGATGGCGACGACGAGATCGACGGCATCGTGCGCCTGCTGCGTGGCCACTACGCGATCATGAACATGATTCCGTACAACGCGGTCGAGGGGCTGCCGTATCGCCGCCCGGACGCCGGCCGCGCCACGGCGATCGCGGCGGCGCTCAACGCACGCGGCGTGCGCACCACGCTGCGCCAGTCGGCCGGGCAGGACGTCGACGCCGGCTGCGGCCAACTGCGCGCCCGAGCGGACACCGACGCGGGCAGGCCGACGATCGCCATCGTGCCGGGCTAGCGGCGCGCCGATGCGGGCGCGCTGGTCAACGCCGACGCGGCGCAGCCCGTTGTGCCGCTGCCCTGCCCGAACCCGCGCAGGTTCTCCGTCGGCAACCGGAAGACGATCCATGTTCATCAGGAAGATCCTGGCCGCTGTCGTGGCGCTCGTGGCTGCCGCTGCTGCGTTCGCGGCCGTCGACGCCAACAAGGCCACGCAGGCCGAACTCGAGTCGGTCCAGGGCATCGGCCCGGCCGTCTCCGGCGCGATTCTCGAGGAACGCAAGAAGGGCGCCTTCAAGGACTGGCAGGACATGGTCAAGCGCGTCAAGGGCATCGGCGAGGGCAACGCGGGCCGGTTCTCGGCCGAGGGGCTGACGGTCAACGGCGCCGCGTTCGCCGGCGCGCCGGCCAAGCCGGCGGCCCCCGCCGCACCGGCCAGCGCGGCGAAGAAGTAGCCGCGGCGCGCTCAGCGGCCCCAGAACTCGCGCGTCGCGATGCGCGCGCCCTCGGCCATCGCGGCCATCTTGGCCCACACCACGTCGGGGTCGACGGCGGCCTGGCCGACCCAGGTGCCGAAGCCGCAGTCGCTGCCGGCCATCACGTTCTCGCGGCCGACCAGCCGGGCGTAGTGGCCGATGCGCTGCGCGATCAGCTGCGGGTGCTCGATGAAGTTCGACTTCGACTCGATCACGCCCGGGATCAGCAGCTTGCCTTCGGGCAGCTTGACCGTCTGGAACAGCGTCCACTCGTGCGCATGGCGCGGGTTGGCGGCCTCCAGCGCGATCGCGCTCGGCCTGGCGCGGAAGACGATGTCGATCACGTCGGCCAGCGGCACGTCGCAGTGGTGCGGGCCCTCGTAGTTGCCCCAGCACAGGTGCATGCGCATCTTGTCCGGCGCGATGTTGCGCACGGCGTGGTTGAGCGCCTCGACGTGCAGCTGCGCCTTCTTGCGCCACTCGGGCAGGCTCAGATCGGCATGCTGGATGTGGCGGCCCATGCCGAGGTCGGGGCAGTCGATCTGCAGCACCAGGCCGGCGCCGGTGATCGTTTCGTACTCCAGCCGCATCGCCTCGGCGATCGCGAACAGGTAGGCCTCCTCGGTCGGGTAGTGCTCGTTGCGGAAGAACAGCGACACCACCCCGGGCGAGGCCGCGGTGAGGAAGCCGTCGGCCGACTTCACCGTCGCGAGCGCCGCCTGCAGATGCGCCACGTCGGTCTGCGCGGCCTGCGGATCGCGCACCTGCACCGCGGCGTTGCAGGTCGGCGTGCGCCGGCGCGAGCGGCCCGGGTCGCCGAACACCCGCTTGGCCAGGCCCGGGAAACCCACCAGGTCCTGATAGACGAAGCTGTTGTCGGCGCCGCCGAAGCCGCTCAATCGGTCCTTGATGTAGGTGGCGTAGCTCGGCTTGCTCATCTCGCCGTCGTTGATGATGTCCACGCCTGAGTCGGCCTGCTTGCGCACCACCTCGGTCACCGCCTGCGCGATGCGGCGTTCGAGCGCGGCGGGCTCGACCGGCACGCCCTCTTCCTTGGCGTACATCATCTTGATCAGGTCG
>JBGAMU010000112.1:0-13728 GCA_044222685.1 Burkholderiaceae bacterium
GAAGTGGCGCGCCCTTACGCCGGGCGTGCGCTGCCGGTCGTCTTCAGCGGCGTCAATCGCACGATGGCCGAGCATGGGCTGACCGGCGCCCCCAACGTGACCGGCGTGCTCGAGCGTGAACACGTGATCGAGTCGCTGCGGCTGCTGCGCGCGCTGGTGCCGCCGGCGCGCCGACTGGCGGTGATCTGCGACCGCGCCAGCATCTACTGGGACGCGGTGATCGAGCGCGTGCGCGAGCAGGCCGTCGAGCTGCCGCAGATCGAGCTGGCGGCGGTCGATCGCGTGACGCGTTATGCCGACTTCCAGCAGCGCATCGAAGCCTATCAACGTGAAGTCGACGCCGTGCTGGTGCTGGGCGTGTTCGGCCTGCAGGACGGCGACGGGCGCAGCGTGCCGTACGGCGAGCTGTCGCGCTGGATGGCGGCGCAAAGCCGCCTGCCCGACCTGAGCTTCTGGATCGACCGGGTGCACTACGGCACGTTGGCGTCGGTGACGGTGTCGGAGCACGAGCAGGGCCGCGCCGCCGGCCGGTTGGCGGCGGCGATCCTGCGCGACGGCCGCGCGCCCGCCAGCCTGCCGGTGCACGCCACCACGCGCGGACACCCGGCGCTCAACCTGGCGCGCGCCCGCCAGCTCGGCCTCACGGTGCGTTCGACCGAGCTGCTGTCGTGCGAGGTGGTACGCCGCTTCGCGTGGGACGTGGCATGAGGCGGCGGTGCGCATGACGCTCGGCCTGCGCGGCAAGGTGGTGCTGGCCTCCGGCGCGGCGGTGCTGGCCGCGGTGATCGCCACCGCGGCGGTGGCGGCGTACTTCTTCGTCGACCGGCAGGTCACCGCGCAGATGTCGCGCGCGATGGCGATCGCCGACGCGCTGGCGCTGCAGCTCGAGCGCATCCTCGGGCTCGACATCGCGCTGCACGAGCTGCAGGGCTTCGACGAACAATGCACCGAGAGCGTCACCCGCCATGGCGCGCTGTCGTACGCGGTGGTGGTCGACGCGCGCGGCGACGTGCTGTTTCGCAGCCACGGCGTCGCCACGGCAGCGCCGACGCTGCCGTCGATGGCCGTGCTGGATCAGCCGCCGCGGCCGCTGATCGCGCCCGACGGCGCCACCCACCTGGCGGTGGCGCCGGTGCGCGACATGCGCGGCCAGCCGGTGGCCAAGGTGGTGGTCGGCTTCTCGCGGGTGGCGGTGCTGGCCGAGCGCAACCTGCTGCTCGCCCACATCGTGATCGTCGGCCTCGCGGTGATGGCGCTGGTGCTGGGGGCGCTCGCGTTCGGCCTGCAGCGCCTGATGGTGCGGCCGCTGACCCGCATCGTGCGGGCGATGGACCGCATCCGCCGTGGCGAGCAGGACTACAGCCTGCGCCTGTCGTCGCGCGGCGACGACGAGCTGGCGATCCTGCGCCAGGGTTTCAACGGGCTGGTGCAGGCGGTGGCCAGGCGCGAGCAGGACCTGCGCGCCGCCAAGGAGGCCGCCGAGCTGGGCAGTCGCACCAAGACGCAGTTCATGGCGGTGATGAGCCACGAGCTGCGCACGCCGCTGAATGCAGTGCTCGGCATGGCCGAGCTGCTCGCCAACACCCGGCTCGACGAGCGCCAGCGCCGCTACATCGCGCAGATCCGCAGCTCCGGGCGCGAGCTGGTGGAGATCATCAACGACGTGCTCGACCTGACGCACCTGGACAGCGGCAAGCTGCAGCCGCTGAGCAAGCCGTTCCATCTGCGCGACGCGGTGTTCGAAACGGTCGAGCTGTTCCGCGAGAGCGCCGACGCACGCGCGCTGACGCTGGCGCTGCATGTCGACGAGTCGCTGCCCGACGTGGTGTCCGGCGACATGGTCCACGTGCGCCAAGTGCTGGCCAACCTGCTCAGCAATGCGCTGAAGTTCACCGAGGAGGGCGGCGTCATCGTGCGCGTCACGCCGTCGGCGGGTTTCGTGCGCTTCTCGGTCAGCGACACCGGCGTCGGCGTGCCGGCGGACTTCATGCCGCACCTGTACGAGGCCTTTCGGCAGGCCGACAGCGCGCCGACGCGGCGTTACGGCGGCGCGGGCCTCGGCCTGGCCATCGCGCGGCGCCTGTGCGTCGCGATGGGCGGGCGCATCGAGGCCAGCTCGCGGCCCGGCAAGGGCTCGACCTTCTGGTTCGAGCTGCCGCTGCCGGCGGTGGAAGGCGGCCTCGAACTCGGCACACTGGTCGAGCCCGAGCAGGCGGCGCGCACGTCGGCCGCCAACGAGCCGCTGCCGCTCGACGACACGCCGCCGTTGCAGGTGCTGCTGATCGAGGACGACGTGCCCAACCAGCGGCTCGCGCTCGATACGCTGGCGCACACCCAGGCCCAGGTCACGCTGGCGGCCGACGGCACGCAGGCCCTGCGCTGGGTGCGCAAGCGCCATTTCGACGTCGTGCTGCTCGACTGGCAATTGCCCGAGGTGGACGGACTCGCCGTGCTGGCCGCGTTGCGCGAGGCCGAGGGGGCACAAGGCTGGCCGCGCACCCGCGTGGTGGCCGTCACGGCCCACACCGGCCCCGGCGATCGCGAGACCTGCCTGTCGGCCGGCGCCGACGACTATCTCGGCAAGCCCTATACGCCGGCCGATCTGCTGACCAAGCTGGTGCCGGCGCCGAGCGCCCCGCAGCCGCAGCCCCGTTGACGAGGCCGAGTGGCCGGCGCGCGACGTGCCCTGGCGGCGCGCTCGCGAGCGCGGCTGCACTTTGTCACATCGCTTCGGGCCGTCTGATTCTGAGAGGTTCTTAAGGTGAAGTCGTGCACGTCGGGGTGATTCCCAGCGCGCGCCCACACGTCCACAGTGCCGGTCGACGCGTAGGTCGCGCCAGAGGACGTCAATCGCATGCAAATGGTCGATCCGGCCATTTCGACGGGACGCCCGATCGGCAACACGCGTCACACGAAAGGACTTGTCATGGCCAAGATCGACACGCAACGACCCCGCCTCGGATTGAGGGTGCTGGTACCCACGCTGCTGCTGGCGGGTGGCTTGACGAGTGGCGGCTGGTGGATGGCCGAGTCGCTGGTGCTCACGCAGACCGTCAGCGAGGGCCGCACCGTGGCCGACATGGCCGAGAACGTCGGCCGCTGGGCGTCGCAGTACGGCGGCATCCACGTGCGCACGGTGGGCGCGAACGCGCAGATCCCGGGCAGCTTTCTCACGCGCTCGGTGTACGCGCCGACCGACGGCGACAACCACGTGCTGCAGGGCGCCCGTGTCGACGGCGTGCTGGCCGAGCGCGCCTTGATGGAACGCGTGGAGTCCTATCACTGGAAGAACCCGGCGCTGATCCAGCGCGAAGTGGCCGACGTGGTCACCGCCTCGGGCAGCAAGGCGCGTTACCGCATGACGGCGCGCACGGTATTGAACAAGAACAACGAGGCCAACGAGTTCGAGCGTGAGGCGCTGGATTCGATCCAGGCCGCCACCGAACGCCTCGGCGGGGCGACGCCCACCACCGGCAAGCTGCAGCACGGCGTGGCCGATCCGGCGCGCGAATACTGGAAGGTCAAGTCCGGCCAGCTGCTCTACGCCCGCTCGGTGGTCGCGCAGGCCAGCTGCCTGCGCTGCCACGACAAGGCCGACAACGCGCCCGAGTTCATGCGCACCAACGTGCAGTTCAGTGGCGGCGGCGGTTTCGGCTACACGGCTGGCAAGCCGGCCGGCCTGATCAGCGTGTCGGTGCCGCTGCCGTCGACCGTATCCGCCGTGACGGCGGGCGTGCCGGTGCAGGCCTGGGCTGCCGCGGCGGCGGCCGGCCTGGGTGCGCTGTGGCTGCTGGCCCTCGCGGTGCGCCGGCTCCGATAGGGCACATGCGCGTGGTGCCAGGCGCGGCCCGCGCGGCTGCGCCCGGCGGGCGGCGGCGTCAGCCTGGCGTCGGCCCTGCGGCGCACAATCGCGGCGGACCTCCAGCGATCCTGCAGATCGCCCGCACACCATGCCGCAGACCATTGCCGCCACGCTGATTCCCGGAGACGGGATCGGCACCGAGATCGTCGACGCCACGCTCGCCGCGCTGGATGCGCTGGGCGCGCCGTTCGAGTGGGACCGCCAGATCGCCGGCCTCGAAGGCGTCAAGACGGCGGGCGACCCGCTGCCCAAGGCCACGCTCGACAGCATCCGCCGCACGCGGCTGGCGCTGAAAGGCCCGCTCGAGACGCCCTCGGGCGGCGGCTACCGCAGCTCGAACGTGCGGCTGCGCGAGGAGTTCCAGCTCTACGCCAACCTGCGGCCCGCGCGCACCATCATCCCGGGTGGTCGCTTCGACAAGGTCGATCTCGTGGTGGTGCGCGAGAACCTGGAAGGTCTGTACATCGGCCACGAGCACTACGTGAAGATCGACGACGACCCGCATGCGGTGGCGATGGCCACCGGCATCAACACGCGGGCCGGTAGCCGCCGGCTGATCGAATTCGCCTTCGAGCATGCGGTGGCCACCGGCCGCAAGAAGGTGACGGTCGTGCACAAGGCCAACATCATGAAGGCGCTGACCGGCATCTTCCTCGAGACGGCGCAGCAGGTGTACGAGCAGAAGTACAAGAGCCGCATCGCGATGGACACGGTGATCGTCGACGCCTGCGCGATGAAGCTGGTGCTCAACCCCTGGCAGTTCGACGTGCTGGTGACGACCAACCTGTTCGGCGACATCCTGTCCGATCTGGTGGCCGGCCTGGTGGGTGGCCTCGGCATGGCGCCGGGCGCCAACATCGGCGCCGACGCGGCGATCTTCGAGGCCGTGCACGGCAGCGCGCCCGACATCGCCGGCAAGGGCGTGGCCAATCCGACCGCGCTGTTGCTGGCCGCCGCGATGATGCTCGACCACGTCAGGCTCACCGACATGGCGACGCGGCTGCGCACGGCGATCGACCAGACGCTGAACGTCGACAACGTGCGCACCGGCGATCTCGGCGGCAAGGCCGGCACCGCGGAGTTCACGCGCGCGCTGGTCAAGCGCATCGAGCGCGGCTGACCACACCGCCGCGAGCGGCGCCGGCGCAGACGGCTCAGTGCAACGTGCGCTTGCGCGAGGCGCGCTCGATGGCGTCGCGCGCTTCCTGCGCCGCGTCGGCACGCTTCACCCGCCGCCAGTGGCGCACGCGGTTCCAGATATAGCGCAGGCGCCACCAGGCGTGCTGCCCGGCGCGGTCCAGCCGGCGCTGCTGGGCCGCCGGCAGCAGCATGCGCACCAGCAGCACCAGGCAGATCACCAGCACGACAACGGCGAAGCCCTTCTCGATCATGACGGCGTGGCAGGGTGAATGTGCACGCGCCGATTCTGCACCGTCGCGAGCGCGATGTGGGGTACGTGGCGGGCCAGCGGCACGAGCGCCTCGCCTTCGAGTGCAAACAAGTCGGCACACGGCGGCGGCGCGGCCGGCAGCCGTTCGACGAGCCAGTTGCGGCGGCACATGTATCGGTTGTGACCGGTCATGCCCGTACGATGGCGGCGGCACGGCTTTCAGGCTAGTGTCGCGGTCCCGCGCCACCCGACGACCTGCCGACGACGCCGATGATTGCCCAGCGCATCGAACTGCTGCAGCAGATGCCCATCTTCGGCGCCGTGCGCGAAGAAGCGCTGCGCTTCCTGCTCGAGCCCGCGCACCCGGTGAGGGTCGCCGCCGGCGAGTACTTCTTCCGCGAGCAGGATCCCGCGCAATGCATGTACGTGATCGAGTCGGGCCGCGTCGAGGTGGTCAAGCAGTGGTGGGGCCGCGAAATGGTTCTGCGCCGGCTCGAGCCGGGCGACTGCTTCGGCGAGATGGCCTTGCTCGATCTGTTCCCGCGCAGTGCGGCGGTCCGCGCGCTGGCGGATTGCAGCGCCATCGAGCTGAAGCCCGAGTTCATGTTGCGCCTGTTCGAGCGCGATGCCGAGTCGTTCGCGTTGATCCAGATGAACATCGGACGCGAGATGTGCCGTCGTCTGCGCGCCACCGACGAGCAGCTGTTCCAGGCCGTGATGGGCGAAGCACCGCCGGCGATGGAGACGCAGTACACCTCGATCTGACGCGATAGGATCGTTGCCCCATGTCTCGTGCGCTGCCGCTGGCCCTTACCGTCGTGCTGATCGGCACGGCGACCGTCAGCGTGGCGGCCGATGGGGCCGCCGTGCCACAAGGCAAGGGCATCTTCACCTGCCGCGACAAGCATGGCAATCCGATCCTGCGCGACCGGCCGATCGCCGAATGCCTGGACAGCGGACAGGACGAACGCAACAACGACGGCTCGCCGCGGCGTCAGCTGACACCGCCGCCAACGCCAGACGAGGTGGCCGCGCGCGACGCCGAGGCGCAGCGCCAGCGCGAAGCAAAGGCGACCCACGCCGAATCGGTGCGCTTCGACCGGTTATTGCTGGTGCGCTACCCCGACGAAGCGGCGCATGAGCGCGCGCGCCAGACGGCGCTCGATGTCTCGCGCGGCGCGACGAAGGGGTCGGAACAACGGCTCGAGGAGTTGCAGGTGGAGCGCCGCCGCCTCGACCAGGAAGCCGAGTTCTACAAGGGGCGCTCGATGCCCGACAAGCTGCGCCAGGACATCGCCAACAACACCGCCGCCGTGAACGCACAGCGTCAGTCGATGGCCAACCAGGCCAGCGAGATGCAGCGCATCAACCAGAAGTTCGACGCCGAGCGCGAGCGCCTGCGCAAGCTCTGGAAGGGCGCGCAGCCGGGCAGCGTAGGTCCCGTGCCGACGGCAGACCGCTGACCTGCTTCGCCCGGCCTTGAAGCACGGCGCTGCGGGTAAACCCGCCTGAGGCCGGCTTCCGGCCTCACTCGATTGCAGGGGATTGGCCGGAGCGGCCGCACCGCTCTGCCTATCATCGCGAGCCTGCACCGCGAGGATGCTCCGCCGATGTCGATGGTCCAGCTAGCCCTGCGTCGCCCGTACACGTTCATCGTGATGGCGATGCTGATCGTGCTGTCGACGCCGTTCGCGCTGCTGAACATGGCCACCGACATCTTTCCGGAGATCAACATCCCGGTGGTCAGCGTCATCTGGAACTACAACGGCCTGTCGGCGCAGGAGATGGGCCAGCGCATCGCCTCGCAGAGCGAACGCAGCCTCACCACCACGGTGAGCGACATCGAGCACATCGAGTCGACGTCGCTGACCGGCATCACGGTGATCAAGGTCTTCTTCCAGCCGACGGCCAACATCCAGACCGCGATCGCGCAGGTGGTGGCGGTCATGCAGACGCAGGTGCGCCAGCTGCCGCCGGGCATCACGCCGCCGTTGATCATCAAGTACTCGGCGTCCAGCATCCCGGTGGTGCAGCTCGGACTGTCGAGCCCGACGCTGCCTGAGCAGACGGTGTTCGACAACGCGATCAACGTGCTGCGGCCGCAACTGATCACGATCCCCGGCGTCGCGATCCCGTTTCCCTACGGCGGCAAGAACCGGCTGATCTCGGTGGACCTCGACATGCCGGCACTGCAGGCGCGCGGGCTGTCGCCGGCCGACGTGGTCAACGCGGTCAACCTGCAGAACCTGATCCTGCCGTCGGGCACCGCCAAGTTCGCCGGCACCGAGTACGCGGTGCGCATGAACGGCTCGCCCGACACGATCGAGGCGCTCAACGACCTGCCGGTGCGCAGCGCCGGCGGCTCGACCATCTACCTGCGCGATGTGGCGCAGGTGCGCGACGGCTTCCAGCCACAGACCAACATCGTGCGCCAGAACGGCGAGCGCGGCGTGCTGCTGTCGGTGCTGAAGAACGGCGGCGCGTCGACGCTGGACATCGTCGACAACCTGCGCGCGCTGCTGCCGCGCGTGACGCAGCTGCTGCCGCCCGATATCAAGGTGACGCCGCTTTTCGACCAGTCGGTGTTCGTCAAGGCGGCGGTCAAGAGCGTGGTCATCGAGGCGCTGATCGCCGCCGCGCTGACCGCGGCGATGGTGCTGCTCTTTCTCGGCAACTGGCGCAGCACGCTGATCATCGCGCTGACGATCCCGCTGTCGATCCTGGCGTCGATCCTGGCGCTCAAGCTGCTCGGCGAGACGCTGAACCTGATGACGCTGGGCGGCCTGGCGCTGTCGGTCGGCATCCTGGTCGACCAGGCGATTGTGACGATCGAGAACATCGAGCGCCACCTGCACATGGGCAAGCCGATCGAGGCGGCGATCGAGGAGGGCGCCGGCGAGATCGGCGTCGCCGCGTTCGTCTCCACGCTGTGCATCTGCATCGTGTTCGTGCCGATGTTCTTCCTGTCGGGCGTCGCGCGTTTCCTGTTCGTGCCGCTGGCCGAAGCGGTGGTGCTGGCGATGATCGCCTCGTACATCCTGTCGCGCACGCTGGTGCCCACGCTGGTGCTGCTGCTGATGTCCAGGGCGCACGCGGCATCGGCATCGACCGGTGGCGCCCCTGGCGGCGGGAGGAACAGCCTGCTGCAGCGCCTGTACCGCGCGTTCGACAGCCGCTTCGAGCGCGTGCGCCGTGCCTACACGCTGGCGCTGTCGGCGCTGCTCGCGCAGCGGCGCGGCTTCGCGATCGGCTTCCTCGGCTTCTGCATCGCGTCGTGCCTGCTGGTGCCATCGCTCGGGCGCGACTTCTTTCCGTCGGTCGACGCCGGCCAGATCCGGCTGCACCTGCGCGCGCCCACCGGCACGCGCATCGAGGAGACGGCGCGCCTGGCCGATGCGGTGGAGGCGGCGATCCGCGAGATCGTGCCGGCCGACCAGCTGGAGACGATGCTCGACAACCTGGGCGTGCCCAACAGCGGCATCAACCTGTCGTACAGCAACTCGGGCACCATCGGCACGCTCGACGGCGAGATCCTGCTGTCGCTGCGCGAGGGCCATCGGCCGACCGAGGAGTTCGTCTCCAGGTTGCGTGCCGAGCTGCCCAAGCGCTTTCCCGGCATCGAGTTCTTCTTCCAGCCGGCCGACATCGTCACGCAGATCCTCAACTTCGGCCTGCCGGCGGCCATCGACGTGCAGTTCAGCGGGCCCAACGTGGCCGCCAATGCGCAGCTGGCGGCCGAACTGACGCAGAAGATCCGGCTGATCCCCGGCGCGGTGGACGCCCACGTGCACCAGCGGCTCAACGCGCCGGCGGTGGCGCTGCAGATGGACCGCACACGGCTGCAGCAGATGGGGCTCACCGCGGCCAACGTCGGCCAGAACGTGCTGATCTCGCTGTCCGGCAGCTCGCAGACGGCGCCGGCCTTCTGGCTGAACCCGAGCAACGGCGTCGTCTACAGCATCGCGGTGCAGGTGCCGCAGTACCAGGTGGACTCGCTCGACGCGCTGCTCAACATGCCGGTGGGCAGCGGCACCGGCGCGGTCGGCGGCGCCACGCCCTCGGGCGGTACCCAGCTGCTCGGCAACCTGGTCGAGGTATCCGCGGGCCAGCAGGCGGCGGTGGTCTCGCGCTACAACATCACGCCGGCGATCGATGTCTATGTCGGCGTGCAGGGCACCAACCTGGCCAGCGTGGCGACGCAGGTGCAGCAGCTCGTCGACGAACTGAAGCCCCGGCTGCCACGCGGCAGCCAGGTGGTGCTGCGCGGCCAGGTCGAGACGATGCAGGCCTCGTTCGTCGGCCTGGGCGTCGGCCTCGCGATGGCGATCGTGCTCGTGTACCTGCTCATCGTCGTCAACTTCCAGTCATGGATCGACGCGCTGGTCATCATCGCCGCGCTGCCGGCGGCATTGGCCGGCATCGCCTGGATGTTGTTCATCACCGGCACCACGCTGAGCGTGCCGGCGTTGACCGGCGCGATCATGACGATGGGCGTGGCCACGGCCAACAGCATCCTGCTGGTCTCGTTCGCGCGCCAGCGCCTCGAGGCCGGCGTGCCGCCGCTGGCCGCAGCGCTCGAGGGCGGCGCCACGCGCATCCGCCCGGTGCTGATGACGGCGCTGGCGATGATCATCGGCATGATTCCGATGGCACTGGGCATCGGTGAGGGTGCCGAGCAGAATGCGCCGCTCGGTCGCGCGGTGATCGGCGGCCTGGTGTTCGCCACCGTGTCGACGCTGTTCTTCGTGCCGGTGGTCTATGCCGGCGTGCAGCAGCGGCTGGCCCGACGTCGCGAGCGGCAGCGGCCACCGGGCGCGCCGACACTCGAAACCCAGGAGAGCTGATCCATGAGCGAGCAACGCCACGCGGCGCTGGCCCTGCACCCGATCGATGAGGGCGACGAACACGCCGAGCGCCTGAAGCGCCGGCAGATCCTGCGCCGCACGCAGATCGCCGCCGTGGTGGTGCTGGTGCTGCTCGGGCTCGGCGCCGGACGGACGGTGCTCAGCCGCATCGGCAACGCGCGCGCGCTCGATGCGTCGACAGCGGAGAACGCGCGCCAGTACGTCAAGGTGGTGAGTCCCAAGCGCGCGCAGACCGGCCAGACCTTGTCGCTGCCCGGCACGCTGCAGGGGTTCGTGCAGGCGCCGATCTCGTCGCGCGCCAGCGGCTATCTCAAGCGCTGGACGCAGGACATCGGCAACGCGGTGGCCAAGGGCGCGCTGCTGGCGGAGATCGAATCACCCGAGATCGACCAGCAGCTGAGCCAGGCGATGGCTGCGCGCGAACAGGCCGCGTCGAGCCTGGGTCTGGCGCGCAGCACCGCCGAACGCTGGGAGGGCCTGCGCAAGAAGGACGTCGTCTCGCAACAGGAGCTGGAAGAAAAACGCAGCGCGGTCGCGCAGTCGCAGGCCAACCTGGCGGCGGCCGATGCCAACGTGCAGCGCCTGCGCCAGCTCGAAGGCTTCAAGCGCGTGACGGCGCCGTTCGCCGGCGTGGTGACGCGGCGCAACGTCGACGTCGGCGACCTCATCGACAGCAGCAAGCCTCTGTTCACGCTGTCGCAGACCGATCCGCTGCGTGTCTACGTCAATGTGCCGCAGACCTACGCGCAGCTCGTCAAGCCGGGCCAGGCGGTCAACGTGTCGCAGGCCGAATTGCGTGGGCGCAGCTTCCGCGGGCAGATCGTGCGCACGGCCGGCTCGATCGACACCGCGACACGCACGATGCAGGTCGAGGTGTCGCTGCCCAACAAGGACGGCGCGCTGCTGCCGGGTGCCTATGTGCAGGTCGCGCTGCCCTTGCAGGCCAGTGCCTCGTTGCTGGCGCCGACCAACACGCTGCTGTTCCGCGCCGAGGGTGCGCTGGTCGGCGTGGTCGATACCCAGGGCCGCGTGAGCCTGCGCAAGGTGGGCGTCGGCCGCAACTACGGCGCCGAGGTCGAGCTGCTGTCGGGCGTGGACGAGGCGGATCGCCTGGTGCTCAACCCGCCCGACTGGCTCACCGACGGGCAGGTCGTGGTGGTCGTGCCGCCGACGGCCGCGCCTGCCGCGTCGGCCGCGGCCGCCTCGCGGGCGCCGGCGTGAAGCGCCACCGCCCCGCGGCCGCCGGCGTGCTGCCGACAGCGGCCTTCATGGTGTTGCTGGCGGGCTGCGCCAACGGCCCCGACTACGTGAGGCCGACGATCGAGCTGCCGGCGGCCTGGCAGGTCGAAGCCCCGTGGCGCGAGAGCCGGCCCGACGACGCGTCGCCCAAGGGCACATGGTGGCAGCGCTTCGGCGACCCGCAACTCGACGCGTTGCAGCAGCAGGCGCTGGCGCGCAGCCCGACGCTCGCGCTCGCCGCCGCGCGGCTCGCGCAATCCCGAGCCGTGCTGGCCGGTGCGTCGGCGGGCGTGCTGCCGCAGCTGGGCCTGAGCGAGCGCGCCGTGCGGCAGAAGATCTCGGCCAACCGGCCGCTGACCAACTACAACGCGAGCAACTTCGCGACGGTGCAGAACGACTTCGCGCTGTCGATGACGGTGAACTACGAGGTCGACCTCGCAGGCCGTGTGCAGCGCCAGATCGAAGGCGCCAGGGCGTCGGCCGAGCAAGCCACCGCCGACGCCGAGAACACGCGGCTGCTGCTGACCACCGACCTGGCCACGGCCTACTTCGGCCTGCGCGCGGTGGATGCCGAGCTGAACGTCCTCGACCGCGGCATCGCGTTGCAGCGGCGCGCACTCGAGCTGGTGCGCGCCCGCCACGAGCTCGGGGCGGCCACCGGCCTGGACGTGGCGCAGCAGCAGGCGCTGCTCGACACCACGCTGGTGCAGCTCGACGTGCTGCGCCGCCAGCGCGGCCTGTTCGAACACGCGATCGCCACGCTCACCGGCACGCCGGCGCCCGGCTTCGCGCTGGCGAGCGACGCACGCGAGACGGCAGTGCCGGCGATTCCGATCGGCGTGCCGTCGGACGTGCTGGAGCGCCGGCCCGACGTGGCCGCGGCCGAGCGGGCGATGGCGGCGGCCAACGCGCAGATCGGCGTCGTGCGGGCCGCGTACTTTCCGAGCGTGACGCTCGGCGGCGCTTTTGGTGTCGACAGCCGCACGTTGTCGACGCTGTTCGAGGCGCCCAGCGTGTTGTGGTCGCTTGGCGTCTCGGCGGCGCAGGTGCTGTTCGACGGCGGCCGGCTCGACGCATCGGTCGACTTCGCGCGCGCCGGCTACGCGGCCACGCAGGCCAACTATCGGCGCGTGGTGCTGCAGGCGATGCAGGAGGTCGAGGACGGCATCACCGGCCTGGCCGCGCTGGAGCGCGCCGCCGCGCAGGCCGAGGCGGCGATGGCGAGCGCGAGCCGCGTGCTGTCGATGGCCACCGCGCGCTACGAGGGCGGCGCGTCGGGTTACCTGGAGGTGATCACCGCGCAGCAGGCGCAGCTGAACAGCGAACGCCAGGCGACTCAGTTGCGCGGCCAGCGGCTGCTGACGGCGGTGTTCCTGGTCAAGGCGCTGGGGGGTGACTGGCAACGGACGCCGGCGCCGCAGGCGGCGGGATCCCAACCCGTGCGGCGCTGAGTCAGGCGCCGCCGTTGGCCATCGCCAGATCCGAGGGGTCGCCGGCCGAAGGCCGGGCGAAGGCAGGCGTCAGCGGCTTTCGCCGCATGCGCGTGATGCTCTCGGCGAGGTCGGTGTCGGGCTTGAGCCCGTTCAGCACCGCGTCGATGTTGCGCTGCACCAGCACATCGTCGCCATGGCCGACGATGTCCCAGACGTCGATCGCCAGCGGCACGAGCGCGGGCTGCAGAAGCGCCCGGATCGACGCGATCCAGACCGGAATGCCGATGCCGATCAGTTGCATCAACGCCGTGTCGCTGGCCAGCGCCTTGCGGCGCCGATCGACCAGCGCATCGCAGTAGTCCGAAAGAGCCCGGCTGTCGTCGCGGCTGACCGCCACGCCGGCCTTCATCAGGTGACCGAGCGCCTTGGCGAACTGCGTCTCGCCCGTGCTCTTCTCGAAGGCGAGCAGGGACGCCGCCGTCACCCAGGTGGCGGCCTTCGCTTCGGCCCGGCCCTGGATGCTGAGCGAACGCAGCGAGGCCAGGAGGTCTTGTCCATCGTCTCGTTCGAATCGGGAGATGATGAATCGGTCTATCAGGTTGCGCATGGCGCCCCCCTGAGAATCGACATCGGCAGGATTTGTAACCTGCCCCTGCCGGAACTGTCATTAGAAATGACCCGGGGCGTTGCCGGCACGCCGCGCGCGCGGCGCGGCGTTCAGCAGTTCACGCCCAGGCGGACATCCTGTTCGAACGGACTCGATTGCGCCGGGAAGTGGCCGCGAAACGTGCGGTTTGCGGCGGTTCGCGCGATACGGGAGGTGGCGGAGGCGGTGAGATTCGAACTCACGGAGGGCGTAAACCCTCGCTGGTTTTCAAGACCAGTCCATTCAACCGCTCTGGCACGCCTCCGGCGGCGGAATCATCGCAGAAGTCGTGG
>JBGAMU010000015.1:0-55359 GCA_044222685.1 Burkholderiaceae bacterium
ACGTCGGGACGGAAGGCGCGCACCGACAGGCGCAGCTCGCATTCGCCCGGGATCACGTTCGGCGCGTCGCCGGCGTGGATGGCGCCCACCGTCACCACGCCCATCTCGAGCGGCGGCACGTTGCGCGACACGATGGTCTGCAGCGCCATCACGATGCTGGAGGCGGCGACGATGGTGTCGATCGAGGTGTGCGGCATCGCGCCGTGGCTGCCCTTGCCGCGCACGGTGATGATCACGCTGTCGGAGCTGGCCATCGCGTGGCCGGGCACCGCGACGAACTTGCCGGCCGGCCTGCCCGGCATGTTGTGCATGCCGAACATCGCGTCGCAGGGGAAGAGGTCCAGGAAGCCGTCGTCGAGCATCTTCTTGGCGCCGGCGAGGCCCTCTTCGGCGGGCTGGAACACCAGGTGCAGGTGGCCGTCGAAGCGGCGCGTGGCCGCCAGATGGCGCGCGGCGGCCAGCAGCATCGCGGTATGGCCGTCGTGGCCGCACGCATGCATCTTGCCGAACACCTTGCTGGCCCAGGGCTTGCCGCTGGTCTCGGCGATCGGCAGCGCGTCCATGTCGGCACGCAGGCCGACGTGTCGGTTCGAAGTGCCTACGCGCAGCGTGCCCACCACGCCGGTACCGCCCAACCCGCGGTGCACCTCGTAGCCCCAGCGCTGCAGCCGCTCGGCCACCAGGTCTGCGGTGGCATGCTCCTGGTAAGCCAGCTCCGGGTTCGAGTGGATCTGGCGCCGGATGGCGACCATCTCGTCTTCGTGCTGGCGGATCTCCTCCAGCGCGGGCAGGGGCAGGGGGGCGTTCATGGCGGCAGCTCTCGAGTGGAAGCCGCCAGTGTGTCATGCCGGGCCGGTGGCCGGGCAGACTGGCTTTCCCGTGGTCGGGTGGGACGGTGCGCAGCGGCCTCGCGAAGGAGGCCGCCGCCGCATCACAAATCAGCAGCGCTCGAAGATCGCCGCGATGCCCTGGCCGCCGCCGATGCACATGGTGACCAGCGCATAACGGCCGCCGACGCGCTGCAGCTCGTACAGCGCCTTGGTCGTGATGATCGCGCCGGTGGCGCCGATCGGGTGGCCGAGCGAGATGCCCGAGCCGTTGGGGTTGACCTTGGCCGGGTCGAGGCCGAGCTCCTTGACCACCGCGCAGGCCTGCGCCGCGAAGGCCTCGTTGCTCTCGATCACGTCGAGGTCCTTCACCGACAGGCCGGTGCGCTCGAGCACCTTGCGCGTGGCCGGCACCGGGCCGATGCCCATGATGGTCGGCTCGACGCCGGCGTGGGCATAACCCACCAGCCGCGCCAGCGGCTTCAGGCCCTGGGCCTTGACCGCCTCGCCGCTGGCCAGCACCACGGCGCCGGCGCCGTCGTTGATGCCCGACGCGTTGCCGGCGGTGACCAGGCCTTCCTTCTTGAACGCCGGCTTCATCTTGGCCAGCGTGTCGACGGTGGTGTCGGCCTTCACGTGCTCGTCGGTGTCGAACGCCACGTCGCCCTTGCGCGTCTTGATGATCACCGGAACGATCTGCTCCTTGAAGCGGCCGGCGGCGATGGCGGCGGCGGCGCGGCGGTGGCTCTCGGCCGACAACTCGTCCATCTGCTGCCGCGTGATGCCGAACTGCTCGGCCACGTTCTCCGCGGTGATGCCCATGTGGATCTTGTGGAACGGGTCGTGCAGCGCACCCACCATCATGTCGAGCACCTGGGCGTCGCCCATGCGCGCGCCGAAGCGGGCGCTGGGCATGATGTACGCGCCGCGCGACATGCATTCGGCGCCGGCACCGATGGCGACCTCGCAGTCACCGAGCAGGATCGCCTGCGACGACGAGATGATGGCCTGCAGCCCGGAGCCGCACAGGCGGTTGACGTTGAAGGCCGGCGTCTCCTTGGGCAGCCCGGCGTTGATGGCCGCCACGCGGCTCAGGTACACGTCGCGCGGCTCGGTCGGGATCACCGTGCCCATGCTGAGGTGGCCCACCTTGTCGGCCGCCGCGCCGCTGCGCGCCAATGCCGTCTTGACGGCCAGCGTGGCCAGGTCGGCCAGCGGGGTGTCCTTCAGCGTGCCGTTGAAGGTGCCGATCGCCGTGCGCGCCGCGCCGACGACAAATACGTCTCGTGCCATGGGTGTCTCCTCGAGTGGTTGGTGGCCAGCATAGGCTTGGCGGATAACGTCTGGCTGACAACGGTCAATGGGCCGGCCGGGCGCTGGGTCATCGGCTGGCGGCGTCGAGCGCGGCGACGGTGGCGGGCGGCAGCTGCAGCCGGGCAGCGCCCAGCAGCTCCTGCAGCTTCGGCAGCGAGGTGGCGCTGGCGCGCCGGGATGCCCGGCCTGCCGTCTGCCAGGCCAGCGCCCCTGGCTGCAGCGAACCCTACAGGGAGCGCAGGAAGTTCAGCATGTCCTGCTGCTGGTTGTCGGGCAGCGCGAAGAAACGCTGCGTCACCGCATTGGCCTCAGAGCCGGAGCTGCTGTGCGCCGCGATCGCCGAGCGCAGGTTGTCGGTGCGGCCGTCGTGCAGGAAGAACAGGCGCTGGCCCAGCCCCCACAGCGGCGCCGTGCGCCACTCGCGTCCACCGGCCTGGCCCTGCTGGATGCCGTCGGCCAGCCCGACGCCCATGTTGTGCAGCAGCAGGTCGGAGTACAGGTTGACGGCCTTGCCGCTCATCGCCGGCAGCGACGTCTTCGCGTAGGTGTTCAGCGCCGGTGTGTGGCACAACGCGCAACCGGTGTCGTTGAACAGCTTGCGGCCACCCTCGATCGACGCCGGCGTGGCGCCGGCGACCTGGCTCGACGGCTTGGGCGGCGCCAGCAGGCGCATGAACACGGTGAACTTCTCGATCGAGCTCAGGCCATCGATGGCGCCGTGCGGTCCGGTGGCGGCGAAGTTGGCCTCGCTGTTGGGCGACATGGCCAGATCGCAACCTTCGGACTCGTCGCGCTCGGTCGGGAACGCCAGGTTGGTGATGCCCATCTCGACGTTGTAGGCCTCGCCCGAGAAGATCAGCAGCGACTTGTTCTGCGCCTTGTGGCCGAAGCGGCCGATCGTGCCGTCGTTGCCGTTTCGGTTGGGCTGGCCGGAGATCGAGTTGCCCGTCAGCAGCACGTTGGGGCGCCCGCCGATGCCCAGCGCCTGCTTGGCCGCGGCCATGCGGGCCTGGTTCTTCAGGATCTCGGAGTCGGGAATGCTCTCGATCAGGCCGGCACCGAACACCGGCGTCGGGATGCGGAAGACGACGTTGTTGCGGCGCAGCTCGGCAGCGAAGTCGGGCTGCCTGATGTTGCAGCTCTCGGCGCCGACCCGTCCCGACACCGTGAACAGGCCGTGCACGCCGCCGTCGGGCGAGCCGTCGGCGTTGCGCACGAAGCGCGCCTCGCGCACCGGCCCGTCGGCTGTGATGAACGGCGGCAGCTTGTTCGCGGCATTGGCCATCTTGACCTGCGGATTGACCTTCGGGCTGGTGCCGCCGATGGCCGGTTGCGAGTGGCAGCCGCCGCAGCTGTCGAGGTTGAAGGTGGGTCCTAGTCCCTCGTCGGGTTCCTCGGCTTCGTTGAAGTCGTCCTTGCCGATGTCGAACGCATAAAGCTGCTTCTCATCGAGTCCTTCCAGCGGTCCGCCGGCATCGCCGGTGGTGGTGCGCGGGCCCGGATCCCTGGCACGGGACGCCGGTGGCGTGAAGGTCGCCGCGTTCGTGGTTTCGCGGTCCCGGTTGCCGCCCAGTGCCGCGACGGTCTCGCGCACCTGGGCGGCGTTGCTCGCTGCATCGATGGCCGCCGTGCGCTGCTGCGCTTGTGCGTCGGCCGCCGCGTTCTCGCTCTCGGTCCCGCCGTTGCAGGCGACCAGCAAGGTGGCCGCGCCGAAGGCGATGGCGTGATGTTTCATGATTGCCGCTCCTTCTCGAACTGACGCCGAGTGGGGGCGGACGCTACGCTTGCGCAGCAGCGGCGCAAGATCGTTCCCGGATGAACCTGACAGAACGTAAGTGGGCCGCTGCGCCAGTTGCGTGGGCAGCGCTCGCTCGATCTCCATCAACTGCGGCGGGCCCTGGCCGCATATGTGCAGATCGAACCCTTACAAAGCGTATTCGATGAGGTGAGCGCGCAACGTGTCTGAAGAAGCGCGGCAAGGCCGTGCTCCTGTCGCCAGAAAGGGTGTCCAACCGGATCGGGCAAGATGGCGTTCCCACACATGGATCGAAGCCGAACGCCTATGCCCACACCGCCCTATCGTGCCGACCAGGTCGGCAGTCTTTTGCGGCCCGAGCCGCTGGCGGCCACCCGTGCGGCCTTCAAACGCGGCGAAGTGGATGCCGCTGTACTGCGCGCGGCCGAGGACGCTGCGGTGCGCGACGCCGTGCGCCGGCAGGAGGCGATCGGCCTGCAGGCCGTGACCGACGGCGAGTTCCGGCGCGACTGGTGGCACCTGGACTTCCTGTCGCAGCTCGACGGCGTGCAGCTCACGTCCAACGAAGGCGAGAAGTTCAAGATCGCCGGACAGGAGCAGCCGCCGATCACCGCGGTGACCGCACGCGTGGGTTGCTCACGGCCGATCATGGCGGACGATTTCGCCTTCCTGAAGTCGGTGACGACGCGCACGCCGAAGATGACGATCCCGTCGCCTTCGATGCTGCACCTGCGCGGCGGTCGCGCGTCGATCTCGAAGGCGGTGTACCCGCAGCTCGACGCGTTCTGGGACGACGTGGCCGCGGCCTATCGCCAGGCCATAACGCATCTTGCCGCCGCAGGCTGCCGCTACCTGCAGCTCGACGACATCACGTTCGCCTATCTGTGCGATCCGAAGATCCGGCAGAACTGCGTGAAGAACGGCGACGACCCCGATGCGCTGCCGCGGCGTTATGCCGCGACCATCAATGCCGCACTGGCGAGCAAGCCGGCCGACATGACGGTGACCATCCACACCTGCCGCGGCAACTTCAAGAGCGCCTGGGTCGCCGAGGGCGGCTATGACCCGGTGGTCGAGGCGATGTTCTCGACGAATGTGGATGGCTATTTCATGGAGTTCGACAGTTCGCGCGCGGGTGGCTTCGAGCCGCTGCGCGCGCTGCCCGCTGGCAAGAAGGTGGTGCTGGGCCTGGTCACCACCAAGGTCGGCGAGCTCGAGAGCAAGGACGATCTCCGGCGTCGCATCGACGAGGCCTCGAGGTTCGTGCCGCTCGACAGCCTGTGCCTGTCACCCCAGTGCGGCTTCTCGAGCACGCACCACGGCAACGCGCTGTCGGTGGACGATCAGTGGCGCAAGCTCGAGCGGGTGGTCGAGGTGGCGCGCGAGGTGTGGGGCGACGCGTAGGCGCGACGGCAGCGCCCCGTCTCGTCGCCTCAACGCGCTGCCGCGCGCTTGAGCTCGATCTGCGCGAACGCGTGTTCGCGGTACGGCAACGCGCCGATCTCGACGGTGCGCTGGAACATGCGGCGGGCGCCGTCGGCGTCGCCGGCCAGCAGCAACTGCTGTCCGACATAGAACCAGGCCTCCGACAGGTTGAGCCGCTCCATCTGCTTGTCCTTGCGGGCCTCGCGCAGCAGCTCGTCCTGCGACGTGCGGCCGGCGAGAAAGTGGATCACGGCGCCGGGCCAGCGCGCGGCGTCGACCTGGTCGACGTATGGCACCAGCGCCAGCCGGCCCTTGGCGCCGCCCTGTCGTTCGGCCGACAGGAACAGCCAGATCAGCGCGAAGTCGCGGTCTTCACCCGCTGAGTCGCCCACCGCCTCGCGGAACGCGGCCTCGGCCTCGGCATAGCGACCCTGGTAGTACAGCGCGTTGCCCAGCCCCTTGGCGACGAAGGCGCGGTTGGTCGGCTCCTTGACCTGGCGCATCGCCGCCACCGCCTCGTCGGCACGACCGAGCGACAGCAGGGCGAGGCCGCGTGCGTAGTGCAACTCGGCGAGTTGCGGTGGCGCCAGCGGCAGCGCGCGGTCCACGTCGTGCAGCGTGGCGTCGAACTGGTTGAGCATGTTGTGTGCGATCGCGCGCTTGTGCAGCACGGCGCCGGCCAGCGGCGAGGCCTCGCCGGCGACGCGCAGCGTCTCGGTGGCCAGCGCGCTCTCGAGTTCCTGGCGCACGATGATCTCGCGCAGCGCGTCGCTGGTGTTGCCGTGCACGCGCTGCGTGCGCTGCTCGATGTCGGTGAAGATGCCCTGCAGGGCGTCGGCATCCAGCAGCGGCAGCCGCAGCGTGGTGCCGCCGATGCGGCGTGCCGCCTGCACGCGGTCGCGATAGGCGGCCACATCGGCGGGCAGCACCTCGTCGAGCTTGCGTGTGTAGGTCAGCGTCAGCGTGAAGACGTTGCCGCTGACGTCCATGCGCGAGGCCAGGTTGAAGTGCTTGTCGCCGATGTCCTGCGGCGCCGGCGGGCGCGACTGGAACTTGCGCGGTGCGACCACGCTGATGCGCTGGCGCACCTGGCGCGGCTGGTCGTTCAGCCACGGCATCTCGCGGCGCGCCTCGCGCGGGCCGATCAGGGTGTCGAGCAGCTCGAGTGCGGGCGCCTCCACCGTCAGCGTGCCGCGCTCGTAGCTGCCGAAGCCCGGCATCTCGAATCGCAGCTCGAACTCGAACTGGTTGGCGTCGCGGTCGTCGCGTACCTGTGGGCCGTCGACCATGCGGATGCCGGGCAGCACGCGCGCCCAGGTGCCGGCGATGTTCTCGGCCAGGCGTTGCGTGCCGCCGGCTTCGACGGCGTTGCGCCAACCCTCGGCCGTCAGGCCGCGCGAGCGGATCACCGACGTGAAGCGGGCGGCGCGCGTGAGGTCGGCGACATCCCAGCGCTGATCGAACTCGACGGTGTCGGTCGCGCCGGCCGGCAGCTCCACACGCGCCAGCGCGCCGCCCTGCGGCGCCGCCACCAGCGCGAAGCCGTACGACGGATGGCCGCGCGAGAGCAGGCGGCGGCCCTGCTTGGCCATCGTGGCGTCGATCCACCAGACCTTGCCGTCGTGCTCGAGCCGCGTGATCACGTGGTCGAACTGGTCGTGCCCGGGCAGGTAGTCGGCCAGGCCGCGATGGCGTTGCAGCGACACCAGCGCAGGCCGGGCATCGAACCCCAGCTGCTGCAGCAGCGCATTGAGCAGCGCCACCTTGTCCTTGCAGTCGCCCAGCCGCTCGGCATAGGTGCGTGTCGGGGCCTTGGGGCGATGCGAGCTCTCGCCCAGGCTGGCGCTGAAGTAGCGCACCTCGTCCTGCACGGTCTCGATCACCTCGCCGATCAGCTGCTCGGGCGGCAGGCCCCGCGCGCGCCAGGCCTGCACACGTGCCGACAGTTCACCGCCCAGCGGCTCGGCGTTGGCGAACAGCTCGTCGGCCCAGTGCGCGACCTCGTCCCAGCCGCCGTATTCGCTGATCTGCACCGACGGCCACACCTTGAACCAGGGCGGCACCTGCTCCTCGGCCTGCACCATCGGCACGTCGCGGCGCAGGATCGCCACCGTGCGGCGCATGCCGTCGACGGTGACGGACGGCGTCACGTCGGCACGGATGCCCTTGACGCGCAGGTCGCGCTCGACCGGGTGGTTCACGCTCAGGTGCACCACGTCGGCCGCGGTTCCAAAGGCCACCTGCAGGTTGTCGGCGAAGCGACCCTTGAAGATCGGGTTGGCGCCGTGCACCGTGTAGGCGATGTCGACCGCGTCGCCGATGCGCACGTCGTTCAGCACCACCAGCAACGAACGCGTGCCGGTGAGTGTGCTCTGCTCGAGCCGCTCTTCGCGGCGCAGCAGTTCGATGCGGGCGTCCTTCAGGCGGTCGAGTCGCGCGCCGTCGCGCCAGATCGCCGCCTCGTGCAGCGTGAGGGTCTGGAACGCCGGGTTGAAGTGGAGTTCGGCCTTCGACACCTCGGCCAGCGCGCCACTCTGCGTGGCGACGAGGCGCGAGCGCGAGAACTGCTGCTGCTCGCCGGGCGCGTCGAGGCGGAACTGCACGTCCGACAGCAGCAGCCGATAACCTGGCCCTTGCGCGGCGGGCGCCGCCTTCGTTGGCGCATCGATCGGCTTCACCCAGGCGGGGATCGGTGCGACGCGATGCCCATCGACGAACGGGACCGACTTCGTCGTCGATATGGCGGCTGGTGTGCCGGCGGGTCGCGGCGCAACGCCTTGGCGCGTCTTGTCGATGGCATGGGCGGCGCTGATCGCGCCGACAGCACCGCACACGATCAGCGCGAAGCGGAGCCTGCTGGCGCAAGGCCGGCGCGTGGAATCAGCAGGTACCGCGGGCATCGGCCCATTATTGGGTTGCGCGTTTGACGGCCGGCCCCCTCAAACGCCGGGGTTCGGGCCCCGGCATGAGGGCATCGGTGGCCTCAGGCCGCCTGGTCTTCCGACGGGCCGAGCATCAGCACGCGGCCGCGGCCGCTCTGCTTGGCGGCGAGCAGCTGCTCGTCGGCGCAGCGCAGCAGGTCCTGCGCCGACTGCCGCGCCTGCCTCGTGTCGGCGATACCGGCCGAGAAGGTCAGCCCGGCCAGCGTGCCGCCCTGCAGCTCGAAGGTCTGGTTGCGCCACAGGCGCAGCAGCGCATTGACCTTGCGCCGCGCCACCTGCGCATTGGTGCGCGGCATCAGCAGGCAGAACTCCTCTCCGCCGTAGCGGCAGGCGACGTCGCTCTCGCGGCAGTTGGCGGCCAGCAGGCGGCCGAAGCTCTCGAGCACCGTGTCGCCCACCGTGTGGCCGAAGCGGTCGTTGGTGTCCTTGAAGTGGTCGAAGTCGATGACCGCCAGGGCCAGCGGCTCGCCATCGCGCCGTGCCAATGCAAAGGCGGCGGGCAGCGACTCGTTGAGGTAACGCCGGTTGAACAGGCCCGTCAACGCATCGCGGACGGCCTGCTGGCGCAACGCCTCCTGCAGCGACTGCACCTCCTCGATCTTGCGCGACAGCTGCTGGTTGATCGCCTCCAGCTCGGCGCGGGCGCGCTCGGTGGCGCGGCGTTGCGCTTCCTGCTCGTCGAGCTTCTGCTGCAGGCGCAGCAGCTCGGTCTGCAGCGCGGCCGCCTGGTAGCGCGCGCGCGACGCCAGGTGGGCGCGCGCCACGTGCAGCTGCTGCCAGATGCGCATCGTGGCCAGCGCGGCGGCCGCATCGCCCTGCTGCTCCTGCAACTCCGAACGCAGCAGGAAGTACTGGCAGCGCACGCGCAGGCTCAAGCCCTCGGCGGCGTCGGCGTCCTCGGCGCCGACGAGATTCAGCACCCGGTCGAGCTGCTGCAGCGCCTCGACCCACTGGCTGCGCTGCCCTGCGAGCAGCGCCGACGCGATCGCCAGCTCGACATGCTCGTCGGGTACCGTCGCGCGAGGCGCCGCCCAGGCCCGCTCGACCAGCTCGCGGCCGAGCTCGAACTCGCCGGCGCGCAGCGCCGCGATGGCCAGCGTCTCGAAGTGCGATGACATCTCGCCGCGGCCGTTCGCGTCGGCGGGCAGGCTGCGCACGCGCAGCACGTCGAGCAAGGCCTCCTGCGCGCGGTCGAGTTCGGTCAGGCAGATCACGCGGTTGATCAGCAGCACCGCCAGCAAGCGCGGGTTGTTCAGGCCGTGGCAACGTGCGATGCCCTGGTCAAGATAACGCAGCGCCTCGTGGTAGTCGCCCAGCTGCAGCAGCTCGTGCCCGAGGTTGCAGTACAGCACGGCATCGAAGCCGCGGCCATGCGACGGCCCCGAGTCGCGCAGCGCCTGGTACATGTAGGCGAAGGCCTGCTCCGAGCGGCCCTGCGCGGAGTAGCTGCCGGCAATGGTGTTGAGCAGCACGCCGCGCTGTTCGTGCTGCAGCACGCGCAGGCCCTCGTCACGCAGCGGCAGCACCAGTTCGAGCGACTCGGCGTACTTGCCTTCGCGGAACAGGCAGCGCGCCAGGCCTGCGCCGGCAAGGATGCGGCCGGCGCAGTCGGCATGCTCGGTGCACAGCGCCTGCGCCGCAGCCAACTCCACCGCCGCATCGGCCGGCGCGCCGAAGTAAAGCAAATGAAAGCCGATGGACAGCCGGGCCCAGGCCTCGCCCTGCGGATCGCCGCTGCGCAGCGCGCCAGCCAGCGCGTCGCGCGCCAGCGCGACCGATCGCGCGGAATCCATGTGAAGCAGTTGCCACGCCTTGCGCGCCAGACGCAGGCTCGCCGACGGGTGGCTGCGGACGAGGCGGGACGCCATCGGCAAATTATGGGCGTCTTCGCCCCGCGCGGGTGTATCCGAACAGGGGGGTTTGAGCGTGCTCAGGACAGGCGCTGCAGCATTTCGCCCATCTTCTGGTGCAGCAGGTGGATCGCCTTCAACGGCCGCACCATCACCTTGAAGTCGACGATGCGGCCGGCGTCGTCCCAGCGGATCAGATCGACGCCGTTGATCGTCAGTCCGTCGACCTCGGTGACAAATTCGAGCAACGCATCGCGCTCGCCGCGAATTTCGCGCACATAGCGGAATGTCGCGTTGTTCAGCACGTGCATCGCGCCGGTCAAGTACAGCGTGGTGATCGCCTTGCCGCGCTGCGGCGTGTGCACCACCGGCGAGTGGAACACCACGTCGTCGGCCAGCAGCGCCGACAGCTGGTCGGTGCTGCGGCTCGTCACCACGTCGTGCCAGGCGGCGAGGGTGTCGATCATGTTCGCCTTTCAGCCGCGGGCGTGGGTGACGCCGCCGTCGACGACCAGCGTCGAGCCGACGACGTAGTCGCCGGCCCGCGACGCCAGGTAGATCGCCGCGCCGGCCATGTCGTCGTCGACGCCGATGCGCCCGGCCGGAACGCGCTGGGCGACCGCGTCGGCATGGTCACGCGCGTCGCGGTTCATGTCGGAGGCGAATGCGCCGGGCGCGATCGCGCTCATCACGATGCCGTCGCGCACCAGTCGCAGTGCCAGCCGGCGGGTGAGGTGGATCAAGCCCGCCTTGCTGGCGGAATACGAATAGGTCTCCATCGGATTGACCGACACGCCGTCGATCGACGCGACGTTGATCACCTTGGCGAGCCGGCCACTGGCGGCGCCCGCCTTCAGCAGGCCATGCAGGGCCTGGGTCAGGAAGAAGGGGCTCTTCAGGTTGAGATCGACCACCTTGTCCCAGCCTTGCTCGGGAAACTCCGCGAACGGCGCGCCCCAGGCGGCGCCGGCGTTGTTGACCAGGATGTCGAGTTGCTTCTCGCGTGCACCGTAGGCCGCCACCAGGCCCTGCTGGCCCTCGGGGGTGGCGAGGTCGAACGGCAGCGAGAAGCACGGACCGATGGCGGACAGTTCGGCCGCCGCGGCATCGCATGCGGCCGCCTTGCGCGCGGTGATGTAGACGCGGGCGCCGGCCTGCAGGAAGCCCTTGGCGATCATGCGGCCGATGCCGCGCGAGCCGCCGGTGACGATCGCGGTGCGGCCGGCGAGGGAGAAGAGGTCGTTCATCGGCGGGCTCTCCAAGGGGCGCCAGCTTAACCGTTCGTCCGCTGTGCGAGCGCGCGATCGCGGTCTATGGCGCGGCCTGCACCCAGGCCGCCGCGCTGTCGACCACGGCCTGCGGAAACGGGCATGCCTTGCGCGCGTGGGTGTCCATGTGCACGCCCAGCAGCGTGGTGACCGCGGCCACGTCGCCGTCGTCGCCGGCGCGCATCTCGTGGCGAAAGCGCAGCTTGCGGCCGTGGATCTCGAGGATCGTCGAGCGGATCGTCAGCACGTCGCCGGCCAGCAGTTCGCGCCGGTACTCGATGTGCTGGTCGACGGCCGCCATGCCGCGCCGCTGTTCGCGCAGGTAGGCCGGCGTCAGCCCGATGCGCGCGAACAAATTCCACGTGGCCTCGTCGAACTTGCCGACGTACCACATCACGTTCATGTGGCCGACATGGTCGCAGTGCCAGGGATACACCGCGCCGCGGTAGGTGATCGCCGCTTCTGCATGCATCGGCAGCGCCCCTACATGCTGCGCCGGTACTGGCCGCCGACCTCGAACAGCGCGTTCGTGATCTGGCCCAGCGAGCACACGCGCACGGCGTCCATCAGCACCTCGAACACGTTGCCGTTGTCGATCACCGCCTGCTGCAGGCGCTTGAGCGTCGCCGGCGCGCTGGCCGCATGTCGAGCCTGGAAGTCGCGCAGACGGGTCAGCTGCGACTGCTTCTCGTCGTCGGTGCTGCGCGCCAGCTCGATGGTCTCGGACACCGGATCGCCGTGCGGATTGCGGAAGGTGTTGACGCCGACGATCGGGTACTCGCCGGTGTGCTTGAGCATCTCGTAGTGCATGCTCTCCTCCTGGATCTTGCCGCGCTGGTAGCCGGTCTCCATCGCGCCGAGCACGCCGCCGCGGTCGGCAATCTTCTCGAACTCGGCGAGCACCGCCTCCTCGACCAGCTCGGTCAGCTCGTCGATGACGAAGGCGCCCTGGTTCGGGTTCTCGTTCTTGGCCAGGCCCCACTCGCGGTTGATCACCATCTGGATCGCCATCGCGCGGCGCACGCTCTCCTCGGTCGGCGTCGTGATCGCCTCGTCGTAGGCGTTGGTGTGCAGGCTGTTGGCGTTGTCGTAGGTCGCGATCAGCGCCTGCAGCGTGGTGCGGATGTCGTTGAACTGGATCTCCTGCGCGTGCAGGCTGCGGCCGCTGGTCTGGCAGTGGTATTTGAGCTTCTGGCTGCGCTCGTTGGCGCCGTAGCGCTCGCGCATCGCCACCGCCCAGATGCGCCGCGCCACGCGGCCCATCACGGTGTACTCCGGGTCCATGCCGTTGCTGAAGAAGAAGCTCAGGTTCGGCGCGAAGTCGTCGATGTGCATGCCGCGCGCGAGATACGCCTCGACGAAGGTGAAGCCGTTGCTCAGCGTGAAGGCGAGCTGGCTGATCGGGTTGGCACCGGCCTCGGCGATGTGATAACCCGAGATGCTCACCGAATAGAAGTTGCGCACGTTGTGGTGCACGAAGTACTGGGCGATGTCGCCCATCACCTTGAGGCTGAACTCGGTGGAGAAGATGCAGGTGTTCTGGCCCTGGTCTTCCTTCAGGATGTCGGCCTGCACGGTGCCGCGCACGTTGGCCAGCGTCCATTCGCGGATCTTCGCCGCCTCGGTATCGGTGGGCTGGCGACCGTTGTCGGTGGCGAACTTCTCCAGCTGCTGGTCGATCGCCGCGTTCATGAACATCGCCAGGATCGTCGGCGCCGGGCCGTTGATCGTCATGCTGACGGAGGTGTTGGGTGCGCACAGGTCGAAGCCCGAGTACAGCACCTTCAGGTCGTCGAGCGTGGCGATCGAGACGCCGGAGTTGCCCACCTTGCCGTAGATGTCGGGTCGCGGGTCGGGGTCGTTGCCGTACAGCGTGACGGAGTCGAACGCGGTCGACAGGCGCTTGGCCGGCATGCCCTCGCTGACCAGCTTGAAGCGCCGGTTGGTGCGGAAGGCGTCGCCCTCGCCGGCGAACATGCGCGTCGGGTCCTCGTTCTCGCGCTTGAAGGCGAACACGCCGGCGGTGTACGGGAAGCTGCCGGGCACGTTCTCGAGCAGCAGCCACTTCAGCAGCTCGCCGTGGTCCTCGTACTGCGGCAGCGCGACCTTGCGGATCTTGTTGCCGCTGAGCGTGGTGTGCACGAGCGCGGTGCGGATCTCCTTGTCACGGATCTTCACCACGTATTCGTCGCCGGCATACGCCTTGCGCATCTCGGGCCACATCGCGAGCAGCTTCTTCGCGTCGGCGTCGAGCCGTGCCTCGCGCGCATCGGCCAGCGCGAGCACCGTGTTGCGGGCGCCGGATTTCTCCGCGTCGGCCTCGTGCAGCATGCGTGCGCTCTCGCGCAGCTGCTGCAGCTCGCGCGCGAGCCGCGCCTGCTCGCGCGCGCGACGCTTGTAGCGGCGCACCGTGTCGGCGATGTCGGCCAGGTAGCGCGTGCGCGCGGCCGGCACCACCGGCGTCTGGTGCGTGCTGTGTCGCGTGGCCACCGCCGGCAGCCGGCCGTCCTTCAGCGCCAGGCCGAGCGCGGCCAGACGCACCTTCAGCGCCTGGTACAGCGCGGTGACGCCGTCGTCGTTGAAGCGGCTGGCCATCGTGCCGAACACCGGCATCGCCTCGGGTGACTGCTTGAATGCCTCGCGGTTGCGTTGCACCTGCTTGCTCACATCGCGCAGCGCATCGAGCGAGCCCTTGCGGTCGAACTTGTTGATCGCCACGAACTCGGCGAAATCGAGCATGTCGATCTTCTCGAGCTGGCTGGCCGCGCCGTACTCCGGGGTCATTACGTACATCGGCACGTCCACCAGCGGCACGATCGCCGCGTCGCCCTGGCCGATGCCCGAGGTCTCGACGATCACCAGATCGAAGCCCGCCGCCTTGACCGCGGCGATCACGTCGGGCAGCGCGGCGCTGATTTCCTTGCCGGTGTCGCGCGTGGCGAGGCTGCGCATGAATACCCGGGCCCCCACGCTTGCCCCTTTCGGGTCTGCGCTGCCCCCCGGGGGGGCTGATTGCCCTTGGGACGGCCCGGCGGGCAATCCCGCGCTGCTTTTCCACGGCCCGATGGCATTCATGCGGATGCGGTCGCCCAGCAGCGCGCCGCCGCTCTTGCGCCGCGACGGGTCGATGCTGATCACGGCGATGCGCAGGGCGTCGTCCTGGTCCAGCCGCAGGCGGCGGATCAGCTCGTCGGTGAGCGAGCTCTTGCCCGCGCCGCCGGTGCCGGTGATGCCGAGCACCGGCGTGCGCGACGAGGCCGCCGCCGCGTGCACCGCCTTCAGCAGGCCGCCATCGGCCGACTGGTTCTCCAGCGCGGTGATCAGCTGCGCCAGCGCGCGCCAGGCCGGCTCGCCGTGGCCCTGGATCGCTTGAAGCTGCTTCGGTGCCAGCGCGGACAGGTCCTTGTCGCAGCGCATCACCATCTCGCCGATCATGCCGGCCAGGCCCATGCGCTGGCCGTCCTCGGGGCTGTAGATGCGGGTCACGCCATATCCCTGCAGCTCGCGGATCTCGGCCGGCACGATCACCCCGCCGCCGCCGCCGAACACCTGGATCTGCTCGCCGCCGCGCTCGCGCAGCAGATCGACCATGTACTTGAAGAACTCGACGTGTCCGCCCTGGTAGCTCGACACCGCGATGCCCTGCACGTCCTCCTGCAGCGCCGCGGTGACGACCTCGTCGACCGAGCGGTTGTGGCCGAGGTGGATGACCTCGGCGCCCATGCCCTGCAGGATGCGCCGCATGATGTTGATCGCGGCGTCGTGGCCGTCGAACAGGCTGGCCGCGGTGACGAAGCGCACCTTGTGCGTCGGACGGTAGTTCGCCAGCGCCTTGAACTCGGCGGACAGGTCGGTCATGGTTGTCTCCTATGAGCGCTACTGTAGACGCGCCCCCGGCGCTGTGCGAGAGCCGGGGGCACCGCATGGCCTGGTGTTTTCTGCCACCCCGGCGCCGGGCGGGCGGCATAGACTTCGCCGGCCATGCCCGCCGGCCCCGAGAAGGACACCGTGTCGATGCACTTTGCCGCCGCCGCGGTGGCGGCGCTGCCGGAGGCGGCACGTGCGCGGGTGCTGCGGGCGGCCGGCATTCCGGCCGAACTGCTTCAGCGCCCGCAAGCCCGCGTCACGGCCGAGGCCTTTGCCGCGCTCTGGCTGGCCGTCGCGCGCGAGCGCGACGACGAGTTCTTCGGGCTGGACCGCCGGCGCATGAAGTCGGGCACCTTCGGCCTGTTGTGCCGCGCCGCCCTCCACGGCGCCGACCTGGGCCGGGCGCTGCAGCGCCTGCTGCGCGGGTATTCGACGGTCTTCGACGACCTGGCGGTCGAGCTGCGCGTCGAGCAGCGCACGGCGGTGGTCGAGATCCACAACCGCATGGAGGGTGCGGCTCAGCGGCGCTTTGCCGACGAGACGCTGCTGGTGCTGCTGCACGGCACGCTGTGCTGGCTGGCCGGGCGGCGCATTGTGCTGGCCGAGGTGGCCTTCGCCCATCCGGCGCCGGCCCACGCCGCGGAGTACCGCGTGATGTTCTCGCAGCATCTGCGCTTCGATGCCGAACATACGGCCATGCGCTTCGACGCCCGGGTGCTGAAGGCGGCGGTCGTGCAGACCGAAGCCAGCCTGAAGCCGTTCCTGCGGGCGGCGCCGCAGTCGGTGTTCCTCAAGTACAAGGACAATGGCAGCTGGACGCAGCGCGTGCGCCACCGGCTGCGTTCGGCGCTCGGCCCCGCGGGCACGCCGGCGTTCGGCGTGGTGGCACGCGAGTTCGGCACCGCACCGACCACGCTGCGCCGGCGCCTCGAGGCCGAGGGCACCACCTTCCAGACGATCAAGGACGAACTGCGGCGCGACACCGCGATCCATCGCCTCAGCCATGGCAGCTCGAGCGTGACCGCGATCGCGGCGGAGCTGGGCTTCCAGGAGCCGAGCGCGTTCCGCCGCGCGTTCAAGAAGTGGACCGGCGTGCAGCCGCTGCACTACCGCGGCGCCGCAGCTGGCGATTCCCGGGCGGTCGCCATGGGTCGATCGCATCCGGCTGTCGCACTACCGCTGGCGCGCGCATCGCGCACACAATGACGAGGCCGGTGCGTCGCCGGCTTGCAGGAACACCGCGGTTGCGTGGTCCATGATGAACGCCGACACCGCCGCCGAGCCGGCCGCCACAACACCGCCCGGCGCGCGTTCGCGCGATCTGCCGGTGCGCACGGTGGTGTCGCGCCTGATCTGGTTGTGCATGGGCCCGTTGGTGCTGCTGGCCATCGTATTGGCGGTGCGTCATGTGCACGAAGTGCACGCCCAGCAGGACCGGGTGGCCGAGCGGCTGGGCGCCACCGTGGTGTCGGCCGTCGACCAGATCGTCGGCAGCCGCATCGCCACCCTCGAATTGCTGGCGGCGTCGCCGCTGCTCGACAGCGAGGCCGGGTTGGCCAGCTTCTACCGGATGGCGCAGTCGTTCAGCAGCGCCAACGATCGTCGCACGCACCTGGCGGTCATCGACGCCGCAACGCTGATGATGCGCCTCAGCACGCGCGTGCCGTGGGGGACGCCGCTGCCGTCGGTCTTCGAAAACGGCAGCAGCGCCGGCATGACGGCCGGTCCGCTGGCCCTGGCCACCGGCAGGCCGGCCACGAGCGACATCTACGTCGGACCGTTGGCGCCGGTGCCGGTGGTCGCGGTGGCGGTGCCGGTCCGCCGCGACGGTGCCGTCAGGTGGCTGCTGGTGGCCAGCAACGAGATCGCGCAGATCCAGGCCCGGCTCGACCAGCGCAAGGACGTACCGGCGCTCTGGTCGGTTTCGCTGCTCGACCGCCGCGGCGGCGTCATCGCCCGCCATGCCCCGGCCGGGTTCGATTCGACGCGCGACGTCGACGACGACGGGCGTTTCGTCTCGCGCTCGGCCCTCACGGGTTACTCGGTGGCGGTGGAGATTCCGCGCGCGATCCAGCGTGAGCCGCTGATCACGGCCGGCCTGTCGATGGCCGCCGCCGTGCTGGGCGCGATCGGCTTCGGTCTGCTCGGCGGCTGGTGGGCGCGCGGCATGCTGAGTCGTGACCTGAGTGCGCTGGCCCGGCCGGCCGTGTCGGGTGATCCGCCGTCGCGCATTCGCGAGATCGCCAGCGTGCGCCGCCTGCTGGACGAGGCGGCCCGGCAGCGCGCAGCGGCCGACGCTCTGTTGCGGCAGAGCGAACAGCGCTTTCGCCGCATGTTCCACGAGGCGCCGGTGGCGCAGCTGTTGATCGATCGGCACGATCGGCTGGTCGACGTGAACCAGCGGTTCACCGAGCTGTTCGGCTACACCGCCGACGAAGTGCGCGACTACGAGAACTGGGCTGCGCGCGTCTATCCGGACCCCGCCGCCCGCACGGCCGCGGCGCAACGCCGGCGCGAGGCGATCGATGCGCTCGCGTCATCCGAACGGCTGCACGATCTCGGCGAAGCGACCTTGCGCTGCAAGGGCGGCGGCGAGCGCGTCGTCCACGCGACGGTGGGCAACGTCGGCGAGTACCGGCTGGTGTCGTGGAGCGACGTGACGGCGCACCGCCAGAGCGAGCTGGCCTTGCAGGCCACGCAGGCCGCGGCGCTGAGGGCGCAGCAACTGGCGCGCGAGGCGGCCGAACGGCTGATGCGCGAGGCGGTCGACGCCAAGGGCCGTGCCGAGGCGGCCAACGCGGCGCTGCGCGTGTTGTCACTGGCCGTCGAACAAAGCCCGGAGTCCGTGATCATCAGCACCGTGGATGGGGCGGTGCAGTACGTCAACGAGGCCGTCGTGCGGGCGTCCGGCCACAGCCGCGAGGCGATCCTGGCCGGTGCCCTGCGGGGCGACGCGACGCCCGAAGCGCTGCGCGAGGACATCCAGGCCACGCTGGCTCAGGGCGGCACCTGGAGAGGCGAGCTGCCGGGGCGTCGCCACGACGGCAGCGAGTGCATCGAGTACGCGATCATTTCGCCGCTGCGCCAGTCCGACGGCCGCATCACCCATCACGTGGCGGTCAAGCAGGACATCACCGAGGCCAAGCGCATCGGCGACGAGCTGAAACGCCATCGCGACCACCTGGAGGATCTGGTGGCCAGCCGCACGAAGGAGCTCGACGCTGCGCGCCTGGCCGCCGAGTCGGCCAATCGGGCGAAGAGCGAGTTCCTGGCCAACATGAGCCACGAGATCCGCACGCCACTGAATGCGATCAGCGGCTTGACGCAATTGCTCAGCCGCGACGTGCACGACGTGCGCACGCTGGGCCGGCTCGGCAAGATCGGCGACGCCGCCGACCATCTGCTGCAGGTGATCAGCGACATCCTCGATCTGTCGAAGATCGAGGCCGGCCAGTTCGAACTGGAGTGCATCGACTTCTCGCCCGCCGGCGTGCTGCGCCACGTGGCGGCGATGATGACCGAGCGCGCCCATGCCAAGGGCCTGTCGCTGCGGGTCGAACCCGCCGAGCTGCCGGCCACGCTGCGCGGCGATCCGACGCGGCTCACGCAGGCGCTGACCAATCTGCTGAGTAATGCCGTCAAGTTCACCGAACGCGGCTTCGTCATGCTCACGGTCGACGTGACGTCGATCAGCGCGAGCCGCACGCGGCTGACGTTCCGTGTGCGCGACACCGGGGTCGGCATCCCGGCGGCCGCGCTGAAGCGTCTGTTCGTTCCCTTCGTGCAGGCCGATACCTCGACCACGCGACGGTTCGGCGGCACGGGACTCGGCCTGGCGATCACCCAGCGGCTGGCCACCATGATGGAGGGCGAGGTCGGCGCCGCCAGCGAGCCGGGCGTCGGCAGTGAATTCTGGTTCACGGCGTGCTTCGAGCCGGGCGGTGCCGTGCCGCCGGAATCGGGTCTCAGCCTGGCCGATGCCGAACAGGCACTGCGCCGCTCTCATGCGGGCGCCCGTGCCCTGGTGGTCGAAGACAACCCGATCAACCAGGAAGTGGCCGCTCAACTGCTCGAGGCCGCGGGGCTGCGTGTCGATGTGGCCAGCGAAGGCGCACAGGCGCTGGCACTGGTGGCGCGCGAGGCGTTCGACATCGTGTTGATGGACGTGCAGATGCCGACGATGGACGGGCTCGAGGCGGCGACCCGCATTCGCGCGCTGCCGGATTGGCGTGCACTGCCGATCGTGGCGATGACGGCCAACGCCTTCGGCGAGGACCGCGCGGCGTGCCTGGCCGCCGGCATGAACGACTACCTGAGCAAGCCGGTGAACGCACGCACGCTGTACCTCACCTTGCTGCGCTGGCTGCCGCCTGGCCCGCCGACACTGCGCTCGGATGTGGCCGCCACGGCCGAAGTGTCGGCCCCAGCGGGCACCACGGCGCAGGCGCCGGCCATCGACGGCCTGAACACGGCGCGCGGGCTCGGCTTCATGGGGAACCGGATCGATCTCTATCGGCGCGCGCTGAGCCGATTCGTCGAGCGCTTCGGCGCGCGCTGGACCGAGCTCGACGACGCCATCGCCGATGAAGACTGGGCCCGATGCGTGCACGTTGCACATTCGTTGCGCGGCGCGGCGGCCACGATCGGGGCCGAGCGGCTGGCCGAGCTGGCGGCGGATTGCGAAGCGCTACTCGGCAGGTCGCACGATGCGGTGTCCCTCGGCGAGCTGACGGGCCTGAGCGCGGCGGTGAATCGCGAGTTGGGCGCGATCACGCAGGGGCTGCGCGCGTGGCTGGCCAGCCCCGAAGAGGCGATGCCGACGTCGTAGCGCGAAGGCACGCGAGCGGCCGTCCCGCCTCGGGGTGAACCCTTCACCCCCCGGTCCCCGGGGTGGTGTCGCGGTGGCCGATGGTTACGATCGTGACGTCCTTCACAAATCGTCCCGTCCGAAACCTCGGGCGCGGCGACAGCGGCGAGACAGCCGCGGAGCCAATGTCTTGCTGCGATTCCATGCCGATCCCTTGCCCTGGGCGATGATGCTGATCGTCGCGCTGGTGGTGTCCGCCAGTGCGTCGGGCCTGTCCGACGTGTCGATCCGGATGCCCGAGTCGGAGGTCGTGGTGCCGGCCTTGCCGCCCGCGGCGGGTTGTGAGCGGGGCGCACGCGATGCCGACTGCGCGCGGGCCGATGCGTCTGCATCGCGCGTGTCGTTGCCGGCTGCAGCCTACCAGCTCGGCTCTGCCGAACTGCCTGACAACCTGGTGCGCGCGCTGCGTCCGATCGGCGAAGCCGTGCGCGACCAGCGTGCGGTGGTGCGCGTCGAGGTGCACACCGACGCTTCGGGCACGCCTGAGGAGGGCCGTCTGCTGTCGCAGCGCCGCGCCGACGCCATTCGCGCCTACCTGATCGACCTGGGTGTGGACCCTTATCGCGTGCAGGCGGTGGGCCTGGGGTCGAGCCGGCCGAAGCTGCCGCAGGACCCATTGAACACCGGCAATCGCCGCGTCGACATCGTGCGTCTGTAGCGCCAGCGAGCGCGCCGCTAACATGCGGCGCATGAGCAAGGCCTTCACCCGCGAGACCGACAGCGAAGACGACGACGATGGCGGCGCACCGGCGCTGCCCGCGTTGCCGGCCGGCACGCGCAACTACATCACGCCGCAAGGCTATCAGCGCCTGCGCGGCGAGTTGATGCAGCTGATCGACCAGGAGCGGCCGAAGGTGGTCGACGTGGTGTCGTGGGCGGCGTCCAACGGCGATCGCTCCGAGAACGGCGACTACATCTACGGCAAGAAGCGGCTGCGCGAGATCGACCGGCGCATCCGGTTCCTCACGCGGCGGCTCGAACTGGCCGAGGTGGCCGACCCGTCGCTGCATCACGGGCACGACCAGATCTTCTTCGGCGCGACGGTGACCTACCTCAACGCACGCGGCGAGGAGCGCACCATCACGATCAAGGGCATCGACGAGTCCGACAGCCTGGCCGGTGAAGTGAGCTGGATCGCGCCGATCGCCCGCGCGCTGCTGAAGGCGCGTGCCGGCGACGAGATCAAGCTCGCCACGCCCGCCGGCACCGAGACGCTTGAAGTGCTGAAGGTCAGCTACCCGGCACCGCTATAGGGGTGGGTCAAGGTTTCACGCGCCAGACCCGCAGCACCGGCGGACAGCGGCGGATCGTGCGCAGCGCATCGGCCAGGTGCTGCCGGTCGCGCACGGTGACCAGCAGCCGCAGCTCGGTCGTCTCGGCGGCGCGGTCTTCGCCCATGTCGATGTGGGTGATGTCAGCCTGCGCCGCACTCACCGCGCTGGCCACCTGGGCCAGCACGCCCTTGCCGTTGCCCACCAGAACGGTGATCGCGGTCTCGAAGGCACGCGTCGGCTCGTCGGCCCATTCCACCGGCATCCAGCGTTCGGGGTCGCGCTCGGCCAGACGGCGACCGAAGTGGCACTCGGCGGTGTGCACCATCAGCCCTTCGCCGCGGCCGAGGTAGCCGACGATGCCGTCGCCCGGGATCGGCCGGCAGCAGGTGGCGAGCTGCACCGAGGCGCCCTCGCTGCCATCGACCACGACCAGGCCCTGTGTCGGTACTGCGTCGTCGTTGGCATATCGACCGAGCGTGAGCGTCACGGCATCGGGCCGCGCGCCGCGCTCGGCCATCAGCTGCGCCAACCGCTTGGCGACGATGATCGCGATCTTGCGGCCGATCGCGATGTCGGTCATCAGCTCACCGCGTGTGCGGTTGCCGCTCCAGCGGATCAGCTGCTGCCACAAGGCGTTGGCGGAACTGTCCTGCGCATCGGCGGACGGCACCGACAGGCCCTCGGCCCGCATGGCCTGCGCGAGCAGCTTCTCGCCGAGCGCGCGCGACTCCTCGAGCTCCATCGTCTTCAGGTAGTGGCGGATCTTCGAGCGTGCACGACCGGTGCGCACGAAGTTCAGCCAGCCCGGATTGGGGCGCGCGCCGGGCGCGGTGACGATCTCCACCACATCGCCGCTGCGCAGCTCGGTGCGCAGCGCGACCGGCTCGTTGTTGACGCGTGCGGCCACGCAATGGTCGCCCACGTCGGAGTGGATCGCGTAGGCGAAGTCCACCGGCGTCGCGCCACGCGGCAGCGACAGGATCTTGCTCATCGGCGTGAACACGTACACCGCGTCGGGTACGAGGTCGATCTTCACGTGCTCGAGGAACTCGGCGGCGTCGCGCGTCTCGTCCTGGATGTCGAGCAGCGACTGCAGCCACATCGAGCCGAGGCGCTGGGCCTCGTCGGAGTCCTTGTCCTTGTTCTTGTAGAGCCAGTGCGCCGCGATGCCCGACTCTGCCACCGCGTGCATCGGCCCGGTGCGGATCTGGAACTCCACCGCCGTGCCGAGCGGGCTCACCAGCGTGGTGTGCAGCGACTGGTAGCCGTTGAGCTTGGGGATCGCGATGTAGTCCTTGAAGCGGCCGGGCACCGGCTTGTACAGCTGGTGCAGGATGCCGAGCGCCAGATAACACTCGTTGAGCGTGCCGACGACGATGCGAAAGCCGAAGATGTCGCTCACCTGCGCGAAACTGGTGTGTTTCTCGCGCATCTTGCGGTAGATGGAGTAGACCGTCTTCTCGCGGCCGCTGACCTGCACCTTGATCTTGGCGTTGGCAAAGGCCTTCAGCACCTCGGTCTGCACCCGATCGACGATGTCGCGGCGGTGGCCACGCGCCTTCAGCAGCGCCTTGGTGAGCGCGTCGTGCCGCCACGGGTGCAGGCATTCGAACGACAGCTCCTGCAGCTCGCGAAAGGTCTGGTTCAGGCCCAGCCGGTGCGCGATGGGCGCGTAGATCTCCAGCGTCTCGCGCGCGATGCGCAAGCGCCGGTCGGGCGCGATGGCCTGCACCGTGCGCATGTTGTGCAGCCGGTCGGCCAGCTTGACGAGGATGACGCGCACGTCGCGCGCCATCGCCAGCAGCATCTTGCGAAACGATTCGGCCTGGCCTTCCTCGCGGGTCGAGAACTGCAGCTTGTCGAGCTTGGTCAGGCCGTCCACCAGGTCGGCCGTCGGCGCGCCGAAGCGCTCGATCAGCTCGGTCTTGGTGATGCCGCAGTCTTCCATCGCGTCGTGCATCAGCGCGGCCATCACGGCCTGCGCGTCGAGCCGCCAGTCGGCCACCAGCCCGGCGACCGCGATCGGGTGCGTGATGTAGGGCTCGCCGCTGGCGCGGAACTGGCCCAGGTGCGCCTCGTCGGCGAACTTGTAGGCCTCGCGAATCAGCTTGAGTTCGGGCTTGCCCAGATAGGCCAGCTTGTCGGCCAGCGCGGCGAACGACGCGGCCTGGGGCTTGGGCGCGGGCGGCGCGCCACTCGTCGCACGCTGCAGACCCTGCAGCGCGGATGGCAGCAATTCGGCCGCGAACGAACGGATGCCCATGGGCCCACTGTAACGGATCGGCTGTCCGAGGACCGATTCGTCGCGCATGCCCATCACCCGTGCGGGCGCCAGCGCGTCGAACAACAAAAAGGGCGCCCGAGGCGCCCTGACGAGTCGAGAGTGCGACGCCTCAGGCGGTGGGCACGCGGCGCAGCATCTCGATGCCCACCTCACCGGCGGCGATTTCGCGCAGCGCGGTGACGCCGGGCTTGTTCTTGCTGTCGATCTTGGCCGCATGGCCCTGGCTGAGCATGCGGGCCCGATAGGTGGCAGCCAGTACGAGCTGAAAGCGGTTCGGGATCTTGGCGAGACAGTCTTCGACGGTGATGCGAGCCATGACGGGGGAATCCTCTCAAAGCAGATCGAGGGCCTTGAACACCTGGGATTTGCTTCGCCGCTGGGCGGCGAACTTCAGGCGCTGCGAATGCACGACCGTCTTCAGGTCGAACAGGGCCGTCTCGAACAGGGCATTGATTATCACATAGTCGAAGTCGCGCGCCTGGGAGACTTCGATGCGCGCGTTGGCCATGCGTTGTTCGATCACCTGCGGTGCATCCTCACCCCGGCGCAGCAGCCGCTGCCGCAGCTCGTCCCAGCTCGGCGGCAGGATGAAGATCAGCACCGCGTGCGGGAACAGCTTCTTGATCTGCAGCGCGCCCTGCCAGTCGATCTCGAGCACCATGTCGTCGCCGGCCATCAGCCGCGCCTCGATGGCCGTGCGCGAGGTGCCGTAGAGGTGCCCGTGCACCTCCGCCCATTCGAAGAACTCGCCGCGCGCGACCTTGCCGCGAAACGTTGCCTCGTCGACGAACCAGTACTCCCGGCCATCCTGCTCCTGGCCGCGTGGCGCACGCGTGGTGTGCGACACCGACACCGCCAGGTGCGCGTCGAGTTCGAGCAGCGCGTTGACGAGGCTCGACTTGCCCGCGCCGCTGGGCGCCGCGACGACGAAGAGGTTGCCCGGCGTTTCGATCGGGATGGCCGCGACGGAGGGTATCGAGCTCATTCGAGGTTCTGCACCTGTTCGCGCATCTGCTCGATCAGCACCTTCATGTCGACGGCAATGGTCGACAACTCGAGTGCCGCCGACTTCGAACCCAGCGTGTTGGCTTCACGATGCAACTCCTGAATCAGGAAGTCGAGCCGTTTGCCGACCTCGCCGCCGCCGCGCAGCAGTCGTTCGATCTCGTCGAGGTGGGCGTTCAGGCGCGTCAGTTCCTCGGCCACATCGATGCGCAGCGCATAGGCCGCGGCCTCGTTCAGCGCGCGCTCGTGCTGCGACTCGATGCCGCTGGCCTGCGCGCCGGCGGCGGCCAGCGCCTCGGTCCAGCGTTCGAGAAAGCGCTGCTGCTGCCGTTGCACCAGAGCGGGCAGCATCGGCGCGGCCTGCACCGCCAGGCGGCGCAGCTCGGCGACGCGCTCGACCAGCGTCTGCGCCAGACGCGCACCTTCGCGCTCACGGGCCTCGCGCAACGCGGCGACGCACTGCCTGGCCGCTGCGAGCGCGGGCTCGTCGAGCTTGTCGGCCGAGCCGCCCTGCCGACTCCAGTGCAGCACTTCGTTGACGCTCAGCGCGCGCGCGCCCGGCAACCAGCCGAGGATGGTGGATTCCACACGTGTCAACCGGTTCAGCTGCTCGGGTGTCGGCAACAGCAAGGCACCTTCCGACTCGCGCGAGGTCGCGACGCGCAACTCGACCTTGCCGCGACGCACGACTGCCGACACCATCTCGCGCAGCGCCGGCTCGAGCGAACGCATCTCATCGGGCAGACGCAATGCGAGATCGAGGAAGCGGCCATTGACCGAGCGCATCTCGACCGTGACCGATGCCCGTGATGCAGTGGATTCATCAGCACCCGGAGCGGCGGCCGCGGAAGCGCTTGCGAAACCGGTCATGCTGTAAACTGCCATCGCCCTTTTCGCGCCGCAAAACTCGATTATGTCAAAGCCAAAACCAGCCCCGTTGCCAGCTGGCACCGTGGTCGGTGGCTATCAGGTCGTGAAGAAGTTGGCGGCCGGCGGTTTCGGTGTCGTCTACCTCGCCGAAGACGATCAACGCCATCTCGTCGCCCTCAAGGAGTACCTGCCCGCGTCGCTGGCCGAGCGCTCGCCCGGTGAACTGACGCCGCGCGTCAAGCCCGAGAAGCAGCCGCTGTACCGCCTGGGCCTGAAGAGCTTCTTCGAAGAGGGCCGTTCGCTCGCGCAGATCAGCCATCCGAGCGTGGTCTCGGTGCTGAACTTCTTCCGCGAGAACGAGACCGTCTACATGGTGATGAACTACCTGCAGGGCGACACGCTGCAGGATTTCATCGTCACCGCGCGCGACCTGAAGCGCGACAAGGTGTTCCGCGAGTCGACGATTCGCTCGCTGTTCGACGAGATCCTGCGCGGCTTGCGCATCGTGCATCAGCACAAGATGCTTCACCTGGACATCAAGCCGGCCAACATCTTCATCACCAACGACAACAAGGCCGTGCTGCTCGACTTTGGCGCCGCGCGCGAGGTGCTGAGCAAGGAAGGCAACTTCATCCGGCCGATGTACACGCCGGGCTTCGCCGCGCCGGAGATGTACCGTCGCGACGGCACGCTCGGGCCGTGGACCGACATCTACGCGATCGGTGCCTGCATCTATGCCTGCATGCAGGGCTACCCGCCCAACGACGCGCCGCAGCGGCTCGACAAGGACCGGCTGGCGCTGAGTCTTTCGCGCCTGCGCAACGTCTACTCCGACAACCTGATCGAAGTGACCGAATGGTGCATGTCGCTCGACCCGCTGTCGCGGCCGCAGAGCGTGTTCGCGCTGCAGAAGGAACTCGCCCGCGAGACCGAGCGCCGCTACACCAAGCTGAGCTTCGGCGAGCGGCTGAAGCTTCAGCTCGAAAACCTCAAAACCGGCGCGAAACCGTGAGCCCCCACGTCGCTTCGCTCCTGCCCCCCGTGGGGGCGCCGGCCGTCTTGGGAGCGGCCCGGCGATCGGCCGGTTCCCGCTAACAACCTCGGACCTTCACAGCGCATGCGATTCTCGGTCTACCAGGTCAGCCGCAAGGGCGGACGCGACAAGAACGAAGATCGCATGGGGTATTGCTATACCCGCGATGCAGGGCTGTTCGCGCTGGCCGACGGGATGGGCGGCCACCCCGAAGGCGAAGTGGCATCGCAGCTGGCCCTGCAGACGCTTGCCGCGCTGTTCCAGCGCGATGCCAAGCCGGTGCTCGCCGAGCCGCTGCGCTTCCTGCACGAGTCGATCATCGCGGGCCACCATCAGCTGCTGCGATATGCCACCGAGAAGGCGTTGATCGACACGCCGCGCACCACCGTGGTCGCCTGCCTGATGCAGGGCAATGCGGCCTACTGGGCGCATTGCGGCGACTCGCGCCTGTACTTCGTGCGCGGCGACAAGCTGATCGCCCGCACGCGCGATCATTCCTACTCCGAACTGCAGGAGACGCTGTCCCAGGTGGTGCCGGTGGGGGAGCGCTTCAACCGCAATGTGCTGTTCACCTGCCTCGGCTCGCCGGGCAAGCCGGTGGTCGACACCGCTGGCCCGCTGCTGATGCAGCCGCGCGACCGCGTGCTGCTGTGCTCCGACGGCCTGTGGGGCAGCGTCAGCGATGCGGTGATCACCGAGCACCTGGCCGGGCGGCCGATCTCCGACGCTGTGCCCGAGCTGGTCGAACTCGCGCTGCGCACGGGCGGTGCCAAGAGCGACAACGTGACCGTCATCTCCGTCGAATGGGAGGCCGCCGAGGACGGCGACGCCGCCAGCGAGGTGTCGACCCAGGCGCTCGGCGACGAGGTGTTCGCCTCCACCATCCAGGCCAGCCTGCTCGGCGAGAACAACTCGCCCGACGAGCTCGACGAGGCGGAGATCGAGCGCTCGATCCGCGAGATCAACGAGGCCATCAAGCGCTCGTCGCAGAAGAAGTCGTAGAGGCCCCGAGCGATGACCGACTTCCAGCGCACGGCGGGCCGTGCCTTCGATGCCATGCGCGATGTGCGCATCGAGCGCGGCTACACGCAGCACGCCGAAGGCTCGGTGCTGGTCGCCTTCGGCGACACGCGCGTGCTGTGCACCGCCTCGGTCGAGGAGAAGGTGCCACCGCACAAGCGCGGCAGCGGCGAGGGCTGGGTCACCGCCGAATACGGCATGCTGCCGCGCGCCACGCATACGCGCGGCGACCGCGAGGCCGCGCGCGGCAAGCAGAGCGGCCGCACGCAGGAGATCCAGCGGCTGATCGGCCGCTCGCTGCGTTGCGTGTTCGATCTGGCTGCGCTGGGCGAACGCACCATCACGCTCGACTGCGACGTGCTGCAGGCCGACGGCGGCACCCGTACGGCTGCGATCACCGGCGCCTTCGTCGCCGCGCACGACGCGGTGCGCTGGCTGCTCGAGCGCAAGCTGCTGGCTGCCTCGCCGTTGCGCGACCACGTGGCCGCGGTGTCGGTCGGCATCGTGCGGGGCGTGCCGCTGCTCGACCTCGAATACACGGAGGATTCGGCCTGCGACACCGACATGAACGTCGTGATGACCGGCGCCGGCGGCTTCGTGGAGCTGCAGGGCACGGCCGAGGGCCAGTCGTTCTCGCGCGCCGAGATGGACCGTTTGCTTGCGTTGGCCGACAAGGGCATCCGCGAACTCGTCGCACGACAGAAAGCGGCCCTGGGGATCGCCTGATGCGGCTGGTGCTGGCGTCGAACAACGCCAAGAAGCTGCTCGAACTGCGCGCGCTGATGTCTTCGCTGCCGCTCGAGCTGGTCGCCCAGGGTGATCTGGCCGTGCCCGAGGCCGAGGAGCCGCATCACACCTTCGTCGAGAACGCGCTGGCCAAGGCGCGCCAGGCCGCCGCCGCCTGCCGCGGCGCGGCGATCGCCGACGACTCGGGCCTGTGCGTCGATGCACTCGGCGGCGAGCCCGGCGTCGCGTCGGCGCACTATGCGGGTGTCGTTGCCGCCACTGGCGCAGACGACCGAGAGACCTTGCGTCGACGGCAGGATGGCGCCAACAACGCGCTGCTGCTCGAGCGCATGCGCTCGCACGCAGACCGCCGGGCGCGATTCGTCAGCACGCTGGTGGCGATTCGCCATGCCGGCGACCCAGAGCCCTTGATCGCGTCGGGCCGCTGGGAACTCGAGTTGCTGCACGCTCCACGTGGTGACGGCGGCTTCGGCTACGACCCGCTGGTGCTGGTGCCCACGCACGGCTGCAGCGTCGCCGAGCTGCCGCTTGCGCTGAAGAACGACATCAGTCATCGGGCGCATGCCGTGCGGCAGATGGTAGCGCTGATGCGCGAGGCCTGGCGCATTGGCGGCTGAACCACCGCATTCTCCGCAGCGGGCGGCTGTGGTGCCGATCGAGCCGATCGATGCCGACGCGAAACGGCCAGCGACGACGCCCGTCGAGACCTTCCTGCGGCCCGGCACGCTGACCCTCGGCGCGCTGCCGCCGCTGTCGCTGTACGTGCACCTGCCGTGGTGCCTGGCCAAGTGCCCCTACTGCGACTTCAATTCGCATGCCGTGCGCGACGGTGCGCTCCCGGAAGCACGGTACCTCGATGCGCTGCGTGCCGATCTCGAGGCCGCGTTGCCGCTGGTCTGGGGTCGGCCGATCGTCAGCGTGTTCATCGGCGGCGGCACGCCGAGCTTGTTTTCGCCCGTGGGCATCGAGCGGCTGCTGTCCGACGTGCGCAGCCTGCTGCCGCTGGTGCCCGATTGCGAGATCACGCTCGAGGCCAACCCGGGCACCTTCGAGCGCGAGCGCTTCCGCGCGTTCGCGCAAGCCGGCGTCACGCGGTTGTCGATCGGCGTGCAGAGCTTCGACGACGACGCGCTGCGGCGCATCGGCCGCGTGCACGACGCCGCACAGGCACGCGCCGCCATCGAGGAGGCCCGCTCGGCCTTCGAGCGCTTCAACATCGACTTGATGTATGCGTTGCCGGGCCAGGACCTGACCGCGCTGCAGCGCGACCTCGACGCGGCGCTCGCCTTCGAGCCGCCGCACCTGTCGGTCTACCACCTGACGATCGAACCCAACACGCGCTTCGCGCTCGACCCACCGCCACTGCCGGACGACGACCTGGCCAGCGCGATGCTCGACGTCGTGACCGAGCGCGCCGAGCGCGCGGGCCTGGCGCGCTACGAGGTGTCGGCCTTCGCCCGCAGCGGCCGCCAGTGCCTGCACAACCTGAACTACTGGCACTTCGGCGACTACCTGGGCATCGGCGCCGGTGCGCACGGCAAGCTGAGCTATCCGCACCGGGTGGTGCGACAGACCCGCTGGCGCGAGCCGGCGACCTATCTCGAGCGAGCCTTGGCAGGCGCAGCGGTCAGCGCCGAGCACGAAGTCGCGCGCGACTCGCTCGCGTTCGAGTTCATGCTCAATGCGCTGCGCCTGCGAGATGGTTTCGAGCTGGCGCTCTTCGGTCAACGCACCGGACTGCCGCTGTCGACGATCGGCCCGGCGCTCGACGAGGCCGAGCGCCGCGGGCTCATCGGCCGCGACCTCGCGCGCGTGTGGCCGACGGCGCGGGGCTTCGACTTCCTGTCCGATCTGCAACAGTTGTTCCTGCCGCCGGGTTGATCGGCGACGCGTCGGCGGACGCCCAGGCACGGCGCGATTGCTCCAGTTGCGCCAGCAGCCAGCTGCGCAGTGCCTGCCGCGGCGGCCAGTCGTGCAGCGACTCCGGATAGACCAGCCAATAGGCGTCCACGCTGTCCTCGGGCAGCGCCAGCGTCGACAGGCGGAACAGCCGCCGTTCCAGCAGTGCGTCGGCTGCCAGCACCTCGCGAGCCAGCGCGATGCCGAGGTTCTGCTCGGCGGCCTGCAGCATCATGCCGGCGTCGTTGAAGGTGGCCACCGGATTGACGCGCACCTTCACGCCCGACAGCGCGAACCAGCGTTCCCACATCGACGGACTGCCGAGCAGCGGCTCACGCGACAGCGCCCGCACGTCACGGCCGAGCAGCCGCTGCGCCGCCTGCGGCGAGCCGACCGGCACCCTCGGCGAGTGGATCAGCCGCTCGGCACGCAGGCCACGCCAGACGCCGTTGCCCTGGCGCAGCGCGGCGTGGAAGCCCTCGCGCTGCAGGTCGACGATCTGCTGCGATGCGTCGAGCTCGATCCCCACGTCGGGGTGTTGCAGGTGCCACAGGCCCATGCGCGGCAGCAGCCAGCGCTGCGCAAACGACGGCAGCACGCTGACGCGGATGCGCTGGTGCGCGCCCGCCGCCGCGGCAGCCGCCGAACGCATGCCGTCGTCGATCTGCGCCAGTGCCGGCTCCACCGCACTCAGCAGCGCCGCCCCGGCTGCGTTGAGCACGAGACGGCGCGCACGCCGGTCGAACAGCTGGAAGCCGAGCTGCGTCTCCAGCAGGCGCAGTTGCTGGCTGACGGCACTGTGCGTGAGGTGCAGTTCGTCGGCGGCCGCGCGCAGGTTGCCGGTGCGCGCGATGGTGCGAAAACTGGCCAGGGTCTGCAGCGGTGGGCGGCTCATGTTGGTAAGAAGATCTTACCAACTCAAGCAGAAATGATCAATTCCCCTGCGACCTTTGTACAGCTACGCTTCACACCACTGGATGAACGAAAGCCCGGAGGTTCCATGCGTTCACTGCTCCACCCGATTCCGCTGAACCGCTCTGCCGCATGGCGTGCAGTCGATGGCTTGTTCGCCACCGGGGCGTTCGTGCTGGACCTGGCGCAGGTGGCCTGGGCGCACTGGCTCGCCGGTCGCCGGCAGGCGGCGGCCCACGCGGCACTGCGCGAACTGCATCCGCGCTTGCTGCGCGACATCGGCGCGCCGCATGAGTTGACGGCGCAGGCCGAGAGCCGCCGGGCGGTGAATCGTGCGCAGCTCGATCGCCTGCTGCGCGGCGACTGATCGCCCCCGCTCTAGATGCGGTGCAGCGTGCCGCCGATCGTGGCGCGCAGGTGGGCCAGCACGGCGGCGCCGATGCGCGACAACGGCAGCACCTCGTGTGCCGCACCGCGCGCGATCGCCTCGCGCGGCATGCCGAACACCACACAGCTGGCCTCGTCCTGGCAGACGTTCCAGCTGCCGGCATCGCGCATCGCCCGCATGGCCTGCGCGCCGTCGCCGCCCATGCCGGTGAGCATCAGGCCGACGGCGTTCGGACCGACCACGCGTGCGGCCGACTCGAACAGCACCTCGACCGACGGCTTGTGCCGGTTGACCGGTGGACCATCGCGCACGCGCGCGATGTAGTTGGCGCCGGAGCGCTCGACCGAGAGGTGCAATCCACCCGGCGCCAGGTAGCCGTGGCCCGGCAGCACGCGCTCACCGTCGCAGGCCTCCTTGACGCGGATCTGGCACAGCGAGTCGAGCCGCTTGGCGTAGCTCGTGGTGAAACCCGGCGGCATGTGCTGCGTGATCAGCACGGCGGGCATGTCGGCCGGGAAGTCCATCAACACGGTCTTCGTCGCTTCGGTGCCACCGGTGGAGGCGCCGATGAAGATCAACTTCTCGGTCGACAGACGGCCCAGCGGCATCCCGGACGCGGGCGTGGCCGGCACGGCACCTGTGGTGGTACTGCCCGTTGCAGGTGCGAGCCGGCGCACCCGTGCCCGCGCCGCGGTGCGAATCTTGTCGGTGATGTCGTCGCCCAGCCGACGCAGGCCGTCGGCGACGCCGAGCTTGGGCTTGGCCACGAAGTCCACTGCGCCGAGCTCGAGCGCCCGCAGCGTCACGTCGGCCCCGCGCTCGGTGAGTGTGCTCACCATCACGACGGGCGTCGGGCGCAGGCGCATCAGCCGCGCCAGGAAGTCGATGCCGTCCATGCGAGGCATCTCGACGTCGAGGGTGATCACGTCGGGGTTGGTGGCGCGGATCATCTCGCGCGCCACCAGCGGATCGGCCGCGGCGCCGACGCATTCCATGTCGGCTTCGCGATTGATGATCTCGGCGAGCAGCCCGCGCACCAGCGCCGAGTCGTCGACCACCACCACGCGTGTCTTGGCCATCGTCGTCGCTCCGCCGCGCCCGTGGCCGCTAGAACAGGTCGACCGAGCCGCCGCTCTGGGCGATCGGCACGGCCTTCTCGGAGGCTGCGCGTTCCTGCGCCACCAGCGCGGCCGCATTGGTCGATGCCAGGCGCTTGACCAGCACCTTGCCGCTGGCGGGCAGGAAGCAGACCTTGCGTGCATAGATGTCGAGCACGTCCTTGCTGACGATCGGAATGCGTTCGGTGCGCAGATAGTCGATCACGAAGGTCGTGTTGCGCTCGCCCACGTTGATGCTGGTCATTGCGCTGATGACGGCGCCGCCGCCGAAGATCTTGGCCTCCATCGTCGTGCGCGAGGCGCCGCGCTTCATCATCTGGTTGATCAGCAGTTCCATCGCGTAGGAACCATAGCGGCCCGAGTCGCCGCTGCCCTCGGGCAGCATGAAGTGGTTCATGCCGCCGATGTGGCGCTCCCGGTCCCACAGGCACGCGGCGATGCACGAACCGAGTGTGGTGACGATCAGCAGGTCCTCGTCGGAGACGAAGTACTCGCCGGGCAAGACCTTGACCGCGTCGTTGCGGAAGTTGGCATCCCAGAAGAAGAACGAGGCCTCGCCGGTGACGCGAGGTGCGGCGCGCAGGCGGTCCAGCCGCGGCGTGCGCGTCAGCGGCGCGGCGGCGCTGGCGGCGGCCAGGGGCAGGGCGGCTGTGGTGGCCATCGTGGGTGTCAGACCTTGCTGTAGATCGTCTTGCCGCGCAGCTGGAACAGGTCGCGCGAATCGGTGAAGTTCTCGGAGTGCCCCACGTACAGCAGGCCGCGCCCGCGCAGCATGCCGTGCATGCGTTGCAGCACGCGCCGCTGCGTCGGGGCGTCGAAGTAGATCATCACGTTGCGGCAGAAGATGATGTCGAACGGCTCGCCGAGCGACCAGTTCGCATCCATCAGGTTCAGCGGCAGGAAGGTGATGCGATTCGCGAGTTCGGGCCGGACGCGCATGCGGCCTTCGTTGCTGCCCTTGCCGCGCTGGAAGTGCCGGCGCAGGCGCTCCGGCGTCAGGCCGCGGGCCTGCGCGTCGTAGACCCCGCGCTGCGCGGTGGCCAGCACGGTGGTGTCGATGTCGCTGGCCACGATCTCGGCGCGCGAGGACGCGCCCAGCGTCTCCTCGACCACCATTGCGATCGAGTAGGGCTCCTCACCGGTCGACGAGGCCGAACACCAGATGCGCACATCGGGCCGACCGACGCGCTTCAGATCCTCGACCAGACAATCGAAGTGGTGGCTTTCGCGGAAGAAGCTCGTCAGGTTCGTCGTCAGCCCGTTGACGAACTGCTGCCACTCCTGCGCCGCGCCGTCGGCGCCCGACTGCAGCCAGCTCAGGTAGTCGGCGAACGAGCGATGGCCCGTCTCGCGCAGGCGCCGGGCGAGCCGGCTGTAGACCATGGCGTGCTTGCCGGCATTGAGGCTGATGCCGGCGTGGGCGTGGATCAGCTCGCGCACGCGTTCGAAGTCGTGCTGGGAGAACTGGAACTCCTGCTCGGTGGGCAGGGCCAGTTCGAGGTTCTGGCGCAAGGCGGCGGCGGACATGTCGGCAGGCGTGTCGGGTGAGAACGTTCGGGAGCCGCGACGGCTCTTCGACTCGACAGCCATGTTGCCTGCCGAGTTGCGACGACGGCCGCGGAGATGCGGTGCGAACCGGCCGCAAATCCACCCTGCTGGCCGAAGGGCCACTGCTAGACTGCCTCGAACGCGGTCACCTTTGGCCGCAGATGACCACACAGCAGCCCTTGGACACGCGCGCGCCCGAGTCGCCGCCGCCCCAGCCCGGCGCGGGGAATGTGCCCGTCCTGCGGCTCGACGTGGCCTTGCAGTTGCTGCGCCAGTCGGGGCAGACCGCGCCCCAGTCGCCTGCGGGAAGTGATGCCTGGCTGCAGGAGGTCATCGATGGGCTGGTCGACCTGTCGAGCCGGGATGCGCTGACCGGGCTGTCGAACCGCCGTACCTTCGAGCTGGCGCTGGCCCGCGAGATCGACCGCGTGGCCCGATCCGGCGAACCCGCGCTGCTGCTGACGCTCGACATCGACCACTTCAAGCTGGTCAACGACACCTACGGCCATGCGGCCGGCGACGAAGTGATCCGTGCCGTCGGCGTGGCGCTCGCCGACACCGTGCGGCCGATGGACCTGGTGGCGCGCATGGGAGGCGAGGAGTTCTCCATCGTGCTGCCCAACTGCCCGGCGGCGTTCGGCCCTCAGGTGGCCGAGCGCGTCCGCGTGCGCGTGTCGCAGACGCCGGTGACGGTCGCACCCGGGCAGACGGTGAGCGTCACCGTCAGCGTGGGGGGTGCATTCGCGCCGCAATGGGTGCGCACGACGCCGCGACTGTGGATGGACCGGGCCGACGTGCAGTTGTACCGGGCCAAGAGCAGCGGCCGCAACCGCAGCTGCCTGGAGGCGGCGGCAGTATCGTTGGTCAGTGCCGAGGAGAAGGGTTTGCTGTTCGCCAGTTCGATCTTCCAGGATCTGCCATGACGGGTGCCACCGGCAGAGGTGCGCGCATCACCGCCGTCACCAGCGGCAAGGGCGGCGTCGGCAAGACCTTCGTCTCGGCCAATCTGGCGGCCGCGCTGGCGCGCCAGGGCGAGCGCGTGCTGGTGCTCGATGCCGACCTGGGCCTGGCCAATCTGGACGTAGTGCTCAACCTGTTTCCGAAGTTGACGCTGCACGACGTGTTCACCGGCAAGACCGCGCTCGACGACGCAATCCTGCCGGCGCCGGGCGGCTTTTCGGTGCTGCTGGCCGGCTCCGGCATGATCGAATACTCGCGGCTGACGCCCGAGGTGCGCGACCAGCTGCACGACGTGATCGAGCGCGTGCGACCGCGCTTCGATCATGTGCTGCTCGACACCGGTGCCGGCATCTCCGACGTTGTGCTCTACACCGTCTCGCTGGCCGACGAGCTGGTCGTCGTGGCGACACCCGAGCCCACCTCGCTGACCGATGCCTATGCCACCATCAAGGTGCTGGCCGCGAGCCAGGCCCTGCGGCCGACGCACCTGCTGGTCAACCAGGCGCAGCGCGCCGGCGAAGGACGCGTCATCCGCCACCAGTTGCAGCAGGTGATCGACCGATTCGTCAACACCGGACTGGAGCACCCGCTGCAGGTGAGCCTGCTTGGTGAAGTGCCGCTCGATCCTGCGGTGCGCGAGTCCGTGCTGCGGCGCGAACTGTTGCTCGAGTCGGCACCCGGCGCGCCGGCGGCACAAGCCATCGTGGCTGCCGCGTCGCGGCTGATCGGGCGCTAGGCACCATGAGCGACGAACCCGTCACGCCGTTCCAGCAACTCGGCGGCGAATCTGGCGTGCGGCGGCTGGTCGATCGCTTCTACGACCTGATGGACCTCGAGCCGGGCTTCGCCGGCCTGCGCGCGCTGCACCCTACGCCGCTCGACGGCTCGCGCGACAAGCTCTACTGGTTCCTGTGCGGCTGGCTGGGCGGACCCAACCACTACATCGACCGCTTCGGCCACCCGATGCTGCGCGCGCGCCATCTGCCGTATGCGATCGGCAACGCCGAACGCGACCAGTGGATGGCCTGCATGCGGCAGGCGATGGACGAATGCGCAGTCGAACCCGCGCTCTCCGACGCGTTGGCCAAGGCCTTCCAGGGCACGGCCGACTGGATGCGCAACCGCGCCGGCTGAAGTGACTCCCCCGTAGCGATCTTTGGTCACCTCCCCCCAGGGGGCGACGCCAGCTGACCGGCGAAGCCGGATCCGCGGCGTCCGCCTGGTGGCTGCAGGGCACGCGTTCAGCGACCAACGCGCGGCGCGAGCAGCACCAGCAATGCCCCGGCGCCGCCCTGCGGCGCGCTGGCCTGCGCGAAGGCGATCACCTCGGCGCGCTGTGCCAGCCAGCGCTGCACCTTGGCTTTCAACACGGGCTGCCGGCCCGGTGAACCCAGGCCCTTGCCGTGCACCACGCGCACGCAGCGCACGCCACGCCGGTGCGACTCGCGCAGAAAGGCCACCAGCTGTTCGCGGGCTTCGTCGCGCGTCATGCCGTGCAGGTCGAGCTGGCCCTGCAGCGCCCAGGTGCCGCGGCGCAGGCGGGTCAGCACGTCGGGTCCGATGCCCGGGCGACGAAAGCTCAGGCCGTCGTCGGTGAGCAGCAGCGACTCGACGTCGACGTCGTCGGACAGCGCCTCCTGCACCGCACGCTGCTCGTCGAGCTCGCGCTGGCGCGCATGCGGCGCCGGCCGCACGCGCTCGACCACGGCCTTCTGCGCGGCGGGCAGCGCGCGCACCGCGCCCACGCTGCGCGCGAACAGCTGCGCCTCGGCCTGGTCCTGCTGCGCCCGGGCTGCTTCGCGCGCATCGCGCTCGGCGGTCTCGGCCTGTTGCAGGCGCAGCTGTTCGCGCAGCGCCTGCAACTGGTGCAGCGACTTCGCGTTCACAGCAGCCCCCGTTCGGCGAACGAGACCACGGTGCCGCGGCCGACCACCAGATGGTCGAGCACGCGTACGTCGACCAGCTGCAGCGCCGACTTCAACGACTGGGTGAGGAACTCGTCGGCCCGCGACGGCTCGGCCGTACCAGAGGGGTGGTTGTGCGCGAAGATCACCGCGGCGCTGTTCAGCTCGAGCGCGCGGCGCACCACCTCGCGCGGGTAGACGCTGGTCTGCGTCAGCGTGCCGCGGAACATCTCGTCGTGCTTGAGCAGCCGATGCTGGTTGTCGAGGAACAGCACCGAGAACACCTCGTGCGGCAGGGCGCCGATCGCCAGCGCCACGAACTGCTTCACCGCGACGGGCGAATCGAACACCGGCGCATCCGCCAGGCGCTGCTGCAGCGCGCGGCGTGCCATCTCCATCACCGCGGTCAGCTCGGCGCGCTTGGCCGGGCCGAGGCCCTTGATGCGCTCGAGCGAGCTGGCATCGGCACGCAGCAGGCCCGCCCACCCGTCGAAGCTCTTCAGCACCGATTCGGCGAGCGCCATCACGCCCTGTCCCGGCAAGCCCGTGCGCAGCAGCAGCGCCAGCAATTCCACGTCGGCCAGCGCCTGCGGGCCGAGGGCCAGCAGCTTCTCGCGCGGTCGCGCGGCGGCGGGCAGCGACTTGATCGACATGGTGTGAACCGGATGTCCTGTGCCGCGGAACGCACGGCGTGGCCACGTAGAATCGAACGCAGTCTATTCGACAGCCAGGCCGCCAGAGGTGAAACCCATCGAACAGGGGTCGTTCCTGACCCTGCACTACCGCTTGGCCGGCCCCGACGGTACCGACGTGATCAACACCTTCGGCGCCCAGCCCGCCACCTTGTCGATCGGCGCCGGCCAGCTGGCGCCGGCGATGGAGTCTCGCCTGCTCGGCCTGCAGCGCGGCCAGCGCGAGACCTTCCGGCTCGACGGCGACGAGGCCTTCGGGCCGCGCAACCCGCAGTTGCTGCAACGGGTGAAGCGTTCGCTGCTCGATCAGCTGTCCAAGCCCGACACCCGCTACGAGGTCGGTGACGTGGTGCAGTTCCCGCGCCCCGACGGCGAGGCCGGTTACGCCGGCATGGTGCGCGAGATCGGCGACGACTGGCTGCTGTTCGACTTCAACCATCCGCTGGCGGGCCAGCCGGTGACGTTCGAAGTCCAGGTGATCGAGGTACTCTAGATGGCGCAGGCGCTGACCGATGTGGTGCTGGCCGAGCCGCGCGGCTTCTGCGCCGGCGTCGACCGCGCGATCGAGATCGTCGAGCGTGCGCTGACGCGCTTTGGTGCGCCGATCTACGTGCGCCACGAGATCGTGCACAACACCACCGTGGTGGCCGACCTGCGCGCCAAGGGCGCGATCTTCATCGAGGACCTGGCCGACGTGCCGCCAGGCGCCACGCTGGTGTTCAGCGCCCACGGCGTCAGCAAGGCGGTGCGCGACGAGGCCGACGCGCGCGGCTTCCAGGTGTTCGACGCGACCTGTCCGCTGGTGACCAAGGTGCACGTCGAGGTCGCCAAGCTGGCGCGCGAGGGCTTCGAGTTCATCATGATCGGCCACAAGGGCCACCCCGAGGTCGAGGGCACGATGGGCCAGCTCAGCGCCGGCATCTACCTGGTCGAGGACGTCGACGACGTGGCCACCGTGCAGCCACGTGGCGACAAGCTCGCGGTGGTGACGCAGACCACTTTGTCGGTGGACGATGCGGCGCAGATCCTCGCTGCGGTCAAGCAGCGCTTTCCGCACGTGCGCGAGCCGAAGAAGCAGGACATCTGCTACGCCACGCAGAACCGCCAGGACGCGGTCAAGCTGCTGGCACCGCAGGTCGACGTGGTCATCGTCGTCGGCAGCCCGACCAGCAGCAACAGCAACCGCCTGCGCGAGCTGGCGCAGCGGCTGGGTACGCCAGCGTACATGGTCGAGGGCGCGGCCGACCTGCGCGCCGACTGGTTCACAGCCGGTGCCCGTGTCGGCCTGACGGCCGGCGCGTCGGCCCCCGAGGTGCTGGTGCAAGGTGTCGTGGCGCGCCTGCGCGAGCTCGGCGCGACCAGTGTGCGCAACCTGCCGGGTGTGCAGGAGACCGTGCACTTCCCGTTGCCCAAGGGGCTGGGCGACAGGTCGATGCGTGAGGTGGCCGCGTCACGATCGTGATGGCGGCCCCCGCGCGACTTGCGCGCCCACGTGACCCCGCTGCCACTGCCCAAGGAAACCCATGCTCGACATCGCCCTCCTGCGCCGCGACCTGAACGCGGTGATCGCGCGGCTCGAACGCCGCGGCAAACCACAGTCCTATCTCGACGTGGCGCGCTTCTCGGCGCTGGAAGCCGAGCGAAAGCTTCTGCAGGTGCGCACCGAGGAGCTGCAGGCTCGCCGCAATGCGCTGTCCAAGCAGATCGGGCAGTTGAAGGGCAAGGGCGGTGATGCCTCGACGGAGATGGCCGAAGTCAATCGCATCACCGACGAGCAGAAGGGCGGCGCGGCGCGGCTCGAGGCCATCCAGGCCGAGCTGGCGCAGATGCTGATGAGCGTGGCCAATCTGCCGCAGGACGACGTGCCCGTCGGTGCCGACGAGAAGGCCAACGTCGAGGTGCGCAAGTGGGGCGTGCCGCGCACGTTCGACTTCGCGGCGAAGGACCATATCGACCTCGGCGTTGCGCTCGGCCTGGACTTCGAGACCGGCGCCAGGCTCAGCGGCTCGCGCTTCACCTTCCTGCGCGGCCCGGCGGCGCGGCTGCACCGCGCGCTCGCGCAGTTCATGCTCGACCTGCACACGCGCGAGCATGGTTACACCGAGTGCTACACGCCCTACATCGTGAACCGCGAGATTCTCGAGGGGACCGGGCAGTTGCCCAAGTTCAAGGAGGACATGTTCTGGGTCTACCGCGGAGGCGACGGCCGAGCCGTCGCGGGCGGCGGCAGCGACGAGCAGGCCGAGCAGTACCTGATCTCGACCTCGGAGATCTCGCTGACGAACACGGTGCGCGAGCAGATCCTCAAGGCCGAGCAGCTGCCGATCAAGCTCACTGCGCACAGCCCGTGCTTCCGCTCCGAGGCCGGCAGCGCCGGCCGCGACACGCGCGGCATGATCCGCCAGCACCAGTTCGACAAGGTCGAGATGGTGCAGATCGTCCAGCCCGAGCGCAGCAACGCCGCGCTCGACGAAATGGTGGGCCACGCCGAGGCCGTGCTGCAGGCGCTGGAGCTGCCGTACCGCGTGATGCTGCTGTCCACCGGCGACATGGGCTTCGGCGCCGCGCGCACCTATGACCTCGAGGTGTGGCTGCCGGCGCAGAACACCTACCGCGAGATCAGCAGCTGCTCCAACTGCGAGGCGTTCCAGGCGCGGCGCATGCAGGCGCGCTACCGCAACGCACAGGGCAAGCCCGAGTTCGTGCACACGCTCAACGGCTCGGGTGTGGCCGTCGGGCGCGCGCTGGTGGCCGTGCTCGAGAACCACCAGCGCTCCGACGGCAGCATCGCGGTGCCGAAGGCGCTGCGCGCCTACCTCGGCGGCGCCGAAGTGCTGAAGGCCTGATCGTCTAGAATCGCGTCCCTCGTGAGATCGACCCACGAGTGCAGTGAACCCGGGAGAGATGGCAGAGTGGTCGAATGCGCCGGATTCGAAATCCGGTGTACGGTTTCTACCGTACCGTGGGTTCGAATCCCACTCTCTCCGCCAAAACCTCACAGATTACTGGGCAGATGGGCGATCGTTCTTCGCGGCCCCCGGATAGGACCCCGTTTGGTGGGGCGCCTCCCGGTGAGGTCCAGAGAATGCGGCTCGACAGGCCGCGGAACCGAGTGACAGAGACGCGCGAGCGCCGTTACACGTTAGGGCGCCGCTTTGCATGCCGTCTCATGACGCATCGTCTAAAGAGACTCTACGGCAGCCGTTCCCTCGCAGCGGAATCGCGCTGCGGGATCGACCTTCGCCCATCCCGTCTCCGCCCGGCTACGGCCACACACGTGGCAAGGTGCGGACAATTTGGTTCGCAGCATCTATCGCGGACAAAGGAGGCTAAGCAAGTGGTACTACCGCCCGTGGAGCGAACCGCACTCATGGCTTCCCTGCATCAGTTCGACGCCACGCTCCGCGAGACGCCTGATTGGCTCGATTGGGAATCCAAGCCGGCCCAGCGTTTTGCGTTAGTTCATAACGAATTTCAGTATCCGCCCAAGAAGATCATCTCAATGGCTACTGGTGTGCCAGTCTCTATGTTTTCCGGCGGTCATCAGTCGAACGAGTACCTGCGTCAGCGCGGGTTTGAGGTAGTACCGATCAAACGCTACGAAAGCGGACCGCTCCGGGCGCCCCGCTTTGTCATCGGCAAAGTCTACGACCGATGGCCGGACATAAACGAGCCGTACGGTGGCAGTCGCCAGAGCGGAATCTCATCGTCAAGCCGTACGCCTGCGATCTTCCCGTCAAGGGCGCACCACGCGCACCGAACAGTCGTCGCACATGCCGATCTCCGATAAGCCAGATGAACTGCGTCGCCTCATTGCAGCGTTCGAGGCCGAGGCGCATCGCTTTCATCCGACGACGTTTTCCCTGGAGTATTTGGTCGCCGGCAGTGGTGTGTTGCCCAAGCCTGTCGCTCAAAAGCACCATGGCATACCGCTGTGGCAGTATTTCGGACCGGTCGGGAACGAACCGGAGGTGAACGCGCTGTTCAATGCGGTCACGCAGGGCACGCTGAAGTGGGGCGTTCCCGGCGCCCAGGTCACGTGCCTTGGCATCATCGAAGGCGAGCAGTTCGATTTGTTCGCGAGGATGGGCCTAAGGGCGGGAAGCCTGTTCGATCCGGACGAGGTTCGAGACATCAAACTGAATCTTGTGAACGAGTTGATTGAAGGGGCGCAAGCAAAGAATCCAAGAAAGAAGATCGTGACGGTCACCAACGACAACCCGCTGGCCGTCTGGCTGAACTATCTCGTCTATCACGTATCGCAGACACACCCTGGGCGGGAGCTGCATCGTCGGATTGAGCCGGAACCGTTCACGTTGTCCCTGCTTGCCCTCGAACGCCTTGCGTCTGGGGGTGCGATCGGGAAGAAGATGGATTCAGCGATAACGAAGCTTTCCGAGCGGCGCTTTCGCGTCGCGCTTTCCTTTTCGGGCGATCGCCGCCTGTTCGTCGCGGAGGTCGCGAGGCGTTTGAGCACAAGCCTCGGTGAACACGCCGTGTTCTACGACAAGGACTATCAGGCACACCTGGCTCAGCCTGGGATGGATGTCCTCCTGCAGAACGTGTACCGCAGACAGAGTGACTTGCTCGCTGTGTTTCTTTGCGAACAGTATGCGAACCGAGACTGGTGCGGGCTTGAGTGGCGCACTGTCCGCGACCTGATCAAGTCGCGACAACAGCATCAGGTCATGTTGATCCGACTCGATGATGCGCCAGTCGAAGGGCTCTTGAGCATTGACGGCTACTTCAGTGCAGGGTCACTCGCGCCTGAAGCAGTGGCGGCAGCGATCCTCGAACGCGTTCAGGTCACATAGGAGCGGGTTCTGCGGCGGACGGCGCTCCAGCGCTACACGCCCGGGCAATCCAATGGCTTGATCGCAGTGGCTGTCTTGGTGTCAGGCTGCGTCGCGAAGATATAGAGGTCGACCCTTCGATCGCTTTGCATATCGGAGGCATCAACTTTCGCGCCAACACGACCGGCACCGCCGACGGAAACGATGCTCGCATCAGCACGAAAGCCCTGAATCTGCATCAGGATCTCGTCGCGGACCCAGTTTGCACGGGTCATGGCCAGAGACTGATTCGAACCGTAGAGCAAGGCGCGATCCGGCCTGAGTTGTCTTTTGTCGACCCGGCCAACGATCTGCCATCCGCCAACGCTCGACACGAAGTCAGGTGTCAATCTGCCAAGCAAGCACTGCAGAATTGGTTCGCGCGTCAACTCGTGTCCGCCGTCCGGAAACGGTCCGATCGTTGCCAGGCGCATGAGACTTATGCGCGCTTGCGCGGTGGGCGCGGGCTTCTCGAAGAGGTGGATCCGCAGCTCGCCGATGAGCTTGTCGATCCTGCCGAGCTGGAGGTCGACCTTGGTACCGCCGAACAGGCTCAAACCACCACCGGCAAGCATCAGCGTTGATCCAAGTGCAACGTTTCGAATGGGTTTGCCTGCGATGAGGAACATGCTGCCCGCGACCAGCAGCGCCACCCCCAGGGAGAGGGCCACCAGCGGAATCACAGATCCGTCGGCAGCAGGCGGCGCAGGGACGGCCGCACTGGGGCTGCTGCTTCCTGGCTCAGCCTTGATGCCCGCAGGTGCGGCGATGTTCGAAGCGGTGGCATTCACACTGGGCGCTGGCCGGTTCGCCGCAAACCACGCTGCAGTCGCCGCTAGCAATAGGAGGCCGAACAGGAAGTTCCGAACCGCCTGATGGGAAACGGCCATCTGGCTGACGCGCTCATCTCCAGCTCGGCGTTGATCTCGCAGCTGAGCGAGCTTGCTTGCAATCTGGCCGCGCGTACGGAGGCGCGGCGCCGCCTTCTGCGTCGCAAAGAGATCGGATGCAGTCGTTTCAATAGTGGCCGCTCGGGACAGCCCCTTAATAGCCGCAAACAGCGCTATGAAGAGCTGCGCCACGACGTACAGACAACCGAATGCAAGTATCCAGGAGGCTGCGCCAGGCGGCACATTGAGTGCGCCTGCCGCGAGCGCAAACAGCCCACTGACGACGACCGTTGCGGCGATCGAGGACAGCCCGATGATGCTGGTGAGTCTGGATTCGACGCTTTGCTTGCGTGATTGCTCACGATCGAGCATCTTGTCGACTTCTTTTGAGTACTCCTTAAGATCGTCGTGATCTGATTCCAATTGATCGACTGCGAGTTCGTCCGACTCAGCGATCTCGCGCCACTTGTTGTCCGCTTCTTCCTGGCGCGACCGAGCGGATCCGGCCAAACGCGGATAAACGAGGTCCGTTAGGTCAATTAGCTGCACGTGACACCTTTACCGTGGTCCTGCAAGCCAAGCTGCGACAGCCGTCGAGATTCCCAACTCAAGCTTGTCGTCCAGCCAGAGCCATTGACCATTCGGGTTGACTTCGAGGAATACGAATTCTCCTTCGGGAGTTTCGACAAGATCGATCGCAGCGAATTCGAGACCGAGACGATCCATCAGCTTGTGCAGGCGTTGTTGCAGCGCTGTGGGTAGCGTCACGCGTGCGTGCGGCAGATCGGGATTGCTCGTATGTCGCCAGTCGATCTCGGCTGCGACATCAGACTGCGAGTCAATGCGCGCCGCGAATATCTGCCTTCCGACCAATGTGGCACGGATATCAAACCGCTTCGGAACCAGCTCCTGGTAGATCGCGGGACTCAGTTCCGCCCCTTGCAGGTCCTTCAGATCCGATCGCGTCAGCTCGGTGGTGAAGATCGCGCGGTCCACACCTCCTTGCACCAGGTGACCAGTCCGCGCAGGCTTCACAATCATCCGACCGAAGGATGCTGCAGCCGATCGTATGGCTTCGGTATCGTTGGTGATGACGGTTTTCGGTACGCGCAACCCAACTTGTTGGGCTACTGTCAGTTGGTACGGCTTGTTCTCTGCCTGCCAGATCGACGCCGGGTGGCTCATCCATCTGCTGTTGAGACCGAGCAGGCCGCCCAAGATGGTCGCGCGATTCTCGCGAAGACAAAAATCGTAGACGCCATCGTCCATGGTGTCAGGCTTTGCTGCCGACCTGAGGCGCCTATACCAAACGGCTGAAGGCGCTGACAGAGGCACGCCGTCAATCGTCAGCGCGCCGTTCGTGACGGGCCCATGCGAGACAGTGATCGACCGGCCGAAGGGAAAGTCTTCGGTATTTAAGCGAACGCAGGGGACCGACAGCGCAGCGAGCTGGCGTATCACCTCGTCCGTTGCGCTGTCGACGACCGTGCTGACGACGAGAACGGAGCCGTCATTCGTCATCCGTTGTCTCGGCCTCGACCCTGGTGACGCGTGTACCGGGTGCGTCGCCCAGGGCATCTGGACCATCCACCCAACGCCCGTCTACCTCGACCATCGCGATCTGGCGCACGGCGTCGTAGCGCAAGCGCCGCAGTTGACCTCGCTTGATCTCCTCGGAACGTCTTACCAGGAAGGGCACGTTCTCGCCCGAGTCGTCAACTGTCATCGGTGGTCTCCCTTCTGACCTCGGTCACCTTCGTCCCAGAAGATAGAACCACGCCGTCATTCCGCACCAGTTGAACGACCGCCGAATGGGGTTCATCCTCATCGCTGAACACGCACCACTGCGCGCCACGCGCAGGCGCAAGCCGCATGACGAGCGGCAGCACGGCAAAGTCAGCGTCCTGCTTCAAAACCGCGAACCTCAATCAGTCTTCCGAACCAGTCACTAAGGGACCGGACGACTCCAATTGCCGCTCTAGGTTGCGCCAGTCTCAGTCGTCGTCCGTCGTCTCTTCAATGACCTTTGTCATCCTGGTCAAGCGCGTCATCGCGGCGCCGTACTCATCAACGGCCACCACTTGCGGGAGCAGCCCGTCGTCGGTCGATTGATCCAACTGCAACTCATCACGGCGCGCTTTCATCCCGGCGAGGCGGACAATCAACGGAATAATTGACATGTGCAATTGAATCCTATCTCATCGAAGCATTTTTGGCCCTGCGCGGATCCACTTGAAAGGGTCGCGAGGGTTGGCGGTGCGAGCTCGGTGACGGCTCAGTTGCAAAAGGATATCAGTCTTGGGAATCAATCTGATCAACCGCATCATCGCAGAGACACGGCTGGCTGGTGTGCACGGGGAACGCTTGGCCGGGGGCTACTGCATTGGCCTGAAGATTGAGTTCAGCGTCCTCAATTGGGATGACGCAACGGCGCCTGATGTCCTCTTCGCTCCCGCTCGCATCTATATTGTTGAAGGACAAGCCAGACTGCTGCTCGGCATGGCGTTTCCAGAAACAATTCAGCCGTTCACCGTCGGAAAGCACGCCGCGCGGCGGGAATGCGTCTTCTCCTTGCCATTGACCCAGCAGGCCATGGAGGCTGTCGAGCGTCGGCGCGACGGGGGAGACGTTTTGCTGGCGGTCAAGCTCGACGCAGAGGTCAGAACGGGGGCTGATTCGCAGGCGGTCCATGACCTGGTTCAAGGACAACTCAACGTGGCGCAGTGGATCGCTGCTCTGGAGCAGGCCGGTTACGGAAGGTCCATTCTGTTCGAGATTCCCATCCCTGCGAATGAGGAACTCGGTGCGACCCTCAACCAGCTTGAGACCGCACGTCAGTTGCTTGTTCAGGGGCACTACGCGGATGCGGTCGCAAAGTGCCGCGTGGTTGTGGAAGGCATCACTCACCAGCTGGGCCAGCGTGATGCGCTCGTGACCGCCCGGCAGCTGCAGAAGCAGAGCCGCACGCTGGAGCAGCGTGAGCTGGTCATGCGGCAGGCCGCCATGGATTTCGCCAGCGTTGCTCATCACGCAGACGGCGCATCGGCCAAAGAAGATTTCAGTCGCAGTGCTGCACAAATGATGCTAAGCATCACGAGTGCACTGGTCGCATCGGCAGTCTCCCGCGGGGTGCGTGGCGAGCGCTAGAGTTGAAACGCAGCATCAAGGCGGAGCATATCGTCGCTGGTTGCTCGGTGGACCAAGAGAGGGAAGGCGGGTTGGGAGGCGACCTTCTACTCAATACACGAACATGCTTCCGTAGGAAGGCGAGAAGTCGATCGTCCCGTCGGCACGCGTCGTGAGAACCCAGCGTTGCTCGCCGGCCGCTTTGAAGGGGTGGCCAGTCGTACGGTTTCGATAGAACGCACTGGTTTCTTGTGTGTCGTACTGGATGTAGTCGTCACTGATGATGGTGAGCTTCGGCGCGCAGCCGTGCGCATCAAACAAGTCGGGGCAGAGGCCGCTGTACCTGCCATGGTGGGGAGCAATCAGAAAGTCGACGCCCTTGACGTCCTGACGAAGGGCCGCTTCTGTGGCCAACAGGTGCTCGAAGCCGGCACGCTCCATGTCACCTGTGAACAAGAACCTGGCGCCACCAAAGGTCAGACTCGTGATGACGCTGAGGTTGTTCTCATCGTCAAAAGGGTACGGGTACCGGTTCGAATAGCAGCGGACGTCTGCATCCGGATGCCACGGCTGCGCCTGATCAAGGCCGCGACGCGTTAGCTCTCGGACAACGGCGTCGATCCTCGGACCCATTCCGTACTGGTCCTTCAAGTATCGAATGGTCCAAGGCTCGACGCTCGTATTGCTGAAGATGCGGCGAATGCTGATACCGCGGTCAAGCAGGTTCGGGAACCCTGAGACATGGTCTTCATCGAGGTTCGAGATGATCAGCAGGTCGAGTGTGTAGATGCCCTGAGACCGCAAGAAGTCGCCCGGGAACCACTGCCCGCTGTCATTGTTCTCGTGCCCGCAGTCAATCATCATCGTCCACGTCAAACCCGCGTATTGACTCTTTAGCAAGGCGCAAGCGCCATGTTGGACGTCGAAGATGGTCAAGTGATGGGACGTCAAAACAGTCTCTCAGGGCGCAAAGCGGATTGCGGCACGGAGGCGCCCAGCCATTGCACCGCGCGGCGGATTAGAGTCGATCGGATTCATCGCGACATGCCAGGCTCCGACCGCGACACGCTGCGAGGGCGATGACTCCGAAGTTGTCAGTTCTTGTCGGCGCACATAACTTAGGAACACGTCCTGGGAAGTACGACTTGTATTTCGGTGCGAGACACACATGTGGTGCGTTCCGCTGGAATCAGCACCATATCTTCGACACGACAAGTTCAGTCCACGCACCGTTTTCGGTGTCAAGGAGGAATGTTGACCGGCAGGAGTTCGTTCACTCGACTGTCTTCGACCCTTCACGCGTCGCAATGCTCGCGAACAAGGCACTGCATCCCAAGAACCACTGGTTGAAGACCGGGTCCACCGAGCCTATCGCGTGGTGCATAGCCCCTAGCGGGGAACGCCGATCTGAAGAAGTTCCTTCACTCGCACGCCGTCAATCCTCCTTGCGGCAAGAAGCTCGTTCACAACGATCTGCATCCTCACAAAATACAGATCGACGATCGGGGCAACACGCTCGATCGCGTAGCGCATGAAGTCTTCGTCCTCCTCCTTCGTGAAGTCACTGTCTTCAGTAACCGCGCGCCGGGCGAAGTCCTGTCGGTCTCTCCAAGCATTGCTAAAGACAAGCGCGCTCACCGCTGCGACCGCACTAGGGTCATTCAAGTTCACCCCGTCAACGTAGCCGGCTCGCAACAAGTAGTACTCAGCGGCGAACCCACCGCACGCAACACTCCTTTCCTTGTCCGGCATGACGTCGCAACCGCGAGCCACCGCGAAGCCTCGCGCATCTCCTTCGAGGAATTCGATGCCATCTAGGTCGCCGCCTAGATGCAAGCAAACGGTAGCGTGGCCGACCTCGTGCCAAGCTTTGAACTCGTCGCTATCCGTACGAATCGTCATTCAAATCTCATGAGGAATCCAGGTGCGACGGATCTCGGAGAGCAGAAGCTCGGCCGAGCGGGCTCGCTCAATCACTCAAGTGTGGCACGGACCGTGCACTCAAGGAGTGGTGACAAGCGTCCGCAGCCGCTGCAGAGCTTCCGCTGGACTCAGCGAATCTCGGGGTCGCCGTGGCCGGCTGCTACCAACCGGCGGATCAACAATCCCCGCACTCTTTGTGTCGACGTCTGCCTTCGACCCTGAAGAGGCATTGGCTGATAGGAGGGTTCGTTGCTAGCCATGTCGGGGATCCTCTATGGACTTCATTCTGGACTCTCGGAGAGCCCGCATCAGCATCAGCGTGCTAGCAACCTCGCGACGGAGCCGTTGACCGCTACAAACGCGCCAATGACGCCATCGAAGACGAAGTCAAGCGCTTTCCCATAGCCTTGGTTCACCGTTGCGGTGTCGAAGCCCAGTGCCTGTAGGGTCGCCAGCGCTCGACCGAACGACTCATGTGCGTCGGCAATCCGAAGATCGTTCGTCAGGAACAGCGGCACCATGCGGTCGTTCTTCTCCGCCCAGGTTTCGGGCTCGGCGTCGCGGACGAATGCGTCGACAGACTCCTGGTGAGTGTCCAAGTGCTCCAATATGTTGAGTAGCCCCTGAAGCAGCTTCAGGCTACCCAGCCCCTTCACCTTCTCCGCCGGGCAACCGGCCTTGCGCAACAACTGGCGCATGAAGCCATCCGGCACGCGCTGCCAGACCTCATGCAGGCTCTTGCATCGCGCAAGGAAGGCCTGCTGCGTCATGCTCAATGGCGCCACCTGCGCCAGCCGGCAAAGTTGCGGATAGGTGGTCCACCAGTTGGCTTCGATCTCAGCGCGCGAGAACCCGACCAGCTCGGCTGCCTCTCTGGGGATTCCAACTGCCTCGCCGAGCGTGGAGAGGCGGTCGCCGAGATCGAGGATCTGGTCCAACAGGCGCTTCGTCTTGGCAACGACGTGCTCCTCGGCGAGGTCCGTACCGGCAACGCGCCCCTCGTCGACGACGCAGCGATGGGCATGGACGATCTCTCGGTCTGGTTTTGGCTTGTACAGCTCCCGAATCGGAACACGGATGAGGTTGCGACCGACGCGTACGCAGTCTGAGAACGCCCACTGGCCTCGGTAGGACGGATTAGTGTTGCCGAAGCGGTTGGGCATACTCTCGTAGAAGGAGCTCTGCTCATACCTCTCAAGGAACCGGTCATCGAGGTAGATGCTGCCGCCGTTGAGTAGGGCGTTCGCACGTGAGTGTGTCATCGGGCCGTCGAGGCCTGGCCACTCGAGGCCTTCGGCTGTCTGCTCCGGGCACAGCTCGCAAGATACCGCTGCGACGGTGGCCCAGACCTGCAGCAGCAGGCCGCGTTCGTCCTTTCGGATGTCACCATCGCACCAGTCGCCTTCGGCCTTCAGGTCTATGTATTCCTTGCCCGCCATCAGCGCCACGAGTTCAGGGGTGTCCGGCAGTACCGCTGAGTAGTAGAACGAACGGACACCGACTGCGCCCCGCAACCACAGGTACTTGCGGAGGTACTCGTTTGACATCCGCCAGCTCACGTTGCGCGATACCTCCCAGCGGTAGTTGGCCGAGATCTCGCCTTCCGCCACACCGAACTCTGGAAGACCAAGGTCGTCATAGACCAGGCGCTGCTCATCGTTTCCAATGCATGAGGCGGTGAGTCCGAGGGCCATCCAGACCTTCTCGGCCAGGCTGTAGGTATAGAAGGAGCCGTCGCCCCAGGAGGCGACGATGTAGTCGTGGCCGGACACTGAAGGTGCGAACTCAGCACAGCTGCCCTTCTCGCGCAGCATGGGCACCGAGTACGAGACGACGCCATTGCTGCCGGCCTCGAGCACCTCAACGGTGTCGACAGCCGCCTCTGGCACCGCGGCCATGACAAGGTGCACCACCTCTTCGCGCTTCCCGCTCCCGTCCTTGTCCTCGGACAGGGCACTGATCTCGACACGCTCCTGTGGGTCCAGGCCAATCGGGGCGAGCAAGCGGCGCAACTTCTCCGGCAGGAGCTGTTGAGGTACGGAGAATGTGGCTAGGTAATCGATCGGCATGACCGAGTGTATGCAGGCGTCTGTGGGCGGTTGAGTGGCACTGCGCGCCGTACGGTCAACCCGCGAAAGGCGTCGGGCCGCAGCTCGTCGCGCTCGGTCAGGCTGATTTCGCGCGCGAAGGTTCAGGCCACCCGGGCCCGGGAGGGGTCTTCGTGACCAACCCCACCTATTCGGCCGGAGGAGATGCTGGTGCCGCGCTGACGGCAGGGCCGCCGCGCAGCTGATCCAGGACCGCTTGGAGCCGCGCCAACAGGTCATCGTAGGTCACGATGTCGACAACGCCCTTGGAGTCGCGACGTAGCACTTCGAACTCGCGCCGCTGTACGTCGGACAGCGTGTTGCTGCGCCCCATGATCACGATGCCCGAGGGGTTGATGATCCGGATCCTGAAGCCCGCAGGCAGCTGGGGGCCGAGCAACTGGGTCAGATGGTTCTCGCCAGTCGACCCCCATCGGTTCAGGTGCCTCAGATAGTGCATAACCTGACCCATGGCACCGATCAGATCGCGCAGCGGCAGGTGGTGGTCGCGGTAGACAGCCGGCAGCATGATGGGTTTGCCCATCGGCTTCTTGATCTCGATGACGTCGACATTGCCAGATGCATCGACCAGCAGGATGTCGATGCGCCGCCAGGTCGATGCGTCGGCATCCAGGAGCCTGACCTCGGTGAAGGCTTTGATGTACCTGGGATTCAGCAGCAGAATGATCTCCACGATCTCCAGTTGCCACTGCGCCTCCGAAGTCCCCATCTCATTGGCCAGCATCGCTTGAAGCCGCTGCAGGGCAAAGGCGTACTTGGCGACATCGAACTGGCGAAAGGGCGCTTCGAGGTCGGGCGCGATCGCCGTTGTCCGCCTGCCCACATAGGCGTTCAGCAGGCCTTCGGCGTCGATCGCCGGCTCGGTGTACTGGCGAACCACGGTTCCGACGCGAGCCTGCACATAGCGTCGTAGTTCGTGAGGCGTCGGGAACTGCTTGAGCAACCGTTCGTACTCCGGGATCGGGATGGCTTCCGGATCCGAGCCTCCGATGACGATGCGCTCGAGACCGAGGCTCTCGATGACGCCCAGGATGGACACCTTGCGTTCAGCACTGAACCACTTCCAGTCGGGCTGCGCATCCCGGTGCAGCAGGACAGGTGTCTCGAATCCAAGGACTTCCGGCTTGAACCGGAAGTACTCACCTTCTGCGTTGGCGACGGCAAACACCAGTCGATCGTTGTCGACCCACGGGATCTCGTCATCGCCCGTCGCGCTGGCCGCCCGTTCTGCGGCGTCTTCGACGAGGTCCTGCGGCGTAAGGTGGAACGTGCCCTTGACCAAGAGTCCATCGCCGCGCTCGAACCTCTCCCGAACCCAGCTGGTGTCATCGCGTGGTCGGTAGACGAGACGGAGCTCGGTGTCTGAGATCTCGAACTCAACAGCAAGTTGGGGCATGATCCGTCCTCGGCGGCGTGTCTCCATCGTAGCCAGCCGCTCCGATGTCTCCGCGCTCAGGAGGAAGGGTGTTTGATTGACTGCGGATCCGCTGGACGGCCAGTTCTCGGTCTGCTCGGTGACTCAGGAATCGTCGGACCTGAAGTCTGCCGTCATCCGGATGAAACTGCGATCAGTTGACTGATAAGCCAACTACTTGCCTCTCGGAAACGACGGCTCTTGGCCGGACGTCGACGCCAGAAGCATTTGGCCTTCGCGGTCTTCTCGCTGCCGCAGAGGGTGTTGGTCTAGCTCCGTCGCCGACCGGCGGACGTGTCATCCGGCGGTGCAGAGCAGTCGAGGAAAGACGACACTCTCGCCGGTCAGGGTTACTGCTGCTCTAGACTGTGTGCGGACGCTCGGCTTTGGCTGACGGGTGTCGGCTCATGTCGTGACCCGGCGCTGGACATCACAGAAGGTGCTGTCCGCTGCAACCAGATCATCTGCGCACGTCAGGAGCACGCACGATGTGTGGTTCATGCACCCCGCTGCGGGTCGACCTGGCGCGCGCGAACAACTATGAACCCGCTGCGGAGCCATATCCCCCGGTTTCGACCAACTCTGTGCACCCGCCGCGGGAGACTTTCTAGAATTGCCTTTTGGTGCCGCTGGTTTGCAGCCGGAAAGCAGGGAGCCCGAAAGCGTACGCCGCACACTGCAAGCCGAAAACGAGCGGCCTTCCGCGCCGCAATTGGGCAAGCGCGGGCATGAGTGAAGGCGCACGCGCCAACACCGAGAGAGGAACAACGCCGGCCTCGTGCATGGTGCGCGAGACGACTTGTGGAAGCAACTCAGGATGACTCAACCGATCAGTCCCGAGCAGGCATCAACGCCCGCGTCCGCGCAAGTGATCAAGACAGGTGCGCCCGCCTTGCCACCAGTCCATGCGTCTGGGCAGCCACAGCAGGTCAACAACGCGATCACACTCACCGCATCTTCCCCGACCGGACTGGCAGACTACGTGGTTGCCAATCCAATAGTTGCCGCCAGCCTCATCGCCGGATCGACAGCGATCGTGGTCGGCCTGTTGACTCTCTTCGGAGTGGTCCTGTCACTCGTCTATGCACACAAGCGCATGAAAGCAGAACTGTCTGCCGCAGAGGCGCGCGCGTTTCGGGATCGAGACAGCAGTCGCAATCAGAGCAACGCGGACCGCCAGCACGCGACTGATGAGGCCAACAAGGAACGTCAACATGCCGCGGATGAGGCAAGCAAGAAGCGCCTGATGGAGGCGCGCAAGGGGGTTTACATCACGTTCGTCGATGAATTCATGGCCGTTCTGACCATGTTCGGGCGACTCCAAGCGATAGACCCAGTGGCGACGCCTGACTTCCAGCAGCCACTGTTGAACCTAGGTGCGTCAGTTAACAAGACATGGCTACTCAGCGAAGTTGACACTGCCGTGCAAGCCCGAGATCTGTACTCAAGCTTGAACGAGATGTTCCTGCGTTTGATGAAGCGCACTCAGCCGTTGTTCGCTCTAAATCAGCGCATTACTCAGTTGAACCAGAGGCTCAAAGCCGCAGAAGCCGGGGGTGACGTTGCGGCTGTTGTGCGGATGTCTGCAGAGATTGCGGATGTGCAGGCAAAGCGGCAACCGCTACTAAAGGATCATTTGCGTTACCTGCTTCAAGACACGCCAGAGCTTATGAAGCGAGTACATGGGCTGATGCTCGCTACGCGCATTGAACTCGGCATCAGGGGCGACAACGCAGTTCTAGAGAGGCAAACGGCTGAGATCTACGAGCGCGCAGTGCGTGCTGTTTCTGACGCGATACCCCTTCGATAGCGGTCATTGGACCGGCCCGACCGGTGTAGCCTCACTGTCCGCAATGCGGCAAAGACTGTAGCTTGACGGGCGCGGAGGTCAACGACGGCAACCGCTGCACCGCCTGTCGATAGAGCGGAGAACGGCGACGATGCGTGTTGACCTGTTCTCCTACACTTGCCGGCGCAACGGTGACAGTCGATGCGCGCTCATTCTGCGAAGCTACACGTCCAGCCCTGTTAGCATTTCCTCTAGGCACGCACGTTCGGAGATCAGCATGGCGGTGAACGAAGCCTTCCTTCAAACGTTCGGAGGCCAGCTAGTGGTCGGCTTGGCGTCTGGACTGTTGTCTCCATTCCTGATCTGGCTCTTCTACCGATTCGCTAACGACACGCTGGTCCCATGGGTTCAGCGCCGCGTCTACAGCGGTCTATCGGTAGCCGGCAACTGGCGTGGTGAGCGTCGCGACGGCGATCGGATCTACGGCTTCGACCTTGACTTGCTCCAGCAGGGACACGCCCTGTCAGGAACATTCGCAGCGAACAACGTAAGTTCTGACGGCACCCAGACAAACAAGATCTATAAACTCAGAGGGAGTGTCAATAACAACTACTTGTTGCTTGCCTACGGTCCGAGCACTCCTCGTCAGTATGGCAGTGGCGCATTTCTGTTTCAGATGCACGACGCTGGTCGCACTCTCCGGGGTGGCATGCTGTTCATGAGGACCAAATCCGGCACGATCATGGCGGTCGACGACCTGGAACTCACGCGTGCAGCAGATTGAGCCCACCGCCTTTTGGGATGCCGCCTACACAGCCTCGGCCCAGGCTTCTCTTTTCGGCCCGCCATGCATTCACTACAAGTGGATCGACAAGCGGCTCCCCGATGTTCCCCGAGTTCTGGACATCGGATGCGGGGATGGTCGAAACAGTCTTGAATACGCACGTAGAGGATCCACTGTCGTTGCAATCGACACCTCACTCATCGCGCTTGAAGCTTTTCGTAGGCGAGCGGGATCATGCAAAGACTTGCACTTGCTGCACCAGTCCATCGCCGACTTCAGGACCACCGAGACTTTTGACTTGATCATCTGCCATGGAGTCTTGCACCTACTGCCGTCCAGCGTTCAACGATCGACAATCAGCCTAATGCGGCGGGCCACCTCCTTCGGCGGAATCAACGTTTTGGTGGCAATGTCTGGAATTGAACAACGTAGTAGCGTGACACCGCCGATCGAGTACTTCCTGACTGCGCCCGAGGTCATAACCTCTCAGTACTCTCGCTGGGACTGCTTGTTTAGAGATAGCTATTGCTTCGCACCATCATCGATATTCCCATGGATCAGGTACTTCAATCGGTCCATCTGGTGTTGGCGCCGACCGAAATTTGACCCACTTGTGAAGGTTATGCCGACTGAAATTTGACCCGGGTGTTCAGCCTACCCTGCTGCCTATTTAAGCAGCGGGGGAATTCAGGAGTGATCACCATGGCCATGATTGGCAAGGTC
>JBGAMU010000113.1:0-25573 GCA_044222685.1 Burkholderiaceae bacterium
GTGCGGATCTGCACCTCGAGCGCACGGCCCTGGTCGTCGAGCACCACCGTGTGCAGCGACTGGTAGCCGTTGGCCTTGGGCCGGGCGATGTAGTCGGCATACTGGTCCGGCACCGCACGGTAGCGCGCATGCACGCACGACAACGCGGCGTAGCAGTCGCGCACGTCGCCGACGATCACGCGCAGCGCCCGCAGGTCGAATATGTTGGCGATCGTCAGGCCCTTGCCCTGCATCTTCTTCCAGATGCTGTACAGGTGCTTGGGCCGACCCTGCACCTCGGCCGCGATGGCGGCAGCGCGCAGCTCGGCCTGCAGCTGTGCACGCGCGGCTTCGACGGCGCGCTCACGCTGCGCACGGGTCTCGTCGAGCTGCCGCGCGATGCGCAGATAGGTCTCGGGCTGCAGGAAGCGAAAGGCGAGGTCCTCGATCTCCCACTTGATCTGCCAGATGCCGAGCCGATTGGCCAGCGGCGCGAAGACCTGCTGCGACTCGAGCGCCAGCTCGGCCGGACAGGGCCGCCGCGCCGCGGCATGCCAGCGCAGCGTCTGCAGTCGCGAGGCCAGCCGCAGCAGCACCACCCGCAGGTCGCGCGAGAAGGCGAGCAGCATCTTGCGCACGCGCTCGGTCTGCAGCTCGCGGCGCTCGTCCTCGACCGCGGCCGCGCGCGCGGCGCGCTGGATCTGCACCAGCTTGCGCGTGTGTTCGACCAGGCTGGCGTAGGAGTCGCCGAAGGCCTTGCGCACCACCTCGTCGGGCCGCTGCAGATAGTCGCCCGCATAGACCAGGTAGACGGCCGCGCGCATCGTGGGCGCGGCGCCGATCGAATCGAGGATCGCGGCCACGCCGTCGGCATGCGCGAGCGCGCCCTCGCCGGTATCGAGCACCTGGCCGGCGAGCAGCGGCTCGGCGAACGCCCGAGCGCGCGCCAGGTCGTCATCGACGTGCGCCATCGCATCGCGCACCACAGCAGCCGGTGCGCGCTCGGCGGCCGGCAGGTCGGTGAGCTGCAGGATCGGCGCGTCGCCCTCGCCGGGTCGCACCGCGAGCGTCTTCATGGCGACAGCAGGAAGCTGCGCACGACCTCGACCTGATCGGGCTGAACCAGCATCGGCGCGTGGCCGACGCCGGCGAACTCGACCAGCTGCGCGCGCGGGCCGCGCTCGGTCATCGCTCGGGCGGTGGCCAGCGACAGCAGGTCCGAGTCGGCACCGCGCAGCAGCAGCGTCGGGCAGGCCAGCCGGTCGTAGCTCTGCCACAGCATGGCTTCACCGGCCGCCGCCATTTGCGGCGTGATGGCCTTGAACGGCACGGCGATCGCCGGGTCGCTGCGCGGCTTGAGCCAGTCGCCATCGCGTCGCAGCTGCGGCTCGGTGAGCGCCAGCCACTGCTCGCGCGTATGCGGGCCGAAGCCGGTGGAGATGCTCCACAGGTCGTCGGCCGCCTCGTCAAGCGTCTTCCACTGCGCGGTGCGGCCGACATACGCCCCAATGCGCGCGATCGCGGCCGGCTCGATGACCGGCCCGACGTCGTTGAGCACGAGGCGCTGCACCGGCGAGTTCGGCAATGCAGCCAGGCCCAGTCCGATCAGGCCGCCCATCGACGTGCCGACCCAATGCACCGTCTGCGCGTCCAGCCGCGCCAGCAGCGTGACCATGTCGGCCACGTAGTGCGGGATCGCGTAGCCCATCGGATCGGCCAGCCAGTCGGAACGCCCGCGGCCCACCACGTCGGGACAGACGACGCGATAGCGGTCGCTCATCGCCCGCGCCAGCGTGTCGAAGTCGCGGCCCTGGCGGCTCAGGCCATGCACGCAGACCAGCACGTGCGGGTTCGCCGCGTCGCCCCACTGCCAATAGGCCATGCGGTGCAGGCCCCGGCTGTCGAGGCATTGCACGTGGTTCAGGCGCGGCTCGGTCACGTTCGCTAAGCTCCTTGTTGATAATGATCCTAACAACGCACGGGAGCGATCGACTCATGTTGAAGGGAAAAACTGCACTGGTCACCGGATCCACCAGCGGTATCGGACTGGGCATCGCCCAGTCGCTGGCCGCTCAGGGGGCCAACGTGATGCTCAACGGCTTCGGCGACACCGCCGAGGCCCAACGCAGCGTCGCCGCGCTTGGCGTCAAGGTCGGCTACCACGGCGCCGACATGAGCAAGCCGGCCGAGATCGAAGCCATGGTGAAGGCTTGCGAGAGCCAGTTCGGCGCCGTCGACATCCTGGTCAACAACGCCGGCATCCAGCACGTGGCCCTGGTCGAGAACTTTCCGCCCGAGCGCTGGGACGCGATCATCGCGATCAACCTGAGCTCGGCTTTCCACACCACGCGGCTGGCACTGCCGGGCATGAAACGGCGCAACTGGGGTCGCATCCTCAACGTCGCCTCGGCGCACGGGCTGGTCGCGTCGGCGCAGAAGTCGGCCTATGTGGCCAGCAAGCACGGCATCGTCGGCTTCACCAAGAGCATCGCGCTGGAGACCGCGACCACCGGCGTCACGGTCAATGCCATCTGCCCAGGCTGGGTGCTGACCCCGCTGGTGCAGAAACAGGTCGACGCGCGCGCGGCCGAAGCCGGTGTCGGCCAGGAGGAAGCCAAGCGCCAGCTGCTGGCCGAGAAGCAGCCCTCGCTGCAGTTCACGACGCCCGAACAGCTCGGCGGGCTGGCGGTGTTCCTGTGCTCACCGGCCGCCGACAACGTGCGCGGCGTGGCCTGGAACGTGGACGGCGGCTGGGTGGCGCAGTAGACGACGGATGCGCCGGGCGGGCGCGCCGGCGCGGTCCGGCCCGCTCAGCGCGTCATCACGACGCTGCCGTTGACGTTGACGGTCACCGTCGCCCTGCCCGCCTCGACCGGCAGTGACTCGTCGGCCGCCGTCGCCGCCATGGCCCGCGCTCTAAACATCGGCTGCACCGGCGCATCGCCGCCGATGTTGACCTCGCGTACCGCATAGCTGCCGTAGCCGAACTGCTTGGCATAGTCGGTCGCCTTGGCACGAAAGCGCGCGATGGCCTGTGCCGAGGCCTCCGATTCCGCCTTCTCCCGGGTTTCGCGGGCCATGCTGTAGCCGACCCGGGCGACGGTCAGCGTGTTGAGTCGGCCGGCCAGCTGGGCGATGGCGCTCATGTCACGGCCCTCCAGCACCAGCTCGGCCTGGCCCGACCAACCGCTCAGCTGCCCCTTGCTGGAGTAGCGCGGCCCCAGGCTGAAGGCCCCGGTTCGTACGTCGACCTGACCGGGACGAGCCGCACGACGGGCCTCCGCCAGTGCCGTGTCGACCGCCTGCCGCAGCTGCGATTGCAGCGCCGCCGCGTCGGACCCTTCGCGTGTGGTCGACAAGGTGACGGCCATCAGGTCGTATGGCACCTCGATCGTGGCCGACGCCGTCATCGACAGCACGTCGCGCGGCGGCGCGACCTCGGTGGACTGCACCGGACCGGCCAGCGCGGCCAACAACAGGATCAGAAAGGCGGGTCGTCGCATCGAAAGTCCGTCGGCTGAGTGTCGGCCGCCAGTGTGCCTGACGCCCGGCAATCACCGTCCGTCCGGGCCGAACGGCGCACCATCCGGACCGGGGCGCAAGGCAACCTTGCACAGGCCGTGCGCCACGTCACGGAACGAGGCGCAACAGCCGAAATAGATGTAACAGCGGGTCGAGATCGACCGTTTGCTGGGGTTTTCCCCCGGCACAATGCCGCTGTTACAAATTTGGAGTTGCAGATGAACACGCCCGCCAACACTCGACCCGACCGTATCGTGGTGGTCGATGACGACGCGCGAATCCGCGACCTGTTGCGGCGCTACCTGACGCAGGAGGGTTTCGAGGTTCTGCTGGCCGAAGACGCCAAGGCGCTGAACCGAATCCTGACGCGCGAGACGATCGACCTGATCGTGCTCGACCTGATGCTGCCCGGCGAGGACGGCCTGTCGATCTGCCGGCGGCTGCGGGCGGCCAACGACGTGACGCCGATCATCATGCTGACGGCCAAGGTCGAGGACGTCGACCGCATCGTCGGGCTGGAGGTCGGCGCCGACGACTACCTGCCCAAGCCGTTCAACCCGCGCGAACTGCTTGCCCGCGTGCATGCGGTGCTGCGCCGCCGGCCGGCCATCGAGGCGCCCGGCGCGCCGTCGAAGGAAGCCCAGTCGGTCAGCTTCGGCCCGTTCGAGTTCGACCTCAGCCTGCGCCGCCTGACCAAGAACGGCGAGCAGATCGCGCTGACCACCGGCGAGTTCTCGATGCTCAAGGCGCTGGTGCGCCACCCGCGCCAGCCGCTCAGCCGCGACAAGCTGGCCCAGTTGGCCCGCGGCCGCGAGTTCGAACCGTTCGACCGCAGCCTCGACGTCCAGATCTCGCGCCTGCGCAAGATGATCGAGGCCGACCCTTCGCAGCCGCGCTACATCCAGACCGTCTGGGGTGTCGGCTACGTGTTCGTGCCGGACGGCGCGAATTGACCCACCCCCGTAGCGGCCTGCGGCCGCCTCCCCCTCGAGGGGGCGACACCAGCCGACCGGCGGAGCCGGATCTGCGGTGTCTGCTAGGGCACACTGTGCCCCCGATGACACTCCGCGCCATGCACTGAAATGCCCCGCTCGCAAGGGGTTGCGCTAAGCCTCTTCTGGCGCACGTTCTTCCTGCTCGCCATCCTGCTCGGCAGCGGCATCGTCGCCTGGGTGTGGACGCTGCGGGCGCTGGAGTTCGAGCCGCGGGCGGTGGTGGCGTCGCAGCAGATCGCGAGCCTGGTGAACCTGGCCCGGGCGGCGCTGCACCACAGCGACGCGATCAACCGCGTCGCGCTGGTCAAGACGCTGTCGGCGCAGGAGGCGATCCGCATCGCGCCGCACGAGCCCACCGACAAGTGGGAGGCCTTCGAGGAGGACCGGTTCACCCGCGTGGTGGCCGCCGAGCTGCGTAACCGCCTCGGCTCCGAAACCATCGTCGCCAAGAGCGTGAACGGGCAGCCCGGGCTGTGGGTGGGCTTCGGCATCGAGCGCGACGCCTGGTGGCTGCAGACCGAGCTCGGCCGCGTGCGCGCGCTCACCGGCGGCACCTGGTTCGTCTGGGTCGGCATCGCGCTGCTGGCCACCATCTTCGGCTCGGTGGCGATCGCGCGGCTGATCAACCAGCCGCTGCGCGAGCTGTCGTTCGCCGCCAGCCGCATCCGCGAGGGCGAATTCGACTCACGCCTGGACGAGAACACGATGACCAGCGAGATCCGCGAGGTCAACATGGGCTTCAACCGCATGGCGCGCGAGCTCGCCAAGGTGGAGGAAGACCGCGCCGTGATGCTGGCCGGCATCAGCCACGACCTGCGCACGCCGCTGGCGCGTCTGCGCCTCGAGGCCGAGATGAGCGTGCACGACGAGGAAGCCCAGCGCAACATGGCGCTCGACATCGACCAGCTCGACGCCATCATCGACAAGTTCATGGACTACGCCCGCCCGGGCGACACCAAGCTCAAGCCGGTGAACCTGGCGCAGGTGATCGACCGCGAGGCGCAGGGCTTCCGCGACCCGAGCACGATCCGCATCCAGAGCAAGGTGGCGATCGACCTGTCGGTGATGGCCGACGACATCGAACTCGGCCGCGTGTTCTCCAACCTGTTCGAGAACGCGCGTCGCTACGGCCGCACCATCGACACCGGAATCGCGATGGTGCAGGTGACCTATGCGCGCACCGGCCCCTGGGTGATCGTCAGCGTACGCGACCACGGGCCCGGCGTCGCGCCCGAGAAGATGCATCAGCTGACGACGCCGTTCTTCCGCGGCGACGCGGCGCGAACGGCAGCCACCGGCGCGGGCCTGGGCTTGGCCATCGTCGAGAAGGCACTGGCCCGCATGGGCGGCGCACTCGAGCTGGACAACGCCAGCGACGGCGGCCTGGTGGCGCACATCCGCCTGAAGCGCGCGCCCTGACTCTTCCTAGCGGCGCTGCAGCAGGCAGACCGCGCGCGCCTCGATGGCGCGGCCTTCGCCGACCGGGCCCATCTTCTCGGCCGTCTTGGCTTTCACGTTGACCCGATCGACCGCCACCCCGAGCGCACTGGCGATGCGTGCGCGCATCGCGTCGATGTGCGGCGCCATCTTCGGCGCCTGGGCGACGATGGTGGAATCGACGTTGACGACCTGGTAGCCGGCTTCGCGCACGCGGCGCGCGGCTTCGACGAGCAGCCGGTGCGAGTCGGCCCCCTTGAAGGTCGCGTCGGTGTCCGGAAAGTGACGCCCGATGTCGCCCAACGCCGCGGCGCCGAACAGCGCGTCGATGATCGCGTGCAACAGCGCGTCGCCGTCGCTGTGCGCCTCCAGCCCGTGGGTGTGCGCGATCGTCACGCCGCCCAGCACCAGCGGCCGACCCGGCACCAGCGCATGGATGTCCCAGCCCTCGCCGAAGCGCAGGTTCGTCGCGAACATCGATGCTCCTCGGTGATCGGCCCGCGCGGCCAGCAGCGCCTCGGCGCGCGCGAAGTCTTCCGGCCAGGTGATCTTCAAGTTGCCTGCGTCGCCCTGCACCAGCCGCGGCGCCAGGCCCATCGCTTCGATCGCGCTGGCTTCGTCGGTGACGTGGGCGCCGGCACGTCGCAGCGCCTCCTGCAGGGTGCCGACACGGAACATCTGCGGCGTCTGCGCGCCCCATGTGTCGGCACGATCGACGGTGGCGGCGGCGCGGCCGGCGCGCGCACGCTTCAACGTATCGGCCACCGGCAGTGCGAGCAAGCCGCCGACGGCGTCGTGGAGGCAGCTGTCGATCAGGCGCTCGACCCAGCCCGGCTGCACGAGACAGCGCGCCGCGTCGTGCACCAGCACCCAGTCCGAATCGACGGCACCCCGATGGCGCAGCTCGACCAGCCCGTTGGCCACACTCTGCGCGCGCGTGTCGCCGCCGCAGCGTGCGACCCAGGACGCGTCGATGCCCTCATGGCGCAATGCCTCGTCGAACCAGCTGTCGTGCGGCGCCAGCACGACCAGCACGCCGTTCAGCCGGCGCACCTGGCGCAAGGCCTCCAGCGTGTGCGCGACCATCGGCCGCCCCGCCAGTGGGGCGTACTGCTTGGGCGCACGTCCGCCTGCGCGCGCGCCCACGCCGGCACAGGGCACCAGCGCAAACAGCTGGGGTTCGCGCGTGGCGGCGGGCGGGCTCATCGGGTCGATTCTAGAATCGACTCGTGCGATGACTCGGTGCCCGCGGTAGCCCCCGGTGATGAGTGCCCCGGGGTCGTGCCCTTGTCGATCGATGCTGCCGCCCGCCCTCACCCCTGGTAAACGCTTCGCGCTGCCGCTGCCGCCCGGCTCGGCCGATGCGCTGCTGCTCGCGCGTCTGGCGCAGCAGCGGGCGGATGGGCGCCGTCCGATCGTCATCGTCACGGCCGAGCCGTTCGACGCGCAGCGGCTGGCCGACGAACTGGCCTTCTTCGCACCGAAACTGCGCACGGCGGTGTTTCCCGATTGGGAGACGCTGCCCTACGACACCTTCTCGCCGCATCAGGACCTGGTATCCGAGCGCCTGGCCACCTTGTGGCACCTGCAGCAGCACGACCTCGACGTGGTGCTGCTGCCCGCCACCACCGCGCTCACCCGGCTGGCACCGCCGCGCTTCCTGGCGGGCACGACCTTCCAGTTCCAGCAGAAGACGCGGCTCGACGAGGCGGCGCTGCGCCAGCAGCTCACGCTGGCGGGTTATGCGCACGTGAGCCAGGTCGTCTCGCCGGGCGAGTACGCGGTACGCGGCGGTCTGATCGACCTGTTCCCGATGGGGTCGCCGGTGCCGTACCGCGTGGACCTGTTCGACAACGAGATCGACTCGATTCGCACCTTCGATCCCGATACCCAGCGCAGTCTCTATCCGGTGCCCGAGGTGCGGCTGTTGCCGGGACGCGAGTTTCCGCTCGACGAGGCGGCCCGCACGGCGTTTCGCGCGCGCTGGCGCGAGCGCATCGAAGGCGATCCGACACGCTCGCGCATCTACAAGGACATCGGCGTCGGGCTGGCCGGCGCCGGCATCGAGTACTACCTGCCGCTCTTCTTCGACGAGACGGCCTCGCTGCTGGACTACGCCGGCAGCGACGCCACGGTCGTGCTGCACGGCAGCGTCGACGAGGCGCTGAATCGCTTCTGGAGCGACACTCGCGAACGCCACCGGTTTCTGCAGCACGACCCCGAGCGGCCGATCCTGCCGCCCGAAGCGATCTTCCAACGCGTCGACGAGTTCTTCGCGCGGGCCGGCCAGCACGCCGTGCTGGCGCTCCGTGCCGGCGCCAGCGCTGATGCTGCCGACTGGGCCGACGAGCCGCCCGACGTCAGCGCCGAGCGGGGTTCACCGGAGCCGCTGACTACGCTGCAGCGTTATCTCGACACCACGTCGGCACGCGTGCTGCTGGTCGGCGAAAGCGAAGGCCGGCGCGAGAGCCTGATCGAGCTGCTGCGCGACCATGGCATCGCGGTGCCGAGCGTCGCCACGCTCGACGAGTTCGAGGCCGGTGACGAACGCGTCGCCATCGTGGCCGCGCCGCTGGCACGCGGCTTCGTGTGGCGGCGCGAGGGCAGCACGCCGCTTGCGTTCCTGACCGAGGCCGAGCTGTTCGCCGCAGCGCCCGGCCTGCGCCGGCGACGCCGCCAGGAGGCGGTGAGCGACGTCGAGGCGCTGATCAAGGACCTGTCGGAACTCGCGCTCGGCGACCCGGTGGTGCACGCCAATCACGGCATCGGTCGCTACAAGGGTCTGGCGAACCTGGATCTCGGCGACGGGCCGAGCGAGTTTCTGCATCTGGTCTACGCCGACGACGCGACGTTGTACGTGCCGGTCTCGCAGCTGCACCTGATCAGTCGCTACACCGGTGTGAGCGCCGACGAGGCGCCACTGCACAAGCTGGGCTCGGGCCAGTGGGACAAGGCGCGCCGCAAGGCGGCCGAGCAGGTGCGCGATACCGCGGCCGAACTGCTGAACCTGTATGCGCGGCGCGCGGCGCGCCAGGGCCACGCACACCGCTACTCGATGCACGACTACGAGGCCTTCTCGGCCGGCTTCGGCTTCGAGGAGACGCCGGACCAGCGTGCCGCCATCCATGCCGTGATCCAGGACATGGTGAGCCCCAAGCCGATGGACCGCCTGGTGTGCGGCGATGTGGGCTTCGGCAAGACCGAAGTGGCGCTGCGTGCCGCGTTCATCGCTGTGATCGGCGGCAAGCAGGTGGCGTTGCTGGCGCCCACCACGCTGTTGGCCGAGCAGCACTATCAGACGCTGGTCGACCGCTTCGGCAAGTGGCCGGTCAAGGTGGCCGAACTGTCGCGCTTTCGCACGGCCAAGGAGAGCAACGCGGCGCTGGCCGGCCTGGCCGACGGCAGCATCGACGTCGTCGTCGGCACGCACAAGCTGCTGAGCAAGGACGTGGTGTTCAAGCGCCTGGGCCTGCTGGTGATCGACGAGGAGCACCGCTTCGGCGTGCGCCACAAGGAGGCGATCAAGGCCATGCGTTCCGAGGTCGACGTGCTGACGCTCACCGCCACACCGATCCCGCGCACGCTGGGCATGGCGCTGGAAGGTCTGCGCGACCTGAGCGTGATCGCCACCGCACCGCAGCGGCGGCTGGCGATCAAGACCTTCGTGCGCGACGAGGGCAACGGCGTGATCCGCGAGGCGGTGCTGCGCGAGCTCAAGCGCGGCGGGCAGATGTACTTCCTGCACAACGAGGTCGAGACGATCCAGCAGCGCCGCAAGCACCTGGTGGAGCTGGTGCCGGAGGCGCGCATCGCCGTCGCGCACGGCCAGATGCCCGAGCGCGAGCTGGAGCAGGTGATGCGCGACTTCGTCGCGCAGCGCTTCAACCTGCTGCTGTGCTCGACCATCATCGAGACCGGCATCGACGTGGCGAGCGCCAACACCATCGTGATCAGTCGCGCCGACAAGTTCGGCCTCGCGCAGCTGCACCAGCTGCGCGGCCGCGTGGGCCGCTCGCACCACCAGGCCTATGCCTACCTGATGGTGCCCGACACGCGGTCCCTCACCAAACAGGCGCAGGCGCGGCTCGACGCGATCCAGAGCATGGAGGAGCTCGGCTCGGGCTTCTACCTGGCAATGCACGACCTCGAGATCCGCGGCGCCGGCGAGGTGCTCGGCGAACACCAGAGCGGCAACATGCAGGAGGTGGGATTCCAGCTCTACAACGACATGCTGGCCGAGGCGGTGCGGGCGCTGAAGAGCGGTCGCGAACCCGATCTGCTGTCGCCGCTGAACGCCGCCACCGAGATCAACCTGCACGCACCCGCGCTGCTGCCGGATGTGTACTGCGGCGACGTGCACACCCGGCTGTCGCTGTACAAGCGGCTGGCCAGTGCCACCCGTGCCGAGCAGCTCGACACGCTGCTCGAGGAGATCACCGACCGCTTCGGCAAGCTGCCGCCGCAGGGGCAGAACCTGTTCGACACGCACCGCCTGCGCGTGCTGGCACGCAGCTACGGCGTGCAGAAGATCGACGCCAACCCGAAGGTGATGCAGATCACCTTCAAGCCCGATCCGCCGTTCGACGCCCAGCGCATCATCGAGCTCGTGCAGCGGCATCGGCACATCAAGTTCGGCGGCAACGACCGGCTGCGCATCGAACGCGAAATCGCCGAGCCGCGCGAGCGCGCGCAGTTCCTGCGCGATGTGCTGCGGTCGCTCGGCGCGCCTCGGCCGTCGGTGGCCGACAGCCGCGCCGGCGCTTGACGGCGGACAACCGGGACAAACCAGTCCTAGGCGAGGGCCGGCCCGCGGCCTAACATGCCCTTCCCGTCCTCTTCCTGCAGGAGCCATTCGCGATGAGTTCGCCCACCAAGTTCATGCTCGACGAGAGCAAGATGCCGCGCCACTGGTACAACATCGCGGCCGATCTGCCCAAGCCCGCGCCGGCCGTGCTGCATCCGGGCACCCAGCAGCCGGTGGGCCCGGATGACCTGGCACCGCTGTTCCCGATGGAACTGATCATGCAGGAGGTCTCCACCGAGCGCGAGATCCAGATCCCCGAGCCGATCCGCGAGGTGTTCCGCCTGTGGCGCCCGTCTCCTCTGGTGCGCGCGCACCGGCTCGAGAAGGCGCTCGGCACGCCGGCCAAGATCTACTACAAGTACGAAGGCGTCTCGCCTGCCGGCTCGCACAAGCCGAACACCGCCGTGCCGCAGGCCTGGTACAACGCGCAGGCCGGCATCAAGAAACTCAGCACCGAGACGGGCGCCGGTCAGTGGGGCTCGTCGCTCGCCTTTGCGGGCTCGCTGTTCGACATCGACGTCACCGTGTTCCAGGTGCGCGTGTCCTACGACCAGAAGCCCTACCGCCGCGCGCTGATGGAGACCTACGGCGCGCGCTGCATCGCATCGCCGTCGAACGAGACGAATGCGGGCCGCGCGATCCTGGCGCAGAGGCCCGATCACCCGGGCTCGCTCGGCATCGCGATCTCCGAGGCGGTGGAGATCGCCGCCACCCACGACGACACCAAGTACGCGCTCGGCTCGGTGCTCAACCACGTGCTGATGCACCAGACCATCATCGGCCAGGAGGCGATGCTGCAGCTCGAGATGGCCGGCGACGACCCCGACGTGATCGTCGGTTGCACCGGCGGCGGCAGCAACTTCGCCGGCATCGCGTTCCCGTTCATCGGCGCGCAGCTGCGCGGCGGCAAGAAGCGTCGCATCGTCGCGATCGAGCCGGCGGCGTGCCCGTCACTCACACGTGGCAAGTATGCGTACGACTTCGGCGACACGGCGCACATGACGCCGCTGGTGAAGATGCACACGCTGGGTTCCACGTTCACGCCGCCGGGCTTCCACGCCGGCGGGCTGCGTTACCACGGCATGGCGCCGCTGGTGTCGCACCTGCTGGAGCTCGATTTGATCGAGGCCCGCGCCTACCAGCAGAAGGCCATCTTCGAGGCCGGCGTGATGTTCGCGCGCGCCGAGGGCATCGTGCCGGCGCCCGAGGCCAACCATGCGGTGAAGGGTGCGATCGACGAGGCGCTGCGCTGCAAGGCCGAGGGCAAGTCGCGCACGATCCTGTTCAACCTGTGCGGGCACGGGCACTTCGACATGTCGGCTTACCAGGCCTACTTCGCCGACAAGCTGGTCGACCAGGCCTACGACGAGGCCGAGCTGGCGATGGCGCTCGCCGGGCTGCCGTCGGTGTCGGCATAGAGCGCAACGGTCCCACAACGAAGACGGGGCCCATCGGCCCCGTCTTCGCTTGGCGCCGGTGAATCAGGTGGGCGTGGCGCCGCCACCACCTGAACCCGTTGCACCTTTCACTTTCGAGTAACCCCACAGCAGCAGCACGGCACCGACGATCGAACCGATGAAGCCGGCACCCTGGCCGGCCTGATACCAGCCGACCGCCTGGCCGATGAAACCGGCCACGAAGGACCCGGCGATGCCCAACACGGCCGTCAGGATGATGCCCAGGCTCTGCGTGCCGGGCAGGATGGCGCGTGCAATCAGGCCGACGACGAAGCCCACGATGGCCATGTACAGGTATTGCATCTGTCCCTCCGAATGATTGAGCGGCAGGCGCATCGCCGGCCGCCGCGCATGGTGCGGCATTCGAAGTCCGCTGGATAGTGGGTGGAACTACCGTTCCAAAGCCTGCCAGGCGCGGTCCAACCGCTTCACGCTCACGGGCTGTGGCGTGCGCAGTTCCTGCGCGAACAAGCTCACGCGCAGTTCCTCGAGCAGCCAGCGGTACTCGTCCAGCCGCGCGTCCAGTGCGCCACGCCGATCGGCCACGCGGCGCCAGTAGCGCTGCTCGATCGGCCGCAGTTCGGCCAGCCGTGCGGCGTCGCGCGCCGGGTCGGCGCGTTGCTTGTCCAGGCGCATCGTCACCGCCTTCAGGTACCGTGGCAGGTGCTGCAGCTGTGCATACGGTGTCTCCACGACGAAGCGCTTGGGCAGCAGGCGCTGCAGTTGAGCGGTGATGTCGTCGGCGACGTCCTTCGGCGGCTTGCTGTCCTTCAGCTTGCGGCTGGCACTCGCGTACTCGACGAGTACCGTGCCGGCCAGGCGCGCCACCTCCTGCGCGATCAACGTCAGCCGCGAACGGCCCTGCGCCACCAGCGCATCGAAAGTGGATTCATTGGTCGGCAGCGCATCGGCCAGGAAGGCGCGCTCGAGCGCGACGTCGATGATCTGTGCACGCAACTCCTCCAGCGTGCCGAGCGCCATGTAGGCCGTTGCCATGCGCTGCAGGTCAGGGATGTTCTTCTCCAGGTACTTCAGCGGCTCCTTCAGTTGCAGCGCGATCAGCCGGCGCAGGCCCGTGCGGTGCTTCGCGGCGGCCACGTCGGGCTCGTCGAACACTTCGATCTCGACGTGGCTGCCATGGTCGACCAACGCGGGGAACCCGACGAGCACCTGGTCGCCGCGCCGCCATTCCATCAGTTCGGGCAGCTCGCCGAAGGTCCAGGCGGTGTAGGGCTGCGGCGCTGCAGGCGGTGACACGACAGCCGGCGCGCGAGCGGGTTCCGGCCGCGCCGGGATGGTCGGAGTCGCTTCTGCCGGGCCCACGGACGCTGACTTCAACGCGGCCAGCGCCTGGAAGGCGCTGCGCGCCTGCCCGCCCCACTCGGCCTTCAGCGCGGCGAGGTTTTGAAGTCGGCGCGTTGCACTGCAAGCTGCGTACGCTCACGCACGGCCTCGAGCAGCACATCGATCAGCTCGCCGTCCGCGAACGCCACGGTGGCACAGAACTCGGCCGCGAACTCCGGCAGCGGCACCAGACGCGAGCGCGGTCGCTGTGGCAGGCTCTTCAGCAGTGCCACCACCTTGGCCTGCAGCATGCCGGGCACCAGCCAGTCGCAGCGCAGCTCGCTGGCCTGGTTGAGCGCATAGATCGGCAGCGTGACGGTGATGCCGTCCTTCGCATCACCCGGTTCGTGCAGGTAGCTCGCCGCGCAATCGATGCCGCCGAGGCGCACGACCTTCGGATAGGCCGCGGTCGTGATGCCGGCTGCCTCGTGGCGCATCAGCTCGTCGCGCGTGAGCTGCAGCAGCCGCGGCTGGCGCTTCACCTCGTCGCGATACCAGCGCTCGAGCGTCGCGCCCGAGTGCACGTCGGCCGGCAGCTGCTGGTCGTAGAAGGCGTGGATCAATTCGTCGTCGACCAGCACGTCCTGCCGGCGCGCCTTGTGTTCGAGCTCCTGCACCTGCGCGATCAGCTTGCGGTTGTGCGCCAGGAACGGCAGCCGGGTCTCCCAATCGCCCGCCACCAGCGCCTCGCGGATGAAGATCTCGCGAGCAGCCGTCGGGTCGACCTGCCCGTAGTTCACGCGCCGGTTGCTGTAGACCACGATGCCGTACAGCGTGGCACGCTCGAGCGCGATCACCTCGCCGGCTTTCTTCTCCCAGTGCGGCTCGAGCAGCTGGCGCTGCAGCAGGTGGCCGGCAACACCCGGGATCCATTGCGGTTCGATCGCCGCCAAGCCGCGACCGAACAGCCGAGTGGTCTCCACCAGCTCGGCCGCGATCAGCCAGCGGCCCGGCTTCTTGGACAGGTGCGCGCCGGGGTGGCGCCAGAAACGGATGCCGCGCGCACCGAGGTACCAATCCTCGTCCTCGCTCTTGCAGCCCACGTTGCCGAGCAGGCCGGCCAGCATCGACAGGTGGACCTGCTCGTAGGTGGCAGCAGAACCGTTGAGCCGCCAGCCGTGCTCGGCCACCACGGTATGCAGCTGGGTGTGGATGTCGCGCCACTCGCGCACGCGCCGCGGGTTGACGAAGCTCTCGCGCAGGCGCTGCTCCTGCTGGCGGTTCGACAGCTTGTGCTGATCGGTGTGCTGCGCAGCGCTGCCGGCATGGCCGTGCACTCCGCGCCCCTGCTCGATCCATGCCCACAGCTTGAGGTAGCCCATGAACTCCGACTTCTCGTCGTCGAACTTCCTGTGCTTCTCGTCGGCCGCCTGTTGCGCCTCGAGCGGGCGGTCGCGCACGTCCTGCACGCTCAGGGCCGAGGCGATCACCACCACCTCGGCCAGCGCCTGGCGATCGCGCGCCTCGAGGATCATGCGCCCGACGCGCGGGTCGAGCGGCAACCGCGCGAGCTCCTGGCCGATCGGCGTGAGCTCGTTCGCATCGTTCACCGCGTTGAGCTCGCCGAGCAGTGCGTAGCCGTCGGCAATAGCCTTGCGCGGCGGCGGTTCCAGGAAGGGGAATGCCTCGACCGAGCCGAGCTGCAGCGACTTCATGCGCAGGATCACGCCGGCCAGCGAGGAGCGCAGGATCTCGGGGTCGGTGAAACGCGGCCGTTCGGCGAACCCCTTCTCGTCGTAAAGACGGATGCACACGCCGTCGGCGACCCGGCCGCAGCGCCCGGCGCGCTGGTTGGCAGCCGCCTGCGAGATCGGCTCGACCTGCAGCTGCTCGACCTTGTGACGGTAGCTGTAGCGCTTGACGCGCGCCAGCCCGGCATCGATGACGTACCGGATGCCAGGCACGGTGAGCGAGGTCTCGGCCACGTTGGTGGCAAGCACCAGCCGCCGGCCGTTGCCGGGCTCGAACACGCGGTCCTGCTCGGCTTGCGACAGCCGCGCGAACAGCGGCAGGATCTCCGGCGACGGCCCGCCACGCAGGTGGCTCGCCAGGTGCCGGCGCAGATGGTCGGCCGCCTCGCGGATCTCGCGCTCGCCGGGCAGGAAGACCAGGATGTCGCCCTGCGCCGTGCCCCGCCATAGCTCGTCAACGGCATCGGCGATCGCATCGTCGAGGTCGCGGTCCCTGGATTCCTCGAACGGCCGCCAGCGCAGCTCCACCGGGTACAGGCGGCCCGACACCGTGATCACCGGCGCCGGCCCCTGCGCGGATGCGAAGTGCTGCGCGAAGCGGTCGGCGTCGATGGTGGCCGAGGTGACCACGACCTTCAGGTCGGGCCGGCGCGGCAGCAGCTGGCGCAGGTAGCCGAGCAGGAAGTCGATGTTGAGGCTGCGCTCGTGCGCCTCGTCGATGATCAGCGTGTCGTAGGCGCGCAGCTCGGGGTCGGTCTGCGTCTCGGCGAGCAGGATGCCGTCGGTCATCAGCTTCACCGAGGCGCCGCGCTGCAACCGGTCCTGGAAACGCACTTTGTAGCCGACCACCTCGCCGAGCGGCGAGCGCAGTTCGTCGGCAATGCGCTTGGCCACGCTGGAAGCGGCGATGCGCCGCGGCTGCGTGTGGCCGATCAGGCCACGGCCGCCGGCGCCGAGCCCGCGGCCGAGCTCGAGCGCGATCTTCGGCAGCTGCGTCGTCTTGCCCGAGCCGGTCTCGCCGCAGACGATGACGACCTGATGGGCCCGCATCGCGCGCGCGATCTCGTCGCGTCGCGCGCTGACGGGCAGCGACTCGGGATAGCTGATCGGCGGGATCGGCGCGGCCGTGGCAACGGCAGGCGGCGTGCGGGCAGGACGGCTCACGAGGCGGGCATGATACGGGTCGCATCGAGTGCGACCAGGCGTGCGGCACAATCACGCCGCCACCCGTGCCGCCTCGATGAGCCTCGTCTTCCCCCACACTTTCGTTCCCTGGTTTCGTTCGGTCGCGCCGTACATCCACGCCTACCACGGCAAGACCTTCGTGGTCGCCGTGCCCGGTGAGCTGATCGCGGCCGGCAAGCTGCATGTCTTCGTGCAGGACCTGTCGATCCTGCACGCCATGGGCATCAAGCTGGTGCTGGTGCACGGCTTCCGGCCGCAGGTGAACGAGCAGCTGAAGGCCAAGGGCCACACCTCGCGCTTCTCGCACGGCAAGCGTATCACCGACGAGGTGGCGCTCGATTGCGCGCAGGAGGCGGCAGGCCAGTTGCGCTTCGAGATCGAGGCCGCGTTCTCGCAGGGCCTGCCGAACACACCGATGGCCAACGCAGCAGTGCGCGTGGTGTCGGGCAACTTCCTCACTGCGCGGCCGGTCGGCATCGTCGACGGCATCGATTTCATGCACAGCGGCGTGGTGCGCCGCGTCGACGCCGCCGGCGTGCGCCGCGCCATCGACGGCGGCGCACTGGTGCTGCTGTCGCCGTTCGGCTTCTCGCCCACCGGCGAGGCGTTCAACCTGTCGATGGAAGACGTCGCCACCTCGACCGCCGTCGCGCTGCAGGCCGACAAGCTGCTGTTCGTGACCGAGGTGGCCGGCGTGCACGAGAAGCACGACGATCCCGAGACGCCGATCGACACCGAGCTGGCGCTGGCCGAGGCGAGGCGACTGCTCGCGGCGCTGCCCGAGCCGGCGAAACCGACCGACACCGCGTTCTATCTGCAGCACTGCGTCAAGGCCTGCGAAGGCGGCGTCGAGCGCTCGCACATCCTGCCGTTCGCGGTGGACGGTGCGATCCTGCAGGAGATCTTCACGCACGACGGCATCGGTACCATGGTCGTCGACGAGAAACTCGAGAGCCTGCACGAGGCCACCGCCGACGACGTGGGCGGCATCCTCGCGCTGATCGAACCGTTCGAGCGCGACGGCACGCTGGTCAAGCGCGGCCGCACCGAGATCGAACGCGACGTCGGCAACTACACGGTGATCGAGCACGACGGCGTGATCTTCGGTTGCGCGGCGCTCTACCCGTACCCCGAAGCCCGCACCGGCGAGATGGCCGCGCTGACCGTGTCGCCCCAGGTGCAGAGCCAGGGCGACGGCGAACGCCTGCTCAAGCGCATCGAACAGCGCGCCAAGGCGATGGGACTGGAGAGCATCTTCGTGCTGACCACCCGCACCATGCACTGGTTCGTCAAGCGCGGCTTCGTGCAGGTCGATGCGGAGTGGCTGCCCGAGGCCCGCAAGCGCAAGTACAACTGGGACCGTCGATCGCAGGTGTTCGTCAAGAAGCTCACCTGACCCCTCGCTCGCGACACACCTTTCCTGGAGCACGACATGGCACGCACGATCCAATGCGCCTACCTCAAGCGCGAGGCCGATGGCCTCGACTATCCGACCTATCCCGGCGAACTGGGCAAGCGCATCTACGACAACGTGAGCAAGGAGGCCTGGGCCCTGTGGCTCAAGCACCAGACCATGCTGGTCAACGAGAACCGGCTGAACCTGGCCGATCAGCGTGCCCGCCAGTACCTGGCGCGGCAGATGGAGCAGTTCCTGTTCGGCGGCAACGCCGATCAGCCCACGGGTTACGTGCCGCCAGCGAGCTGACCCAGGACTGCCGGCAGCCATGGTGGCGGCACCGGCAAGCGTCGTTGATTTGACGCAAATACGAATCGTTCTTGTTTGATGTTAAACTTCGATGCATCCGCGTCGGAGCCCCCACATGAAACTGATTCGTCACGTCATCGCGGCCCTCGGCCCCCTGTGGGCCGCCGGCTTGCAGGCCCAATCCACCGGGCCGGTCTTGAACATCTACTCGGCGCGTCACTACCAGACCGACGAGGCGCTCTACCAGAACTTCACCAAGCTCACCGGCATTCGCGTACAGCGCGTCGATGCCGACGACGCCGGCATCCTGGCGCGTCTGCGGGCGGAAGGATCGGCCAGCCCGGCCGACGTGATCCTGCTCGTCGACGCGGCCCGCCTGTGGCGCGCCGAGGTCGATGGCCTGTTCCAGCCGTTGAAGAGCCCGGTGCTTGAGAAGCGCATCCCCACGAACCTGCGCAGCAAGGATGACGGTGCCGGCTCGCAGTGGTACGGCTTCTCGACGCGCGCTCGCGTCGTGGTCTACGACAAGGTCAAGGTGCCGCGAGCCGATGTCGATAGCTACGAGAAGCTGGCCGACCCGGTCAACAAAGGCCGCCTGTGCACCCGCTCGGGCTCGCATCCGTACAACCTGTCGCTGTTCGGCGCGGTGACCGAACACCTGGGACCGCAGCGCGCCGAAGCCTGGCTGCAAGGACTCGTCGGCAACATGGCGCGTCCACCCAAGGGCGGCGATACCGACCAGATACGGGCTGTCGCTTCGGGCGAATGCGCCGTGGCGCTGACCAATACCTACTATCTGGCGCGGCTGATGCGCTCGGAAACGCCGGAGGACCGGAATGTGGTCGAACGCATCGGCGTGGTGTTTCCAAACCAGGCGACCTGGGGCACGCATATCAATATCGCCGGTGGCGCCATCGCCCGCCACGCCAAGAATGTGGCGGCCGCGCGGCAGTTTCTCGAGTATCTGGCGAGCGACGAGGCGCAGACGCATTTCGCCAACGGCAACAACGAATGGCCCGCCGTCGCCGGGCTGACCCCACCCAATCCGGCCCTGCAGAAGATGGGCACGTTCAAATCCGAGACGATTCCGGTCTCGGTGATCGGCATGAACCAGGTCAAGGTGCAACAGATGCTCGATCGCGTCGGGTATCGATGAAACCTCCTCTGGTGATACGCAGCGGGAAACCTTATATTGAACCGCGCGGATAACCAGTTGAGGATTCGATGTCCAGCCTGCCTGAATTGATGGCCCAGAAGGAGGCCCTGGAAAAACGTATCGCCGACGCCCGGCGCACCGAACGAGCCGAAGCCATCCAGCAGATCAAGACGCTGATGGATCAATACGGGCTCACCGTGGCCGATCTCAGCGTCAAGAGCAACGCGGGCCGCACCCGCAAGGGCAGCAAGGTGCCGGCCAAGTACCGCAACCCCGCGAGCGGCGACTCCTGGAGCGGACGCGGTCTTCAGCCCAAATGGCTGAAGGCGGCGCTGGCCTCCGGAGGCAAGCTGAGCGACTTTGCCGTTCGATGACGCGGCCACCGAGCCGGCCGAGGCTCGGGACACACCCCGCGGCGGCGCGCTGACGGCGCGCGGCTCCTCGCGCGCCGGCTGGCTGTTGCGTGCGCTCGGGCTGGGCCTCGCGACTGCGCTGGCCGCCTGGCTCGGCTTTGCGCTCGGGCCGCCAGGCAACCTGATCGCTCCGTTTGCACCGGCCGCCGGTGTCGCGCTGGCCGTTCTGGTGCGCTTCGGGCCGACGTTTGCTCCGGCGCTCTGGCTGGGCCTCTTCGCCGCCCTGATCGCTGCCGGTGCCGGTTGGCCATTGGCGTTGGCATTGGCCACGGGCAGCTTGCTCAGCCTGCTGCTGTCGGCCTTCTGGCTGGCGCGCAGCGACTTCGGACCTCGCCTGCAACACCCGCGCGACGTCTGGCTCTTCACCGGCGCCGTGCTGTGCGGTGGCCTGGTCCTCAGCGCCGCCAATGCGGCCGTGTGGCTGATGCTGTCGGGTCGCACCGCACTAGCCGACCTGACCGATGCATGGCTATCGTGGTGGATCGGCGAGGCACTCGGTGTGCTGCTGGTCGGCGTCGGGCTGTCGGTCTTCAACCGTGTCGCCTGGCGCGCCGCCTGGCAGCCGCAGCAGGGCCTGGGCAACGCGGCGCTGCTGCTGACGGGCATCCTGTCGGCCGCGGTGGGCGCGGCGGCGCTGGCGTCGGGCCGGGCTGCGCTGTTGCCGGTGCTGCTGCTCACGCTGGTGGCGCTGGTGTGGATCGTGCTGCGCGCCGGCGTGTCGCTCGGAGCGGGATTCGTCGCCGCGATGTCGCTGTTGCTGGCGCTGGCCTGGTCGTCGTCCTGGCCGCCGGTGCGCGCCCTCGCCTCGACGATCGGCACCGCGCCGCTGTGGGGCTTTCTGCTGGCGGCACAGGCGCTGGTGCTCGTCGTGCATCTGCTCGGCGGGCGTGCCCGCGCGGCAGCGCAGCGGGCCGAGCTGGCGTTGGCTGTCGCCGATCTCGGCGTCGCCGAGTGGAAGTCTGGCGGCGGCGCGGGCTTCACGTCGGCGCGCTGGCGCCAACTGCACGGCGACGCCGACGGCACGCGCACGGCGACGCTGCACAGCTGGCTCGGCCAGGTGCACGAGGACGACCGCCACGAGCTGCGCACCGCGCTGGATCAACTCGACCAGCCGGGGCACGACAACCTGTGGCGTCAGGTGCGCGTGCGTGTCGGCGAAGCCTGGCCCTGGTACGAGCTGCGCGTCAGCGTCGCCGAGCGCTCGGCGCAGGGCCTGCCCACGCGGTTGGTCGCCACCATCAACGACGTGCAGGAGCGGCGCAGCGCGCAGGACCGCGAACGGCTGTCGAGCAGCCTGTTCCAGAACCTGCACGAAGGGCTGGTGATCGTCGACGACGAGCTGCGCATCCTCGACGTCAACCCCACCTACAGCCGCATCACCGGCATCACGCGCGAGGAGCTGCTCGGCACGGTGCCGAGCCTGCTCAGCACGTCGTCGACGGACGCGATGGCGCGTCAGCAGCAGAACGCCATCTGGGCCGGCCTGCGCAGCCAGGGTCACTGGAGCGGCGAGGTCGTGGAGCGCAAACGCAACGGCGACCCCTGCGCGCTGCACGTCAGCTTGTTCACCGTGCACGACCCCGAAGGCGCCGTGCGGTATCGCGTGATGATGATCTCCGACATCACCGAGCAGCGCCTGCAGCGCGAGCGGCTCGAACGGCAGGCGCACTTCGACGAGCTGACGCGGCTGCCCAACCGGGCGCGCCTGACGCAGCTGCTGTCGGATGCGATGGCGTCGAGCGACCGCGAGGGCCATCTGCTGACGGTGTGCTACATCGACCTCGACCACTTCAAGGCCGTCAACGAGCAGTACGGCCGCGGCGCGGGCGACCGGTTGCTGATGGAGCTCGCGGGTCGTCTGCGCGCCGCACTGCGTGCGCATGCGTCCTGGTCCGACATCGCCGCACGCCTGGGCGGCGACGAGTTCGTGCTGCTGTTGCGCGCCGACACGCTGGAAGAAGCCCGCCTTGCCGTGGAACGTGTGCTGCGCGTCATCGCGAGCCCCTACGTGCTCGACAACTCGCTGGAGCCCGCGGCCGTCTCGGCCAGCGTGGGCGCCACCGTGTACCCGATCGACCGCAGCGACGCCGATACGCTACTGCGCCACGCCGATCACGCGATGTACGGCGCCAAGCAGGCCGGTCGCAATGGATACCTGTTCTTCGACCCGGAGCACAACCGCCGGGCCGAGGAACGCGTGCTCGCGCTCGGCCGCGTGCAGGAAGCCATCGACCACAACGAACTGTGCCTGCACTACCAGCCCAAGGTGGACCTGCGCCGGGGCACCGTACTCGGCTTCGAGGCGCTGCTGCGCTGGAACCATCCCGAACACGGCCTGATCCCGCCGGCGCACTTTCTGCCGCTGATCGAGCACACCGGCCTGTCCGCTCGAGTCGGCGACTGGGTCATGTCGCAGGCTCTCGAACAGCTGGAGCAGTGGCAGGCACAGGGCCTGGACTTCTCGGTCAGCGTCAACGTGTCGGCGCGCCACCTGCAGGAGCCCGATTTCGTGCAGCGCCTGGCCGAATTGCTGGCGCGCCATCCGCGCCCGCTGGGCACGCGGCTCGAGCTGGAAGTGCTCGAAACGGCTGCGCTGGCCGACGTCGCCTACACGTCGGCGCTGCTCGAGCAATGCACCGCGCTGGGTGTGCGCTGCGCGCTCGACGACTTCGGCACCGGATACTCCACGCTCACCTACCTGAAGCGGCTGCCGGTCCAGGTGCTGAAGATCGACCGCTCGTTCGTCCACAACATGCTGTCCGATGCGCAGGATCGCGCCATCGTCGAGGGCGTGATCAGCCTGGCGCGCACGTTCTCGTGCACCGCAGTGGCCGAAGGCGTCGAGACCCCGGCGCAGGCCCGCATGCTGCTCGACATGGGCTGCGACATCGGCCAGGGCGCGGGCATCGCCTCGCCGATGCCTGCGGCAGACGTGGCGCGCTGGGTGAGGCAGTGGAAGGGGCTGTTCGCGATCGCGCCGGCGATCGCGGCGGCGCCGAGCCCGCGCGTCCGATAGCGTCACGCTGCACCTCGGGGTCGGTTCGCTAGACTTGGCCGTGCTCTCGCCCGGCTTCATCCAGGATCTGCTGTCCCGCGTCGACGTCGTCGAGGTGGTCGGCCGCCACGTCGAGCTCAAGAAGGCCGGCATTCACCACAAGGGGCTGTGCCCCTTCCATGGCGAGAAGACGCCCAGCTTCACCGTCAGCCCGTCGCGGCAAACCTATCACTGCTTCGGTTGCGGCGCGCACGGCGACGCGATCCGTTTCCTGATGGAGCACACCGGCCTCGGCTTCATGGACGCGGTGCGCGACCTCGCTCAGCAGGCCGGTGTGACCGTGCCCGAAGACGATACGACGCCAGAAGAGCGCCAGAGACTGGTCGAGCAACGGCAGAAGCAGGCGTCGCTGACCGAGCTGCTGGCGCGTGCCGGCCAGCACTACCGCGCCGCACTGAAAGCCAGCCCGCGTGCGATCGACTACCTCAAGGGCCGAGGCCTCACCGGGGAGGTCGCCGCGCGCTTCGGCCTCGGCTACGCGCCCGACGGGTGGCGCTGCCTGGCCAGCGCGTTCGCGCGCTACGACGACCCGATGCTGGTCGATTGCGGCCTCGTCATCGTGCAGGGCGAGGACGATGCGCAGAAGCGCTACGACCGCTTCCGCGACCGCATCATGTTTCCGATCCGCTCGGTGCAGGGCGATGTCATCGGCTTCGGCGGCCGCGTACTCGACCAGGGCGAACCGAAGTACCTGAACTCGCCCGAGACCCCGGTCTTCGTCAAGGGCCGCGAGCTGTACGGTCTGTTCGAGGCGCGCACCGCGTTCCGTGAACGCGGCTATGCGCTGGTGGTCGAAGGCTACATGGACGTGGTGGCGCTGGCCCAGCTCGGCTTTCCCAACGCAGTGGCCACGCTCGGCACGGCCTGCACGCCCGACCACCTGACCAAGCTGTTCCGCTTCACCGACCAGGTGGTGTTCAGCTTCGACGGCGACGCCGCCGGCCGCAAGGCGGCGGCGCGCGCGCTCGAGGCCGCGCTGCCGCACGCCACCGACACGCGCTCGATCAGCTTCCTCTTCCTGCCGGCCGAGCACGACCCCGACTCGTTCGTGCGCGAGCTCGGCGCCAAGTCGTTTGCCGACGCGGTGGCCGCCGCCGTGCCGCTGTCGGCCCAACTGCTGGCGCAGGCTGCCGTCGACTGCGACCTGACGGCGGTCGAAGGGCGCGCGCGCATGCTGGCGCAGGCCCGCCCGCTGTGGTCCGCGCTGCCCGACGGCGCGCTCAAGCGCCAGTTGCTGCCCGAGCTGGCCCGCGCCGGCCATCTGTCGAGCGACGACGTGCTGGCGCTGTGGGGCCAGCGTGCGGGCGCCGACGCGCAAGGGCCGCGTCGCGAGGCAGCACCTTCACTTCGGCCGCGTGTCCGTGCAGCGTCCGCACAGGCCAGACGCGCGCCCGCGGGGCTGAGCGACCTCGCCGCGCGGTTGCTGCTGCTGCACAGTGACTGGTGGGAGCGGCTCGGTGCCGATGACCACCAGCTGCTGCACGAACTGGGCGCGCCGCACGGCGAAGTCATGTCCTGGCTCGACCGTCAGATCACCGAGCACGGTGCGCAGGCCTGGCACGCCTTGGCCGAGGCGGCTGTCGACGAACCGTGGAGCCGGCAAGCGGCTGCCTGGGTGGAGCAGGCTGCCGTCGAGGATCAGCAGGACTTCGCCCAACTGCAGACCGTGCTGCACCGGCTCTGGATCGAGCACCTGGAGGCGCAGTCGAGCCAGCTCGCCGAACTGGCCGACCTCGACTCCGCTCTGCGACAACCCTTGCTCGAGCTGCGCGAGCGCATCAAGCGCCATCGCGACGCGCTGGCGGCCCCGGCCACGTGATCACACGAGCCCTGTGCACTGGCCGGGATTGTCCACACTGGGTATAATCCACCGCTTGTTGCAGCGGCAAGAGTGACAGCAACGCTGACCCTAGCGGCAGGGACCCGGGCAACCCGAGACACGGGAACATCAAGCCCACCATTCCCTCCAGGCGTTGCGGTGACCACCCGTCCACCCGAGCTTGCCCGTCAGACACCCCTCCTGCGTCAGCGGCCGACCGCCGCCTCGTGGGGCTGCGCATGTGCGCCCTGCCCGGCGCATGTGCTTGTGGCGTCGCTGGCCCGTCGCCGAGAACTGATCGATCAAGGAACCGCATGAACGCGAAGAAGCCCGCCGCCAAACCCGCTGCCAAGACCAAGTCCAAGCCCGCCAAGGCGCCAACCGCGCTGGACAAGAAGAACGCCAAGCCGGCTGCACCGGCGAAGCCCGCGGCCAAGCCCACGCCCAAGGCGCCGGCCAAGACCGAGCCGGTCAAGGGTGGCAAGGCCGCGGCCAAGGCGGCGCCCGGCAAGCCGGTGCCGGCCAAGGGGCCGGCGGCCGACAAGACCAAGGGTCGGGGCGGCAAGCCGGCGGCCAAGGGCAAGCCGGGCGAGCGCACCGAGGAGGACTTCACCGCCGACATCGAGGCCGAGCTCGAGGGCGAGCCCGAGGTCGAGGTCGTCGAGGTCGCCAAGGAAGAGAAGGCCAAGCCGCTGCGCATGAAGGTCAGCCGCGCCAAGGAGCGCGCGCTGATGCGGGAGTTCGGTCTCGACGAGACCATGCTCACCGAAGAAGAGGTCGCCAAGCGCCGCCAGGAGCTGAAGACGCTCATCAAGATGGGCAAGACGCGCGGCTTCCTGACGCACCAGGAGATCAACGATCACCTGCCCGAGAAGCTGGTCGACAACGAGATCATCGAGGCCATCGTGTCGATGCTCACCGACAGGGGCATCGCGGTCTACGCACAGGCGCCCGACGCGGCGACGCTGCTGATCGCCGGCGGCACCACCACCACCGCGACTGAAGAGGAGG
>JBGAMU010000184.1:0-2958 GCA_044222685.1 Burkholderiaceae bacterium
AGGTGCAGGACGCGTTTCTCGCGGTGAAGACCGGCGTCGCCAAGATCGCCGCGCTCGAGCAGTCGCTGACGTCGGCGAAGACCGCGCTCGAGGCCACCACGCTGGGCCGCGACGTCGGCACGCGCACCGAGCTCGACGTGCTCGACGCGCAGCAGCGTGTGTTCGCCGCGCAGCTCGACCTCGCGCAGGCACGCCACGACTACCTGCTCGGCCGCCTGAAGCTGGCCGCCGCCGCCGGCGAGCTGCATGAAAGCGACCTGCGCGCGCTCGACGCCTATCTGGTGCGCTGACCGGGCTCGATCCCACGACCATCCCAACCCAAACGGAGATCTCATGGACATCAACGTCTTCCAGCCCGACGAACTCGACACCGTGCTGCGCGTGCTGCGCACCGCGCTGAACCCGCACGGTGCACTGAGCGACGCCGAGCGCAGCTTTCTCGACATCTATGCGCTGATCTGCAACCGCGAGCCGCTGCGCGCCGACCCGGCGGCGATCGAGCCGCGCGACGTCGCCATCGTCGGTCGCCACCCGCGCAAACGCCTGGTGCAGCTCGCGGCGCTGGCGGTGCTGCTGAGCCGGCCGGTCCGCACGCAGTCGCTCGAATACCTGAAGGCACTGGCCTTGGCGCTGGACACGCACGACGGCGTGATCGACGTGATCGACGCGCTCGTGAAGGGGCGGCACCGCACCGTGCGCCTGCTGGCGATGCGCCGGGTGATGCGTGTGATGCTCAAGGAGGCCTATCTGGCCGAGGGCGTGATGGGCGTGCTGCGCGTGCCGATCGCGATGGCGCTGAAGGCCCCCGTCAACAAGGACAAGCTGTGGGGCTTCAAGCGGCTCGGCCTGCTGCCAGAAGGCACGCTCGGCCGCGAGTACTGGAAGCACATGACACGCGAGGGCTTCGGCTTTCCCGGCGACGTGGCCGGCATTCCGAACTCGATTGCCTACCACGACGTCGCGCACGTGCTCACCGGCAACGCCACCACGCCGCAAGGCGAGATCCAGCAGGGCAGCTTCCAGGCCGGCAATCGGCGCGAGGACGGCTTCTTCTTCGTGCAGATGGTGATCCTGCATTTCCACCAAGGCGTCGCCGTCACGCCCGCCGGGCCGCCGGCGGTCGGCCACTTCGACCCGCGCCTGGTGCTGTGGGCGATCCACCGCGGCGCGCAGGTCAACGTCGACGTGACGCATCAGTGGGACTACTGGCCGCTGATGACGCTGCCGCTCGACGAGGCGCGTGAGCGCATCGGACTGCTGCCCAAGCTGGCCGAGCTGAACGCGGTGGCGCAACCTGTCCTGAGGGCAGCATGAAGACGACGCTGTTGCAGCCGCCGCTCACTGCCACGCCCGCTCGCGACGGCCAGCGCGCGTCGCGCGACCATGCGCTGTTCCGGCAGTTTCCGCTCGCCGGCGAGGCACAGCTGTCGACCGGCCGCGTGCCGACGCCGTACCACGTGTACGACGGCCACGGCCTGTTCATCGGCGGCACGGTCGATCTGGCCGCCGCCCGCGCGCTGCTCGCGCCGGAGCAGGTGGTGCCGGTGCGCACCGACGAAGGCCGCGCGCTGATGGGCGTGTGGCTGTTCAACTTCCAGGACGCCAGCCTCGGGCCGCATCACGAACTGCAACTCTCGCTGTTCGTCTCGCGCCAGGAGCTGCCGCCGGTGCCCGCGCACCGCTTGAGCCTGCTCGAATTGATGCTGACCCGTCCCGAGGTGCAGATGCTGTGCCACGGCCTGTGGAACAACACGCCGACGGTGGTGGCCTACAACCGCGAGTTGCTAGGCCTGAATGCCCGCCTGTCCGACAGCCGCATCGAGTGCGCGTCGCGCGCGGTCGGCTTCCAGGTGCGCGACGTGCTGTCCGGCCAGCCCATCGTGCAGGGAGGGATCGATCGGCCGACCCGTCCCTCGTTGGCCGCCAACCTGGCGCTGATGTCGCGGCTCGGTCTGCGTCGGCTGGCGAGCCTGGCGCGCCAGCCCTGGATCCGTATGCCGGTGCTCAATACCATCGGCCAGGGCATCGACCGCAACGCGGCCGCCGAGTCGTTCACCAAGGCGGACGCCACGGCGCTGCGTGACTTCGATGCCAAGCGCGATCACCTGGTGTTCGGCGAGCCGCGTTACCGGCAGCTGGACTTCAAACCGCAGTTCACCCAGTGGATGAGCGGAATGCGGTTCGTCTATCTGTCGCCGACCTGAGCCCCCGGCAGGAGCCCCCGCCATGCAGACCATGCCCATTGCCTTCCGACTGTCGAGGCACCAGCGCAGCGAGCAGCTGCGGCAGTTCAACGCGCGACGGGAGATCCACTGGTTCGGCTTCGAGGGCCGCTTCGCCGAGCCCGGCCGCGCGATCGTGTCGTTCGCCACGCTCGACACCGGTGCGCTCGGCGGCGGCGGCACCGCGGCCATCAACGGGGGCGCGATCGCCGCTGGGTTCGACGCCGCCTTCGTCCTCGCCGGCCTGGGGCACTACGACACCGACGTCGTCGTCACGCTCGAGCTGTCGGTCAAGTTCCTCTCATTGGCGCTGGCCACACAGTCGCTGGCCTTCGAGGCCCAGGTGGTGCGCTCGGCGCGGCACTTCGCCTTCGCCGAGGGGCGGCTATCGGACGCCGCCGATCCCGCCGCGGCGCCGTTGGCGCTGGCCACCGCGATGGTGGCTCCTGCACGCTAGCGCGCGCGACCTTGCGACCGCTGTCATGACAAGCCAACAGCTCGTCATCCACCGACTCGCCGCGTGGCGCTGCCGCACGGCCACCGCCATGCTGCGCCCCGCCGCCCTGCTGCTCGCGCTGTGCGTCGGCCTGCTGCCCTTGACCGGCTGCGCCGGCCTGCCGGCGCCCGCGCCCGACAGCGCTTCGTCGGCGATTGCTGCTTCGCCACGCACCGCGCTCGGCGCGGTGGCCGCGCAGGCCGCGTCGCATCCCGGTCTATCGGGCCTGCGTGCGCTGCC